>CAZJRB010000075.1:0-36598 GCA_964547995.1 uncultured Planctomycetaceae bacterium | reverse complement strand
TTCACAGCAGGCTCATATTCTAAGACGCGTGGCTGCGGGTGAAAGTTCCCGGTGCGGGAAAGCGGGTTCTACTCGTCGAGGACCTCTTTCTCCCGGGCCTTCGCAAGATCGGTGGTCCGGGACTCGTAGTCCTTGGTGAAATCCTGGATTTCCTTCTTGGTTTTGTCTCGTTCGTCTTCGGAGAGCTTTTTGTCTTTTTCGGCGGCGTCGGCGGCCTTGTTGCCGTCGCGGCGGATGTTCCGGATGGCGATTTTGGCCTCCTCGGCCAGCTCCTTGACACGGCCGACCATCTTGCGGCGGACCTCGGTGGAAAGGGGCGGGACGTTCAGGCGGATGACCTGGCCGTCGCATTGCGGGTTGAAGCCGAGATCGGCTGCAAGAATCGCCTTCTCGATGTCCCTGGTCGTTCCCGGATCGTAGGGGCGGATGACGATCTGCGTAGGTTCGGGTGCGCCGACGGCGGCAACCTGTTTGATCGGGGTCAGGGAGCCGTAGACCTCGACCTTCAACGAATCGACCAGGCCGGGGTTTGCGCGGCCGGTGCGGATACCCGCCAGGTTGCTCTTGAGGTGACCGATTGCCTTTTCCATTCGCTCTTCGACATCGAAGAGGATTTCATCTGCTGTCATAATCGGGACCCCGGATTCGGCTTTAGGGCTATTCCCCGGATCGCACCAGCGTGCCGACGCGTTCACCGCGGACGGCCTTCTCGATGTTTCCTTCCTTGCGAAAGTTGAATACAAGGATCGGCATTTTGTATTCCATGCACTTGGTGATTGCCTCGTGATCCATCACGCGGAGATTCTGTTTCAGCACGTCGTCGTAGGTCAATTCGCTGTAAAGGACGGCGTGCGGATTTTTTTCGGGATTGTCGCTGTAGACGCCGTCGACGCGGGTGGCTTTCAGGAGCACGTCGGTTTCCAGCTCGAGCGCGCGTTGTGCGGCGGCGGTGTCGGTGGTGACGAAAGGGCTGCCGGTGCCGGCGGCGAGGATGATGATCCGGCCCTTTTCGAGATGTCGCGTGGCGCGCCGGCGGATGTAGGTCTCGGCCACCCCCTCCATGCGAATCGCCGTCATCAGCCGGGTTTCGCACCCGAGCGACTCGATCGCATCCTGCAAGGCGAGGCCGTTGACCACGGTTGCGAGCATGCCCATGTAGTGGGCGGTCGCCTCTTGCACGCACGAGTTGCCGGCGGTGAATTGTGCCCCGCGGAGGATGTTTCCGCCGCCGATGACGATGGCGATTTCCGTGCCGCCCCGGGCGGCTTCGCAGGTCTGTCCGGCGAGGTGCAAAACGGCGTCGGTGGCGATACCCCGCTCACCCGGATGCACGAAACCTTCGCCCGAAATTTTCAGGATTACCCGCTTGTACTGCGAGGTCGCGGCTGCTTCCCCGGCCATGGGAGCTACTCCTTTTCGAGTTCCCAGCGGACGAATTCTATCAGTTTCATTCCGGCCTTGTCGGCGACCTTGCCCACGGTTTGCTTCTTGTCCTCACCCTTGACGAAGACTTGCTCAACGAGGCAACGCTCGGCGTAAAAGCCTCGCAGGCGGCCCTCGACCATCTTCTCGATGATCTTTTCCGGCTTGCCTTCACGGCGGGCTTGTTCGGTGAGGATTTCTCGCTCTTTGGCCACCGCTTCGGGGTCCAGGTCCTCTTTGGAAAGGGACTGCGGCCTCATGGCGACGATGTGCATGCAAATGTCCTTGGCCAACTCGGGCACACCACCCTCGAAGTGCAACAACACCCCCTTCGCGCCGTCGTGGTGGACGTATCCGCCGCAAACACCGTCGATCCGCCTCAGACGCTCGAACTTGAAGTTCTCGCGGATGCGGTTGTACAGTTCGTCCCACTGCTCTTTCAGCGTCGTGCCTTCCTTGCCCGGCGACGGCTGGGCAAGTAGTTCGTCGGGCGTGGCGGCGCCGGGGCCGGCGGCCAGTTGCCTGGCGATGTCGTCGGCTAACTGGACGAATTCCTCGTTATTGGCGACCGGGGCCGTCTCGCACCGCAATTCGACGATCGCACCCGCGCCGGCGTCCGTGTCGGCGAAAACGGCGATGCGTCCGGCTTTCGTTGCCCGCCCCGCTTGCTTCGCGGCCGTCTTTTCCCCGGCTTTGCGCAGCAACTCGATGGCTTTTTCCTGGTCGCCTTCTGCCTCCGTAATCGCCTTCTTGCAGGCGATCATCGGCAACCCGGTTTTCTCGCGGAGCGCCTTCACGTCGGCCACGGTAACTTCTGCCATGACAGTTCCTCTCGTTCCTGAACCTGCCTTCGGATCCAAATGAGCTTGGTTTATTCTTCGCTGGTTTCGCTGTCGGGCGGCGCCTCGGTTGGTTTCGCTTCCTGTTTTTTCACGGCGCCGGACGCGGCCTTACCGGTCAGGACGGCGTCGGCCAGAAACCGCGTGATCAACTCGATCGAGCGGATACTGTCGTCGTTGCCCGGAATCGGCAAATCGACCTCGTCGGGATCGCAATCGGTATCGATCAGCGCGACCGTCGTGATCCCCAGTTTGCGTGCCTCGCGCACGGCGTTTTTCTCTTTGCGCGGATCGACGACGATGAGGGCCTCGGGCAGGCGGTTCATCGAGCGGATACCGTTGAGATTGCGGAACATCTTGCGGTATTCGCGATTCAGCGCCGACTGCATCTTCTTGGAATAGCTTTCGATATCACCGCTTTCGCGCATGGTTTCGAGTTCTTCGAGACGGCCCAACCGGCTGCGGATCGTGCGGAAGTTGGTCAACGTGCCCCCCAGCCAGCGATCCCCGACAAACGGCATCCCGCAACGTTGCGCCTGCTGTTCGATGGTGTCCGATGCCTGCCGCTTCGTGCCGACGAACAGCACCAGACTTCCGCCCGAGGCGATTTGTTGAAGATACTTGCGGGCGCGCAGCAACCCGCGGATCGTCTCGCGGACATCGACAATGTGGATCAGATTGCGGCGAGCATAGATGTAAGGCCGCATTTTCGGGTTCCAGCGACTGGCACGATGCCCGAAATGAACCCCCGATTCAATGAGTTCCTTGACAAAAACGGCAGGCAACGGACAACTCCCCTACAATGCACACCGGGCAACCCCCCACCCATTGGATGGGGTATCCGGCGTTAAAAGGTGGCTCGGTCAGGTTAGCCAATACATGCCATCCCGGACCGTTCAGGATGACAAACCCGTTAATCTAACGATTTACCCGGCCCGCGTCAACCGGTGAGGCCACCCCCGGCCAGAAACACCCCAAAAATTAGTCGGGGTTACATACCTCAATCGGCTGTACACAACAGTTGCACACCGCAATCGGTGGGGTATAATAATAAACGAAAAGTCCGGGTGGGACGGCACGACATTACATTGACACACCATGGCTGACACCACTCCCAACAATCTTATCGAATGTCAAACCTGCCGCGGTTCCGGCATGCTCGACGACAAGCCCTGCTTTGCCTGTGACGGCAAAGGGTGGTTCGAATCGGACGAGTCCGAGGAACAGGACATCGACTTTGACTTCAGCATCTTGGGGGACGAGGCCGCCGCAGGCGACGCGCCGGACACGGTTGCCGGCGGCGACATCTTCGACGAGCAGGGTGAATCCGGATCCGTTTTGGATATTGCGGCCCCCTTGCCAGGCCCCCCCAGCTCCGGGAAGGACCTTCAGGATCGCGGCCCTCTCGACCCCGAAACGGAACTGGGCGAACTCCAAAAGCAACAGAAGCGGACCAAGCAGCGCATCGCCGTGCTCGAATCGCTTGTGGCAGGCGGGCTGAGCCGGACGGGCCAACCCAAGGCTGCACAACCGGACGACAAGGCCCCCACCTCCACCGACGGTTTTCTCAAGCTGTTGCAGGAGAGCCAACTGCTCGATCCCAAGCAGCTTCACACCGCCCAAGTCATGGGGAACGATCCGAAGGTCTTTGCCAAGCGCCTGCTCGACGCCAAGATGCTCAGCGAGTGGCAGGCAACCCAGTTGCTCAAGGGGCGGACCAAATTGCTGCTGGGCAAGCACAAGTTGATTCGGGTGATCGGCACAGGCTCTATGGGGGTCGTTTTTCTGGCCAACCACGTCACCATGAACCGGCAAGTTGCCCTCAAGGTCTATTCCCGCGAACTCGTGCAAAACAACCCCTTTCTCGACCGGTTCCTTACCCAAACCGGCGCGCTCGGCGGACTCGATCACCGCAACCTCGTCCAGGTATACACCGTCGACAAATTCGAAGATTACTACTACCTCGTCATGGAGTACGTGCAGGGGCGCAACCTCGAGCAAGTCGTCGGTGCGAAGGGTCCGCTGAAGTTCGCCGTCTCTGCCGACATCATCTGCCAGGCGGCGACGGGCCTGCACCACCTCCACGCCAACAATATCTTCCACCAGGAAGTCCGGCCCTCGAAGCTCCTCGTCGATCGCAGCAACCTTGTGAAAGTCGCGCACCCCGGCCTCGGCGGCAAGTCGATCAATTACCGTGCCCCCGAGTGTACGAGGGCAGGCGGCGCGGTCGACGGCCGGACCGACGTCTACTCCCTCGGTTGCACCTTGTACTTCTTCCTCACCGGCAAGCCGCCGTTTCCCAAAGGGCTCTCCCCCGAGGAGCTGCGCAAACGCCAACAAGCCGAGGTGAAGGGGATCCAAGCCGTCCGCCCCGATACCCCGTTGCCCTTGGTGAAACTGTGCGAAAAGATGATGGCCAAGAAACCCGACGACCGCTTTCCCACGTGTCAGGCCGTTGTCCAAACCCTCGTCCAGCTCACGCGCGGCCTCATCAAAGCGGACACCAAACCTTCCTGACACCCTGTTCTGCCGGAATGGAAACTCAGGAAGGCTACCCGGCCAGGACTTGAACCTGGAACGAGGGAACCAAAATCCCTTGTGTTGCCAATTACACCACCGGGTAGCAGGCGTGCCGTGTAGTTTATGGACTCGCCATTTCCAGAGCAAGGGCTTTGGCGGCCGCGAGAACCGGCAAACCGGCTCCAACTGTCACTCCGCCTCCAAGCGCGATGATCCTCCGCAGCGGCACAATGGGTTGCAGCAATCCAGCCGAATCTAGGGGCAACAGGTCTGAAACCGGTTGGGGCGACCTGGGGCCTGTAAATAACGCAGATTGTGTAAATTACCTAAACCTTCTATTGCATCCCGGCGATCTACTGTGACGATATTTGTTGACGTTCACGGACCATTCCTGGCGTACTGCGTCGTATGCGTAGTGTAGCCTAGATAAACAGCATGCGTATTCAGGCGAATACAGCTAATGCACATAACTTGCGCCAACCGATTAGACTCTTAGCGCCTTACCCCATTACTACACGCCGTTATTACACATTAGGCCCTATTCGTTCACGTGATGCTCGAAGGAGGCTCAGTATGAGAAAGTTGTTGGGTGTGTCACTCGCGGCAACCGTGCTCTTGGCCATTGCAGCCGGCACGGCCAACGCCTGCTATTGCGGTGCGGCAAGGTTCCGTTGCTGGAAGCCGGCCTGCTGCGAAATGGAGTGCCACACGGTCATGAAGACCTGTCGGAAGGTTGTCTGGGAGCAACAGCAGCATACCTGTTACAGGACGTGTTACGAGCGGGTGTGCGTTCCGAAAACCGTGACTTGCACGAAGTACGTGCCGGAAACCCGATACCGCCAGTGCACCTACACGGTGTGCAAACCGGTCTGGGAAACCCGGATGCGGACCTGCAACTACACGGTATGTAAACCCGTTTGGGAAACCCGGACCAAGACTTGCTGCTACACAGTCTGCAAGCCGGTTTGGGAAACCCGAACCAGGCAATGCTGCTACACGGTCTGCAAGCCGGTTTGGGAAACCCGAACCCGGCAATGCTGCTACACGGTCTGCAAGCCGGTCTGGGAAACCCGGACCAAGCAGATATGCTACACGGTCTGCAAGCCGGTCTGGGAAACCCGTACCCGTTGCTACACCGTCTGCAAGCCGGTCTGGGAAACCCGGACCAAGCAGATTTGTTACACGGTCTGCAAGCCGGTTTGGGAAACCCGTACCAAGACTTGCTGCTACACGGTCTGCAAACCCGTTTGGGAAACCCGTACCAAGCAGATCTGCTACACGGTCTGCAAGCCGGTGTGGGAAACGCGGACCAAGCAGATATGCTACACGGTCTGCAAGCCGGTCTACGAAACCCGCGAGCGGGTGTGCCGCTACACGGTCTGCAAGCCGGTCTGGGAAACCCGGACCAGGGAATGCTGCTACACGGTCTGCAAGCCGGTCTACGAAACGCGATATCGCGACTGTTGCTACACGGTCTGCAAGCCGGTTCACTGTACGCGTACGATCAAGGTTTGCTCGGGTCACTGGGAGACTCGCGAGGCCCCCCCGAACTGCTGCGGGCCCGCCTCCTGCGATCCGGTGCGCCATTGCCGTGTCTGGGTGCCCGAGATCATCGAAAAGGAAGTCCCGTGCGTCGAGTACGTGCGCGAAACCTGCGTAAAGAAGGTCCCGTATACGGTTTGCAGGATGGTACCCGAGCAGCGGGTGAAAACCTGCTGCTACAAGGTCTGCCGCATGGTCCGGGAATGCCACGAGAAACGGATCCCCTACACCGTCTGCAGGATGGTACCCGAGCAGCGGGTGAGAACCTGCACCTACAAGGTGTGCAAGATGGTACCCGAGCAGCGTGTGAAGACGTGCTGCTACAAGGTCTGCAAGATGGTGCCCGAGCAGCGGACCCGGACGTACACCTATAAGGTGTGCAAGATGGTACCCGAGCAGCGTGTGAAGACGTGCTGCTACAAGGTCTGCAAGATGGTGCCCGAGCAGCGGACTTGCACCTACAAGGTGTGCAAGATGGTGCCCGAGCAGCGGGTGAAGACGTGCTGCTACAAGGTCTGCCGGATGGTCCGCGAGAACCGGGTGTGCGAGCGCACTTACAAGGTTTGCAGGATGGTTCCCGAGCAGCGGGTGAAAACCTGCACTTACCGCGTTTGCAAGATGGTGCCCGAAACGCGGACGAAGACCTGCTGTTACAAAGTCTGCCGAATCGTGAGGGAGTGCCACACGAAGCAGGTCCCGTACAAGGTCTGCCGGATGGTGCCGCAAACCTGTACGAAGATGGTGCCCTACACCGTCTGCAAGCCGGTCTGCTGCACGCAGACGATCAACTGCGTCAGGCTGGTTCCGAAGCAGGTTCCCTGCACGGTCACGCGATGCGTGCCGAAGGTGGTGTGCGTGCAGGTTCCGGTGAAGGTGTGTTGCCCGGTGCCTTGCTGCTGCAAGCCTGTGTGTTGCGAGCCGGCGTGCTGCAAGCCTTCGTGCTGCGAGCCGGCGTGCGGTCAATAGGAGAACGATTCCGGCATCCGCCGGATGGCGAAAACCCCGGCCGAGAAAGCACCGGCGACCCGATCCCCTGCGGTCGGGCCGCCGTTTTTTTCTGCGCGCAAGCCGCCGGCGTCCGGCATTTCCGGAAGGTTCACGCCTTGGTCGAGCCGGCCTTGCGTTTCGGCGTGCCGTTTCTTTTGCGGAGATCGTCCGCTTCTCGGCTCCAACATTCGTCGCGGCGCCGGGCATAACGCAGTGCCAGCCATCCGGCGGGGACCAATAGCGCTACGGAAACCGCCAGGATCACCATCACCAGCCAAAAGGCGTTGGGCAGCAAGGCGATGACACACAATGTCGCCACCACCCACAGGGCGATTTGCAGACGGCGAATCCGGCCCTCCGCCGCGGCGAGCCGCCTGGCCAATTCCTCCGGGTTGGACGGTTGACGTTTCATCATTGCAGTTCCATTGCTTGCTTCGAGAACTCATTGTATCCGAGAAACGCGTGCCGTGCAAAGACGCTCGCTCCGCCGGTAACCCCCTGGAAATCCGGGCGTGCTTCCCGGTTTTCAGCAGCGGTTGCCCGCCACGGAGATGAGCGGTAGAATTGGCAATCAGGTAATCGCCTTCTTGGGAACAAGGCAAATCTCTCTCCTCAGGGACAATGCCATGGTTGCGAAAAAACGATTCAAGACGGGGGAAACCTGCGAGATAACGGGCCGTTACCGGTTCCACGGCTACGTCGACGGGACAAAAGACCCGCCGCCGGGACACAAGGAAAGGAAACTCAGCATCGTGACCGGACAGACGTTCCCGAAGATCGAGTCGTCCGGGAAGGAATGCTGGTGGATGCTGCTTGTGTAGACGGCTCAGGGGTCGGGGTTTAGGACATTCAACGTCAGTTCCATGCGAGACGCCTCCGAGAACAGCTCGCCGGACCCGCGCGTCGTGTTTTTCGACCGCTTGGCTGCGGATTGGGATACGGCGGAGCAGGACCCCGCCGAGACGGTCCGGCAACTGGCAGCCTGCGCCGATCTGCTCAAGCTGCGTCCCGGCGAGGACGTAGTGGAAGTCGGTTGCGGGACGGGGCAACTGACCGGCTGGCTGGCCGGGCAGGTGCGGCCCGGACACGTGCTGGGTATCGATTTCTCGCCGGCGATGATCGCGAAGGCCCGGGCGAAGAATATCCCGGCCGAGTTCCGCGTTGCCGACGTCTGCCAAGACGAATTGGGCGAAAACCTCTTCGAGGTGGCCTTCTGTTTTCACAGCTTCCCGCATTTCCGCGACCAGGCCGCGGCCCTTGGAAACATCGCGGCCGCGCTGAAGCCCGTCGGGCGGCTGCTCGTGGTCCATCTCAATTCCCGCGCCGAGGTGAACCGCTTTCACGACAGCGTGGGAGGCGAAGTGGCGGGCGATCACTTGCCCGATGACACCCGTTGGGAAGAGCTACTGGCCGGGGCGGGCCTGAGAAAGATCGAACAGATCGACCGGGAAGGGTTATTCTTGCTGAAGGTTGGGCTCTCCCGGCAAGCCCCACTCGAGGACACTTGAAGAAGCCTACTCCTTCGCCTGCTCCTTCTCCATGACTACCGTGTTGCCGCTATCGTTGTACTCGACCCTGGACATAAAGTGCTTCATCAGCATGACGCCGCGGCCACCGACGCGGATGCGTCCTTCGGGGCTGGTCGGATCGGGAACCGAGAAGGGATCGAATCCCTCGCCCTCGTCGGTAATTTCGATGCGGATTACCTCGGGGGCGATGTCGCAGCAGATGCGAATGCGCTTGCTCGTATCCAGCCGGTTGCCGTGCGTAATGGCGTTGACCAGGGCCTCCTCCATGGCCAGTCGCACGCTGAATACGTCGTGTTCCATCCAGTGATGGGACTGCAACTGGTCGAGCACCTCTTCCATAACTTCCCGGCCGATCCCCGTATCGCTGGGAATCATGCGATCGCATCGCCAGATCCATTGGTTCTCGGACATGGGAAAGACCAGAAGCTGGTGAGAAAAAAGGAGACTCCGGGGTGCGAGCTGCTAAAAAGTCGCCAAGGCGTCCGCTTCATCGTCGTTGATGTCGAACAGGCGGTTCAACTTCGTAATGGCAAAGACCTCGTAGATCTCCGGCCGGATATTGGAAAGTTTCAAAACAGATCCGTGTTTCTTCGCTTTCTTATCCATGGTAATCAATTTGCCCAAAGCAGCACTCGAAAGAAAATCGACCTCCGAGAAGTTCAGGAGAATCTTTCGGCAGTTGTCGACCTCGACCAGCCGGAACAACTCCTGCCCTAACTCCTGGATATTGACGTCCTCAATAATCTTCTGGTCGAGGAACCGGACCACGACCACGTCGCCTACCTCGTTGAGGTCCAATCGTCGGTACCCAAGCATCTATCGGGCTCCTGTCAGGAAGGGGAACATTCTCGATAATCGTCTTATTTTCCATCATATTCCACCGTAGGTGGGTGTCAAGGGAACCTCCCTATTCGGGGGGCTTCATCGCCAGACTGTGGAGAATCAGGACGGCGCCCATCGAAATAAGCGACCAGCCGATCCACTCGGGCGGATGGAGCGTCTTCTTGAACGTCGGTTCGACCGTGGTGGTCAAGGTGGATGCACCGGCGTTCACCGAGGCGAGGGGGTGTCCCGTTCGCTCCGCCAGGAATTGTGTGAACTCCGGCGTCAGGGTGATCGACTCGACCGTGCGAAATTCAATTCCCAGAAACAGCAGGACCAGTCCGGCGAGAAAATACTGATTTCGGGTAATGTCGAACATGGGACGGTTCTCCCGGTTTTCAACGGCAGCCGAAGGAGTCGCCTACCCCGGCAAGATCGCCTCCACGGCAATCCCCTTTCGATATGCCTATCCATTTTCTCATCGATTCGATCAAATCGACAACTTGATCCGACCCCTTTTGGTAGCGGTTATGAGGCTCCTTTGGGACGGAATGCTTCGGTTGTGCGAATTGCAGCAGGCGTATGGTATTTCCGCATCTGCTTGACATCCGCGATCGGCCACGCTACGCTGAATCCAGCCTGCCTTCTTCCTTACCGCAACTCAAGGAGCCGAACCATGAGCACCCGCAGTAATCGTCGTGAATTTCTCAAAAGCAGCACACTGGCAACCGCCGGGTTCTGGGCGGCCGGCGCCCGGGCGGCGGAGAGCCCCTCGCCCAACGAAAAACTCAACATCGGCATCATCGGTTGCATGGGACGCGGCCGCGCCAATACCGGCGGGGTCAAGAGCGAAAACATCGTCGCCCTGTGCGACATCGACGAAAACAATCTCGCCAAGGCCAAGAAAAGCTTCCCCAACGCCAAAACCTACGTCGATTGGCGCAAGTTGGTCGATCAGAAAGACCTCGACGCCGTCGTCGTCAGCACGGCCGATCAGGTACACGCCTTGGCCAATTGCTGGGCAATGCGGCGGGGGCTGAGCGTCTACAGCGAGAAGCCGCTGGCACACTCCGTACACGAAGCCCGTACCGTCCGCGAAACATACGTGGCGAACAAGGACAAAGTCGCCACGCAGATGGGCACCCAAATCCACGCCGGCGACAACTACCGCCGCGTCGTCGAGCTGATCCGGGCGAAAGCGATCGGCGACGTCCGCGAGGTCCACGCCTGGTGCAGCCGCCGGGGACCCGGCGGCGGACTGCCCGAGGGCGAAGATCCCTGCCCCCCCAACATTCACTGGGACCTTTGGCTCGGCCCGGCGCCCTTCCGCCCGTACAACAAACGCTACATGCCCGGCAATCTCACCTGGAACCGCTGGTGGGACTTCGGCAACGGCACCCTGGGCGACATGGGCAGCCACGTGATCGACCTGCCCTTCTGGGCACTGAAGCTCCGGCAGCCGCTGACGGTCGAAGCGAAGGGCGATCCGGAAGTCGCATCCAAGTTTACGAACCCGCACTCGTTGCAAGTAACGTGGGAACACCCGGCGATCGAAGACCGCCCCGCCCTGAAACTCACCTGGCACGACGGTCAAAAGCATCCGGAATTGCCCTACGGCGAGGATATCAAGAAATGGCGGGGCCTTGGAATGCTGTTCATCGGCGAGCGGGGCGCGCTGATCTCCAACTACGGGGCACACGCGCTGCTGCCGCGAGACAAGTTCAAGGACTACAAACGCCCCGAGCCGTCGATCCCCAAGTCGCTCGGCCATTACCGGGAATGGATCCACGCCTGCAAGACCGGCGACCCGACCACCTGCAACTTCGACTACTCCGGCATGTTGATCGAGCACAACCTGCTGGGCAACGTCGCCTACCGCGCCGGCAAGAAGCTCGATTGGGACCCGGAGAATCTCAAGGCCAAGAACTGCCCCGAGGCCGACCCGTTCATCCGCCGCAAGTACCGCGAGGGGTGGACGTTGTAGGAAGCTTGACATAGCTCAAGAACTGCACGTATAATAACCGTAGAAACAGGAAGCGGGCAGGTGCCTTGAGCGCCGCGCAAGGAGTCTCGTTCAATAGCGCCGCTGACCGATCCTGTGTTGTTGCAGGCTTACAAGAATGCACTTGCAAACCGGCGTTTTGAGGGATACTTCTTGTGGACGGAAGTTGCGAAGCGGCGGGTTCGACGGAACCTTCCTCAGTCAACCGCCAGAGTAATTGCCCAAGCGATGTATGAATATATCGCTGGCGGCGGAACAATTGACCAAGTTGTTGAGACGCGGCCGGAATGGAGCAAACACGAATTCCACTATGATCTTCGCTTCGAAATGGAAGAGCAACCAATCTACGTTGAGACGAGGTTGCTCTTCGACGACCCAAGTGGTCCAGATGATCCCCGAATTCACGTGGTAAACATCCATGAGCCATAGCATCTCCAAAGCGGATGCTTCCGAAACCGGCAAGGACGTTCCTTTCCCGCGGCAATGTCCTAAGTGCCTCAAGAGGAAGGTCTTGCCGCAGATTGCCCCGTATACGGCGGAAGTGAACCACGATGGGCGCCTGCACGCCGTCGAAATCCCCGAACTTGACATTCCTACCTGCCGAGCTTGCGGTGAAAAAGTCTTCACAATCGGGGTGGATGACCAGATCAGCGACGCGCTGCGCCGCCAATTGCAGTTGCTCACGCCCGCGCAGATCAGCAATTCGATCAAGACGCTTGGACTGCAACTGAGCGATCTTGCCGAGCGATTGGGGGTTGCCGAAGCGACGCTTTCGCAGTGGGTGGACGGAACTCGAACCCAACCTCGGGCGATGGATAACCTGTTACGGGTTTACTTCGCCTTCCCGGAACTGCGGTCTGCGCTGGTCGGCCCCGAACAAGATCCCGCTCTTGGAACAACGGTCCGACAGGGACATAACCCTGCGGTATGACGGGTCCTTTGAGCAGAAGCGCCGACATTCCGCTTTTTTCAGAAAAGCAGAATGTCCGACCTATCCCGTTTAATTGCCCCCGGTGAGGAATTGTCATGAAACTCAAACTTGCGTGCGTCGTAGTCGTGCCGTTCTTGTTGGCCATGGCGAGGCCGGCTTTCTTGCCGGCGGCCGAGAAGCCGAACATTATCTACATCCTTGCCGACGATCTCGGCTATGCGGAGGTCGGCTGCTACGGCCAGAAGAAAATCCGCACGCCGAGGCTCGACCGGATGGCCGCCGAGGGGATCCGGTTTACGCAGCATTACTCGGGGGCGCCCGTCTGCGCGCCGTCGCGGTGCGTGCTGATGACCGGGATGCACCTGGGCCACGCCTTCATCCGCAACAACCGCGAGGTCAGACCCGAGGGGCAGCACCCGATCCCCGACGAAACGGTGACGATCGCGGAAATTCTCAAAAAGCAGGGCTACGCCACCGCCGCCATGGGCAAGTGGGGGCTCGGACCGCCGGGCAGCGAGGGCGATCCGAACAAACAGGGCTTCGACCATTTCTTCGGCTACAACTGCCAACGCCACGCCCACAACCACTACCCCCGTTATCTTTGGCGAAACGACAAGAAGGTCATGCTCGAAGGAAACGACCGTGGTCTGACGGGCAAGCAGTTTTCGCACGACCTGCTGACCGACGAGGCGTTGTGGTTCATCCGCGAGAACAAGGACCGGCCGTTTTTCCTCTACGTTCCGTACGCGATCCCGCACCTGGCGATTCAGGTGCCGGAGGATTCGCTGGCCGAGTACAAGGGCCAATGGCCCGACCCGCCGTACAAGGGCGGCCACGGCTACCTGCCGCACCCCGCCCCGCGGGCCGGCTACGCGGCAATGGTCACCCGGATGGACCGCGACGTCGGCCGTATCCTCGACCTGGTCAAGGAGTTGGGACTCGATGAGAAAACGCTCGTGATCTTCTCGTCGGACAACGGGCCGACCTACGACCGGCTCGGCGGATCGGATTCGGAGTTTTTCGAAAGCGCCGGGCCGTTTCGCGGGCTGAAGGGAAGCGCCTACGAGGGCGGCATCCGCGTGCCGATGATTGCCCGCTGGCCCGGCAAGATCAAACCGGGCCGGGTGACCGACCATATCTCCGCGTTTTGGGACGTGTTGCCGACGCTGGCGGAAGTCGCCGGAGCGAAAATAACGCCGAAATGCGACGGCATCAGCTTCCTGCCCACCCTGCTGGGCACCGGAAAACAGAAGCCGCACGAGTTCCTCCTCTGGGAGTTCCACGGCTACGGCGGTCAACAGGCCGTCCGGCTGGGCGACTGGAAGGGCATCCGGCTGAACTGCCGCAAGAATCCGGACGGGCCGATCAAGCTCTACAGCCTCAAGAACGACATCGGCGAGCAGAACGACGTGGCCGCCGAGCACCCGGAGATCGTCGAGAAGATCGAGCGACTCCTCCAGCGCGAACACGGCGATTCGGAGCTTTGGAGCTTCCGCCGCAAGCCCCGCCCCAAACGACGGTGATAGACCGATGGACAAGAAGGGTCGTGCAGGCATCCTGTTTCTCGGGTTGATGGTCGCGGGGATCGGGGCGATGATCATTGGCTTCGCCATCATCGGCAGCGACGCCTCGGATTTTCCGGTCGGTCGCTGGCCGGCGGGGCTCGGCGGCGCCGTGTTTTTGTGTGCGGGGCTCGCCATCTTGCTCGGCGCTACGCCGTTGCGCGACGTGGCCGGCGCGATTCTCGGCAGCATGATCATCACCTCTTTCGCCGCGATCCTGTTGATGCTGTGCTGGAGAGGCGCCCGGGCGACCGGCAGCGTCCTGTGCTTTCCGGACTCGTGGAACCAGGCGATTGCCCGGTTTCTCACCGGTCTGTTCGGCTTGGGGTTGGCGGCGCTGGCGCTGTTTTGCTGGTTCCACACCTTCCGCGGCATCTGGCGGCTTCTGACCGGCCGAAACCCGGACGGCTCAGCTTCCCATCCACACCAGGAAGATCGTGGCGGTGATTGAGGTCGTCGTCAGCGATGCCAGTGCGACAACGATATAAAGCCGCGACCGTTGGTCGCGCCGAACACGGATCGCGACGGTTTCTGGCAGTGCTTGGCGCGACCAACGGTCGCGGCTTTATGGGCAAACGGCAAAGCTATTTCTGAGCGGTTCGTTAGCCCGGATTATTCATGAACTCGTAGGGTGAGACAAGGAAACGGCTCGTTGGTGGGCCGGCGCGTGCGATCGATCGTTCCGCGACGTTGGCACGTTGATTTAGGGAAGATCGCCGTTTCCGCCGGCCCACCAAGGGCTCACGCACGCTTGTCCCACCCTACGTGAATAATCCGGGTTAGAGGATCATGCCGGCCAACGTTGCCCCGGCGATCAACAACAGGACCGCGACCCCCGCACATCCGCTGCCGCCGGGCGCGATGATCTGGTGTTGCCGGGCGAGGTCTTCGACGGCGTCCTTGGCCTCCTTGAGCCCGGTGCCGTGCCGTTCGCGATAGAGCTTGATGGCGGCGATCTTCTGCCCGCTGCGGAGCAGTTCGATGATCCGGTCGGACTCGTCGTGGGCGTGGTCGAACTGGGAACGGCTCACGCTGATTTGCAGGTGCTTCGGCCCGGACGCGTCGGTGGCGACAAACGGGAGATTGATGTCGGTCGATTCGGCGGATTCGAGTTCCTGCCGGGCCTTCCGGCACGCTTCCCGCAATCGCGGCAGCGCCATTTCGTCCCGGCGGAGATCGATCCCATGTTCCGCCCTGAATGCATCGGCAACGAAACCGAGCAATCGCTGCTCAAAGTCGTCGCCGAGTTCCACTGCCGGTCGGCGGTCCCGATCGAGAAATTTTGCCCCGCACTCTTCGCAGGCATCGGCGCCGGCGGGGTTTCGATGGCCACAGAATCGGCATTGAGACATGATTTTGCTACCGTTCCCGCTATGTGGGAATCGCCCGGCTCATCCGACGCAAATTCCAATGAGGATCAGGGAAAACAGTGAAACAGTTGAAACCGTGGACCGTCACCTATTTCCCGCAAACTTGCTCTGAGAAATCGGTGCCTGTCCCGTGCCTGTCCTCTGCTTCTCTCTGTTTCTCGATCATCTCACCTATTGCGCTATATCAGATCTGCGTGGTTGCGGATCAAAGAAGCGTGCATTCTTTCCAATGCGGTCATAGTCACCGATATCATTTCGGGCCCAATCAGCGAGGCCGGTCAATTCCCTAACCGTATCCGGGTGTTTGTCGGCCAGATTGTGTTTCTCGCCTGGATCCTGCTCCAAATCGTAGAGGAGCGGCTTCGTAAAATCGATAATATCAGATTCGCGGTGGTAAACATTCCACCGCTGCATGGTATTCACCTTGCGAGGAAGATGAAGTTTCCACTTGCCCGAACGCACGGCCATCAACTGCGTGTGGGCATAGTAATAGAATGCCTCAGTGGGACTCTTGGTTCCCTCTTTGCCATGGATCAGGTCGGAGATATCTTTTCCGTCAACGGCGCGGTCCTTCGGTGCGTTGCCGCCTGCGAGTGCGGCCAGTGTCGGAAGTATATCCATGGTCGTCGCAATCTCCGAGCAAACCTTTCCCTGCGGTATGCGGCCCGGTGCCCACATGACACAAGGCACTCGCACTCCACCTTCCCAGGTGGAAGTCTTGTGCCCGCGCAAAGGCGCCGCGTCACCGCCGTGGGAGCCGCCCTTATCCTTCTGCTTGCTTAGTCGAGGATGCCGATCCAGGAACCAAGGTCCGTTGTCGCTGGTGAAGACGACGTAGGTGTTCTTGTCGAGCCCCAGTGTTTTTATCTCCTGAACGATCCTGCCCACATTGAAATCAATTTCTTCGATCACGTCACCGTACAGCCCCCGTGGTGACTTGCCCCGGAACTGCTCGGATGCAGCAAGCCTCAAGTGAGGCATGGTATGCGCCAAATAGACGAAGAAAGGCTGGTCTCTGTTTTTCCGGATGAAGGCCAAAGCCTCGTCGGTGTACCGCTTCGTCAGGTTTGCCATATCGGCCTTCGGCTCAACAAGCTCTTCGTTACGCAAAAGGTTGGCCACGGAATCGTTGCTGGTGGGTGTTCCAAAGAAGTAATCGAATCCTTGCCTCGTCGGCAGAAGGCTCTTGTCGTAGCCCTTTTGCCTGTGTCCTGCGAGGTCCCACTTTCCGAAACAGGCAGTCTTGTAACCTTGATTCTTGAGAATCTCCGCTATGGTTATTTCCTCCGTATGCAACAGCGGATGTATCTCGTTCTGGTTATTCGCCTTCTTTCCCACCCTGAGAGGATAACAGCCGGTCATCAGCGCGGCTCGGGACGGTCCGCACACTGTTTGGGCATAGAAATGGGTGAATCGCATACCTGTTTCGGCCATCTGATCGATGTTGGGAGTTCGGATCGCCGGGGCCCCGAAGCAGCCGAGATCCTGGTAGCCCTGGTCATCGGTGAAGATAACGATGAAGTTTGGCTTTCGCGGAACCTTAGAGCCGGCTGCCATGGCTGAGGGCAGTATGGCCCCGACAGATAAGAAAGAGACGATGCATCCCACGCTGGCTGTCATCAGAAGTGCATGTAATGGATGTTTGCTGTTTGTCATGTCGCCTCCGTGGGCCGAACGTCTTGCTTCAGCCGCACGGCTTGCCGTGTCGGGGCGTGGAAAAGGGTGGAAAGGAGGGTGGAAAGGGGGACATTCTACTTTTTGCGTCTTTCTCGGTCGTGCTCGGGGGCGGAGGGAGGATCCCAGGCACAATCGTTTTGCCGTGCGAGGTTGCCATTCCAGTCCTCGTCATCGTAAGCGTTGTCCCAGAAATCAAGGCTGCTTTCGGCCGCGGATACCAAATGGCTTGACGCCGTTTCCGGAAGCGGGATGTCTTTTGACATTTCTGGTGATCCTTTCGTGCCGAAAAAAGGCAGTTTATTGTCAGGGTATTATACCACGCGCGGGTGCCACTGCTGGCTCGTCCAGCGGTGCCTGGCAGGATGGCTCCAACGACACTGCTGGACGAGCCAGCAGTGGCACCGTGGCACCCGGGGATATTATACTGCGCCGCGAGATCGGGGGATAGAGCGGCATTGAGACGCGATTTTTCTCCCGTTCCCGCTACGTGGGAAGCGCCCGGCTCATCCGACGCAAATTCCAATGAGGATCAAGCCGACGACGCCCATGAAGACGATGGCGTTGAAAAGCAGTCCCAGGACGGCAAACACCTTGTTTCGATCGGGCAGGAACAGGGCAACAATTCCCAGCGCGCCGTCGACCATTGCCAGCCCCAGGCCGGCGAGAATGCCGAAGCCGACGAGCATGATTGCGACCGACGTTTCGTCGACGACGCCCTGTGCGGCCAGCACCCCGGCCGCAAGCACCGCCACAAATTCAACCATGCCCGAAGCGATGCTTATCAAGAAGGAGGCGATCCCCAACCCCGAATGCTTCAGGCGTCTATCCGCCGGTGTTTCGTAAGAGGTCTGCGGCGGGTAGTACGGGTCTTGATAATCCATGATCGGTCTCTCAACTACGGGTGTGGAAGGTGTGAGGTCGCTTTACTCCGATTCCAACGGCACTCCCGGCCGCATGGTGGCGAATTCCATGATCCGTTGTTCGGTTGCCTCTTCGCGGCCCAGCTCGCCCGTCATGCGGCCTTCGCACAAAACGAGGATCCGGTCGCAGACGGTCAGCAGCTCGGGCAGCTCGCTGCTGGTGACGAGGATCCCGAGCCCATCACGGCAGAGCTGGTCCATCAGGCGATACAGCTCGGCCTTGGCGCCGACGTCGACGCCGCGGGTCGGATCGTCCAGGAGCAGCACCTTGGGCCGGGTCAAGAGCCAGCGGCCGACGATCGTCTTTTGCTGGTTGCCGCCGCTTAAGCTGGTAATGGCGGTGTTGATTCCGGCGGTCTTCACGTCGAGTTGCTCGACCGACTGCCGGGCGAGTTCATTCTCGCGCCGAAAGCGGATCAGTCCCGCCGAGGTGATCTCCTTCAAGGAGCAGATGCTGATATTCTGAGCGACGTTCAGGTTATCGAATATCCCGAGTCGTTTTCGGTCTTCGGTGACCAGTGCGATTCCCGCCCGCATCGCTTGGGCCGGATGGCGGAACGCGACCCTCCGGCCGTCGAGGACGATTTCGCCGCCGGGCGGATGGGAGCTGGCGCCGAAGAGGCATTCGAGCAGCTCGGTCCGCCCGGCCCCCATCAGCCCGGCGATGCCGACGATTTCGCCGCGCCGCAGCGTGAAGTTGATGTCGCGAAGCCGCCACTTCTGCGCGTGCCCGGGCCAGGGAAGCGAGAGGTTGTGGACCTCCAACACCATGTCGCCCGCCTCGCGAGCCACGCCGAAGTCGGTCTCCTCGATCTCCCGGCCGACCATCAGATGGGTGATCTCCCGGGCGTTGGCGTCCGCGCGGTCGACGGTCCTGACGTGCAGCCCGTCGCGCAGCACGGTGATCCGGTCGGAAAGCTCGAACACCTCGTCCATCTTGTGCGTGATGTAGAGGATCGTGACGCCGCGGTCGCGGAGCCGGGCGATCACGCGGAAGAGCCGGGCGACTTCGGCCTCGGTCAGCGCGCTGGTCGGCTCGTCCATGATGAGAATGTCGGTGGAAAGCGACAGGGCCTTGGCGATCTCGACGAGCTGCTGGTCGCCCACCCGCAGGTTGCCGACGAGCTGCCGGGGATGGATCTCGCATTCGAGCTGTTCGAGCAGCTCGGCCGACGCGCGCTCCATGGCGCGGTCGTCCAGCAGGCGAAGCGGGGTCAGCTTCTCGCGGCCGAGAAAGATGTTGGCGGCGGCCGACAACTCTTCGACCAGGTTCAGCTCCTGGTGGATGATGCCGATGCCCGCCCGTTCGGCCTCGGTCGTGCTGCGGAATCGGACCGGGCGGCCGCGGAGCCGCAGGGTTCCTTCGTAATCGGTGATCACGCCGGAGAGGCATTTCACCAGGGTGCTCTTTCCGGCGCCGTTTTCGCCGACCACCGCGTGGAGTTCGCCGGGGAGAATATCGAGCGAGACCTCCCGCAACGCCACCACGCCGGGGAAACGCTTCGTCACCTGCTCGAACGAGATGATCGGAGGTGCGGACATGATCGGGGGTGCGGACATGGACGAGCACCGGCGTCGGTGGGCTACGGTTCGTTTTCAGGTTGCCACTACGATTGTAGGCTGCAAATAGGGTTTTGTAAATCAATCCCTGCCAATTTGGGCCCCTTGACCCCACGCAAACTACCAACTACGATGACAAATCTGTGTAATCGCGGCGTCTCCCCCGAGAGGGTTATTTGCGGCCGTCTGTGGAGTGAACTTGGCGATGATTTGCGAGGCCTCTTCCCTCCTACGGTGAATCGACCGCAACGGAATCAAGAAAGGAAGACCGTCAACCATGAGTAATGTCGAAGGGCCCGCTGAAATGAAGAAACCCGACTCTGTGATTCCCGTTGCGGTTCTTTTGCCATTTTGTCTCGTGACCACGCTATTTGCGTTGTGGGGATTCGCGAACGATGTTACCAATCCGTTGGTCAGAGCGTTCAAGGAGATTTTCCTTATCAGCAACGCGCAGAGCAGTCTGGTGCAAACGGCGTTTTACGGTGGTTACGCCACGATGGCTCTTCCCGCGGCGATTTTCATTCGTCGCGTTTCCTACAAGGCGGGTATCTTGCTCGGGCTGGCGCTCTACGCGACGGGGGCGTTGCTCTTCATTCCAGCGAGCATGATGATGCAATTTTGGCTTTTCCTGGCGGCGCTGTACATTCTGACTTTTGGCCTGGCATTCCTGGAAACAACCGCCAACCCGTACATCCTGGCGATGGGGCCCGAGAGCACGGCGACACGACGGCTGAACTTCGCCCAGGCTTTCAACCCGATCGGTTCGCTGATCGGGATGGTCGTCGCAAGCCAGATCGTGCTCGCCAGCCTGGGTATCCAGGAATTCCGAAACATCCAGACAACACAAATCCAGAAAGAACACAAGGCCCAATACGAAGCGAACCTTGCCGGATACAAGAGCGACCCGGGCGCTTACGAAAACGAGTTGAAGACGCAGGAAGAGAACCTGGCTGTACAAAAAGAGAAGCTGGCCGGTCTCGACAAGGAATCGGATGCCTATAAGAGGACTCAGGGCGAATACAACACAAACCTTGAGACATTCAAGGACAAGCAAATGGCTGTGACGGGGGAATACCGCCCGATGATGCCGGGCCGTGTCGACGCGAAAGTCATGAACGCGCTCAAGGAGTACAAAGAAGGCGAAACCGAGTTCACGAAGGATGGCAAAAAGGTGTACGAAGACCACGAGACCATGGTGTCGCACGACTTGAACGTGATTCGCTTGCCGTATGTTGTGATCGGATGCGTGATCATCGGAATGTTTATTGTGTTTGCCGTGTCGAAGCTCCCGAAAGCCGGGGGCGACGACCGGCACGTCCACTTCTTCACGACGTTCGGCCGCCTGTTCCGGAACGGCCGCTACCTCGGAGGCGTAGTCGCCCAGACATTCTACGTGGGCGCCCAGATCATGTGTTGGACCTTCATCATCCACTACGCGATGATCAACCTGAACATGAGTCTTTCCCAAGCCCAACGCTACAACATCGTCGCAATGGCGATCTTTTGCAGCAGCCGGTTCGTCTGCACCTACCTGCTGAAATACGTGTCCCCGGGTGGGCTGTTGGCGGTCCTTTCGGTGGGCGGCATGGCGTTGACGGCGGGGACCATGTTCGTCCAGGGCATGCCCGGCCTGTATTGCCTGATCGGGATTTCAGCCTGTATGTCGCTGATGTTCCCGACAATCTACGGGATCGCGTTGGACGGGCTGGGAGAGGATGCGAAGTTGGGTTCCGCCGGATTGATCTTCGCCATCGTCGGCGGAGCTTTGATGCCGCCCTTGCAAGGTCGTATCATCGACCTCGGCGACGACATCACAGGCAACATCGACCTCAGCTTCATCACGATGCCAGCCGTTAGCTTCTCGTTTATCTTGCCCTTGATATGCTTTGTCATCATCGCGGTCTACGGGTTCGCGACAATTAGACCCCGTCGGGTCTTGTAGGACAGGTTTGTAACCTGTCCCGGGGAAATGAACAGGTCTAGCCGTAGAAAGGACAGGTTGCAAACCTGTCCTACATCCTGTCAATCCAAACGGTAAACCTCTTCGATCGACAACCACTGCTCTCCCTCGGGCGTGCCGGGTAGGCGGATCTGGCAGGGATCGGTCTCGGCCCACCACTCTTTGGTCTTCGGATCGGCCGCCATCTTGGCCATGTCGGCCTTGAAGTCGTCGCCCGTGTACTCGAAGTAACTGAACAGGTAGAGCTTCCCGTCGAGTTCCACCTCGTAGATCGAGTAGTTCCGGATGTTGCACTTCTTGATCATGGCGTTGACCTCGGGCCAGGGATTGGCGTGCAACTTGTTGTAGTAGTCCTTCTTCTCCGCCTTCAACCCGATGACCGAACCGAATCGCTGGACCTTCTTCGGCTTGGTGATTTCAACGTGGCGGCTTGCCCGACGGCCCTGACGTCGCGGCCCCCTCGCCTGGCTGATGCCGATCAAGGTGCCAACTACCAGCACGACCACCATCGCTGCCAGGTACGGAGATTGTCTGTTCATCGTGTTGCTCCTTATCAGGATTAGAGTCTTACGTCGTAACTTCTGCGCGCCGTGCGCGCATGTTTTCTCGCGGGGATATTGCAAATTGAAAACTGCAAATTGCAAATTGCAGATTGAAGATCGGCGAAATCCCGGCTGGAAATCGGCTTCCCGTGGGGTCGATCCGCAGCCAAATGCGGCAAAACCACCGACCGGACGCAAGTTCGAACCAATTTACAGTTTTCAATTTTCAATTTTCAATTTTCAATTTGCAATCTCTTTGGTTGCGGCCTCAGGCCGCCTTAGGGTATGTGTTTCTTTGACGTGTGGCTCCATGCCCACGGACAGCCAACCCCCCATTGTGCCATGGCGGTCGCGGGTGTCAAGTGCCGCGGCCGGACACCACCATTTCGAGGGCCCTTGCCGTCTCCACTCAACTCACAACGCCCGAATACCGATGCTATCCATAGAGGACCCTTCGCGCCAACTCTCTTCCCGCGTCCTTGATCGGATGACCCAGACCGAGCCAATATCGCGAGGCGGCGTCGCTGCGGCGGCTCCCGTCGGTTGCCAGGAGTTTCCACAACGGGTACGCCGGTGGGAACTGGTCCGCCTGGCCGCCGAGGGCGGCCTTGCCCGTATCTACCGGGCAAGGCCGGCCGAGGGATCCGCCGATCGCCCCGCTCCCTATGCCCTGAAGATGCTTCGCCCCGAGTGGCAGGACGACCCGCGCGCGGTTGGCCTGTTGCGGCGCGAGGCCGTGGCGGGTCGAAGCCTCTCGCACCCGCACCTGATTCCGATCCTTGCGGCCGGCATCAGCGAACCGCCGCGTTTCGTGGTCATGCCGTGGCTCGAGGGTTCTACATTACGGGCCTGCCTTGCGGCCGGGTGCCGTTTCGATTTGCCGGTGGTGCTCTGGGTTGTCCGGCAGACGGCCGAAGCCCTCGCCGCACTGCACGATGCCGGTTGGGTACACGGCGACGTGAAGCCGGGCAATATCTTCCTCGCCGCCGAAGGCCACGTCACGCTGCTGGACCTGGGATTCGCCCGCCGCAACGACGAAACGGACGCGGCCGTAGACCGCTGCGTGCTCGGCACCTGCAACTACATGGCCCCGGAGATGATCACCTCGGCAGTGCGGGCCGATATCCGCAGCGACATCTACAGCCTTGGGATCGCGCTGTTCGAGGTCCTTTCAGGGCGATTGCCGTTCGAGGGCAGCGAACTTGCCGAATTGGCCGAGCAGCACAAGACGGCCGCCCCGCCCGATCTGCACAAGCTTGTCTCGGACTTGCCCGGGCAACTCGTCGATCTCGTCGGCCGGATGCTCGCGAAGGATCCGCTGGGCCGTCCCCAAACGCCGCACGAGCTGGTCCGCCGCCTCGTGAAGCTGGAAATCGCGACGTTCGCCGATCGGGCAACTCTTCCCGCGGCCGGCCGGGTACAATAGAATCGGTCATGGGACAGGTGGGATGAGACTCTCCGCTCTTGGTGGAACGTCATGGCAAGAGATTTTGCATTTCGGTGGACGATGGTGCAAGTGGGGTTCGGCGTTCTATTTGGCGTGCTTCTGTTTGCCAATATTCCATTGGGGGGTTACATCAATGACGCCCCAGGATGGGTTCAGGCGATCTACGGCATCTCCATGTTCGGGTTCTTCATCGGCTACATTGCGATCGTCCTTTGGGTGAAGGGAAAAATCGAAGAAGCCAAACAGCAGCCGCTGAAGCAGAGGCCGGAAAGCCGGGGGCCGCTGGCGGAGGATACCCGAGACGCCGAAACACTGGCGTTGCTCGACGGGCTTGACGAGGTGGATTGGGGGCCCGATTTCTACTTTATCCCAGAGTTGCTCAACGCACGCGCGTCCACCGACCCGGATATTGCCCTATCCGAGCAAGCGGAGTTGTCGCACCAACTCTGCCATCAAGGCTCCATCTACGACGAGACACTCCTGGCGATTCCGTTTCTGGTGAAACTGATCTTGCGACCCGAAACCGTGGCTCGGGAGGATCTGGTATACCTCCTGGCGTACATCATCGAAGGGACCTTCCAAAGTGACGTTTACCCGGACCGCATCGAGGCTGAACCGGAAGTGGATGAGGACGAGGATGACTCGGGGTGGAGGGAAGCAGACCTCCAATTGCGCCGCGAGGCGCGAACGGCCGTGGCGGCTCACCTGGACGAGTATTGGCGGCTGTTCGATACGGGCGACGTTGCACTCCGGCAGGTCTTTCCGTACCTGTTCTGCATGTTGGTGGCCGCTCACGAGCGGGTGCGCCGGGAGTTCCCGGCCCAGATCGCTTCCGAAGAAGATGACCTGACTCGAGCCAGTATGCTCTTCTGCCTGGCACACGCCTGCCACGGCCGGCCGGAGTGCGCCGAACCGTTGCTCGATTACCTCGACGACGAGTCGCACATGGTCCGCCTGGCTGCTTCACACGTGGCTGTCCTCGGCGGCTCGGAGTCCCGCCTCGACGAGGCACTTGATGTTTTCGTGGATCCGCTCCGGAACCACGATAGGTACTATTGGGACTACCGCGAAACGTTTACTTGGGGAGACGGGGAACCGGAGTGGCATGCACAAGAGATCATAGACTTGCTAGTAGACCCTGCGCTTTCGCGTCTCTTTGCTCGCATCGACGAGATTCTCCCAACCCTGTCCCCTTATTGCGCCAAATCCCTTGCCAGCGACTTATTGCACTTGGGGTTTGACCGCGACTCGTTGCCTACGCGAAGGGAAGACCTCTCTGAATCGCAAACCGTCTTGCTCCGAGCCATCGCCAGAGACGACACAGCGGGCGTCATGCACGCTCAGTTGCGAGCCATTCTCGAATCCCTCGGGGTCCGCGACGACAAGGCAGCGTTGCGGCGATTCCTCGGCATCGAGTCTCGCTGGCTCATAGGAAGGATGTATCAAAGCCTTTTCGGGCGGGGAGGTGGATCATGAGTACGATCAACGGCGAACTGTGAATCCCGCCGTCCCGACCATCGATCACGGAACCCGCTCCCGCCGATAGCTGAGATCGAGCAGGTCCATCGGGTGCATCACCTTCACGGGGTGGCCGTTCTCGCGGACTTCGCGCTGGATTTGCAGCAGGCAGCCGGCGTTGGCCGCCAGGACGATCTCCGCGCCCGTGCTGAGAATGTTTTCGAGCTTCCGCCGAGCGAGCCGGTCGGACATCTCCCCTTCAAGGAGGTTGTACGTCCCCGCCGAGCCGCAGCAGATCTCCGTCTCGGGCAGATCGACAAGTTGAAGCCCGGGAATCATGCCAAGCAACCGGCGCGGCGGCTCCGTAATGGATTGGGCGTGGCCGAGGTGGCAGGCGTCGTGGTAGGTGGCCGTCGCCTCGATCCGCCCGGCCGGCGGGATCGGCCCCAATGCGTCGAGGAACTCGTGTACGTCCATCACCTTGGCCGAGAATTTCTCGCGGTGCGGTTGCAGTCCGTCTTGCCAGTGCAGGCCGTATTCCTTCATCATGGCCCCGCACCCGGCATGATTGACGACGATCGCGTCGTAGCGGTCCAGCTCGAACGCGACGAGATTCTGATCGGCCATGGCCCGGGCGCCGCGGTTGTCGCCGGCGTGGAAGTGGATGGCCCCGCAGCAGCCCTGCCCGGGCGGGACGAAAACGTCGCAACCGTTGTGTTGCAAGACCCGAAGCGTGGCCCAATGGGTCCGGCGGAACATGACGTCGGCGATGCACCCGACGAAAAACGCCACCCGCGCACGCTTTCGCCCAATCGACGGCAGAAATCTCGGCAGCTTCGGGCCCGACCTTTCAGGCGGCGGCAACAGCGACACCATCCGCCCCAACCGGCCGGGGATCAGCTTCAGCAGGCCAAGCCGCCTGGCCGCCGAGAAAAGCCCCAATTGCTGCGCCAGCCGAACCGGCGTGAGCAACCGCCGCATCCGGTCCGCGTAAGGAAACAGCCGAAGAAGAATTAACTCGCGGAACCAGTCGAACCGCTTCTCGAACCGTTTGTCGCCTTCCTGGACCGCCAGCCGGAACGGCTCGATCATCCGCCCGTACCGGACGCCCGAAGGGCACGCCGTCTCGCACGCCCGGCAATCGAGACAGAGTTCCAAGTGCCGCTGCACCCGGCCGGTCAAATCCGATTGCCCCTCGGCAACCAGTTGCATCAGTTGGATCCGTCCCCGCGGCCCGTCGTTTTCATCCCCTAATTCGGTAAAGGTCGGGCAGGTCGACGTACACAGTCCGCAATGGACGCAACGAAGAAACAATTCGGCATCGAGTGCGTCGGCGAGCTTGCGGCCGTTCGAATTGTGCGGATCGTCGTTGTTCATCTGCTAGCCAAACACATATCTTCCCCGGTTGAGAATCCCTTGCGGATCGAATCGTTCCTTCAGCGCCCGCATGACCACCGAGCCGCCGCCGGGCGGACCCCAAATGTCCCCGGCCGAAAGCTCCACGCCCTCGGGCGGTGAGAGCACGACCAGGGTCCCGCCGAGCGGCGTCGCCACACTGCGGAGTTCACCGCACGATGAAGCGGTCAGCGGCGCCTGCGGCGAAAACGTTGCCCGAATCACCCCGTCGCCGGCCCGGGCATGGATCGAACAGCCCGGGTCGAACGCCAACAGCCGCTCGATCGTCTCGACCGCGGCGCCGGGCCGCACGTGTACTTGCACGTCGGCCGGGGCTTCCGTCAGCCGGTCCCATACCGCGCCTGCCGCGTCCCCGGGAACAACAATCGGCGCGCCAATGCCTTCTTCCTCCCACTCCTTGCAGACTTGCCCGATCATCCAATCGACTTCATCGACGGCCCCCTCGAAGCCGACGATCAGCCGGGCGATGTTCGGCTCACGTATCGGTGCCAAGACGCCGCCGGTTCCGCGGTCCGGTCCGGCGAGCAGCTCGACGGCAACCGGCAGGGTCTTCGTGTGGATCAGCGCGGCAAGCAGCCGTTCGGCCGCCGCCAACTCGGGGACGTCGCAGGCGACCAGGGCGGTCGTTTCCGGTACGGGCCGAACCATGAGCGTTACTTGGGTGACGATGCCGAGTGTGCCGAGCGAGCCGATGAGCATCTTGCAGAGGTCGTATCCGGCGGCGTTCTTGACGACCCGCCCGCCCCCGCCGAATGCGTTCCCCTCACCATCGACCGCCCGGATGCCGATCACGTAGTCCCGCAAGGTCCCGTGGGCGAACCGCCGGGGTCCGCTCGTGTTGGTCGCCACGACGCCGCCGATGGTCGCCCGGGAAGACAGCGGAACGTCGATCGGCAGCCGCTGTCGGCGGCCCGCCAGTTGCTCGGCCAATTGAGCCACGGTGACGCCGGCCTCCAAAGTGATCGTCATGTCGTCGGCGGCATGGTCGATAATCCGGTTCAACGCGGCGGTCGAGAGTCCGAGGCCCGGTTCGGCCGGCCGCCGGCCGTACGACATCGCCGTCCCGCCGCCGATCGGGTAAACGGGCGTCGGCCGGCCGGCGGCATCGCGCACCGCTTCGGCCACGTCGGCCGCAGCAGCCGGTGCGATCGTGTCGGTCAGCGGCAGATAGTCGTTGACCATCTTCTACTCCTGCTCCCCTGCTCCCCTGTTCTCCTGCTCCCCCGCTCTGCTCCCCCGTTCTCCCCCTCCGCTACAAGCGGACGGCACACGGAGTGTGCCTGCTACTTTGTCGGGCAGGACCTTGCCCGGGTTGAAACGCCCCGTCGGATCGAACGACTCGCGTACCCGTCTCATCGCTTTCAGATCGTTGGGGCCGAACAGGCGGTCCATCATTTCGATCTTCTCGATCCCGATTCCGTGTTCGGCGGTGATGCTGCCGCCGCAGTCGATGCACGTTTCGAGTATTTCCCGACCGGCGGCCATCGCCCGTTTGATCTCGTCGGGATCGCGGGGGTCGAACAGCATCACGGGGTGTACGTTGCCGTCGCCGGCATGAGCGACGTTGACCAGCCGCACCCGGCGCCGGCGGCCGATCTCGATGATGCGGTGGATAATCTCCGGCAGTTGCGTCCGCGGCACAACGCCGTCCTGTGTGAGATAACACGGAGCCAATCGCCCCAGTGCCCCGGCGGCCGACTTTCGGCACTTCCACAACAGCTCCCGTTCCTGCGGGCTTGCGGCATGGAGGACCTCGCGTGCGCCGCAATCGTGGCAGAACCGGACAATGCGGTCGCGCTGGGCGTCGAGCCCGACGGGCGGCCCGTCCAGTTCGATGACCAGGATTGCCCCGGCGTCCATTGGAAAGCCGAAATGGAACGCCTCTTCCAGGGCCGTCATGATCGCGTGGTCCATCAGTTCCATGGCGGCGGGAATGATCCCCGCGGCGATGATCCGGCTGACTGCCCGGCACGCGTCGTCGATCGAGTTGAACACGGCGCGCATCGTACGATAGTCCTGCGGGTTGGGCGTCAGCCGGACCCAGACCTTCGTCACGATTCCCAGCGTACCCTCACCGCCGACCAACAGCCCGATCAAGTCCGGCTCGGCGGGGTTCTCGACCGGGCCGAGCTGCACGATCGATCCGTCGGACAAGACGGTCTCGAGCCCCAGCACGTGGTTGACCGTCACGCCGTACTTCAAGGTGTGCGGCCCGCCGGCGTTGGTCGCCACGTTGCCGCCGATGGTGCTGGCCATCTGGCTCGACGGATCGGGGGCGAAGTGATAGCCGGTGCCGGCCAGCCGTTGCGTCAGTTGGAGGTTCTTCGCGCCGGCTTCGACCACGGCCATGCGGTCGCGGAGGCTGATCTCGAGAATGCGGTTCATCCGGGTGAGCATGACGACCACGCCGCCGCCGACCGGCACGCACCCGCCGGCAAGGCTGGTGCCCGCCCCGCGCGGTACGATGGGCACGTCGTGCTCGCGGCAGATCTCGACCGCCCCGGCCACGTGCTTCGCCGAACGGGGGAAGACGACCACGTCGGGCGGCCGTCGTTCGATCGTCATCGCGTCGCAATCATAGACCGCCAGTTCCGAGGGCGCCGAGACGACGTTCTCGGTCCCCAGGTGGGCTCGCAGGGCTCGGACGAGTGGCATGTGCGGCATTAGGGCAAACAAGTGAGGGAATTTTGGCGAAAAGTGCCTGGGATTTCCTTCTCAAAGTACGCAGTCTAGCTAATTATCAATTATACCCCCTTTATCGAGTGGGAACATGCTGAATTCGAGCGATTGTCAGCAATCGAGTTACAAGTATTTCAATTCCGCTTGCACCATCACGGGGAAAAGGCTACTTTACGCACCCTTTCTCCATGAACTTGAGTAATGATGTTTTCCCTACGCTTGTTGCCGACGTTTATCGCGATGCTCAGTTTTCTGGGTAGCATTCCGGCTTCTCCGGTTGCAGCGCAGGTTCAGGCCCTGCCGCCCAACACGGTGGGACCGACGGCCTTGCCCGATTACCCCCCGATTCCGGCCCGGGGCGACTCTCAGCCGCTACAAGAACCGAATATCGCCGCCACGCCTGTGCAACCGGCGCCTCCGCGCGGCCAATATGAGCACGTCGGGTTGGGATCCCTCGGGCGGGAGACGCCGCTGGTCGCCTACCGGTCTTCGTCCGTCTATCGTCCGGACTATGCTTGTTGGCAGATTTTGCCGGACGGGTTGTTGTACAAGTCGTATCTTGCAGGCAACCGGGAGCCGCGATTTGCCAGCCTGTGGGTTCACGAGAAGGACCAGGGGTGGCTTTGGGATTCGGTGCTGGGTGGCCGCGTCGGCATACTTCGCTACGGAACTACCGATCCGATCAATCCGCAAGGTTGGCAGATTGACGTCGAGGGAGCCGCCTTTCCCCGCCTCGACATGGAGCACGGCCGCGACCTGGTGTCGGCCGATTTCCGAATCGGTGTTCCGCTGACTCATCGCCAAGGCCGCTGGCAGAGTAAGTTCGGCTACTACCATCTCAGCTCGCACTTGGGCGACGAGTACATGGTCCGAAACAACACGCTGAATCGGATCAACTACGTCCGCGATTGCCTGATACTGGGCGTGGGGTTCTTTCCGAATCCCGACGTGCGGTTGTATGCCGAAGCGGATTGGGCCTTCGTCCCCGACGGCGGCGCCCGGCCCTGGGAATTCCAATTCGGAATGGAGTACAGTCCGGCCCAGCCGACGGGGTTTTGGGGGACCCCCTTCTTCGCCGTCAACGGCCACATTCGCGAGGCCAACGGCTACGGCGGCAACTTCACCGCCCAGACCGGTTGGCAATGGCGGGGCCAGTCGGGACATCTGGTCCGCATGGGAGTACAGTACTTCAACGGCATGAGCGATCAGGGCCAGTTCTTCAATCAGTATGAAGAGCAGATCGGCATGGCGATCTGGTACGACTACTAGCAGCCCGTCCGACCATTGAAACTGTGGGTGCCATGCCCACGCTTGCCGTGGGCATGTTTTGCAACGCCCGCAAACATGCCCACGACAAGCGTGGGCATGGCACCCGACAACCCACAATCTCAGTTGTCACAAGGTACTAGCGCTGGACCCGTCCGTCAGTGTGCGCGGGCCTTCTCAACCAGCTCCTGAAAAATCCGCTCGTGCTCGCGCACGGCCTCGATGTCTTCGAACAGCGCGTCGCCGGCGGCTCGTATCCGCCGCTCGACGGCGGCCCGATGACCGGCATCCGTCCCCAGGGCAACCGCGATTTCCACGTAGCGATCGAGATCGGACGCCACACAATCGGTAACCCCCATCTTCCGGTAACAGCCGAAGGTGTACCGGCCCCGGTGGAATGCCGACGGCACGGTCACGATCGCCTTGCCCAGCGAGAATCCGTCATACGTGGTGTTCACGCCGCCGAAGTAGGGCGGATCGAGCAGCACGTCGGCGGCCGCCACGAGACGGAGATAGTCCGGTTGGGCCTGCCGCGGCAAGAAGACGATCCGGTCGGCCACCTCCGGTATGGTCTCCGCAAACCGGCTTTGCAGTTTCGGCGCGCCGTGCCCGTGCCGGCCTTCCGTCGCCACGATCACTCCTGCGGGGTCTTGCCGGAGGATGGCGGCCAGCACGGGATCGAAGTCGGGATGGAACTTGCCCAGGTGCTGGGCGCACAGATACACGTGCTGTCCGGCAGCAAAACCGAAACCGTCCCGGGCGTTCCGCGGGTCGGGCGGTGAAAGCCGCTCTTGATAGGTGAGCAACGTCCGTGCCGGGACGAGCGTTTCGCTATAGTGCTCGCCGGCGTCTTCCGGCTCGACAAGCTCGCTCGACAAGTAGTAATCCATTGCGGGAATGCCGGAAGTCACTTGAATCCCCCACGAGGTACACTGCACCGGTGCAAGCCGGAAGAACGGAAGAAAGTAGTTGGTGGAGTCGGTTCCCACTTCCCAATAATAGAGCAAGTCGAAACGGGCGGCGCGGATGGTTTCCAGCATCCGATCGAATGCCTCGGGAACGGTCAAGACGCCAACGGCATCCCTCACCGCTGCACGGACGGCCTGCGAGATGGCTACCGGGCAGATGACCGTCATCTCGAACAGGCTGTCGTTCATTCGTTCGAGAATGCCGCCCAAGGACTTCAAGAACGCCCGTTCGTGCCGCTTGGTCACGACGAACCCGATCCGGGGCAGGCCCGTGCGCGGCGCCGGCGTTTCCTGCGGAAAGCGGTCGCGGAAGATGCGGGCGTAGGCCTCCTTGGCCGGGCGAATGTTGCCCTTGTCAAACTGCAAGTTGAACGGCGACTTCGGTACGGAGTTGCACAGGCGCGGAAAATCGAGCGGGAGGTCCTCCTCGGCAAAACGCTCTGAGTCGAGCACGAATTTGCGGCGGTGCGCGTCCATTTCCCGGCTGCTGCGGAACACGGTCGGCCAAAGCGCGGCCATCCGCAGTTTCCACAAAGGCTGCTCGGGCTCGAGCTGGAGGGCCTCCCGGTAGCAGGTCGCCGCTTCCTCCAGCCGGCCCTGCTGCTCGAGGATGTCGCCCAAGTTCCTGTACGCCAGAAGATAGTCCGGTTGGATCCGCAGCGCCCGCCGGCAAGCGGCCACCGCCTCGTCCGGTTTCCTCTGCTCTTTGAAGGCGGCCGCCAGATTGGCGCACACGTTGGCGCTGTCGGGTTTGACGTACAAGGCCCGCTCGTAGTTGAGCACCGCTTCGTCCAGTTTCCCCTGGATCTGGAGGACGATCCCCAAGTTGTTGTAGGCGTCGGCGCAGTCCGGATCGATTTGCAGGGCCGTTCGGCAGTGGGCAGCGGCTTCGTCCAGGTTCCCTTGTTCTCTCAAGGTGCAGCCCAAACTGTTGTGTACCACGGCGGAACCGGGCTCGATTTGCAGGGCCCGCCGGTAGCTGGCCACCGCGTCGTCCAACATGCCCTGGTCTCTCAGCGCATTACCCAAGTTGCCGTGCGCCTTGGCATAGTCGGGCCTGATGTCGAGGGCCCGCCGGTAGCTCGCCACCGCCTCGTCCAGCTTGCCCAGCATCGCGCAGGTCGTACCCAGGTTATTGTGATAAGTGGCATTGCCCGGATTCGACATGATGAGTTGGCGAAGACATTCAACGGCCGCTTCGTGCCGACCGGCCTGGTGGGCAATTCCTCCCAGAAGATGCCAGGTGTCCGCGTGGTCCGGATCAAACTGGAGAATCCGGCGGCAGATCCGTTCGGCGGCCAGCAGATCGCCCTGCTGTTGGCGCCTTTTTGCCGTTGCCAGGGCTTCCGAAGCTGCGATCGTCGAGGCGATCGTCTCCGGTGCGCCGAGGACCGCGTACCCCGACGGCAAACCGCTTTCCTCGCCGCGCACCCGCTCGAAACGCGCTTTCCCCGGTTGAATCGGCGGGGCAAAATCGAAGATCACGCGAGACAATTCCATGATCTCGTCGTCGAAATGGGCCAGGTACTCCTCGTCGTCCCGATAAGCCTCCCAGCGATGGAACGGGTCGACGTGCCCCGGGCCGGTATCGCCGGGTGTTGTCTCGAAACCTGCGTCGGTGAATACCCAATCCAGCCGCCCGGCTATTTCTCTCCGGTAATCCGGGTCCTGATGCCATCGGTTGAAACTCAGCCGGATGGCATGTGGCAGGCAGTCCGGCTCGAGGAACTCACGCGCGTATTGCTTCCAAAGGTTCGGGTCGATCCGGTTCTCGCTCGCGCGGTCGTATGCGTTGTTTGCCGAGTGTTCACGGGCCGTCTCCAAACGGCTTGCGAACGTGTTGAAAGGGTCCCGGAGCAACAGAATTGCCTGCTTGGGGGGATTCAGCCGCTCGGCAACGTGACTGAGGGGAACGTCTTCAAACGACACGACTTGAAACGGCGGCTCGCCCGGCTCGCCGATGATTTCACGCGTCGTCTCGCGCGGCGAGATGATCGTCCCGTCCGGTTGAGGAATCGCCTGATTGTAATGGGTTTTCTCCCCCCGGTGGTGAGCAAGCAGCCAGTCGATAACCGCGTGTCCGCCGCTTCGTCTCAGGTGGTAGAAGTGCAGCAGGCCTTGATCTTGCGGCAAAGTTCTCCAAAGAATGTATGGGATCGCCATGGCAGCTTACCTTGCTTTAAGCCCGCTCTCCGTCAACACCCAAAGATACCGGACGTTTCGCCTCGCTCAAAGGCCGCAGCCAGGGTTCTTTTGGGGGGTGTGGGCAACGGCTCCCGCGACGACGCCTTGCCCGAAAATGCAGGGGTCACTATACTGAAATAAGTGCCCCCCTTGCGGACGATTCATGTGACAGGCCGCCGCCCGGCGGCTGGTTTTTTGCGGGCCCTTTGTCGTTCGGTTCGGGACGGCCGCCAAACCGTCCGGCCCGATGTGAGGAAGAGGCCCAAATTCAAACAGACTGGGAGATCACCCCATGGTCCGTTATGTCCTCTCCTTTCTTGTCCTATTGATCCTCGGTTACGGCTCCCCGGCGATGGGTGCATCGGCCGAGAATGCCTCGCCGAAGGAGGATTATTACGAACTTCACAAGGTGCTGGTGGATGCGCTGGACCAGGTCGACCGCTACTACGTAAAGGAGGTGGATCGTCGCGAGTTGGTCGAGGCCGCCATCGAAGGGATCCTGGAAAAGCTCGATCCGTATTCCGCGTACATCAAGCCGAAAGACATGCCGGAGTTCCGCACGACGGTCGAGGCGGAATTCGGTGGGATCGGAATCCAGATCTCCGTCGATGACGGCAAGCTGAAGGTCATCAGCCCGCTCGTTGGAACGCCCGCCTACCGGGCAGGCGTGATCGCCGGCGATCACATCGTCGAAATCGACGGCAAGGACACCAAAGGCATCTCGCTTACCGAGGCCGTCCGGCGGCTGAAAGGGAAAGCCGGCACCAAAGTGAGCCTGACCGTCGTTCACCCCGATAGCAAGAAAAGAGTCAAGCTCGATATTGCCCGCGAGATCATCCACGTCGAAACCGTTTTGGGTGATTTGCGCAAGGAGGACGATTCCTGGAACTACTTCATCAAGCCGGAAGAGCACATCGGGTATATCCGCATTACGGGTTTCAGCCGCAGCACCGCTCGCGAGTTGCGGAAAGTGCTGGAGGATTTGAAGAAAGACGGAATCCGCGCACTGATCCTCGACCTGCGATTCAACCCGGGAGGGTTGCTCAACTCGGCGATCGAGATCAGCGACCTGTTCGTCTCGCAAGGCCGCATCGTCAGCACCAAGGGACGAAGCAGCCCCGAACGCGCTTGGGAAGCCGAGAAAGAAGGCACCTTCGAAGGCTTTCCCATGGCCGTCCTCGTGAATCGCTACAGCGCCAGCGCCAGCGAGATCGTCTCCGCCTGCCTCCAGGACCACAAACGGGCCGTCGTCATCGGCGAACGGACGTGGGGAAAAGGAAGCGTTCAGAACGTCATCGACTTGGAGGGGGGAAAAAGCCTCCTCAAGCTGACCACGGCCAGCTACTGCCGACCCAACGGAAAGAACATCCACCGCTTTCAAGATGCCAAAGACGGCGAAGAATGGGGAGTTACGCCCGGTGAGGGGTTCCGAATACGGCTCGGCGATGCCGAAATCGTTACCCTGATGCGCGTTCGGCGCGAACGGGATATCGTGAAACCGCATCTGTCCAAAGAAGACGAATCGGACCCGCCCGACGACAAGTCCACTAACGGTGATGCTACCGATGGCGATGCCACCAACGGCAATGCCGCCAATGACGATTTGCCCGGGGACGATTCCGCCAAGCCCGACCGGGACGCGACGGAAGGGTCCGGTGCATCCGAGAAGCCCGAGAAGCCCGAGAAGCTCGAGAAACCCGAGAAACCCGAGGAACCCGAAAAATCCGAAGATCCCCCCTTCATCGATCGACAACTACAAAAAGCCATCGAGTATCTCAGCGGCGAGTTGGCCCGGAGAAAGTAGCACGACAATGCCGGGCCAACTGCCCTCCCCCTCTCCCATGTATCTGCTCGCGCTGGAAACGACTTGCGACGAGACGGCCGCGGCCGTGGTTAGCGACCGGATGGAGGTGGTCAGTTCGGTCGTTGCCTCGCAGGACGAACTCCACGGGCGTTTCGGCGGCGTGGTCCCGGAAATTGCCTCTCGAGCCCACTTGGAGCGAATCGTACCCGTCATCGACGAGGCACTTCGGCGGGCGGAGTTGACCCTCGACGACCTGGACGCTGTGGCCGTGGCCAACACGCCGGGCCTTGCGGGATCGCTCCTGGTGGGACTGGCGGCGGCCAAGGCCATTTGCGTCGCCAAGGGCATACCGCTGATTGCAGTCAACCATCTTCAGGCGCATATCTACGCCTGCCGGCTTGCCGCTTCGGCCGACGTCTTTCCGTGTGTCGGGCTGATCGTCAGCGGCGGACACAGCAGCCTCTATCGGTGCGGCGGGCCGCTCGACTTCGAACTGCTCGGCGCCACGATTGACGACGCGGCGGGCGAGGCCTTCGACAAGGTTGCGATGATGCTCGGCCTGCCTTACCCCGGCGGGCCGGCAATCCAACTCGCTGCGCGACGAGGCGATCCGGCCGCCCATTCATTTCCCCGCGCCTTCCTCAACGACGATGATTGCCTCGATTTCAGCTTCAGCGGGCTGAAAACGGCCGTCCGGTACCAAATCACCGGACCCGGCAAGACCGACTTCGCCAAGATCGACCTCGAGCCGCAACGAGTCGCCGACCTCGCCGCCGGTTTTCAGGAAGCGGTCGTCGATTGCCTCGCGGGGAAGGCCTTCGCCGCGCTGAAGACGACCGGCCTGAAAATCCTGTGCGTCGGCGGGGGAGTTGCCGCCAACGCGCGGTTGCGGCAACGGCTCGAAGAAGAAGCCGCCCGGCACAACGTCCAACTGCACGTGGCGCCCATACCGCTTTGCACCGATAACGCCGCGATGGGAGCCATTGCGGTCGAGCGGCTGCGTGCCGGATTGGTCGAAGACCTCGACCTGGACGTTTCGCCAGGCGTCGGCAGAAAGACGAAGTGATCGTCCCGCGACCGGATGGGCCGGGGGCAGGTGCCCCCTTCTTTATTCTTGAATCCGGCTACGGGTTCTGGCCGGTGCCCTGGTTTCCGAAGAGTTGGCTGTAGCCTTGTCCCCCGGCCCCGCCG
>CAZJRB010000074.1:0-36735 GCA_964547995.1 uncultured Planctomycetaceae bacterium | reverse complement strand
CGTAACTACGACAATACCGATTTGGGTAAATTCTCATCTGCCGGTCGCCTAAGCAGAGACGGGTTCCACCGAGCGGTTTCATTCGAGACCTCCAGAGGCTGTCCGCATCGGTGCGCTTTTTGCCACAACAGCACGCGGGTGGGTTTATACCAAGCAAAGCCAGCGGAACTGGTAGCTGACTCTATAAAGGCTGCTTACAAGGCTCTCAGAATAGATGGGGTGGTATTTCAAGAGGACAACTTCTTCGCAAAACGAGACCGCGCAGTCCAGATAGTCGAGTTTCTCAAGGGAATTCCACGACTAGGCTGGAAGGCAAATGGTCGAGTCAACTACTTCGCCAAGTACGTGAAGGACCGGGGCTTCATGCAGCTAGTCGTTGAATCTGGTTGCACTGTGCTTCAATTCGGTATAGAGTCGGGGAGCCCGCGTATCCTTGACGCAATCGAAAAAGGGATTACGCTAGAACAAATTCATCTTGTGAACAGGTGCCTCGCGGCCTATCCTATTCGGGTGCGATACAACTTCATCCTCGGCTTTCCCGACGAAACCGACGAAGACGTGAACGCGACATTGTCGTTGATTAGCCAACTGCAAGAGCATAACGCAAACGTAGAGACACCGTTCGTTAACTTGTACACCCCATACCCTGGTACGAAACTCTACGCTAGGGCCTTGGAGTTAGGGTTCCAGGAACCGCAGACCCCAGCGGACTGGGGCCGGATTACATGGTCTTCCGGCGATCAACTGGCATGGCTGTCCGAACAGCAACGCACACGGCTGAAGGACCTTAACAGGCAGTTCTTTGCCAAAACAGCGTACCTCGAACAACACGGGAAACATGACCATGAGTAAGCCAGCGACCCTTGTGCTCAAGTTCTTGTGGTACCTCAAAACCAAGTTGGCGTATCTCGCCATCACCGTCATTATCGTTCTCCTGGGATGGGTCTTCATTCTTATCGGCTGCAACAGGGTCAACGACGTTATAACGAGCAGCCTTCTGTTTTCGGTTGGGGCATCGCTGATCGCCGCTGGAATTGTCGTATTCCTTGACATGTGGCGGGAAGTAGCTCGCGACAATCTCCTTTCACAGGTTGTCAGAGTTTTTGTAGATGCAGGACTTCGCGATGTCTACCGGAAACGCGACCTGGACAAGTACGATGATCAGATGAAGGACGCGAAACACTCCGTTGATATTGCAGGATACACTCTCAATGCTTGGTACGAGAGCTATGCTGATCTCGTAGTGCGCAAGGTGCAGGAGAATCCCAGCTTCCGCGTACGCATACTGATGGTTGCCCCAAAATCCTCCTTTTCGAAACATAGAGCAGGCCAAGAGGGGAAGTCCCCAGAGTCAATAACGGACAGTTTCGAGAGGATTAGGGGCAAGTTTGCTGACTGTCGCAACATCGAAATACGCGTTGTCGATACTTGGCTGACCACAATGGTCTTCCGTATTGACAATGTGATGTATGTCGGTCCACATCTGTATGAACGCCCGAGTAAAGGAACATTGACAATGGAGCTTGACAAAGGGGGTTGGTTATTTGAGGAATACGAAAGGGAGTTTGCCAAGTTATGGGAGCGAGGCATAAGCGTGTCCGAGACAGAATCCAGCAGCAAGGCCTGAGCCCCTGTCCTGAACTCTGAACCATAACCCATTTGCAATGACCTGGCACGGCATTGAAGGACACGACGAGGTGGTGGAGCAATTCCGCCGGGCGGTTTCGCGCGGGCGGCTGGCCAGCAGCTTCTTGTTCGCCGGGCCGGAGGGTGTCGGGAAGTTCACATTTGCCGTGAAGCTGGCCCAGGCACTGTTGTGCCAAACGCGGCCGGAAACGGCGCTCGATCCTTGCGGCGAGTGCCCGGCGTGCCGGCAAGTGCTTGCGGGTACGCACCCCGACGTCGAAGTGGTCGCGAAGCCGAAAGACAAGTCGTTCATCCCGTTGGAACTGTTCATCGGCGACAAGGAACACCGCGGCAGTGAGGGACTCTGCCGGAGCATCTCGCTGAAACCCTACATGGGCGGGCGGAAGGTTGTCATCATCGACGATGCCGATTACTTGAACCCCGAAGGGGCGAACGCCCTGCTGAAAACCCTCGAAGAGCCGCCGCCGCGGAGCGTGTTGATCCTGGTCGGCACCAGCCCGGCGAAGCAGTTGCCGACGATCCGTTCACGGTGCCAGTTGATCCGCTTCCGGCCGCTGCCGAGTGACGTCGTTGCCGGATTGATGATCTCGCAGGGCATCGTGGAGAATCCGGCCGAAGCACAGCGGTTGGCTTCCCACTGCGAGGGAAGCTTGCGACGCGCGGCCGAGTTGGCCGATCCCCAGCTTTGGGCCTTCCGCAACACGCTGCTTCAGCGCCTCGCCGAGGAGACGCTCGACAGCGTGCGGCTGGCCAAGGCGGTTTCGGTGTTTGTCGAGGAGGCAAACAGCCGGCGGCCCGGCGCGCGCGGTTGCGACAAGTCGTCAACTTCGCCACGGAGTTCTACCGGCAGATGCTCCGTGTCCAAGCCGGGGCGGATGGCCCGGCGGACGACGATGTCGGCCGCTTCGTCGAGGCGGCCCTGTCGAACCGGCCGGGCGCAGGCGAGGTACTGCTTGTCGGGATCGAGTCCGGCGACAGTTTTACCTAATCTAATTGCCAGTTGGCGCATAGAAAAAACCTCGACGCAACTCATTGCCACGTCGGGCTTTAGGAGTGGAGGATAGGGGACTCGAACCCCTGACCTTCTGGCTGCCAGCCAGACGCTCTCCCAACTGAGCTAATCCCCCATATTGTGGGCGGTGTTGGCCAATGGCGCAGGCTATCACGTGTTTCCAAGGATGTCAATAAGGGAGTATCGGCCAAACGCGGTCCGTCACTTTACGGGTGTGAATATCTCGCTTTACACGAAGCCGCCGGTTGCAGTATGCTTCCGGCGACCTGCCCCGACGCCGTAGCGAAACCGATGGAGACCTTTGTTATGGTCTTTCCAAATCGAAGGACTTGTATTGCCGTTCTTTGTGGTGTTTTTCCTTTAGGAGGCGTTCTGTTGGATGAGCAACCGGCAGCGGCAGATGACTTTCGGATGGAAAACCAGGTTTTCGCGGGCGACGGCAAGGAACCGGCCAGCCGAAGCACCACGATCTTTTGCGACGGCGTCGTTTACGACTACCTCGGGAACGAAGTGATTGTTTTCGACAAGGCGGCGGCTCATTTCACCCTGCTCGATACCGTCCGCCGGGTGCGGACGGGAGTGACATGCCGGCAAGTTACTTCGTTCACCGAGCGGCTTCAGCAATCGGCTGCCGCTGCCGACGATCCGTTTCTATTGTTCCTCGCGGCGCCGGAGTTCGACGAGCGGTTCGACAAAGCGTCGCGTGAATTGACGCTGTCGAGCAGTTGGATGACCTATCGGTTGTTGCTCGTCGAGGCGGGCAGCCGAGCGGTGACGGAGCAATATCGGGAGTTCTCCGACTGGTACGCCAAACTAAACACGGTTCTCCACCCGGGGTCGAAACCGCCGTTCGCTCGGCTGTTGGTCAACGCGGCCATGGCCAAGTATGGGACAGTCGCCAAGGAGGTCTTCCTTACGTTGACTCCGAATAAGAAATCCCCACCCCAGCGGATCGAGGTGCGGAGCCGGCACCAATTTGTCCGCCGGTTGGCCCAGTCGGATCGGGATCGCGTGACCCGAACACGGGAATTCATGACGGATTTCAAGACGGTGGGGTTCGGGGAGTATCGTAAACGCCAATAGCCTTCACGGCCCGGGCGGAAGAGCCTTTCTTTGCCCGCCCCCACCCTTGGGTGGCTTCGCCAAAAGCCTGACTGGTTGGGGTTTCTTGCGTGTCCCGTTTCGGCGCGTTAGGATGTTCACGTTCTCGAACAGGCACTCCAGGAGACCCGAAAGATGATTTACCGGATAACATGCTTGATGTTCCTTCTTGCCGCCGTCGACACCGCGCTGGCCGAGGTTACCGCAAAAAAGACCGACGAGGGTGTGAAGGTGGAAATTGATGGCAAGCCTTTTGCAGAGTACCTCGTGCAGTCGGGAAACAAGCCGGTTGTGTGGCCGATCATCGGACCGACCGGCAAGCCGGTAACGCGCGCCTACCCACTAGGTGAAGGCCCCAATGAGAAGAAGGATCACATCCACCACCGTTCGCTTTGGTTTACCCATGGCAATGTGAATGGGATTAGCTTTTGGCACGAAGGAAAGGGTAAGTCGCCTGCTATCAAGCACCGGGAATTCGTCAAAGTCGAAGGCGGCAAAGTGGCTACGATTGTCACGCGAAACGATTGGCTCGGCCCCGACGGAAAGAAGCAGTGCGAGGACGAGCGGACGCTGACGTTCGGCACCGACGGTGACAAGCGGTGGATCGATTTCGACGTCACCATCAAGGCGACGGACGGCCCGGTGAAGTTTGGCGACACCAAGGAAGGAACGATGGGTGTTCGTGTTGCGGGCACGATGAAAGTCGACGCCGGCAAAGGGGGAAAGCTTATCAACAGCAAGGGTGAAACGGACAAAGCCGCCTGGGGAAAGCAGGCCCCGTGGGTGGATTATAACGGCCCCGTCGACGGCGAGACGGTGGGCCTGGCCATATTCAACCACCCGAGCAGCTTTCGCTTTCCAACCTTTTGGCACGTGCGGACTTACGGTCTGTTTGCAGCGAACCCTTTTTTCAAGGACTGGGGGGCGCACACGCTCCCGGCAGGCGAGTCGATCACGTTTCGCTACCGAATCCTGCTCCATCGTGGCGACGAGAAGTCGGGCAAGGTGGCTGAGGCGTATTCCGTTTATGCGAAGGAAGACAAATGAGAGGCTCGGGTCGATCTTCGCGGTTTTGTGCGGACAAGAAACCTTTAAGAAAAACGCCTGCGGTCTCGCCGCCAGGGCGCAGCCCGATTCCTATGTGCTTTTCTGGCATGGACTAGCGGCGAGGATTATTTTTCCGGAATCCTGCTGACGGCCTAGAATGTCAGATTCTCGCGCTAATCACGTCTGCCCATATTGCCGATAGCTTCATTTGTCAGCATTCACCCCAGTCCCCCTCACCTGCGCGGAACGTCGCATACCCCGTAGGTTTCGCGCTCACTATGGAGATCATACCCGGCAATGATGACTTGTTCCCATCAGGTTACCAACCTAAGTAGTCTTCGCGAGTTTGTTGAACTAACCCTGAGTGAACATTATCTTCTTGAAATAGGAGCGTATAACTTGAGCGAGCGGATCCTGTGGCGAGGCACGAAGCCTTGCGGGATATTCTTCTGTCTGCACGGCCCCCGATCTACGAGATTCTCGGCGATTTGGGAGATGGATCGCAACAGGATCCTTTTCTATGGGCCGGGTGGAGAGCGATTCCAGAAAACGCAGTTGCCCGAGGCACTGCGACTGGAGCGAGTCGCCGCTTAATACACCAGGGTAGATAAATCGAATATAATGGGTCGGAAAACGGTGTGTAGCCACCGTCGCCAGACGGTGGGAGACCCTCCTTTGGCAAGATTGGCACTTGCCAACCACGCTCTGGCGAGCGTGGCTACCGTTTTCCGACAAAGGAGATATTGTCAAGGTGGGAAAGTGAGCGAATCAAACTGGGCGATTGGATCACCGTGACAGTCGTTCGGGTGGCAGGCGATCAGGGATCGAAACACCGGGAGAGATTCGCGTGCTTCGGGCGGAGTTGGCGTCGGAAGCCGCGTCGCGGCCTTCCCGGGCTGCGCATGAGCCCCCCCCAATAGTGTTGCCCGAAGTGCATGAGAATGGCCCTGATTTCTTGATAGGCTTGGCCTTTCTCGACAGCGGTCAACTGCGCAGCGTGCGCCGCACCCCCACCTGAGATAGGAGACCTGGGGTGGAAGGGAATCAACCGCGGGGGCGAACGGCACCGGTTAGCCCACTATAGTCCCCGCGATCCTCGGCGTGCCAGAGGGGGCATCCTTGTCGTACCCGCTCTGCCAACACGTCCAGTTTTGCCCGAGATCCGGCCGGAGCGTCCGTGCCGACAAACGCCTCCGTCTCAACGGGGACGAAATCTTCGTCGTGGCCACATTCCAGAATCGCTTCAAATACGTTACGCATCGGGTACCACTCCATCCAATTTGACGAACCTTCTTTACCTAACAGAGAAACGCCTCAGTGGCAGAACGCCAGAGGCGACCGCCGTCATCAACTCGTCATTGCGCCGTTTTGCCGGAGGCAATAGGTAGGTTTTGACCTGGTGCTGATTGGGACAGATTGTATCGGCGCCACGAGCCTCAAAAACCTAATTATCCACGAAAACTCCTGGTCGTCAAGCACCTAGCTAAAAAATTTTTTGGCTGGGGAAATGATGTAAAAAGATACTGATTCAGTGGACTTTCCCGGCCGTTGCCCATTGAACCAGCGGGGCGGCATCCGGAGTGCAGCCGCAAGAACATGGACTGCATCTAACACTGATTGGGGGGGCGGTGGAGCCGCTTTCCCAAGGCATGCCGGCCGGGTAGACTTATTCTCCGTAATGAACCGTTTTTCCCGAAGGTGATTTGCATGGCCTGGTTTCAGCATGAGCTTCAACTCCCCCCCTTTCCCCGGGGATGCCACAAAATCTCCGACCTCGTCTTGGACGCCTTGCCCGAGCTGGAACAGGTCAAGGTCGGGCTGCTGCACATATTCCTGCAGCACACGTCGGCATCTCTGACGATCAACGAAAACGCCGATCCGGACGTCCTGAAGGACTTGGATCGCGTGATGGACCGCTTGGCCCCAAAGGAGTTCCCGTACCGGCACACCGATGAGGGGCCCGACGACATGCCCGGCCACGTAAAGACGTCCTTGCTGGGCAGTTCGCTCATTATCCCGATCCGGGACGGCCGGCTCCAGTTGGGCGTCTGGCAGGGAATCTGTTTGTGTGAGCACAGGAACCAACGCCCCGCCCGCCGCTTGGTCCTGACGATTCATGGAGAGGTGTTGTGAAGTCGCGAGTGGCTATAAGCTCGCCATTTTCTCGATCAGGTCAACGCTGCGGCAACTGTAACCCCACTCGTTGTCGTACCAACTGAGGATCTTGAGCATGTTATCGCCGACAACCTTGGTCCAATCTGGGGAAAAAATCGAGCTGTTCGAGTCGCCGATGACGTCTGTTAGCACGATAGGATCTGCGTTGTAGGCGAGAATGCCCTTCAGCGGGCCTTCCGCCGCTTCCTTGATGACGGCGTTCACGGCGTCGGCCGTGACCGGCTTGCCCGTCTCCACGGTCAAATCGACGCAACTGCCGGTCGGCGTCGGCACGCGCAGGGCGAAACCGGTCAGCTTGCCCTGTAATTCCGGAATCACCAGACCGATGGCCTCGGCCGCGCCGGTCTTGGTGGGAATGATGTTCATGGCGGCGGCCCGGGCGCGGTAGAGATCCTTGTGCGGAAAGTCCTGCAGGACTTGGTCGTTTGTGTAGGAGTGGATCGTCGTCATCAGGCCCTTGACGATGGTGAAATTCTCGTGCAGCACCTTGGCGACGGGCGCCAGACAATTGGTCGTGCAGCTTGCGTTCGAGATACACTTGTGCTCGGCGGTGAGCTTGTCGTCGTTGACGCCCAGCACGCAGGTAAGATCGGGATCCTTGGCCGGGGCGCTGATGACGACCTTCTTGGCGCCGGCCGCCAAATGGCTGTCGAAACCGGGCTTGCCGTCGGCGGCACGCCCTCGGAATGCGCCGGTGCTTTCCAGCACGATCTCCGCTTCCAGCTTTTTCCACGGCAGACTGGCCGGGTCGCGTATCTCCATCGCGGCGATTTTCTTGCCGTCGACGATCAGGTTCTCGTCGTCGTATTCGACGGTGCCCGGATAGCGGCGATGGATGCTGTCGTACTGCAACAGGGTGGCGAGCGTCTTGTTGTTGGTCAGGTCGTTGATTCCGACGACCTCGAAGACGTCCGGCTTTGCCATCAAACCGCGAAATACCAACCGGCCGATTCGGCCGAAACCATTGATGCCAACACGAATTGCCACGGAAAACCTCCTCTTGGTGAAAGTGCTTGGCCCCGCCTAATGGGGGATATTTGGTCCTTCTGGCCGTCCATCAGCCCGAAATGTGCAACAGCAAATTCATGATTATAACCCTGCCGACATCTCTGGGCAACCAACGGGCGACTTTTCCTTCTCATATAATCGAGGCCGTCCGGGAATGAAAACGCTGTTTTCACACCATTTCGCCCGGGTGAACACACCCCGGGGCAATCGCCATATCTGTCTCCTGCGATGCCCCCGTGTAATCACGGGGCTAAATGGAATCCCCAAACGTAATTCCCGGACGGCCTCATAAATCCGGCGGATTTCCGCCGGAAAGGACCTCGTTGTAGACGCGAACGTCGTCCTTCACGCCTCGAAAGAAGCAATGTGCGGAAGACGTGGTCCACGTTGTTTCACCGCGAGTAGTACTCCGGCCCGCGCGTCTCGCCGTGCCAACTGTGGATGTTTTTTTCTTCTTTCTGCCACCGGTACGCGTCACCGGCGTCCGAGACGAATGTTGCGCCGGCCGTCGATGCCCAGGCATACGGCTGCCCGCGGTTCTCCTGCCTTGACACCCGCTCGCAGCGCGACATACTGATTGGTGTGGGGGCCTTTGGGATACACAAACACACTATGTGAGGGCGAGCATGTTCGTACGATTTGCTAACAACGGATGTTTCGTGGCGTTTGCCGTTGGGATTGCGTTGGCGCTTGCTTGCCCGTTTGGCCATGCGGCAGAACGCGACGCCGTAAAGAATCAAGCCCGTCGGATTCTCGATGATACCGGCGTCCAAGGCGGGCTGGTCGTTCACTTGGGTTGCGGCGGCGGCAAGCTCACCGCGGCGCTTCGGACCGACGAAAAGTTTCTCGTCCACGGCCTTGATACCGATCCGGCCAATGTCGAGAAGGCTCGCACCCATATTCGTTCGCGTGATCTTTATGGTCCTGTATCGGCAGGAAGGTTTGACGGCAAACACCTGCCGTATGCCGACAACATCGTCAACCTCGTCGTGTCGGAGATTCCCGGCTCGGTCTCCATGAAAGAGATCCTGCGCGTGCTGACGCCCCGCGGCGTTGCGTACGTCAAGAAAGGCGATTCCTGGCAAAAGACCGTCAAGCCGTGGCCGAAGGAGATCGACGAATGGACGCACTATCATCACGGGGCTGACAACAACGCCGTGGCGATGGACACGCGCGTCGGGCCGCCGCGTCATCTCCAGTGGAAGTCGGATCCCCTGTGGTGCCGGAGCCACAACGGTGTGGGGTCGAGCGTCGCGCTGGTTCTATCGGCAGGGGGGAGATTGTTCAGTGTGATTGACGAGGGGCTCACCGGCCAGCCGGGGTTGCCCGACCGGTGGACCCTGGTGGCACGAGACGCGTTCAACGGAAAGCTCCTCTGGAAGAAGCCATTCGGCAAACCGTCGAAGCAGGCGCTGGCTGCCGTGGGCGACCGATTGTACATGATTTCCCCGGAACGCGAACTGACGGTTCTCGACGGGGCCACCGGCCGGACGCTGAAAACCTGCAAAGAGACCGCCGGGGCGGATGAACTCGTGTGTGCCGAAGACATCGCCGTCGTTCACCGGCGCGGCAGCAAGAAGAAAGACGACGCGATCGTCGGCGTCGACGCCAAGAGCGGCGAGATCGTCTGGGAGACGCCGGCGAAAAGCTTTGCGAGTGGTTCGCTGGCAGCCGCTGGCGGACAAGCGTACTACCAAGCCGGCGGCGAGATCGTCTGTCTCGATCTTCGCAAAGGGAAGGAAAAATGGCGGGCACCGGCCAAGTCCGGCCGCGGCGGCCGAATCATGATCTACCAGGGCGTCGTGTTTTCGACCGGGGGCGCGCTCCAGGCGTTCGACGCAAAGACCGGTGAGCCCTTGTGGAAAGGCCCCGGTGTGAACTCGCGTCTGGGCGTGTTCGGCGCAAGCGGCCTTGTGTGGCTCAGCAGTATCGGAGAACACGGCCGCACGTTCCTTTGGACCCCGGCCGCGGTTGTCGCCACGGGATACGATCCCAAGACCGGGGAAGTGAAACGGACGGTCACCGTCGAGCGCTTGATCACGCCCGGTCACCATATCCGCTGTTACCCGGCGAAGGCCACCGACCGGTACCTTCTGCTGCCCAAGCGGGGCGTAGAGTTCGTCGACCTTGTGGGCGAGAACCACATGCAGAACGATTGGCTGCGGGGCGCTTGTCGTCATGGTGTGATGGTCGCCAATGGCCTGCTCTACGCGCCGCCGCACCAGTGTTTCTGCTATCCGGGCGTGAAACTGACGGGATTCAATGCCGTGTCGGCGGGAGAGTCGAGAGTTGAGAGTCGAGAGTCCGTAGAAGAGCGTCTGGAGAAGGGGCCCGCATACGGCCGAATCCCGAATCCGAAATCCGAAACCCCAAATCCGGCAGACTGGCCGGTGTATCGACATGATGCTCGGCGGAGCGGCTCGGCCGGATGCGAGTTGCCGGAAAAATTGGGCCCATTGTGGAAGCAGAAACTCAGCGGCACACTCTCTCAACCGGTCGTGGCCGACGGGCGTCTGTTTGTTGCCGAGAAGGACGCCCACACGATCCGTTGTCTGGATGCCAAGAGCGGCAAGCCATTGTGGCACTACACGGCCGGCGGCCGGATCGATTCTCCGCCGGCGTTGCACCAAGGGCTGGTCTTGCTCGGCTCAACCGACGGTAGCGTCTATTGCCTGAGGGCGAACGACGGCGAACTGGTTTGGCGATTTCGGGCCGCCCCGGATGACCAGCGGATTGTCGTCTTCGATCAGCTCGAATCGATCTGGCCTGTCCATGGCAGCGTGCTGGTGCAAGATGGCGTGGTCTACTGCACGGCGGGGCGGTCGTCCTATCTCGACGGCGGCATCTGGGTCTACGCCCTGGACGCGAAGACCGGGAAGGTGCTACACGAGAAACGCCTCGAAAGTCCGCGGCCCGACGCCACCAAGGACGCAGGCCGGCCGTTCGACATGGAGGGCACCCGGTCCGATCTGCTCGTGAGCGACGGGGTGGACATCTACATGTTCTTCAAGCGGTTCGCTCCGGACCTAACGCTGAAGCCGGCGCCGCGGATCACAAAGCTGGGCGACCGCGAGGTCGGGCTGCATTTGATGTCCAACGCCGGGTTCCTGGACACGAGTTGGTTCGACCGCAACTTCTGGACCCACAGCCGGCGGTGGCCGGGCTACTACTTCGGCTACGATGCACCGAAGGTCGGGCAGATCCTGGTGTTCGACAACGAGACCACCTACGGCCTGCACGTCTTCACGGAGCGTCAAGGCCACAGCCCGCGATTTTGGCCGGGCACCGGCGGATACGAACTCTTCGCCGACGCAAACGTCAACGAGCCGGTCCTGCGACCCACCTCCATCGGGCGGGAGAAGGGCATGGGCTACTCGCGCATGTTGCCGCCCAAATGGTCCGTCCGCATCCCGGTTCGCGTCCGGGCGATGGTCATATCCCCGAAGCATCTCTACCTTGCCGGTCCGCCGGACATCGTACCCGAAGACGATCCGATGGCCGCGTTCGAGGGCCGCAAAGGCGGGCTGCTGTGGGTCGTTTCGAGCGAAGACGGCCGACGGCTTGCGGAGTACAAGCTCGAACAGCCGCCCGTGTTCGACGGCCTCAGCGCCGCCCGCGGATGCCTCTACCTGGCGACCGACGACGGGCACCTGATCTGCATGGGCGCGAAACAGTAGGCGCAGTAAAGTCTGTCCCAAGAGAAGGAGACATCAAATGGCTCTTGAGAAGAAGCACAGGCAGGCCGGGAAAGCTGCCGTCTCGCGGCGCCGGTTCCTCGGTGCGGCAGGTGCGGTCGCGGCCGCTACCGTGATCCCCTGTCATGCCCTCGGCGGCGAAGGCAGGAAGCTGCCAAGCGGAAAGCTCAACATCGCCGGCGTGGGGCTGGGCGCGATGGGCGCCGACAACCTCGGGGCGTGCGAAGGCGAGAACATCGTCGCGCTGTGCGATGTCGACTCGCACATGGCTGCCGTGACCTTCCAGCGATACCCGGATGCCGCTCGCTACAAAGACTTTCGCCGGATGCTGGATAAGGAAAAGGGCATCGACGCCGTCATCGTGGCGACCCCCGATCATACCCACGCGGTTATCACGGCCGCCGCCATGAAGCAGGGCAAACACGTCTACACCCAGATGCCGCTGGCCCACGACGTGTGGGAAGCCCGGCAGCTCGCGGAAATCGCCAAGGAAACCGGCGTCGCCACACAGATGGGCAACGAGCGCTACTCCGGCCCGACGGTCCGCACCGCGGTCGAGTGGATCTGGGCCGATTGCGTCGGACCGGTCCGCGAGGTCCATTGCTGGACGAACCGCCCCCAGTGGCCGCAGGGAATGAACCGTCCCAAGGGCAAGCCGCCCGTCCCGTCCCACTTCGATTGGAACCTCTGGCTCGGCCCTGCGCCCGACCGACCGTATCACGGCGACTATCACCCGTACAATTGGCGCGGCTGGCGGGACTTCGGCACCGGCGCCCTGGGTGCGATGGGGTGTCACGTCATGGACGGGGCGTATTGGGCCCTGAAACTGGCCGAGGCCGAAACCTTCACCGTGGAAGCGGAGTCGGCTGGCGGGACGACTGAGAGCTATCCGCGGGCGTCGACCATGCGCTACAAGTTCCCCGCCCGGGGCGACATGCCCCCGGTGACGCTCGTCTGGAACGACGGCGGCCGGCGACCCCCGCGCCCCAAGGAGTTTCCCAACACCCGCGAGTTCATCGGCAGTAACGGAACGATCTTCATCGGCGACGAAGGGAAGCTGACCTTCGGCGCCTTGACGGCCGGGACGGGTCCCGGCCAGGCCGGGCCCAGGTTCATTCCCGAATCGCTCAGGCAATCCTTCGAGCCGCCCAAGCCAACCATCCCGCGCATCAAGGCCAAAAACCGATGGGTCGGCCGGCACGTGCAGGAGTGGATCGCCGCGTGCAAGGGGGGGGTGCCCGCCTGCTCCCGCTTCGAGATTGCCGGCCCGCTGACCGAGATCGTGCTGTTGGGCAACGTCGCCCTGCTTTCCGACAAGCCGATCGAGTGGGACCGGCACACCATGAAGATCGCGGGCGAACCGGCAGCAAATCAATACCTCCATCGGGAATACCGCAACGGCTGGAGCCTCTAGACCAACTTCCGCGCAAAGTTCAAATATACTTCCTACTGCTGCTTCCGAAAGCTATGACAGACGACACGCTTTCCATCCGTCGCTACCTGGATCGCCTCCGGACACTTCTCTCCGAGCTGGACGAGAGAGAAATCGCCGTAATCGCCAAGGTCCTCAAGGATGCCTATGAGGAGCAGCGGACGATATTCGTGCTGGGTAACGGCGGCAGTGCGGCTACCGCGTCGCACCTGGCCGGCGACCTGAACAAGGGGGCCTGTCTCGCGGCCGAAAAAAAGTTCCGCGTCCACGCACTCACCGATTGCCAGCCATGGATCCTTGCGATCGCCAATGATCTCGACTACGACTCGATTTTCGTCGAGCAGTTGAAGAACTTTGCCGCCTCCGGCGACGTCGTGCTCGCGTTCTCCGGCAGCGGGAACTCGGAGAACGTCCTCCGCGGAATCCGGTATGCCAAGGAGTTGGGGTGCATTACCATCGGCGTGGTCGGATACGACGGCGGAAGACTCAAACCGATGGTCGACTACTGCTTCCACGCGAGGGTCGATGATATGCAGCTTACCGAAGATGCGCACATGGTATTCGTACACGTTCTTCTGAAGCTGCTGCACGCCGGCGAGGGGAGTTGCTGAGAGCCGAACCCGGCACAGAGAACGGCCGGTTGCCCTGCGGTTTATTCCGCCGGCCTTGGGGGCGGCTCTACCGCTTCGGCTGCTGGTTCTCCTTCGGCCTTTCCGGCATCTTTCCCCGCCGGCTTTTCAGCGGGTTTTTTGGGCAGCGGCTTCCTGATGGGCTTCTTTCGCGGTCCGGTCAGCGGCTTTTGCAGCTCGATTTCGACTGCGTTTGCCTGGGCGTTTCCGATCATGCCCGGCCGCAGCATGGCCATCTGCTTTGGCATTCCCCCTTTGACCGTGACCCTGTCGCCGGCCCTCGCAACGGAAACATCGGCTATGGCAACATCGATATCGACGTTCTCGCCCAGTTCGGCCTCGACCTTGGTTCCGCCGGGGGCGACAATGGTCATCTTGCCATTTTTGAGCTTGCTGATTTGGCCATGGACCGTGTAGCGTTGTGTGGCGGGCGGTTTGGTTCGGGCGGGTTTGGCGGGGGCGACATTTCCTGCGCCGAAGCCCGCTGCCCCGCCGCCTGCCGCCGGACCCATGCCCGGCATAAGCGTCCCCTCGGGCCAACAACCCATCGGATGGGAGACCGAAGGCGTGGTGATGGTCAGGTGGGTGATCTTCTCCTGCGAGCGACCCCGCCTGTCGATTTCCGCATCGAACTGGATGCACAAGCCCGGCCGGAGGAAATCGGCTTCGGCCTTGCCCCGCACATACACGACCGTGTCGGGCTTGAAGTGGATCCACCATCGTTGATTCGTGATGGTCTGGAGCATGATCCTGCCGCGTACCATTCCCACAAGGGTGCCGTCGGCCTCGAACTTATCCAGTTTCGGACCGCGCTGCGTCGGCTGCTTGAATCCCGGTTGGGGCTGACGGGGCGGGCAGATTACTTGACCGTATGCCGGAGCCAAAAGGCCCAGCGCAGCCAGCCAGAAAAACAGTGTCCGAGTCATGACCGAGCCCTCGCGGTGGGAGTGTTACGATAGTCCACCGTTCAGTGTACCTGTCATAGAGACGTTTGGACAGCACAATTCCGAAAAATAAGAATAGATGGTGGAACTCCTACCGACCACCCCCTTCTAACGGGCTACCACGCCAGACGGACTAGGTCGTCGAGCCATGTCTCGATCAGCGTCGACTGATTGGCGTTCCGGTCGATCTGCCCGGCTGCATCGAGACATCGTTCGAGGCGGGCGGCGGTGTTTTCGCCGTCAGCCGGCCGATGTGCGAGGGCCCTGTCGACGAAGCGGCGGATTTCGGTGTCCGCCGGCCTGTCCGCCCCGCTTTGGACGTGCAGCAACTGCCGGTAGAACTCCGTGGCGAAGTGGACGACTTGTCGCAACCGCGCGCGCCGGGCCGCCGGCTGCTTGCCCGCCTCGTCGACAAACACTGAAACCGCCTTGGCCAGCCGCACGCTGTCGAGTGCCTCCTCGGCGAGGCGCTGAAGCAGCGTGTTGCGGAAGGTCCAAAGCTCGGCATCGGTCAGCTCGGCCGCCCGTTGCAGGCTTCCCTCGCAATGGTCGGCCAACCGCTGCGCCTCGGCTGGATCCTCCACGATGCCCTGCGAGATCATCAATCCGGCAACGACCTCGCTCGGCAGCGGCCGAAAGCGGATCAACTGGCACCGCGAACGGATCGTCGGCAACTGCTTCGCCGGACTGGTGCCGATCAGGATCAACACGCTTTTCGGCGGCGGCTCCTCGAGGGTCTTCAGCAGGGCGTTTGCCCCTTCGGGGTTCAAATAATCGGCGTCGTCGATCACCGCCACCTTTCGCCCGCCCATGAAGGGCTTCAGCGAGATGCTCCGGCAGAGCCCCTCGCGGCCGCGGTGTTCCTTGTCGCCGATGAACAGCTCCAGCGGAATGAACGACTTGTCTTTCGGTTTCGCGACCACTTCGAGATCGGGATGCGTGCCGGCGAGCACCTGCCTGCACGCCGGGCACTCGCCACAAGGATCGAGTGCCGTCTCCGGCCGTGTCTGACACAACAGTGCCTGGGCCAGCTTCACGGCAAATGTGAACTTCCCGACACCCTCCGGTCCGCAGAACAGAAAGCTGCTGGCCAGCCGTCCGCGCGAAACCGCCCGGCGGAATTGCTCCACCACCTCATCGTGTCCTTCAATGCCGTGCCAGGTCACTTCGAGATTCTTGCTTCTTGGGCTTCCAAATATGTGAACCCAAATGTTGCAGAAACCGAACCGGATTGCAACACGCGCCTCGATGGTTCCCGAACCGTCCACGCTCATGGTTGCCGCGCTGAATCTCGCCCTCTATAGGCGACGGAATGGGTGGTGAGCCGCTCTCGCACCCGGAAGTCCCCTGCTGGCGAGGGGCTTCGGCCCGGATTTGGCTCCCGGGCCTCGGCGTATCTGCCCTGGCAAGACGGGAAATATGCCGCTATTATTGCTGGTTTGGAGAACCTGCCCCATGTCCACCGACGCTTACGACGACATCCTGAAGAGGGCTCAGAATGAGTTCACAGCGGAACAACAGAGACGCTTGGTTGACAAGTTGTCGCAGCACACGGCCTGCAAGGACGGTGGGGCGCAACACAGCATTACCGACCTGAAGGGGCTGGGTAAAGAAATCTGGCAAGGCATCGATGCCGATCAATACGTTGCCAGCGAGCGCGATTCATGGGATGGGGGACTTGGCCCGAAGCCCCTCGCTCAAAAACGAAAAACGAGGTCTGACCCCGCGACCCCGAGGTCTAACCCAGCGCCCCCCGCACCCCCCCGCGGGTCGAAAGCACCTTCCGATTGTGACGTTGAAGTGCGCAGCGTAGGCAACGTTGCACGTTTGCCGCGCTACGCGTGCGCGCCCGTCCTCAAGACGGCGTGCTTCTTCACCAAATTTTCAAAGAGCTGGTGTCCAACGCCGTTCCGGCGCTGGGCTGATTGTCTTGTTTGCCACCGCTTTTTAGCTGCTTTCGTGTCCGTCTTCCTGGGGATGTCAGGTTCGGTGATACCATGAAAGAGCGGGCCTCCCGCGAAAGGTATGCTTGGAATCGTGTGTTTTCCAACAACCTTTTTGCAGCCCTTTCACTTATGGAGGCCCAAACTATGTTACGTCTCACCTAGCGATAGAACTTCGGCTTAGAGGCCGGTGCCCCTCGGCGCCCCTTTCAAGAAAAGTTCTTGGTTCCCGCAATAGGCGTGGCCGGGGCAGTAGCGCCGAGATTCTTCTTGTCGGAACTCGGGACCATTTGGGCATGGTCATTATGAGGGCACACACAAAAGAGGAAGGCAGAAATGGCCGGCAAACAAGACCGCCCAGTTGTGGTCCTTTTTCTCGTTGCGATCCTATGCACGCTCGGTTGGATGTGGTTATGCCTCTCAGGCACCAACGACCCCCACGAGGCGTTAGTGCTATTCATGCTCGGGGCAGTATTTGGCCTCCCCGTGCCTTTGTTTCTAGCTATACCGCTCATATGTCGCCCGAGAAGGCACCCCCGACACAGACGCTAGTAACTCAGAGCCGGAGACTCTCCAATTCCGGCTGAGGCAAGACACACCGACTTCGTGTTGGGCTGAGTTTATTCACCTTACGCCATTCCGGAACTCGTCCTCCCTGCGATGCGGGTTATGGCCACACCCCCCACCGGAAGTTCTTGACGAATCCCACGCAATCGCTACATATTAGAGGTTCGGGTTTCCCCAACGCGATTCGCGCACGTAGCGGGTGTTACCGCCCCCCATTCAATCACGGTAACATGGGAATAAGTAATCTCCCCGCTACCGAACCGATGAAGGGAAGTTGTCCCTTTTGCCTGACATGTTGCCGACATTTCACACACTTGCCGAATTACTACCCTGTCGTCCTCGGTCGTAGCTGCCGGACGGGGCCACGAGGCATTCCATGGCGAAATTCGATCCCTATCGAAAGTGGTTGGGAATTGCCCCCGAGGAGCAGCCGCCAAACCTCTATCGTCTGTTGGGCATCGGGCTGTTCGAATCCGACCCCGACGTGATCTCCAACGCCGCCGACCGGCAGATGGCACACATACGGACGTATCAGACCGGCAAGCATTCCGATCTCTCGCAGGATTTGCTGAACGAGCTGGCCGCTGCGCAGCTCGTTTTGCTGGATGGCGGTCGGCGCGCGGCGTACGACAAGAAGTTGCGGGCCGAGGGAGTGGCAGCGAAACCGGTAGCTCCCGCACAGGCCCCCCCGATAGCCAAGGCGGTACCGATTCCAACCGGGACGACCGTTCCCGTTGCCGACGAGACCGATTCGTTCGGACCGCAAGTCTCCAGCAGTTACACCGGGTCGGGTCGTTCGGGCTATTCCCGCCGGCGGAAGAAGCAATCGGCGGCCGTTCCTCTGGTTGTGGGAGGCGGGGTTCTGGCCGTCGTGGTGATCATTGCCTTGGTTGCCATGAACGCGTCGAAACCGACCCGACCGAGGCGGAACACCATCACACACCGGCCCACGGCAGGCAATAGCGTCCATCGCAACGGAAACCGCGCCGCCGATTCGAAGTCGCCGAAACATCGCCGCCCGGCCGCCAAGAAATCCCGCAAGAAACGCAACGGCAAGAAGGCCGGCAGCGCCGCGTCGGATGGTCATCCCCCAAGCCCCGCAAAGGCCGATCCGGGCGAAATCCGGTCCATGAAGGGACACACGGACATCGCCACCAGCGTGGTCGTCTCGCCGAGCGGGCCCTATGCCGTTTCCGGAGGCTTCGACAAATCCGTACGGCTGTGGGATCTCCAGGACGGCGAGGATATGCGGACGTTCACCGGGTCGAAGGCTCCGGTCCTCGCGCTCGATTTCTCCTCCGACGGCAAGAGAGTGCTTGCCAGCACGGGAGCGGTCCGGCCGCCGTCCGGCGGGATGTTGCACATCTGGGATGCTGCGACGGGCCGGGTTGCCGACAAGCTTTCTTTGGTCGGTCTGAAGGTTGCCTGGGACACCGAGTTCTCGCCCGACGGCAAGATTGTCGTCGCGGGTTGCGAGGACGGCACCGTCCGCTTGTTCGACGTGTCAGGCGAGTCCGAGGTCTTGAAATTGCAGGGACATAAAGGCCGGGTCCGGAGCGTCGCCTTCTCGCCCGGCGGCGACGTGATCGTCTCCGGCGGCGCCGACGGGACGGTTCGCCTATGGAACCGCTACAACGGCCAGCCGCTCCATACCATGACCGGCCACACCGGCCCGGTAACCGGCGTCGCCTTCTCGCCCGACGGCAAGTACGTCGTCTCGGGCGGTTCCGACAAGACGGTGCGATACTGGGACACGGCCGCCGGCCGGCAGATACGGTCGTGCGCGGGGCACACGGGGGCGGTGAATGCGGTGGCCCATGCCCCGGACGCCCCTTTTGCCCTTTCCGGCGGCAACGACGGGACGATTCGACTCTGGGACCTGACCACCGGCCGGGAGGTTGCCTGTTTCAAGGAACACGAAGGCCCGATCCGCAGCGTGGCGTTTTCCGAGCGGCGCGGCCGGGCGGTCTCGGCCGGCGACGACCGGACCGTACGGCTGTGGCAATTGCCCGACCTCGAGGCGGAGTCCGAAATCGCAGGCGGGCCTATCAGCGCCCCGAAGTCCGGCCGCGATCCGCTCCCCAACCGCGCAGACCAGAAAGCGGCCATCGAGCGGATCAAAAACGACGAATTCAAACTCGACTTCGCCGGGGCCGACCGGCCCTCGAAACGTCTGGCGCTAGCCAAGAAGCTGCTCGCCGAAGGCGCCAAGTCTCAAGACGATCCCGCCCGGACCTATGCCTTGTTGCGATTGGTGTGGAACGATGCCACGGAGTTCGCCGACCCCGAATTGGCCCTGGCGGCCGTAGACGAGATCGGAAAACGCTTCGAGATCGACACCGTCGGGGCCAAGGCAACAACGCTCGCCTCGCTGGCAAAAAAGATGCGGGGATCGGCCCCGGCCCGAAAACGGGACCTGACCGACCGTGCCCTGGCCGTCCTGGATGAAGCCGTCGCGGCGAACGATCCCGAGGCCGCCCGGAAGCTCGTCGCTACCGCACAGGACGTTGTCGCCGGCATCCGCGATCGCGAGCCGGAACTCGCCGCAACGGTCGACGACAGGGCCCGGCAAATCGAAAATCGCCAGGGCGTCCCCGGCGGCGGAATTCAACAAATTCTCCAAAAGCTCGAAAACAATCCCGACGACCCCAAGGCCAACCTCGAGGCGGGCAAGTACTATTGCTTCGAGCTGGGCGACTGGTCGCAAGGGCTTCCCAAGCTGGCCGCTTCCTCCGACCGGAAGTTGCGGCCCCTGGCCAGGGCCGAACTCGCCAAGCCCCAAGAACTCAAGAAACGACTCGACCTGGCCGATCGGTGGTGGGACGTGGCCGAAGGACAACCGGGCGATGCGAAGAAACGCGTCCGGGAACACGCCGCCGGGCTTTATCAAGCGATTTTGCCCGAGCTTGACGCCACCGAGCAGTTCCGCGTACAACTTCGCATCCAGCAGGTCGGCGGCGCGGCGGCTCCCGCCCTCACTCCCGACGCCCTGCCCGCCGTAGGGGGCTTCGAATGTCGTGAGGAGAACGCTCGAAAGTCACTGCTCGCGGCATACGGCGGCACCGACGAAAGCGAAGCAGCCGTCCGGAACGCCCTCAAATGGCTCGCCGAGCACCAACACAAAGACGGCCACTGGAGCTTCGACCACGAAACGCCGAAATTTCAGGGCAAGGCCCAGAACCGCGGCTCGGTCGATGCCGCGAATGCCGCCACGGCCTTGGCGCTGCTCCCCTTTCTGGCTGCCGGAAACGGACCCCGCGACGGCGAGTTCCGAAGGAACGTTGCCACCGGCGTAAACTACCTCCGCGACCACATGGCAGGGCAAGGAAACGTCGGCACGCTTCACGAGCCCGGTGCAAAAGACTTCCCCTCTCACGCCCTGGGAACCATGGCGCTGTGCGAAGCGTCGGCGGCGGGCGGCGACCGCCAGGTCCGGGCAGCCGCCGGGGCCGCTGTCAATTTCATCGTCATGACCCAAAATAGCGACGGTGGATGGGGACGCGTGCCAAAAACCGCCAAAAAAGACGGAAGCCCCAGCAACATGGCCTGCACCGGCTGGAACCTGGCCGCCCTGAAAACGGCCGGCTGGGCACGGCTGCCCGTACCGCAAAAAACCATCCGAAACGCCGACAAGTACATCCGCTCGCTCCGAATGGAAGAGACCTTCGGCTACCTGCCCGACGCCGAAGCCGAACTCCCAAGCGACCATGCCGCCATGATCGCCATGACCTCGAAGACGTATCTCGGCGCAAAACCCGACAACAAGGATATTGCGGAGTACGTCAAAAAGCTCGGCGCCTCGGGGCCTTCCACCCAAGGACACGTCCTCGATAACTTCTTCAACACCCAGTTGATGCGCGACGTAGGCGGGGACAGATGGAAAGACTGGAACGAGTCGATGCGCGACTACCTCGTCACCGTGCAAATGAGTGCCACCGACGAGGCGGGAAGCTGGTTCTTCCGCTGTGGCGATTCGCTCAATCGCGGCGGAGGCCGGCTCTACTGCACCGCCGTCGCCGCACTGATCCTCGAAACCTATTACCGCAACCCACCCCCCAAGCCCTAAATGCCGCTCGAGAAATAAGTGTCGCATTTGTAGGACGGGTCTCCCGACTCTCCCGACCCGTCAAGGAAGAAGACGGGGCAGGAGACCCGTCTTACGACAGTTGTTTCTCGACCGATCCTAAACGCCGCTACGGCAGTTTACTCGGGGCACCGTTTCGCTGTGCCCAAGCCACCCATCGCTCAGCCGTCAGTCACCCCTCGCCTCAAGACGGGAGGCACCGTGCGCCTTTTCACAAACCACCAACAACTGCTTCCCGAACCAGCGCATTGTTGGGATGTACCGGCAGTGGTCGAACAGGTGCATCCAATGGACGTAGATGGACTGGTGGTCGCAGCCGACCAAGCTCGCGGCGAATTTCAGCGGCAGAATCGGCAAGTACGAGTAATCGTAGCTTTCCAGCCGCAAAAGACGGAAACCCGCCAGCAACCGGGCCATTCTCCGGGGCGTCGTCGAGTGGACGTGGACCCGCACCCCCTCAATTCGGACCCTTCCCCCGGTAAGCGTCGTCGGCAGATTGAACGGCGACCACATGTTCCCGTTCGTGAGCACCGCCAGCCCGCCCGGCTTCAGAACTCTCCACACCTCGCGTATCATCGTCTCTTGGCGAGCCGGCGACAGATGTCCCATCGCCCCGAACATGGATATCACGCCCTCGAATGAACTGTCGGAAAACGGGAGGCGGGTCATGTCGCCTTGGACGAAGCAGGCATCGGGATAGCGCCGGCGTGCCTCGTGCAACATGGCGAGGTTGAGGTCGAGCCCGACGTACGAGGCCGGCCGGAACCGGTCCAGCCAGCGGCCGTTCCCGCAGGCGAGATCAAGCACACCACGGCCGGACATGTTCTCTTGGACCACTTCCGTCAGACGGCCTTCAGCCAGAATGGCTCGCTCGAAGACCGTATCGTATCGCAGAGCGACCTTGGCATAGAGGGCCTCCGACTGAACCGTTTCCTTCGCTTGCGGCATGGTAGCCATCATCAGCCCTTTCCGCCGGCGGGACCGCAAACCCATTGTGCGAAATCCTCGCCGAAACAGGAAGCCAGAAAGAATAAGGACGCAGCAACCAGGAAGGCCACCAGTGCTTTCCACGCACCGGCCCGGTCCGGCGAGTCCTTAAAATCTCCCCAGTAATGCGCCGGCAGCATACAAACCAGAAACTGCATCACGTTGATGGCGGGACGCCGAAAAGCCAGGTTCAAGAACATAAGACAGAAGAGGTAGATCGCGACGCAGAACACCAACAGCGGAAGCCGGACGTACCACTTACGCTTTCGTGTCCACTGGTTGGCGCCGTTGGCGGCGACTGTGGCGGCAAAAAACTGCAAGGCCAGGGTCCAATAGCCCACCGAATACCCGTACCCAGGGCTCGACCACGTCAGCTGACCCTGCTCATCCCCGTAGTACGATTGCAGGACGGCGTGAACGATCACGAACGCCGCAATCGCGACCAGGAACGTGCCTGTCCAGAAGATGCACGCCGCTTGCTTTCCTCGCTCCTTCTTCTCCTCGTCGTCCGCTGGAGGATCCCGCGCCACGTAGAGGACCGCCAGTAGCATTGGAATGCCCACGATGCTGGCCAGCAGCAGCCAGTACCACCACAAGAAGTGTCTCTTAGTGGGTGTGAAACAGCAAGAGCCCATCGTTTTCCCCCTTTTGTTCGGCCTTCTCGACTGCCCTGATATCGATAGGCGGATGATCTGCCGAGCGGGGGCGCGGCTCCAACCCTAAACGACCGGGCACTATAGACCGGCCAACCGATCTCGAAGGACCGGGGGTTTTCTGATCTCAATTACGGCAGGTGTTGGGCAGGGGTTCGCCGGAGTCAAGCACCGTCCCGAAAAACTGAGGGATTTCCCAACCCCGAATCCCACTCCCTACCCCCTCACCCGGCGGAGATTCGACGCCGGCAAACCCTACTCGACCAGCTTCCGTGCCAGGGCGACGGCGGCGCTGGCGTTGTCGCTGTAGCCGTCGGCGCCGATCTCGTCGGCATACGACTGGGTAATCGGGGCACCGCCGATGATCACCTTGGTTTTGCCGCGGATGCCCGCTTGTTCCAGCGCCTCGACCACCGTCTTCATCATGGTCATGGTGGTCGTCAGCAGAGCGGAGAGCGCCACGATCGTCTCGTCCCCTTCCTGAACGGCTTCGACGAACTTCTCCGGCGGCACGTCGACGCCGAGGTCGACGACCTTGAACCCGCCGCCTTCGAGCATCGAGGCGACCAGGTTCTTGCCGATGTCGTGCAAGTCGCCCTGGACGGTCCCGATGATCACCCGGCCCTTGGGCTCCACGCCGGCCTCCACCAAGTGGGGGGTCAGCAACTCGAGCGAGGTCTTCATGGCCCTGGCGGCAATGAGCAACTCCGGCACGAAGTATTCGTTGCACTCGAATCGTCTTCCCGCCTCGTCCATGGCCGGGATCATGTATTTCTGGACCAGTTCATTCGGGTCGTCGCCGGCCTCGATGGCGGCCTTGGTCACTTCTTCCGCCTTTGGGGCGTTTCCTGTCAAAATTGCGTCGTAAAGCTCTTGAGGATCAGGCATGGATCGCTCCGGATTAGTAGTGTCTTTGAAACATCGATGGGATGTATTGTATCAAGTTCGCGTCCCGCGTGAAACCGGCTATTTCAGCAGGTTTTGGAGATATTCCAGGCTGCGGACGGCCTGCTCCGGCGTGCCGCACTCGACGCACAGCACCCCGTCGTAGTTGTGCTTCCTGAGGATGTCGATCACCCGGGGCCACTCAACCACTCCGTCGCCGCAGGCACAGCCGACGGCCGTCCCGGTCACCTCGCCGCGGTCCGACTCGCTCTGCTGGATGCTGATGTCCTTCGCATGGAGGTGGCAAAGCTCGTCGGCCACCGCGTCGAGCGACTCGTACGGGTCGTCCTGCCCGCCGAGGTAGAAGTTGCCCGTGTCCCAGTTCACCTTCCAACAGGGGCTGTCGGAAAGCGCCAGCATTTTCAGGAAGGTGTCCTTGCGGACCGAGTAGTTCCGGTGTGGCTCCAATCCGACGACGATCCCGTAGCGCTCGGCCGTCTGCATCACCTGGTGGATCGAGTACCGCATGATGTCGAAGGCCTGGTCTTCGGACATCCAGTCGGGCTTGACTCCCTCGTCGGTGGTGACCACCGGGGCGCCGACGTCGCTGGCATAGCGGATCGCCCGCGTCAGATACGGGACCGAGACCTCGGGCCGCATCAACGGGGAATGGGCGCTGATGGCCGACGGCTTCAGCCTCAGCTCGTCGAGCCACTCCTTGACTTCCAGCGGGTCGTCGTCCATCGAGACCGTATGGTAGTATCCGCCCAGGGCGATCAGGTCGTAGCCGAGACCGACACACGGCTCGACGTACTTGTAGCCGAGTTCGGCGGCGATTTCGATGCCCGCCCGAAACGACTTGTCGCTGCTGCGGATGAATTCCAGGTTCAGACCGATTTCCATGTTGATTGATCCTTTCGATGGCTTGGGGGTAGTGTGGCCGCTTGCGGCTTTGCAGTGGGTTCGGGCGGGCGCCCGTTCTTGGTGCGAAGCCGCAAGCGGCCAACTCCCAATTCCCAGCCCCTAATATGTTTCTGTTGCGGAAAGTTGGGTGCCATGCCCACGCTTGCGTGGGCATGTCGTGAATCCCGCAAGAAACCGCTACATGCCCACGCAAGCGTGGGCATGGCACCCGAAAATCCGGCTTTCCGCAACAGGTACTAATATGCCAATTCGATTCTCTGCCCCGTCCGGGACGACTCGTCGATCGCCTCCATAATGACTTGGACCCGGTAACCGTCGTCGAAGGTGGCGCCGTACGGGGCAACCGGCTTGTTGTTGACGATGCAATCGAGGAAATGGTGCAGCGCGTGCAGGTGGCCGTACTCCCAGCCCGCGTTGTGCCCGGGCGGAAGATACGGCGTTTGCAGCGGATGATCGGACGAAGTCACCGAGACGTTGGTAAAGCCCAACAATTCCGGTTTTCCCGTCTTGGCGTCGCATGCCTGCAAGTGGTTCGGGTCCTCGAGATCAAAGGCGATGCTCCCGTCGGACCCGTTGACCTCGAAGGTAAACTCGTTCTTTCTTCCGGGGCAGACGCAGGAAGATTCGATCGAGCCGATTGCCCCGCCGGCAAACTCGACACACGCAATATTGCCTTCGTCGGCCAACACCTCTTCCACTTCACCCGATGCTCTTTTCCGCGAGGTGTTGAAGGTCCGGACCAGCCCGCTGACGCTGGTGATCTCGCCGACGAGGAACCGGGCCATGTCGATCACGTGGCTGCCGATCCCCAGCAGCGTTCCGGAGGCGGTTCCGGCGGCGTACCATGCGTTCTCGATCACCTCTTCGGGGTCGTGGCCGTACGGCTGGAGATATTGCCCGCGGAAATGGTAGATTTTTCCCAGGGCGCCTTTTTCGATGAGTTCCCGGGCCAGTCTCACGGCGGGCAGGAAGCGGTAGTTATGGCAGCAGAGGCTTTTAACGCCCGCCTTCTCCGCGGCCTCGACCATCCGCTTTGCATCGGCGGCGGTCATGGCCATCGGCTTTTCGCAAACGACGTGTTTTCCGTTTTCAGCCGCGGCGACGGTAGGTTCACAGTGGGTGTCGTCCGGCGTGCAATTGTCGATGACCATGATCCTCGGGTCTTCGACCATGCGGCGCCAGTCGGTGTAGCATCCCTGGTACCTGAACTTCTTGGCCTTTTCTTCCGCCCCCACCTGGTCGCACAGCGCGATCATCTCGGGCAGGGCGGCCGGAGAAGGGCACGTATAAGGGATCTTGAGGTAAGCATTCGAGTGGACTTGCCCGATGAACCCGCATCCCAAAAGCCCGATCGCCACCCTGGGAAGCCCCACGCTCTCGTAATTGACTTCTTGAAAACCTTCGACGGCCATTTTCAATGCTCCTTATCTGAGGTTCGCCGCTCAGTTGGCTGGTGCCACGTAATCGCTTCCCCAGCCGCTTGCGGCTTCGCAGCCAGGTCGGGCGGGCGCCCGTTCTTCGTGCGAAGCCGCAAGCGGCTGGATGGGGCCTAACTGCTACTTGCTCACAGGGATTGTCTTACTTGCTCCAGGTACTTGATACTCTCGGCCAGTGCGGGGTCTTCGTCTTCGTAATCCGGGTGGAGGTAGTCGATCTCGACGGCGAAAAGCCCGTCGTAGCCGAAATCCTCCAACACTTGGACCACGCCCGGCATGTTGCACACGCCCTTGCCGACCGGCACGCTGGCGAAGAAGTCCCAATCCTGCGGATCGGCGCCGTAGACCGGGGCAACGTCCTTGGTATGGGTTGCGAAGATGTGCTTGGCCAGCTTCTTGGCGGCCTTGACCGGCTCGTCGCCGATACGCAGCGAGTTTCCGATGTCGAAGGTCATCCCGAAATAGTCGGAGCCGACGTCCTCGAAGATTTCGAGTATTTCGTCGGCCGTAAAATCAAAGTGGTTTTCCATGGCAAACTTGATGCCGCGGTCTTCCGCCCGCTTGACCGATTCCTTCATGATCTTGGCAATCCTCTCCATCTGCGGCCGGTGGGGGTCGTTGCGGAAGGTAAGGCTCGACCCGACCATGCGCATGACCTTGGCCCCGAGGATGTCGCACACGTCGAAATACGACTCCATGTCTTTGGCGGCCTCGAGGTTCGTGCCCCCTTCCAGCCCGTCAAGATGTCCCCAGGCGACCACGCACTCGAGCTTCCCGCGGTCGAGGACCTCGCGAAGCTTCTTGAAATAGTCGTCGTCCCTGCTCTCGAAAAAGCACGTCTCCAGGGAGACCCCGTCCACGCCCAGCTCGATCGCACGATTCAGGAAATCCTCGTACGTGATCCTCTTTCCGGGGTCCTTCTGGTTGTCGTAGACCTCTCCGAAATAGCGGTGGTAACAGTAACTGTCGATACCGATCTTCATGGTGGACTTCCTCTCTTCGCAAGCGTGTACAATACGTAGGGCAGGCATCGCCCGACGACCGCGAGATGTCTGTAAGTGGTAGATGTTCAGACCACTCAATTGACCAGAAGCATCCTCGCCCGTCAAGAGAGCGGCGGTAGGGTGCGTGAAACGCACCATGGGAGGCGAAGGGCAATTTGGCGGTGCGTTTCACGCACCCTACGAGGCCCGAACAACGGCCAACCCCCACAGAGGTGTGCATTTTGCCCATATTACCAACGCCGCAGCTCAAATGCTGCGACAAGCGGCCAAGGGCACAAAGCCGCGACCGGTGGTCGCACCCCAGGTGATCTCGATGGATGGAAGGATGGTTGGACATTCCTCCGCCCCGACGTGGTATGATGCGGGTATGGACGAGAAGCCCCAACCCGCCGAGAAGCCAAAACTCCGCTGGTATCAGTACAGCCCAAGCTCGGTTCTCGGCTTGTTGCTTTACGCCTTTGTGGCAAGCCTGGCGTCGTTCGCCCTCATCTTGCTGCCATCTACATATTTGTTGCCGAGTTCTCACCGGGTGGCCTTGGGAGGGCTTTCAGGTATCGTTCTAATCTCCCTCGCATTGCGTCTTCGCCGTTCTCTCGTGGCGTTCTGCGCGTTCTGCCGTCGTTTTGTCGGTTCGCTGGTCAAGAGGTGGGAAGCCAAATCAGAACGTCGGTGGTATCAGTACCACCTATGGCACCTGTTTCTCCTGATGACCGTGGTTGCGATTCCGTGTAGTTGGCTCTCGTGCAAGATACAGAAGGCTAAACGGCAGAAGGAAGCAGTGGAGGCAATCGAAGAACTGGGCGGATGGGTGTTTGTGGACTCGAAATCTCGCGCACTCGTGGTAACCCTCGAAGGAAGCCAAATTGCCGATGCCGAGTTGGCACACCTCGAGGACTTGACACAGGTGAAGAATCTACACCTTAACGGCACGCAAATCACCGATGCCGGGCTGGAACACCTGAAGTGCATGAAAGAACTGGAGTTCCTGGAGTTCAACGACTCGCAAATCACCGACACCGGGCTGGAACGTCTCAAGGTGTTGAGGAAACTCGTGATATTGGAACTCAACGACACGCAAGTCACCGACGAAGGCATCGAGAAACTCCGGCAGGCATTGCCGGACTGCTCGATTTCCCACTAGCCGGCCGCCGCCCGTAGCAAGGCGTCAGTTGCCCCCGGCGGCCCCGCCGTGGTAGAATTTGGGCATGACCGACACACCCCAACCCGCCGAGAAGCCAAAACTCCGCTGGTATCAGTACCGGCTGTGGCATTTGTTTCTGGTGACCTTGGTCTTTGCCCTCTGGCTTGGGTGGATTTGCCACAAGGCCAGGCAGCAGAAGAAGGCGGTGGAGGCGATTCAGGAATTGGGTGGGGAGGTCACGTATGACTATGAATACGATGCCAACGACAACTACATACCAGATGCAAAACCACCGGGCCCGGCATGGTTTCGGAAACTGGTCGGTGTGGATTTTCTGGCGGAGGTTGTTTGCGTACTCCTCCCTTTCCGAGTCACCGATGCCGGGGTCGAACACCTCAACGGGCTGGCCAACCTCAAACGGCTGATGCTGAGCAGCCGGAAGGTCACTGACACCGGGCTCGTACACCTGAAGGGTCTGACCAAACTTGAAGTGCTGTGGCTCGACCACACGCAAGCCACCGACGCCGGGCTGGAACATCTTCAGGGGCTGGTCAAGCTCGAATACTTGCTCCTTAAGGACACACAAGTCAGTGACGTCGGGTTCGAACATCTCAAGGGGCTAACCAACCTCAAGATGTTGGACCTCGACCGTACCCAAGTCAGCGACACCGGGATAGAACATCTCAAGGGGCTGACCAAGCTCGAAGTGCTGAATCTTCGCGGCACGCACGTCAGCGACACCGGGCTCGTACACCTGAAGGGGCTGACCAAACTTGAAGAGCTGTGGCTCATCGACACCCAAGTCACCGACGATGGTGTCGAGAAACTCCAGCAGGCATTGCCGAACTGCCACATTATCCGCTAGCCGCCCGCCCGCCCCTAGCAAAGGCGCACTCTACCGGATTGCCAGTATCGAACCGGCGAATTATGCTGGAATTGTCGGCGCCCCTGCTGTTGAATCCCCGCTGAGTCAGTGTTCACCTTTCATCCTGGCTCCGCTCTTTTGCGCCTTGCCTTGCCCCGTGGTTGCTCCCAGTCCCGGCAAAGCAGGATCGACGCGAGTTCCCCTAATCGGGTGGGGGCAGACGCTTCCCAAGTCCCCGTCCGATTCGGTATACTGTCGGCAAACCTGAGAACTGGCACGGATCGGCCACCCCGCCGTGATAGACTCCGGTTGAGGAGTTCCAATGATTCTCAAGCAACTTGTAGAGGACACCGACACAAGGGCGGGCCGGATCTTCGACTGGACCGTACAGGGGTTTATCGTTGTTTCGCTTATCAGTTTTTGCGTCGAAACCCTGCCCAATCTAAGCCCCGACACCAGGTTGTGGTTATACGTGATCGAGGTTGTGACCGTTGCCATTTTCACTCTCGAATATTGCCTGAGAATCCTGGTTGCCGACAATCGACTACGTTTCATTTTCAGCTTTTACGGGTTGGTTGACCTCTTGGCAATTCTCCCATTCTACATTTCGCACGGTGGCATCGACCTGCGGGCAATTCGAATTGTGAGGTTGTTTCGAGTGTTTCGGGTGCTCAAGTTCGTCCGATACACCGACGCACTGGACAGGTTGAAAAGAGCCTTTTCCGACATCAAGGAAGAGTTGGTTCTTTTTGTTATCGGAACCGCGATTGTGCTTTTCATTTCGTCGGTAGGTATTTACTACTTTGAACGTGACGCTCAGCCAGAACAATTTGCTTCCGTCTTCCATAGTATGTGGTGGTCAATCGTGACTCTTACAACTGTAGGGTATGGTGACTGCTACCCTGTCACGGTTGGAGGCAAAATTTTCACGGCGGTTATTCTCATTGTCGGGTTGGGCATTGTTGCAGTTCCCACGGGATTGCTGGCATCAGCCCTGACCAAAGTGGATAAGGATTGAGGAGGTAAGCCGTGGCTAAACGTATCTCACTCATAAAGTCACCACGGCAATCCAGGGGCAACCGTTGGCAACGGTCTACCGCCAAGCTAGCCTCAGGGCTGTTGGGTACGATCAAAACGTCTATCAATTCTCATTTTGGAGGGCTGAAATGATCGCACTACTCTCGCTGTTCACCGTCGTCGGGATTCTCGCGTCGGTTGCTCTCGCCGTACTTTATGTAGGCCAATTAAAGGTCGTGTCTGCTGTTCAATCCGACTGTCAGGCGCAACTCACACAGAAGGAACAAGAGACGAGTGCTCGACTCGCAAGGTACCAGAAGATCGTCAACGTCGAGGAACATGTTGCAAAACTGAAGAGGAAGTCGCAGCAATGGACGCAAAATATAGCCTTCCAGCAGAAGGAATGGGAAAACAAACTCGCCGAACTGCAACGTTCAGTTACAGAATTGGAGGCCACGGTACAAGCTCGGGAAGAGCGCGTTGCTGAATTGCAGACGGAACTGACATCTGTTGAAGAGGCTCTAGACATGCAGTCGTTCGGATTCTACGAGCCGAAGTACAGCCTCGTATCGTCTCAACAGTACAAAGCTCGCCTTGACAAGTGCCGAGAGAAACAGAAACGGATGGTAAAAGACGGTGACGCTTGCACCCACGCTCAGGAATGGCTGGTTGAGGGCAGTGCAGCCAAAGGTAGGCAAATGATGAAGGAGAAGGAAAAAATGATGCTGCTTGCCTTCAACGGCGAGGCGGACGCGATGATCGCAAAGGTCAAATACAACAACGTACAGACTTACGAGAAACGTCTTCGGAAATCGTTTGACTCGATTAACAAGTTGGGGAAGGCGAATCAAGCGTCAATAAGCCCCCATTACCTTGACCTGAAGATCGAGGAACTCCAGTTGGCACACGAGCACGCGGTGAAGGTTCAGGACGAGAAGGAAGAACAGAAGCGGATCAAGGAGGCAATGCGAGAGGAGGCCAAGGCCGAAGAGGAAATGCGCAAAGCGATGGAGAAGGCTGAGAAAGATGAAACCGCTGCGACGGCAGCGTTGGAGAAAGCAAAGGCGGAACTTAGTGCTACAGTTGGGGCAAGTAGTCAGCAAACATCAAAACTTCAATCACTCGTTTCCGATCTAGAGTCACGTCTCAAGGAGGCGCTGGATCGCAAGGCCAAAGCAATCGCAAGGGCGCAACTAACGAAATCGGGACACGTCTACGTGCTGTCGAACATCGGCTCCTTTGGCGAGGGTGTCTTCAAGATTGGCCTGACTCGACGACTGGATCCGGAGATCAGGGTCAAGGAACTAGGAGATGCCTCAGTTCCGTTTCCATTCGACGTGCATGCGATGATCTATAGCGAAAACGCTCCCGCTCTAGAAAATGCCCTTCACAAGCGGTTTGATAATCGGAGAGTCAACGCGGTGAACATGAGGAAGGAGTATTTTGAAGTGACAATCGAAGAAGTGGCTGCTGCGGTCGCCGAACTACACGGTCGCATCACGATCGTGACTGTCCCGGAGGCAGAAGAATATCGTCAGACCGTTGCCAAGAAAAAGAGCGAGACAACCGCGCCAAGCTGAGCCGTTCCAAGGGAATTCCGGGGGCACCCTACTTAATTTTTCCGGCGTTCGGGTGCCGGACCGATCATTCGTTTTGCTGGCCGTCCGCGGGGGCGGAGGACTTTACCCTAACGGCCGTGCGCCGGCAACCGGTCCTCCCGGACAACGCCCGTCACGTTGCCGCAACCGCCGGGCTTCAGCCGTGTCGCGGGTTGAGGAATATCGAGTGATGAATAGCGAATGGCGAATGAAGAATAGCGAATTGGGAGGTGGGAATTGGGAATGGGGAATGACACGTCCCCGGCGGCCCCCGCGGGGGGGTGGGCTTGCCGAAATCGGACGCCTCGGCTATCATAAATCTTGTCAATACTGTCCCTTGGAGCCGGAACCATGCACGTATCCCTTTCCGACGTGGTGCGCGAACTGAGCACGCTCCCATCGGGCCGCATTGCCGAGGTCCATGATTTCGTGCTGTTCCTGAAAAACCGCGACAGCCAGTCGGTGGATGAAAGGGACGAGTGGTCGGACGAAGACGTGCGCGATGCGTCGGCCGCAAGCCGGAACTACGCCGCGGGCACCCTTCTGGCGGAGGACGCGTCCGATGATTCGGCCGGGTGATGTGGTGACGGTCGATTTCCCCGGCGTCACGGGAGTGAAACGCCGTCCGGCCGTTGTTGTCTCGACAGACGTCTACCAGCGAACGCGTCCCGACGTGATTCTGGCATTGGTGACGACGAAAACAGGCAGCGCAACGCAACCTTCCGACTATGTGCTCGAGGATTCGAGCACCGCCGGGCTGCACAAGCCGTCGGCTTTTCGATCGTTCTTGTTTACTCTGCCCGCCGCCGCGGTCATCGGTCACCTTTCAGGCCGTGACTGGAGCGGGGTTCAACGTGCGCTGAAGTCGGCCGTCGTGGTGGATTGATTTTCTGCGATGCCGGATCGACCGGCTCGTCTACGAACTGTACGCCGGGGTGCTACTTCCGCGTTGCCAGTTGGGCCAGCCTGCTCGATAGCTCGCGGAGCTTCCGCAATTCGGTGTAGCGTTGGACCTCGGTACCGTGGAATTCCGGGCCGGAAACGCGGCTTCGGGTCTCGAACAGCCGGGCAGCGGCTTCAGAGATCGCGCCGCGCGGCGACTCGAGCCAGCCGACCAGCGCCCGGTCCCGCTCGGTGACCATCTCGCGGAACGTCTGCAGGTCGTTCTGGCGAATGACGAGGACCTCGAGGCGGCGTATCCGGGGGCACAACCGTTCGGCGTTCCACTCGCCTTGCTCGTGCAGCTCGGCCTCGAGGGTCCGCAATTTGAGGTTGTTGCCGGCAATCTGCGCGGCCAGCTCGCCCAGGTTCACCCGGACGCGGGGGACTGCCGCCGGCTCCGATGCGAGGCACGCGACCGCAGCCGGCGCGAGCGACGGGAAACGGACCGTCGGCCGCATCACCGCCGACCGGCCGAGCAGACTCGCCGCATCCGGCGGCCGTCGCGCCGAGACGCCGGAGATGGAATCGGTGTGAAGCGGTCCGGCCGGCTCGGGCGCCCACGTCTGCGGGGTCCATGGTTCGGGCGTCCGGGGCGGCGGCGAAGAACGTTCCGGCGCCTTCCCCAGAGACACGAGGTAAACGCCGCAGCTCTCGGGGCGAAGTGTGTGACCCAAATGCCCCAGTGCCAAGAACGGTTCAACGGTCCGCGGCGCCGGAACCGACCGCCGCAAGGCAGCGGCCGGCGGAGAGGTTGCCACGCCGAGAAGAGACCTTGGCTGGAAGCCTTGCGGCGCGACCGGGTGCGGCGCCGCCTGAGCCGATTCGTTGCGGTCCGCCGCAGGACCGCGAGGTTGACTCGGCCTCGGCCTGCTTGTTACGCGCTCGGCGACGGCCGGAAAACGTAGGCCGAGCACTAGCCGCTCTTTCGTAGATTGAAGTTGTCCGGTAACGAAAGTCGCCGGCGATTGCTCGGGGATCGGAGGAATGGAAGGCATCGGGAAGGCCCCCCGCGAGGCGCCCGCACGTCGCCGGACGCTGTGTACAGGCTGAGGAACCGCGCGGCGCGAGCGGGCCACGCCTTGCACGGGCGCTTGGGGCAGCGTTTTCTGAGAGATCCGCGCCGGCTGCTCCACCATCATCGACTCGCGAGCCGCCCTTTTTTTGTTATGGTAAACGGGCACGGAGACGTCGGGCAGCGGCGGCTCGCGAACACCCGGCGGCGTTTGCAGGGCCGTCTGCTCCGGCTTCCGGACAACCGGCAACGCCAACGGGACCGAAAGTGTCTTCCGGGGCGTTTTCGAAGGCTTCCCGAGCGAGTACAACGGTTTTCCGATGGTCTGTGGAGTCGTGCGAACCGTTTGCACGAGTTGCCCCAGACGGTGCGGCGGCCTGCCGGCAGTCGAGGGTCTCCGGATTTCCCGCGGTGCAAAGAACGATTCCGGAAGATCGGGCGGTCGGCGGCGAACAGTCGCCCGCAGGACCGGAATCCCGGGGCCGAACGGTGGCACCGTCGGTATGGGGCCGATATTACCGGGTGTCGAGTTGCGAATCGCCAGTTGCAGCCAGCCGATCAACCGATCCTGCTGCTCGAAGGGGCGGCGTGCCGCCTCCCAAGCCGCGAATGCCTGGTACCACGCACTGCGACGGCGATCTCGAGCAATCCGTTCCCCGGCAAATGTGCGGTCCGTTTGTGTACGGTAGCGCCGGGCGAGCCGATCGATGGCCGTCCGTTCCCGCGAACTCAATTCGGCCAACAGGTCCTGCAATGCCTGCACCGTGATGTCCTTCTGTCGCAACAGGGCATATACGCGTGCCCGCTCCTTGGCCGCATCGTCGGGCGGCAGCACCAAATCACAGGCACTATTCCACCGCGACTCAATCCGCGTGAGCCACTGCTGTTGCGCAGCCTGATCCATGCGGACCACCAGCTTCAACAGAGCGGTTCCGTCAAAGGGCGAATCTGCATTCCCTGCCAAAGGGGGGGAGACGAGGAAGGCAGAGGTCAACATAATCAGAAGAGGGTGCATCAAAGTGGGTATTTTCGGGAAGATCGGAACTTGGGTGTGCTGCGCAAAGTTTCCCTGATTTAAGCGTATTTTCGGGTGCTGGCAAGTCAACCACGCGCCACCTCAAATCGTGTGAAAGATATTCATTCCAATTGCGCTGTTTGGTGTGGTGCCGGCAATTCCGACTCTGCCGTTTGTTTTTGCGGAGAAGAGACGAGCAATCTGTCAAAATGGCAGTCAGAACGGCCGGCATTCGTTGATCTTGCCAATCGTGACGGGCGGCGGGTCGAGTTCAGACGGGAGGGCATTCCCTAAGTCTTTTTCTTTCAAAGACTTATTACATCCGGTTCCTTTGGCGCGCCACTTGCAACCCCAACCTCAATCAGCGCTCCCGACGCGCACAATTGGCAGACAATCCCCCTTGATTAGGGGGGCGTAGCGTTTCAGACATGTACAACCAGTCGATTTAGGAGACAACCAGGCATGGCGAAGAAGAAGAAGGGCAAGGGCTCAGACAATCCCAAACTCCAACCCTTGGGCGACCGCGTCGTCGTCGAGCGCGAAGAAGCAGAAGAGGTCACCAGCGGCGGGATCGTGCTGCCCGACTCCGCGAAGGACAAGCCCGCGCGAGGGAAGGTCCTCAGCGTCGGCGAGGGCCGCCTGCTCGACGACGGTTCCCGAAAGGGGCTCCAGGTGAAACCCGGCGACCGGGTCTTGTTCAGTTCCTACGCCGGCGAGTCGTTTAAGCTTGGCGACCAGGAACTGATGCTGATGCACGAGGAAGACATCCTGGCGGTCGTTGAATAGCCCGAAATCACAAACGGCGAATACTCGCCCCCAACATAGCAAGGAGAAAACAACCCATGGCCAAAATGATTGCTTTTGACCAGGAAGCCCGCGACGCGATGCGCCGAGGCGTTTCCAAACTGGCCCAGGCGGTCAAAGTCACCCTTGGTCCCCGCGGACGAAACGTCATCCTCCAGAAAAGCTTCGGTTCGCCCACCGTCACCAAGGACGGCGTTACCGTGGCCAAAGAAGTCGATCTCGAAGACGTGTACGAGAACATGGGCGCGCGGATGGTCCGCGAAGTGGCCTCGAAGACCAGCGACGTGGCCGGCGACGGAACCACCACCGCCACGATCCTGGCCGAGGCGATTTTCAACGAGGGACTCCGGGCCGTCGTGGCCGGCGTCAATCCGATCCAGCTCAAACAGGGAATCGAGAAAGCGGTCGACGATATCAACGAGAAGCTGAAGAAAAGTTCAATCTCCGTGAAGGAGAAGAAAGAGATGGCCCAGGTCGGCTCCGTGGCAAGCAATAACGACATGGAAATCGGCGAACTGATTGCGGAGGCCATGGAACGCGTCGGCAAGGACGGCGTCATCACCGTCGACGAAGGGAAGAGTCTCGCCACCGAGGTCGAGTGGGTCGAAGGCATGCAATTCGACCGCGGTTACCTCTCGCCCTACTTCGTCACCGATCCGCAGAAAATGGAGTGTGTGCTCGAAGACGCCTACGTCTTGATCAACGAGAAGAAGCTCTCGAACGTCAAGGACATGGTGCCACTGCTGGAGGCGGTGGTCAACGCGGGCAAGCCGCTCATGATCGTGGCCGAGGACATCGAAGGGGAGGCATTGGCCACGTTGGTGATCAACCGGATCCGCGGCACGCTGAAGATTTGTGCCGTGAAGGCGCCCGGCTACGGCGACCGCCGCAAGGCCATGCTCGAGGACATCGCCATCCTGACCGGCGGCACCGCGCTGTTCGAGAGTCTCGGCAAGAAGCTCGAAAACGTGTCGATTGCTGATCTCGGGCGCGCGAAGAAAATCGTCATCGACAAGGACAACACCACGATCATCGAAGGCGGCGGCAAGAGTGCCGAGATCAAGGGGCGCATCGAGCAGCTTCGGCGCGAAATCGAGAACGTTACCAGCGATTACGACCGCGAGAAGCTCGAAGAGCGGCTGGCCAAGCTGGCCGGCGGCGTGGCCAA
>CAZJRB010000073.1:0-37054 GCA_964547995.1 uncultured Planctomycetaceae bacterium | reverse complement strand
CAATTGTTGCTTATTCTGACCCGCCGAGATTCCAGTTCACGGTGAACCATTACAATGCCAATGCGTCTTGCATCGACCATCGGCTCTCCATTTGGCGTTTTCAACTGAATCAGAAAATCAATCGCGCGCATGGTGTCCCACACTTCGGCGCCTGCGGGGTTGTAACCGGTCGAGTACCAGTGAAAGTTGCCGTAGTACGGGCCGTAGTGGCCGCACTTGCCACAGCCATCATCGATCTTTCCTTCCTCGCCCACCATCGGTAATCCGATCGTAACGTAACCGTTTGAACCGTAAGCAAGCGAATGGCGGAAGTAACCGTCGCGTCGGCTGTGTCCAGGCACGTAAACGACCGCGGGTGCGGGGAAGGTCACGCCTTTGGGGATGTAAAGGTGCGCGGCGACGTAAATGCCCGGCGAACTCTCAAACACCACACGACGAAAAGTGCATCTTTCAAGTTCAACCGGCTCGCCGACGTAACGCGGGCTGAGCGGTGTCCTCTTCGGAAGCGGATCAAGCCCCAGCATCCTCATCAGTTTTATTCGCCGCGCTTTACTCGATTTGTCCCACTCGTTTGCGCTGGCGGGCGGCGGCTCTTTGCTGATGCGCGAAGCGAGCAGATTCAGGTATTCGCGAACGTTACTCTCATCAGCGTGAGCGGTTAAGGCGAGAAACAGAACAGCAAAGGTACATCGTGCAAACGAGTTCATTGTGCTCTCCTTGTTGTTCGATTGGCCACGAACGGCACAACATCCTGCATCATCCTGCATCCTGCCACAAACGTCCGTCGCCCCTATCTTAGTCTATCGTGGGAAGGAAGCAATGTGAGCGGTTAGTAGCTTAATTTCACAGTTCGGTAATGCTTGCTGGAGTTCCTTGACGCCTTCGGGGGTGACTATTGTGCCATAGAGGTCCAGCCATTTGAGTTTGGCCAGCTCCTTGAGATACACCAACCCAGCGTTCGTAACTTGCGTGTCGCTGAGGTCCAACCTTTCGAGTTCGGTTAGCCCGTTGAGATGTTCCAACCCAGCGTCGGTGATTTGCGTGCCATCGAGTTCCAGCCACTCAAGGCTGGTTAAGCCCTTCAGATGTTCGAGCCCGGCGTCGGTGACTTCCGTGCGGTCGAGGTACAGCAGTTCGAGATTGGTCAACCCGCGAAGATGCCCCAGCCCGACGTCGGTGACTTGCGTACTACTGAGATACAACCTTTCGAGGTTGGCCATCCCCTTTAGATGTTCCAGACCGGCATCGGTGACCGCCGTGTTACTGACGCACAGGTAGTGGAGTTTGGTCAGCCCCTGGAGATGCTGCAACCCGGCGTCGCTGACTTGCGTGTCATAAAGGGACAGATTGCTGATGTTGGTCAGCCGCTGGAAATGTTCCAGCCCGGTGTTGCCAACTCCCGTGGAGTCAAGGATCAACCATTCAAGCTTGGGCAGCCCACTTAGCTGTTCTAATCCTGCATTACTCACGGGAGTTTCAGAAAGGTTGACGAAAACCACATCCGAGAGAAAATCCTCACCGAGATGCTTCCGAAGCCATACCGGATGCGGAGAATTCGCATCGAAGATGATGCGTCCGTCGCCACCGAAATGGTAGTCATACATCATGCCCCCTTTCAGTTTTCGAATCGCCGCCACCACCTCCCTCTGCCGGTTAGCCTCCACCATCTTGCACGCAAACCAACTACACGGGATGGCGCAGATCGTCACGAAAACAAGCAGCGACCGCAGACTGTACTGAAACCAGTGTAGTTTGGGTGATGCTTCTTCCATCGGAAACGCCCTAGACAGTGTCACTGAGACCAAAAAGCAAATGGCGGGCCACTCGAAGGAAAACCGCAAGTCTCTGGCGCAGAGCAACTTACGCGAACAGAGAAGGCGGCGAGGCATGAGAAATCTCGCCACAAGGTAGTGAAATCTCTCACCTGGCCGCTTTGCAGCCAGTCCGACCAAGCATTCTCCGCCAAGCCGTGTCGTTACGTAGGACCTGCGACTACGGCCCCATTTCACGGACGAGGCGGCTGATTTGCTTGAAGTGCGGGTGCTCGGCTGTTTCGCACCATTCGAAGAGGACCGATTCGGTCGTGGTCGGGACCGCTCCGGCGGCCTCCATCCGGCGAAGCGACGTCTCGTGGTCGACGGCGAAACGGCTGCCGACCGCGTCGACCGCGACGAACACGCGCCAGTGGCTGGTCAGCAAGTCGAGCACCGTCTGCTGCACACAGACGTGTGTTTCGATTCCGCATACCAGCACCGTATGGATGTCGCGGGCGAGAAGGTCGGCGAATATCTCGGAACGCCCACCGGCACTGAACGACATCTTCTCTGTCGGCTGGCCTTCCAACCGCTCGGCGATCTGCGGGAGTGTGGGGCCGAGGCCCTTGGGGTATTGCTCGCTGGCGGTGACGGCGACGCCCAACAGTCGCGCGCCGTCGACCAACCGCCGGACGTTGAAGGCGACCCGCTCGCCGTCGCGGATCGCTGGGACGAGTTTCTGTTGGACGTCGATCACCAAGAGGGCCGAATTGTCGGGCGACATCAGCGAGCCGCTACGCGGAGGTGGTTTCTGGCTGCTCATCACCCAACGATACTGCATGGACCACCGGGAGGCAAGGCGCGGCTTCGTCCACTTCGCAACCAAGCGTTGGCCACGAACAGCACAACATCCTGCCAATCCTGCTTTCGCGTTGGCCACGAACAGCACAACAGCGTGCTGGCGAACGGCCTACCCGTCACGCCGGGCGTAAGAGCCGACTGCCTCGAAACTATTGTTGGAACCGCATCGCGTGCATGTGTAGCTCATGGCCTGGATCTAAGATATTACTAACACATCACAAGCCAAACGATGCGTGGTATATCAGGAACCGCAGAAGCGACAGAATTCGTGTCCATTTCGTGAGGTATGCGGCAATACTGGATTAAGATACGCTGTGACAAAGCCTTTCAACTCACGGCCACGGACAAGATGGCTGCTGATTTTTGTAGGCTCGCACGGACTTGAGCAAGGAAGTTCTGTGGTTCTCCAAACACTTCCTGCACCGTGGTTTGTTACTGGTATCCGTACATTGTGTCATCAGCAAATCAATTCCATTACATCCGAGTGAACGCATGACCAAGACATCTCTTCGCGACCAAGCCTACAAATACCTTCGAGAGAAGATCCTGACGGGTTCGTTGCAGACTGGTAGCATGGTATCGGAACTTTCACTTTCCAAGGAGATTGGAATCGGACGCACTCCAGTCCGTGAGGCGATCCGACAACTGCAATTAGAGGGACTGGTCGAGCAAGTACCGCGGTATGGCACGATCGTTTGTAAACCCAATCGCCATGATCTGATTGAGTTGTACCAGATTCGCGAGGGACTCGAACCCTACGCAGTTGGCCTAGCCATCGACAAGATTTCCTTGGAGGAAGTCAATATACTGGACAAGCTTTGCGATAAGATGCAGGACATCGCTTGCGAGTTCGAGAAGTCTGGCGACAAGTACCTCGAAGGTGATCTGCTCAAACTCTTCGTCAGTGTGGACATGACGTTCCACACGTTGTTGATACGTGCTGCTGGTAACGAGCGCATTGAAAAGATCGTCGACGAAATGCGGATGTTCAATCGCCTTTTCATCACACAGCGACACTTCCACGACTTAACTGTCATCACTGACGCCCATTCATTCCACCAGCGAATCCTCGATGCCATCAAACAGAAAGACGTGGATCTGGCGAAAGACCTGCTTACGAAGCACATTCGAATAGGACTGCAGCAGGCCCTGGACAACTACGACCGGAATCAATCTCAACCACCGATCGGGATTTCCGAAGAGGCGGAGGTTGTGGATGACATGTTGAGAGAGTTAAGCGGAAACGAATTGGGCGAAGATGGCTAACCCACTTCGCCCCCAAGCAAACCGGCTGGCCACGAACAGCACAACATCCTGCCGAGTCTTGGCCCTATCTTAGGCTGTCGGGGGAAGAAATCAATAATCGCAACCACCGCGACAGCATCCGGCCACGCGGGCGGGCGGCGCTACTGCCTACCGAGACAGACAATGGTTCCATCCTGCATCGGCAAGTAGAGTCGGCCGTACGCGGCGGCCATTCCGTCCCAGACGGGAATCGACTGCAATTTCACCTCCGACAGTTCCTCGCCTGAATCGGCTGAAACGGCCCAGAGCAGGCTGCCGTCCGCTCCCTCGAAGATTTCCGCCTGTTCGGCGAACTTGGCTTCGGTTTTCGCGTCGTAGATCCGCTTCCAATCTTCTTTCTCGTCCAAGATGTTCGGCGGCCCGACGACGAACAGCGTCTCATCGGCAAGGACCATTGCCTTGACGAAGATCGGCATCTCGCGGCTCCAGTCGTACTTGAACTTGTTCTGCGTCGGCGAGCCGTAACCGGCTTCCTTCTTCTTCGCAGTCGGATCGAGCAGACTCGGCTTCTTGTCGACGCGGAAGAGGTGGTACTTCAGCGGCGTGACCCAGCGGTAGTCGCCCTGCACGCGGCCGAATCCGAAGATCGAGCCGCCGCGGTGCGAGAGGATCCGCCCGGCCGGCACCACGCGGCCCATCCTGTACCATTGGTTCCAGCCCGAATGGAACCGGTTGCCCCAGAGCCAGTAGGTGCGGTGGAACGAGCTGTCGTCCAGGAAGCCGGTCGGTGTGAACAGATGGTTGGCGTCGTCGCCCAGCGAACCGGCATCGACGGTCTTGCCCTTCATATCGATGACCTGGTCGTGCATGAAGAGGTACTTGCCGTTGCCCGAGAGGATGTCGGTCAGCGCGGTCGGCATCGACAACCCGGCGGTGCGGGTGTGCAGGTCCTTGCCGGTCGCCATGTCTTTTTCGTCGAACAGGCTTTCGCCGACGAGTCGACCGGTCGCGACGTCGAGGATCAGCAGCCGCATCCCGCCGTCCATGAAACGCGAGCGCCCGGCGATGCAGTAGACCTTGTCGTCCTGCACGAAGACGCTGCCATGGACCGGCCACGGCGACTCGAACTGGCCCAGGGCGACGATCTGTCGTCGTTGGGGCGCCGCGTCGTATCGCCAAACCAGTTCCCCGCCGCCCGCGGTCAGACAATAGACCGAACCGTCGGCCGAGCCGAAGATGACCCGTCCGCCCACATACGCCGGGGGCGAGTCGATTCGGCCATTGGCGGTGAATTGCCACGTCGGCTTGCCGAACTCGGCGTCCAGTGCATGGAGCGTGTGGGTGTCCTTTGACGCCACGAAGACCTTGCCGCCGGCAACGATGCAACTGGTCAGCTTGCCGCCGATCGGCGTCGACCAGAGTCTCTTGGGGTCCGCGGCGACCTTTTGCGGCGTGGCTCCGCTTCGCGACATGTCGTGGCGGTAAAACGGCCACGCCGCGTCCTTGTCCGGTTTCACTTTCGCATCAGACGCCGGGCCGCGTGTCAAGCGTTGCTTCGGCGTCCGCTCTTTCTCTTGGTACGTCACTCGCGACTGCGGAGCCAGCACGTTGAAATACGATAGCTTCGTCGAGAGGTAGCACGCACACGGGTGTGTCGGGGCGTAGAGCAGTCCGTTGGCCGGCATGATCCCGTAGGTACACGCCCCGCGGACCCAGTGGTTCACGTCGTACGTGCCCTTGCGGAAGTCGATGAACTCGGTGCCGGTTCGCGAGGCGATGATGAAGTTGTCGGTCGCCCTGGCGCGGTGGCAGCGATGGTGGAACCAATAGGGCGACTTGGCCATAGCGAACGTTTTGACGACCTCACCGGTGTGGAGATCGAGCCCGGTGAACGTGCCCGGTGAACGGCCCGACGCCGTCTGGCCGAACCAGACCTGGCCGTCGATCACGAAGACATCGTACGGCGAATGGTGCCCGGTTGTCGTGTGCGGGGCGGTCCAAATGATCTTGCCGATGTCGGCCGCAAGTGCCGTAACTTTCTTGGCCATTCCGGAGAACAGCACAACATCGTCAGTCAAAACGAGCGTCGACCCGCGGCCGAACTGGAATTGCTTGGCCTGCTCGACCGGCGTCTTCCAGAGTTGCTTGCCGGTGGCCCGGTCCAAACAGACTACGCCCTCGTTATCGTGAAAGGCCACGTGCTTGGCGTCGGCCGAAAGGCTCGACTGCGACGTCTGTGATTCGATCTTCCAGAGCGTCTTGCCGGTCTTCGCGTCGACGGCCATCACGTCGCGCACTTCGTTGGGGAACGACTGCCGGAAGATGTTGTTTCGCTGGGTGACCATGTCTTCGAACTCCCGCCGGTAGTTCATCAGCCGCCCGTTCTTGTTTACGACCGCGAAAATGACGCCGTCGGAAACGACGAACTCGAAGGTGCCCTTGGTCTGATCGAACGCGCGGAGTGTCTTACCGTCGTCCGCGTCGAGCACGCTGATCGGGGCGTTGATCCCGAGCGTGACGAAGACATTGCCGTCCATCGCCACCAGGCGTCGCGGTAACACGACCGGGCCGCTCTTCATCGGCCAGTGGCGGCTGTGCCACTCGGCGATTGGCCGTTTCCATAGCAGGGCGCCGTTGTAGGCGTCCTTCGCGATCAGTTTCCAGTCGGAAGGCAGCATGATCGACACGGGCGAGCCCTCGTCGACGATGTAAAAGATCCGCCCGGCGTCGGAGACCAACGCACTGAAACTGCTCATGTGTTCGTGCTGCCGACCGAACCGCGGGCCGCAGAACCACTGCAAAAACTTCGACGGGGCAACCACCCGGTCGCGCGACACGGCGTTGCTGCTGGCGTCGTAGAGCGAGTGCGTCCAGTCGTCCAACTCCGCCAACGGCTTCTTGACGAGTTTCTCCCAGCGGTCGCCTTTCCTTATGTGAGCCACGCCTCCTGGCACCAGAACGCGGAGCATTTCATCTTTGGTGACGTCGTCGGTAGACTCTACCAGCAGGAGATTCACAAGGTTGTCGTTGTACGGGAGCGGCCCGCCCTGCCACTGCTGCGCGGAGACACGCCCATACAAGTTCTTTGAGAGGATATGCTGGCGGGCCGACGCTACTTTCGCCTCCGATCCGTCGAGCCCTTGTACGACGACATTCTCGCCGGGCGACAACGACGCAGTGACCTTGCCGTCGCCACACCCCACGTGTACAACGAGCCCGCCGGGAAGATCGGCGGTCTTCACAATCTCTTCGGCCGATTCCGCCCATGCAAGCTGTGCAACCAGCGAAGCGGCGAGGTAAGCCAAGGGAAACAATCTACTGTAGTGTGTGGTGGTCATGATCAAGTGCCTTCCATTCCTACAGGGACGTTGAAGTCTTGGTGGATTAAGAAGTTCACTATATCACAACGGTACACAGATGCAACTTTCAAGGCTCACGGGGCACCTCCGTCACGGTTGCGAAAAACGATCCGCTCGCCAGCTATCGCATCGATCTTGATAATGCCGTCGGCATCCAGCCCACGCGGGCGGGCGGGTTGCCAAGCTGGCCCCCATCACAACCGAACTCACCTCGCACTCCCCCTCACCAGCATCCGGCCACGCGGGCGGGCGTTGAAAACGAACTTGGGACACTGGCCATAGCAACCTCCGATCACCTACTTCGGCGCCGCGAGATGCACATCAAACCAATCGGCGATATAGCGCATTTCGTTGGTCCACATGTCCTTCCAGCTGTGCCCTTTGCCTTTGGCGATCACGAGTTCCGCCTTCGCGCCGGCGGCCTTGAGCTTGTCGATCATCTTCGATGCCTGAAAGAGCGGGACGAGTCTGTCGGCATCGCCATGGACGATCAGCATCGGGGGATCATCGGCCGTGACGTGAGTGATAGGCGAGTACTCGGCCAGCAGTTCGTCGATCCGCTGGGAATCCGTGATCGGGACGTAGACCTTCGTCTCTTGGTCGAAGTCGCAGAACTTGTACGACGCTGCGTGGCCACACCTCGTGGCGATGGGAATCACGTTCTGCCCTTCCTCTTGGAAGTTGAGCAGGTCGCTCGCGGGATAGAAACAGGCGACCGCCTGAAGTCGAGTCGATTCGCGGTCGACCGGATCGCGTGCCTCCGGGTTGCCCTCTTCGGCGGCGGCACCCATCATCAACGAGATGACGCCACCAGCGGACGCCCCCGAGATGCCAATTCGGGTTGGGGCGATGCCGTATGACTTCGCGTGATGACGAATGAAGCGTATGGCTCGACGAATGTCGCCATAGTATTCCGGGACCGTGAATCTCGGAACACTGCCGTGAACCACCGCAAAGATCGTGTATCCGCGATCCAGAAGCATGCTCATGTTCTTGGCGAACTGCGGTCCTTCGATCCAGGAGTGATGTGAGTTGAAGCCACTGCTGACCACCCAGATTACTGCCGCGCCGTTGGGCTTCGGTGGAAGGATCACGTCCATAGTCAAGGCAACGCCATGTTTGCGTCCGTAGATCACGTCAGCCTTCCGCGTGTACTCCGTGCCTGGGATTTTAGTGCCAGCAGAATTGGCGACCGGCGGCTCGGCCGAGGCAACCGAAAGGACCACAACAAGCGGGATCGCCCAAAACAACGGCGTGGGTTTCAACATGGCGGCTGTTCCTCTCGTCTCGTTTACGCAATCGTGGACTGTGGTGGCTGTTTCGCTCTCGGCACGGTCATCCGGCACACGCAGCCGGGTGGGAAGCCGCCCACGGGCCACCCCGCTGCGATTCATTGTATCAGGTTACTCAATTCTTGGCACGCCGCTTGGTCGACAAGCGGATGGCCACGAACAGCACAATAGCATGCCCGCTGGCCTACTTCCCTACCGGTTGACGCCGTCAAAAGTGACGCGATTGAACACTCTTCGCCCACTTCGCCCGCCAACCTACCGGTTGGCCACGAACAGCACAACATCCTGCCCGACATTCGCAACCGCAATCGCTTCCACCCCCTCACCAGCATCCGGCACACGCGATTGTGGGTTGTCAGCAGGTGTATCTGAGCGAATCCTACCGCTTCAGGCTCTTGCCATTCTTGCCTATTTCGTAAAGCTTCCCGAGTTCATTGGGCGCCAAGACGCGGTCGAACATGACAAATTCGTCGACCGTCCCAGTGAAGACTCGCTTCTCCGGATCCTCGTCCCTCTGGGCCGTTCCAAGGAAGTAGCGACCCCTGGGTTGGTACGAAGCCGTCTTTGTCATACAGGGCTTCCCATCAAGGTACAACGTCATCTTCGAGCCGTCATACGTAACCACGTAATGGTGCCAGTTGGTGTCGAGTTTGATGTCGTTACGATCGCTACCCCACCCCGAGTTCGCCAGGCCCACAGTCAGGGCACCGCGAGCATTGAAGCCGATGTAGAAGCGACTACCCTTCATGCTCCAGTAGCCGAAGAGCATTTTGTCGCGGGGTGCGGCGGCCGCGGACTTGGCCCAGAAGGAGACGGTCTTTGGCGTCGGGGCGTTCGGAATGCCCAGGTCAACGTAGTTGCCCCGGCCCGTCACTGCAAAACCCTCGCCTGCAATGCCCTGGACGAGACCGCCGCCGATCAACGCGGCTGGCCGCCACTTGCCACTGAGATCGCGTGTGAAATTGATCTCGCCTTTGCGGCCGATCGTCGCCTTATCGAAAGTGTAGATGGCGACCGCCCCGTTGGGCAACGCCGACTTCGTCCCACGTCCCGTGCCGCTTGGCTTCCCCGCTTCCTCTTCGGCAGCCGCTTGTTCCATATTCGCGAATTCCTCCAGCCGCTTCTCGACCTTCACCTTGGCCAAACCGGCGACGCCCGCCGATTGGGCCTTTTCGTACCAGAAGACCGCACGCCGCAAAAGAATGTCCTTCTCGGCGTCCTTCTTCTTCGCAGCCAGGTCCCACCATCCGTCGCCGATCTTCGCCTGTTTGGCCCATTCGACCGGAGTGGCAAGGTCTGCATCGGCCAACGCGGCCAACGTCGCATCGCTTCCCTGCGCAAGGAAGCGCAACCCTCGCTCCCAATCGCCGTACGAGAAACAGTACAATTGTCCGGCCGTCAGATTCGCTTCCGCGTCGGTTGGATTGGCCTGGACCGCACGCACGGCCTCCGCGAGTTTCTGATAATCCGCGTGGAGCCTTTGAACGTCGCGCTGCTGTTTAAGGGCGTCCTTGCGGAAATCTTTGCCTTGCACACTTTGCGTAGCGCGGTAGACGAGCGTGGCGACACTCAAGGCATAATCGAATCGCTTCTGCGCAATGGCGTCGTCGATGTACGCGTTCGAGGCTTCCACGAGCGAGGCGATTCGTTCCTTCGTCTCGGTGTTCGAGGCGATCGTGCGAAGCATCTTGCCCTTGGTGACCATCAGGTCGATCTGAAAGTCGGCCGCAATGCGATCGACCACTTCCATCGTAAGAACGGCGTCTCCGACCTCGCTGGCCAATTCCATGGCTTTGCGCAACAAGACGAACCGATCGGTCGGCTTGCCACGGCTTTCGTCGGCCGAGGCAAGAAGTTCCTCGATGAGTTTCCCCATCTCCTCGTCAGTCCGCTTCTTCTGCAGTTCGTAGATTTCGTCCAGCACGTCCAGCCGCTTCTGCTGTTCGGCCTGGGGCGGAACGGTGTGTTTTCCCGTCGCTTGGGCAGTCCCAGGCGACTCCGCTTGGGCGAACAGCGATGCGTCTGCCGTTACCAAAATGGCCAGGGCAGCAAGCGCGAACGCAGGGCTGCTTTGGGGGCATCTGGACGTGCGGTGCGAGACAGGTTGACAACGCATTGCGTAGAACTCTCTCAGAAGTGGCCTTACCTTACAGCCATGATACCACGAATTCGAGACTTTGCAACCAAACACCTTTTCCTCAACAGCATCCAGCCCACGCAGGTCGGGTCTGACAATTTCGCCTGGCGCCATCTGCGGGACTTGAGTAAGATAGGAAAACGCGTGTCCACGGGGGACTCGCGGCCATTTCTATTACTCAACGAGGAGAACGATGGTGACGCCCCAGATGGATCGAGAGGCTTTCAAGAAACAGATGCGTGCGGAGTTGGAGATTCTTATCGAAGGTGTGGCCGATGCGGTCGACAACGCGCCGGCCGGTCGGATCATTCGCGACAGCGAAGAGACGGTTCGCGACCTGTTTGCCGAGTTCCGGCGAAAGGCGTTCGAACAGGCAACTCAGTTGAAGGTCGACGCGGCGGAAGCCGCTTTTCCCCCTCCGAACAGCCTCGCAACGGGCAAGCGGAAACGCAATAAAGGGAGGCAGCCTTACACGATATTGACCATTAACGGGCGGATTCGCTTGCGACGGATTCGATGGCATTGCCGCGAGGAAGGTGCATCCACGATGACCGACCGTTTGCTGGACGAAGCGGAGTCGACCGTGAGCCAAGGTGCGAAGGAGTTGATTTGCCGGCTGAACCAGTCTTCGGCCAGTTTCCGAAAGACCTCGGACAATCTGAAGCGAGCTGCTCAGATCGACAGTAATGCCGAGACGATTCGCCAGTTGGTCGAGGCGGAAGGCAAGTCGGTGCTCCGCGTCTTGCAACAAGGAACGCTCGAATCCGGTTGGAAGGCACGAGATTGTAGCGTAGATAATGGAAAAACCAGGGTTTACGTGAGTTGCGACGGCGTCAAGGTTCCCATGGTCACGGACCACGAGAAAAAGACGCGTCGGAAGAAGGTTCGCGAAAAACGCCGCTGCAAGGGACGCAAGTGCAAGCCTCTGGCGCGAGCCAAGCAAGGTTCTGACAATGCCTGGAAAGAGTTTCGCCTGGTTGCCCATTACGATGAGACGCAGTCCCGTTGCCACGTGTCGGTCACGCGAGGCAATCACGAGGCGGCCGGTCGCTTGATGGCGCGGGACGCCAAGACGGTGGAATTGCAGGAGGCCGACGAGCGGATTGCCAATGTGGACGGGGCGCCGTGGATCCGTGCCCAACTGGAGTTGCACGGCACGGTGGATCACATCGGTTTGGACTTCTATCACCTCAGTGAATATGTTCACGCCGCCCGTCGCGACACGTTCGACGAAGACGACGTCGACGGCTCGGCCTGGGCTGATAAGATGCTGCACACACTGAAACACGAAGGCTACTCGGCGGCGTGGCAGATGGCCGCGGACCATCGCTCGACGGCAAGCGGCTCCGGCCTTGCCGCGGTGGACCGTTTGCTGGGCTATATGTCGGAGCGTCGCGAGATGATTCGCTATCCCGAGTTCCTCGCCCATGGTTGGCAGATCGGCTCTGGTCCAATCGAAGCCCAATGCAAAACGACCACATCAAGGGTCAAAGGCTCCGGAAAACGCTGGGACGGCCCCAACGCCGAGGCAGTCATGGCCCTGTCCAGTCTGGATAACAGCCGTCTGTGGCAAGATTACTGGCTAAGTGCCAATCCAGCCGCCAATTAACGACGCCATGAAATCGTGGCAGACCCCGCAGGCGGTAGGACGAAGACATCTTCGTGAGTTTGTGGTATCATGGTCGCGCGGGAGATCGTAACGATGAACCGGCAAACCACGTCTAATGGGAGTTGCATGCGATGTGTGGTGAATCTGTATCTTACCGGATCTGGGGATGTCTCCACGGCAGGTCTGTGTGCGTAGCTGTCGCACTGGCGGTTTTGGCAGCACCAAGCATTTTGCTGTTCGCTCAGGCCGACCCACTTGCGTCCGACCAAGCCAAGGCAAGACTTCCGGCCCCGCCGCAAACCGAACAGCAGAAAGTGCTTGATACGCTTGCCGACATCTATAACCTGCACAAGGAGCGCACGGATGAGGATAAGCTGAAACTGGTCAAGGAATTCCTGGAATTGGTCACTGAGACCGAGAAGCCCACCGACAAGTTCGTCCTATTGCGCAAGGCCATGGAACTGGCCAGTGATGCTGGGGATGCCGTGTTGATGTGCAAACTGATCGATCGGATCGCAGACGATTACCAGATCGACCCAATAACCACCAAAGGCAAGATGCTTAAGGCCGTTGCAGAGAAAGCCAAAACATCCGAACGGGTCTCCTCGCTTGCGGAAGCCTCGAACACGTACATCGATCAGGCGATAGCTTCGCAGCGATTCGACTACGCCGAGTATATCGCCGCGCTGGCCTGCCGGGCCGCTCAACGCGCACGCGCTGGCGATCTTCACAAGCAGATGCTTGACCGAAGCCGGGAGATCCAGAAACTCCATGCGGAGCACAAGAAACTCGAGGGTGCCTTGGCTGCTGTTCGTGCGAATCCTGATGATGCTGAGGCGAATCTTGTGGTGGGCCGGTCGTACTGTTTCTCGCACGGCAATTGGAAGCGCGGATTACCTTATTTAGCGAAATGTAGTGACGCAGGGTTGGCCACACTGGCTCAGTTGGAACGTACCGCTCCCGCCGAACCGACCAACCAGGTCAAGCTCGCTGATGGGTGGTGGGACCTGGCCGAGGGAAAGAAGGGGACGGAGAAGCGGGCACTTCTGAGCCGTGCCGGATTCTGGTACGAGAAGGCCGGCTCCGGCACTCTCACCGGTCTTACGCGGCTGAGAATCGACAAGCGGCTGGAAGAAATTGCCAAGGTCGCGGAATCCTCGCCCGCGAAGGCAAAGCAACCTGAACGCCCGAAGCAACTCACCATCGATTTGCCCGGCGGTGTGAAAATGGAGTTCGTGTTGATCCCAGCAGGGGAATTCGTGATGGGATCGTCGGAAGCGGAACGGCAAAAGGCGATTGCGAAAGCAAAGGGCCATGGAGACAGTTGGGCTGTCGGCAAGATTCCGACGGAGGCACCGCAACATCGCGTGAAGATCAGCAAGTCGTTCTATCTGGGAAAGTACGAAACGACGCAGGCTCAATGGCAGGCGATGATGGGTAACAATCCGTCAGGCAACAAGGGGCCGATGAATCCCGTCGAGCGGGTGAGTTGGGACCAGGTTCAGACGTTCCTGACGAAGCTGAACTCGGCATTTGGGAAGGAAGGAAAACAGTTTGGACTTCCAACTGAAGCGCAGTGGGAGTACGCCTGCCGCGCGGGAAGGACCGCGGCCTATAGCTTCGGGGATGATCCGGCGCACCTCGGGCAACATGCTTGGTTCAAGGAAAACTCGGGCGGTAAGACGCATCCGGTTGGGCAGAGACAACCGAATTCCTGGGGGCTACACGATATGAACGGGAACGTATGGGAATGGTGTGCCGATTTGCATGGGAAGGACTTCTACGCGCAGTCGCCAACGGACGACCCAGTCGGTCCTCGCACAGGCTCAGGCCGCGTCCATCGCGGCGGTGGTTTTGAGGCGCATTTGGAGCGATGCCGGTCCGCGTTTCGCAGTTGCTGCACGCCTAGCCAATCGCGCAACTACCTGGGCTTCCGCGTGATCTGTACGCAGTCGGAGGATTCGCCATAACTTTTCTCTCACCCTATTCCGACGCCGCCCATCCCTCGCCCCCCGCGGGCCACCCCGCTGCGGCTCATTGTATCAGGTTACTCGCTTCTTGGCACGCCGCTGGCCCACGTTGCCCCCAACCTACCCGTTTGCCACGAACAGCACAACATCCTACCAATCCTACTTCCCTCGCCGCGTTGGCCACGAACAGCACAACATCCTGCCCGATTTGGCCCACGTCGCAACCAACCTACCGGTTGGCTACGAACTACTTCTTCAGGGCATCGGAAATCGATTTCGCGACTTTGCCCGCCAGCACCTTCGAACCTTCCGGTGTGAAATGGACGTTGGCCGGGCGCTGGGTTTCTTTGAGCTTCGGCAGGACGAAGGCGTAAAGGTCGTCGATCTGGATCTCGTTTTCGTCCATGATCTTCTTCGCGACCGCGTTGTAGGCGATGACGTCTTCGTTCTTGCGAGGCGGCGAGCACCCTTCGGGGACGGGCGTCGTGCTGCACCAGATGAGCGTTGCGCCGGTCTTCTTCAGGCGGTCGACGAGCTTGCGAAGGTTCTTCTCGTAGTCGGCCAGTGGAACTTGCTTCTTGCCGTCGATGTATTTCAGGTCGTGCAGACCCCAGTTGAAGTGAATGACGTCCCACTTGCGGTCGCCAAGCCATTGGTCGATGTTCTCGACGCCGCGTGTGGTGGGGCCGCCGTTGGTCGGAATGCGATGGACGTTGGCCTTGCCCGCCAGCGCGTCGCGCGTGGGCTTCGTGTAGCCGATCGAAATCGAGTCGCCGATCAGCAGCACGTACGGTAAGTTGAGATCGTCCTTCGGCGCGGCGTAGGCTGGATTCGGTTTGCGTTTCTTCGGCGCCTTCTTCCGGTTCTTCTCGGCACCAGTGCTCACGCCGGCAACCAGAAAGACGACGCACAGGAAGAGCGAGATGTACGAGCGTGGCGATTTCATGGATCCCTCATTGCGTTTCGGGCATGCGGTTGTCCCCCACGGGCCACCCCGCTGGGGCAGTTTCATTGTAGCAGGTTACTCGCTGTTGGCCCAAGAAAACAAAACTACCAGTTGACGGTGCCGTAGTGGGCGGCGAACGACTGCAGCTTCGGATGGATCTCTGGATCGTACCAGTCGGCCTTCGCCACGGCGGCCTTCAGGTTGTCGATCACCAGATGCTTCATGGCGCCGCCGAAGTATCGAAAGGCGTTCTCCAGACACTGGATGAATGCCTCGGTAGTCTGACGATACACGGCCTCGCTGTACCCCTTGCGACTGTGGCTGAGGACAATCCGAAACACCCATGGACGACGGTTGCCCTCGGGTGTGTGAATCGGGGCACCCGTTCCGAAATCGACCTGGGCCTCTTCACCGGCCAGAGTCTCCAGACGCCGGAAGGGCAAATCCGACTTCGCCTTCAACCGAGCCGCAAAGCGACGAACACTCCAGTATTTGGCCGTGAATCCCGGCTCTTCGCAGAGATCCTGATGGATTCTCACCGCCGATAGGCCCTGCTCCAACTTCGCCAGAATCAACTCGCGAAAAGGCTCGCATTCGCTCGGAGGGCCGCTCTCAGACGGCGGGGGATGCTCGCTGATGCCAGCCTCAAGCCCGGTGGGCGCGTTTGGCCGGTTTTGGCCGACATACTTGCCGACCGTTTCGCGATGAACTCCCAGGAGATTCGCGATCTCCCGATTCGAGTGCGCGGACTCGTGTAGTGTGCGGATTGCGTCGATCTTGGCCATGCTGAGTCGGTTCGCCATCTGTCAACGGCAGCCGAGGACGAAAGCCAGGCCCTGCATCGCTTCAAGATGACGGCCTACACGGGCGGTGAGCTTCGTGTCGACGGGTTCCCGCTGGCTGTTGTCTTTGGCCAACCCGTCGGACGCAAAACAGTCGTGGTCGCATTACCACGTCTTTTTGCACGGAGACCGCAGCCAGAAATGGCGGTTTAACAACGTGCGGATTGCCGCGTACCCATCGACAACCAGGTGGGAACGAACCATGACATTGGCCCAAGGGATCAGAGCGGGCGCGGCGTACATCGAACTGTACGCCAACGACAATCGCCTGGTCCGCGGTCTGAACCGGGCCCAAAAGCGCCTGAAGACGTTTAGCGTCGGCGTCCGCGATCTGGGCCGGCGCATGGTGATACTCAGTGCCATCATGGCCACGCCGCTGATTGCCGGCGTGAAGGTCTTCGCCGACTTCGAACAGCAGATGGCCAACGTCTCGACCATGCTGGCCGAGCCCGAAAAGCACATGGGCCGCTTCCGCCAGGGCATCCGTGAGATGGCCGTCGAGTTCGGCGAATCGACCGAGACTTTGGCCGGCGGACTCTACGATATTCTCTCGGCATCCATTCCGGCCGAGAAGGCACTCGACGTGCTGGCCGTGTCCGCAAAGGCAGCCAAGGCGGGCATGACGGATACGGCGACGGCGGCCGACGCAATCACCACAGTGCTCAACGCTTACGGGCTTTCGGCGGAGCATGCTGCTTCGGTGTCGGACTTCTGTTCCGTGAAGCTATCGAATGCGGCGTCAGGAACAGATGTCAAGTCGGAGTGGATCTACGTGGGGGGAGAAGCCGCCGACCTGAAAGATCACACCATAAGCGAACATACGCTTACCGGAAGTGGAACCGGATTCATAGCCTTCTCGCTATCGCCAGGCGAGCAGCCGTTCCCGCGAGGCAACTATGTTGTTCGACTTTCGATCGAAGGCGAGAAACCTGTGAAGATTCCGTTCAAGGTGGAATAGGGCGGGCCGAGGCGACTTGCGGAATCTCCAGAACCCCAAATCAGGGCAGCGCTCTTACCTACTTCTGTTTTTGATACCGTGTACCGAAAGGCCACACCTTGGAGCGGGTGATTTGCTTCCCGTCACCTAGATGCTCCAACGCTCCAACTCGCGTTCAGCTTCTGATGAAATGGACCGAACTCGCTGTTGACTTTCTGCTTCCACGCTCCTTCATTTGGCTCCTTTCTGAAGACCGTTGAGACGCCCTTGTTCGTGGAAGTCATTTCTACGGAGCCATTTGGATTCAATGTGATCTCACGGGTTTCCTGGCTTCTCTTGTCGATCTTGGTTCTCCCGTCTTTGGAGAGATAGACCGTCTGCCTAGACCATCTGCCGGAGATTCGATTGTCGGTCAGTTTTCCCTTGAACAAATGAACGTCCTCGATAATGCTCTGTTCGGGAGTCCATTCTTTTCGGACTCTAGTTGTCCCCGTAACAACCCCTTGGCTAATCCTGTAGACTTCCGGCGGATAATTGGAACCCAACCTGATTGTCACCGTGCCATCTTGTGGAACCTTCATGGCATCGGTCACCGCCGTTCCTTCAACCGGAGGCAAAAAGCCAACAGAGGCGGTGCTGCGCAGATGTACTTCCGGCGCGTCCCCGTCCCCGTATCCTTCGCGTGCTAGCATAGTCACTTCCACGTCGAAGGCGTCGACGTGGGCTTTTTGGGCCCGGGTCAACTCGAAGTGATCCGGCGCGGAAGGCGCCAATCCCTCTTCAACGGCTCCCTTCACGTACACATCATACCCAATGGCGCAGACCACAAACCCCACGACACCGCCGACGGCGCCCCCGACTACTGTTCCCACTGGCCCTCCAACGGCAAATCCAACCGAGCCAAACATCTTTGCCCCCAGTGTGGCACCTCCGGCTGCTGTCAATCCTTGTGCTGTTGCATTCAGTACGCTTACCCCGGCGGCTCCCATATCACCCCCGACCGCGTACCCCAATGCCTCAGCGTAGTTAGCGGCAACAACGCTATGCCCGAGGACCTTGCCACCCGGCCCCGTCAGGAACTTGTTCATCATCTTCTTGCAGTGCTTGATTCTGCTGGCCAGTCGCCCACGCGACTTTGCGTTTCCGAGCCATCGCGGCAGCCACGAAGCCTTGATTTTGCCGGCTTCCGAAAACGTGTTGGCCTCCTTCAAGCCACTCTCAATCGTGCCAGTCACGCCTGTACCAAGGGCGTCGCCCTTCTTCGGTTCTTCAGCCGGCAGGAAGGAGGCGGCTGACAGCAGGAGGATTCCGCTCAACGATAAACGTAATAGCATTACTTGGCCTCCTTCTTCCGGGATGCCTCGAAAACTCCGGGGAAATAGACGATGTCGATACGTACCAGCCGAACAGAGAGGGGGTCTCGCTCGTAGGTCAAAATCAAGCAGAAATCCGGATTGGTTTTGGGGACCAGGAATGCGGCTGCCCGTTGTTTGTCGGCCAACCAGTATACCGGCGCAAGGTGCCCGAAAACCTTGGCCGGCAGCGAGCGTATCAGCTTGGCGGTGTCGGGTTCCGTTCTGGTCGCGGCGTCGATGACGGGCGCGATCTTCCCGGCCTGGCCGATTTTCAGGAACGATTGTGTTGCGGAAACGACTTGCTGAAGCGCCGGCTGTTCGGGGTCGCCCACCGCCAACTCGTCGGCTTTCAGCAGGGCCTCCAGAAGTTGAATGGAGACCGCTGGGTAGTTGACCTTTTCGAGCAGTGATTTCTGCTCGGACAACTGGAGAGCCTTAAACCACGGTTGCTTGCCGGACATCAGCTTGTCGAACTCCCTGATGTTCTCCACGGTTGCCTTGGCTAGTTGTTCGGCGCGAAACCCCTCTCGGCGCAGCCAATCAGGCCGGAGATCGAACGGGATCTTCCCGCGCCGCCTCATCCATTCTCCCGAAATCAACTCGACGTCAACGATTTTCGGTTCAGGGTCCACTTGCCACTGCGTCAATGCCCAAAAGTCGCTCCATGGATGGTAGAAGCCAACGACCGGGGTTTTGGCCGTAGGATGGCCAATGTCGAACAGCGCCAAGGAGAAGAAATAGGACCACCCGTCATCTGCTGCGACCTCGTCCCAAATCTTCGGGTTCAACAGTTCCAGGCGCTGCTGCACTTTCGGACTTCCGAACTGTTTCCACCCGACGTTTCCCTGCATGGCGCATTGGTTGCGAAACCGGAGAACTGCCGGCCAAAGCCGTTTGAAGTTGGTCGACGCATTCGGTTTTTGCGCATTGCCGGCGATTACCGCAGGTTGGGTAGGTTCTCCTGATCGGGCACATTCCTTCCCCATTCCATCCCAGAGGGCTGCCACTGTGAATGCCACCAGGAATCCTTTCAGAGCAAGAGTATTCGTTCTTCTCACGGTTATCTCCTTTTCCAACGACTAGGATAGTCTAAATGCATCATACTTCATCGGCAGAATGATTTTTGCGAAATGGGATACTTTCATTGAGGATGTCTCCATGACTGGTCGACTATTCTTGCTTGTGAGATTGCGTCCCGAGGGGCCACACTTTGGCACAGGTGATTCGTTTGCCGTCCGCGCCGGGGTAGCCGGAAACGTACAAACAGGCTTCTTCAACGTAATCGAAACGCAAGTTCGGATCGCAAAAGAATTCGACGTTGGGAAGCTCCTTTGCCGCTTTTTCCTCTACTCGCACCTTGGCTTGAATCTCTTGAAAGCTGCTGACTGGTTCGCCCCGGAACTCGACCGCCTTTAGGCGACCGGACTCGCCGGCTTTCAAGACAAGGGGAAGAACCCTTGATGTTGTCGGTTTCGGGACCTTTGAGGCTCCAGGCACTTCAATAGGGATTACCTGGTACTTGTCCTCGTCCTTAACCTCCAAGGCAAAGGTTTTGAAGCCGTGCCGGACAAACTGCTGAACAGCGGCGCCAACGTCTTTGGGATTCGCGAAGTGCGTTTCGATGACCACGGTGTAATCATCACGAGTTGCCTTCTCCCCATCGAGTATTTTGAGACACTTGGCGATCTCACCGTCCAGTGTGTCCTTGGTGTACTCCCTTCCGTTGAAAACTCCACCCCCTCGACGATCGACGTACAGGTACACGTATTCTTTGTTTTCGCGTGGGAAAAGGCGGCGCGTGAGGGTCCATTTCCCTTCCGATCCTCGCTTCAGAGAAGCGAAGTGGAGCGGCAACCGAAATTCAGTGATGACCCATTTGTCGTTCCGCTTTTCCGCCGAGTATTGAATCTTGCCCCGGAACAGGTCTTCGACCTGGAAGGCAAACGTGCCAGAAGCGTGATCGTCATCGGCGAGGTTACAGGTCACATCCGTGATAGAGTCCGGTTGCAGGCCTGAGGAGTAGCCTTTCAAGATAGAGCTTACCATGACCTCGCCGAATTTCCTCGGGGCTTTCGGCGTGAAGTGGAATTCAAACTCGGCTTGCTGGTCCTCCCAGGAACGCAACCTTACCTTCCCCGGTTCCCTTGAAACCAGAAACAGCGTCAGCGACTGCCCTGGTCCACGTTTCCAATCCGGGGCGCCTGGGCTGTTGCAAAGGGCTTCACCGTCTCGGACGGACATGCCTGCGGCCCTTGGGATCAAGGCCTTAATTCGGGCGGCGACCGTTGTGGCACCGTCTGCTTTGGGTTCGCCTGCGCACATCAGCCCCGGCTGAGCAACAAGGGAGATAATGCCAACGCTGAGCACAACCAGAACGAAGCGAACCATCGCATGTCCTCCGTAGGTTACACGTAAGCGGTTTGGGAATACTGTAATCTCACCAGCTTGTTGGGGAAGCTACTTTCGATACTGCCAGACACCGTGGCCCGGTGGACGGCCAGGCCAGGTTGATGTGCGTTTGCTCTCCTTCATTTCGGTGTCGGCATCGAGTACGCCGACTAGTGCTTTCAAGTGAGATTGTTGTTCGGTACCTGTTTCAGTGATCGTGCAGGTGTGATCCAAGTGGAGAACGATCTCGGTCTTACGTTGCCTCTTGCGTTGCTCGATGGTGTGCAGACCGAGTCGCCCACGGTTATAATGCCAGCTTTGATGCCCGTTCGCCTCTTCATGCCAGATGCCCCTGATGACGTTACCGTGGAGGCTGCCCTCAAATCGTCTGGCAAATTCTGGACCCTCGATACGGTAGTCCTTCCCTGACCGATCCGGACTCTTCAGATCGGGTGCAGTGCCGGTTACTTTTCCACTACGAACGAAGTAGGTCTGAGTATCGGTGTTCTTGCCGTAGGCGGTGGCCACCTGAATCGTGCAATCCTCCGGTATGATTGGCTTTGATTCCTTGTCGCGTTCTTCCGCCGTCTTTTCAGGGAAACCCTCCGCAGTAAGTTTCTTTGCCCGTGCTTCCAGTTTCTTAGTAGCTTCCTCACGTTCCTTCTTCTTAGACTCGTCCTCAGTCCCGCCAACCGGTTCCCTGCTGCTGATCCCCCCAGACCGGACTCCTTGGAAAGGGTCATCGCCTGCGTTCTTTGCCATCCATTTGACGAATTTGCTTTGGCTTCCCGAACGATACCCCTCTAGCAGATCACGCAGCTTGTCGAGAGACATCTTGTCGGGATCGGTGATCCCCTTGTAGCGCAAGTATTCTCGGGCATACGGGGTCGTGTTCAGCGCGATCCGCCGGAACTCCACATCATATGCGCCCGGCTTCTGGATTTCCGCCTTCAGAATTTCCCGAAAGCTGGCCGATCCGGGAGGGATGACAAGCCCGAGGTCCTCGATCTTCTCCTCCAAGGCCTCTTTGGCGTCGAGGAAAGCCCCGAACTTCATTTTCGGCGCGACCTCCTTGTGCATTGCCTGCTTGATCCGCAAGTCGGCATGATCGAGGGCTTGGCTTGCCAGATCCTTACGCGACTCCGGGCGGGTCAGATAATGGACAATTTCCTTTGGCGTCGGCTTGCCCCCGTCGTGGAGAAAATTGTAGTCGGCAACGATGGTTTCGACCTGGTCATAGTCGAACCGCTTGGTCACCTCGGTCCAACGTCCGGGTTCCACCTGGAGGTAAACCCGTTCCTTGCCGGTCTCGTTGATGAACTCGCGCACCACCGGAATCCCTTTGTCGAAAAGGGGTGTCCGCCGATAGAAACCGTCCTCCAGGCCCGCCAGGGTTTCCTTCTCTTCGACTAGTGAGAAGCCGCCCCCCTTCAATTTGGTGATGTTCTCCGCCGTCTTACTCACTGCGTTGGTCAGTTCCTTCGTGCATTTGCCATACGTTTCCAAGACCGGCCCCGCCAGCGGCACCCACGATGCTTTCTCCATGGCTTCACCCGCTGCACGAAGCGCCTTGAGGCTACGCTTCGCGGAGGAAGGAAGATTGGTATCGCGGTTAATCTTGTCAATATCGGAGACCAGATTGACGGCGTCCGAAACGTATCCCTCCGCCCTGACGACGTTGCCGAACTTCTCGAACACCTCGTTCTTGTTGGCCGTTTCTAGGCGTTCGCTGAATTTGTATAGAGCATCTGCTGTCTCGGGCCGCAGCATTCCGCCGGCGTCACCGGCAATCAGGCTGTACTTCTGAACCTTGTCAAAGACCTCGGTGTACGCATTGCCGGCATCCAGCGTGGACTTCAGAACCTGCATCTTGGCCTCGTACTTGTCGGCGATGCTCAGTCCTTTGTCCGCTTCAATGCGTCGATACAGTGCATCCAGTTGTTGGCGAGTCGGCTGGGCTTGTGCCAAAGCGGAAAAGGTGCAGATGAGCATCGCAACGAACCCGAGCAACGAGTAGCGTGCAGCGAGAAACGGACGGTGGAGGTCCCTCTGCCCCAGGCTGTCTGCGTGCGTGAAAACTGTTGCCGTGAAGAAGATTCGGCTGGTCATTTGATCGGCCCCCAACGTAATAGCAACGGATTCGCATCTACACTGGGCAAAGATGCCCAGTCCGAGAAATGTCATTATATGTCGCTACTTGGGGGTGTACAACGACCCGAAACGAACGGGGATTGGGGCCTACAAAGAGGAGATTTGCGGAGTTCTACGCCCTATTCAACGTCTCCGGACCAGACGAGTTACGGCAAACCGCAATGTAATGCCCCGAACTACCTCCCACCCTCCACCGATTCGATCAGGAACCCCTTCTCGTCTTCCTCATCCGACAACGCCTGAAAGTGAACGTAGCTGATCCCGTTGACGCTGGGGCGGACGAGCGGCAGCTTGCATTTGGTCGGCTTGCCGTCGATCGAAAGCCTGCACTTCGAGGACTCCGAATCCTCCCAGTCGAACTGTAGCTCGTGCCAGCGTCCAGGGGTCAGGTTCACTCCGTCGTCGATCCGCCCGACGCCGTCGATCTCCAGGACGTACATCGCGTAGTCCTGCACAACCGGATCGGTCGGGTTGAACCACCGATCGACAAGGCAGATCCGCCCACCACCGCCGCCAGGTTCAAGTTTGATTCTCGTGATGAAGCTACCCTTCCGAGCCACTGGGAAGTTCCAGACGGCGCCGTCCTTGCCGAACACCAACCGGGGGTCTATCGGGTGGCGGATCGGCAGCACCTTGGCATCCGGCTTGTCGGGATGTGGAATCAGCCGAGGACCGGGAACGCGATTGTACGCGCAGTGGCCGACGATGCCTTTGATGTACTTGTGCGTCGACCAGTCGTCCAAACCGTGCTCGAACGTGGAACGGCGACGAGGTTCGTAAAGCCACTTCGGGTCCAACAGTACCAGGGCGCGGACTTCTTCGTCCTGGCCATGGGCGACGAGTACCTTGCCATCGGGCAGTTCCATGGCCTGAGGCTGATGGACACTGAAGTCGTGTTTTGCCCTCTTATTCAGGTCCCCTTCGTTCCGTAGCGGATTGAGACGCATCTCGCGGAAGCCGATCCACGTCTTCCCGTCGTCCTCGGAGATGGCGACGTGGCAGGCGTCGCGATTCGTGAAGACGTCCTCCCACCGCCCGTTCTTCGCGCTCTCGCGGATCGGATCGTCTGTGCGATCGACCTCGGGTAACGGTGTTGTGTTGCACCAGAACAGGAGGATGCGCCCATCGGTCAACCGGTAGAGGGTCGGCATCGTCAGCGTGCCGTAGAACCGCGAGGGCTTCCAGGCCGACCAGGTTTCGCCGCCGTCGTTAGAAAAGCACTCGTGGTGGTTGTCACGCGACGTGCGGGCAAGCATCCAAAGCCGCCCGTCCTTGAGTTCGAGGATCGTCGGTTCGACACACCAGTTCTCCCATCGTGGCCCCTTGTGTGGCGGCTTGACCTCGAAGGCAGGGCCTGCGGGCAGATCCGTCTTAGCCCAACTCAGACCGTCGTCATCGGAACGGAAGACCGTGATGCGGAGAGGTCGGCCCCCGTGACCGGCGAACAGGACCCGATCTCGCGATTTCAGAAAGTACGGCGGTCGGACCATGATAAGACGTCGTGGGTCGATCTTCTGAACCTTATACTTCCCATCGGGACCATCCGTCGAACGGTGAATGAAAACGCCGTCCGGATTGCCGACCATGCGCAGGCAGGTGCCCGTCTTGGGATTCATCCCGAGCGGTCGCCCACCGCCGGCGGCCTTGCCCGAGGCATCGACCTCGCCGAGCCGGCGCCATTTCCACGTCAGACCGTGGTCCTTGCTGAAAAGGAACCCGTCGTCGCCGTAGTGCCGGATCTCGCCGTCAGGACATTGGAACAGGCCGTTGAATGCGTTGACCGGCGGCGTCCCGACTACGACGGGAGCGTACACGTCGTCCAGGCTCTTGGGTCGATCGGGCTCGCCGGCCACGGCGATCAATGCTGAGTTGAGGCCAACCACCAGGGCGATCACTTCGGCGTAGCGGGATAGACACATACGGCACCTTTGTTCTGCGCGGTGAAAGTCCAGTCATTCAGATCCGTCCCGTACCCAAGGCAGATCCCTACTTATTGTCCGAGAAGAATGGAAATAGGCGCCGGAACTGCTCCGGAGTAGGTGGACGGCGAAGCTCGGAAAGCTGGAACGCCTCGGCATACCGTACCTTGCTTCCCTTCTCTTCTCCATAGAGTTCGATGAGCTTATCACGATAGCGATCCGCCACGTCGCTCCACTGCTTCTTCACCCATTCCTTACGTTTCATGCGGAGGGTTTCTCTCTCGGCGGCCTCCTCGGGAAGAAACGCCGCACTGCCGCCAGTTCCCCTTTCGATCAACTGCGTCTCCATCGACAGCAAGGCATGCGCCTTTTGACCGACCACGTCGTCAATGGCTATCACCAAATCCGGCACAAAAGGCATCGGACGCTCGTACGGATCGTAGTACCAAGCGACGGCTCGCAGGGATCGCCGCATGCGAGGAGCCAGTGGACAGAAATTCTTTGGGCCGGAACTCGACTGCGCATCGCGCACCAGTTCGCCGGTGTGATGGTGGTCCGGATGGGACCAGTCATACGGTCGGTGCGACAGGATGATGTCGGGCTGCCACTCGCGGATCAGCCGCACGAGCGTCTTGCGGTTTTCCAGCGTGGGCATCAGCTCGCCGTCGTGGATGTCAAGCAGTTCGGTGGCTTCGACGCCTAGGATCTTGGCCGCCTTCTCTGCCTCGAACAGGCGACGCCTAGCCAGCGGGCCGCCGGCCATGTGCCAGTGTCCCGCATCGCCATTGGTCAGCGAGACGAATTTCACATGGTGCCCCAGGTCGGCCCAGAGCGCCGCCGTGCCGCCGACCTTGTGCTCGCAATCGTCGGGGTGGGCTCCAAAGACCAGGATTCGCAGCTTCCCGTCGTTGGGTGGCTCGCTATGCGACCCCGGGGCGTAGGATTGCTCCTCCGTGGTAACCTTCCACATGTGCTCGGCGGCATGGTTGGCCGAAGTTCTGGGCGTTTTGGCGTGGGAGTCAGCTCCGTCCTGTGAGGCTGCAAAACCGAATCCGATCGCGATGACTATCCCCACCGCAATACCGAGTGAAATCCAGGACCTTCTACGATCACGCATAGTTGTTCTCCTTCTCACTTTGCTTGTGAAGACGATTTGGCCGAGTCGCTCGAAGCCGTCGTCACGACATGGAGGGCGGCTGCGTCAATGCGACACAGCTATATCTGTGACGTTCTACTTGCCTAGCATACAACACGCATCCTTAGAAATGGAGTAGCAAATGACGTATGATTCTTCCCGTTCCGGGATCGGGCTCCTCGTTGCGGCCCTGATTGTCTTCGGTGTTCTCAACGCCTGGCTATATCAGGATTACATTGGACTTTTCGTATTGGGAGGAGCTGTCATTGTGGGGCTGTTGGCTGCCCAAGTTATTAACGGCGGCTAACACGCTCTCCATACCCCGCCCCGCTTGTGGGGCGGGGTAACGGGGCCGGCTTTCATCCTGCGAGTGTCTCGCGCGGACGATCAACGGGCTTCTTCTTACGTATCAGGTCGCCCGCTGCAAGGCCGCATAGCGAGTGATGGTGTAGTCAGCGAATTCTGGCAACGGTACGGCAGCCAGTGTCACATTTCGGCGAGCTGGACGACTATCTGCTTATTCGCCCTTGCTTCCCGAACAAGCGATCTCACGTCACGGACCACTTGAGCCAACTCTGACAGTTCCCAACCAGAAAGTTCTTCCATTTCTGACCACTTTTCAACAATCATATCAACTTGGTCATCACTGACCGACTCAATCGAACTGACGAAGTTGTCTGGCAGGCTGAAGACGAGTTTTTCGGATTCAGGATCGGACAAAACGTCGGCCATCAGTGTGCCATCCGGTTGAGCATTCGGGAGCGATTCCCACAGCCCAACCAGCTCAAGGTCGCCAAGATTCCGGAGCCACAGGGACGATTCAGAATCGCGTTCGAGTTCTGGATCAAGCAGCGACTCGGCATCGGACGGGTCGATGCGGAACAGTTCCGTGAAGAAAGCGGCCATTGTGATGTCCGTAGATAGGATGCCGTGAATCGGATGATCGGCCAGGTTACCCGCCTGCCTCCCGAATAGCCTCCACCAGCTCCCGCTGCCGCTTCGCCCTCGCCATCCTGCACGCGAAGCAACTACACGGAATAGCACAAATGTTCACGAAGACAAACAGGTGCGCCAGCCTATACTGATACCAGCGCAGCCTCGGTTTCGGTGTTCTTTCGGCTTCCCGCATAATTGCACCGCATTGTGAAAAGTTGAGGGCAGCGGCCAGCTTAGCTGGTCCGTCTCTATCCGTTGGTTCGCCCTTATGGCACTTGATTTTCGGGATCAATACAAACCGCTAGCCAAAGCAGAGATCGTTCTTCGCCAACCAATCGAAAAGCCCCATCATGTCCCTGTAATCGGAGGACGACGGATTTGTTACAAGTACAAAATTGTATTGTGATTCTTTGCGCCGCTTCAATCCATTCTCCATAACCATCTTGGGAAATCCATCTATCTCGATAAATGCTCCTGATTCTTGAGCCTGCAATGCCTTCACAAAATCGACTCGTGTTTGGTTTGTTGAGTTTATCCTTACTGTCTCTCCTGGAACTCCACGAAGGTCGAAATCATCAAATTCTGCTTCCGAAATATCCAAAGACCAAGCAGTGCCAGAGTGGATGCGTTCATTATCTTCAATAAACTGCCGATTGAACAAGTCGGAACGAGGGGCTACTGGGTCGGCTCTATCGAATTGCAGGACTTCCCCAATCTTCCCTTTAAGCACGCAGCGTTTGAACGCACAACCGGGCAACCACAAGTGCTGTGTTGTCTTCAGGTTCTCAATCTGGAGATTCTCAAATACAACGGGGCCAACCGTCACTGTATCCACGGTGCAGTTGATCGCGCTGATATTCTGGATGACAAGTCGTTCCTCAGGACGACGTGTCTTCATCCCCAGCGCGCCACCGCTGAATACACAATCGAGAAACCGATGCCCACTGTGGTCCTCTGGTGAACTGTCGATCGTTTGGCCTTTGAATCTCTTTCCTCGTAGTTCCATGATGCCTATTTACCCACTCGACCACTTTCTTACTCCAAGGGCGAACGTCCTATTTGCCCGGCGGCGTTAGCCGTCCGAGTCCGAATCCTGGTTCGCCCTACGGTTCCTTTCTCGTCCATATTACAACGGAAGGGTCGCGTGGTCCCAGTGCATCTACGGTGTCCACCCACCGACTTCCGACCCCTTCCATGTGTGCTATTATTCCTGCCACGAGTTCGTCGAATCCGTCCCAGTTGTCGTAAAACTCAAGAAAGTGCCCGGATTCGTGATCTACCTCAAGTATTTAGTTTCGGTGATGCAGTCTACTTTCCCAGCAGTGATTCTAGTAACCTCTGACCATGGGATGTCCGTTCGCGTTCCTGGACGATCCACGCGCCACGGTCCTCTTTCATCGGCGCCAACTCTTGGATAGGCTGCTTCCGACATGGCACTCCAACAATCTTCATGCCCCTCGGCTGAGGTGTTTGCTTAGGGCGAACCTTAACTCGCTTGTTCCGCATAACACCCCAAAAGGCGCTCGATTTGCAGTCTAACACCCAGGGCAACCTTAATTGCAGCCGCAGAAGGCGTTTGAAAGAAATCACTTCCGACAAAATAACTCGTTTGGGGTATTGGTGTTATGCGGAACAATATAACACATTGCCGATCGACACCAAATCGGCAGGACTAACTGCGCGACTTGGGACCGTATCGAGATGGTATGAAACTCCCACGAGCTTCTGTAAAGGCAGTGTAGACAAACTTGCCGCCCTCCCACGCGAGGCTGCGGCAACACCCTTTCCGCCTGCGCGACTGTTGGATTGTCTGATCCGACAGGGAGACTACAATGATGTTGAAGCCTGGCTCGTTCGATGAGCTGATGTTCCACCGGATCAACGCGAGAAACTGGCTATCTGGGGACCAAGCCTTTATGTCCTGGAAGCCTTCGCCGTCATCCGTCAATCGCGGCACCCAATCACCGCTCAGAGATGCCCTGCACACGGAATAGGGCGATCCCATTCGTATCTCTTGCCTGCCGAGAAATCGGACCTTTATCGGTTTCATGTCATCAAATTCTGTAGAATAATCGGCCTGACTCTCGGCTGCCTTCCGTGTCGTGACAGTCCATGCGTATGTCAGAACCTGCCAGCCGGATGCAGCGCATGTCACGTCTCCTTACGCTTGAAGGCTTCTAGCACCTTCGCGCCAGCGCTGCGGATTTCAGGAGAATAACCGCCCGGTTCAAGGGATGCGATTCCGGGCACGTTCCACACCGAGGACAGCAATTCAGGAAGAAGGTCAAGCGAGCGAGCCTCAATCCACCAATCAGCACGATTACTCGATAGAAGCTCCGGCGTGTTTGCAGCAATCCTGATCTGACCGCGCGAGTCGAAGAATCGCCACACACGAAAATCAGGATAATGCGAGAGCGGACCTTCCGAGTATTCAGCTCGCAACGCTTGAATTGTCGATTCGTCGGGAATTGGCGCCGTGCCTTCGAGGCAAGCACCGGTATCCCATCCGCCAAAATGGTGTTGCGAGAGCATATCGTAAATGAAATTCGTGAATGTCTTTGCGTATAGCTCCCAGTCTATCGTCGATAAGTCTTCATCCCATTCATCGTTGTTGTGAAATACCGGCGGATCGTCCGAATCATCAAGTTTGGCGAACCACGCGACAACCGCTTGGTTTTCGGTGGCAACTCGCATGTAACCTTGCGAGTTTTCGTGCGGATCGCCGAGTTCCTTGAGTTCCTGCAAGTGGTCCTCGTTTGTCCTTTCGTGGAACAGAGATTCGGCATCGGCGATTGAGAACCACTCGCGTATTGATGCCGGAAACTTGATTCCGCAGTGCGATTCACGAGCGGCGAGCAATTCCAGACGCTGCGCAGAGACTTCGGGCTCGACTTCGAGCAGACTGAAGATGGCGCTATGATATTTGATTTGCTGGGGCATTTCTACTGTTGCTTTCTGCCACTACCCAACCGTCTGCCGCCTAGCCATCCGTGAGTATGTCACTATTTAGGGATAGAACATTCAAATGACTAAGAACGTCGCCAGTATAGCCCACGCGAACAGCATGGTCATCGAAACGATAGATTCCCCAATAGACTCCCGAGCCAATCGCTGGTTTACCGAGTCGGTCGGCAATGCCACTCTTTGGCTCCCCGAACACAAAGCCATCCGGTAGCTCAAACGAATACTGAGAGTAACCCTCCTGCTGACGACCGAGACCGATGTCGGAGTAGAGGTGAATTGCTTCCAGAATGTCGTTGCAGAACACCAAATCAATTCCGTGGGCAGCACGCTTGAAAAACATCTTTTCATCGTCCCTGCCTTTCTCGCCCTCCTCCCACGGTCCAAGTCGATCCATGATTCCTTGGACTGTGGGACTGTCCAGTGCTTGGTCCAGTAGTGCAATCAAATCATCGGCTGTGACTGGATTCTTCATTTTGTAACTCCATGGTCTTGAGCCTATGGTTCCTCGACCTCAACATCGCTGTATCTCTCCAACGTCGGTGGAGCCGCAACGAAATTACATAAGTTTCATGCGATTGTTGGGCTTCCTGTGAACGTATTGCGGATGAACTCGTCGATCCGAGTGAGACGGAGCAGAACCCGGCTGTCGTCGACCAGGCACGCTCGGACGTTGTAGGGGCCAGCAGGGACTTCTATGAAAACGCTGCCATATTCGGCTGTTGGCTCCAATCCCTCACCTGTGGTGTCCTCGCCCGGCCCAATGAAGAAGCGTCCACTCTCATTCCGTAGATTCGCTTCAACAACCGGCTCGGCGTTTGCCGGGAGTTCATCGACCGTCTCAACCTCATACGTTCCGTCTGCGCCGACGTCGAGAAACAGGATATTCCCGTTGTTGATTTCCGGGACTTCGTTCACCGGTGCTGACCACCAATCGCAATCGTCTTCCAGCTTGTGCTTCAGGCAGTCGGTGTCGAAGATCACGATTGTCGCCGTGTCTGTTGCCACGCTGGTCTTCATTGGATCAATCTCCTTTGCTCAGCGAAGTCATTGTGCTAGATTACGAATCACTTCGTCAAACACTTCGATTTCGGTCTCGTCCGATGTTCGGCTTCGAGCTTGACGGATGTCGTCCACCAAAGAACTATCCTGGCAGAGTTCCAGCGCTTGTGCCGCGAACATCCGAATATCGGAATTGTCATCGCCCAGGTTGCGGCGAAGCGTCTCATTTCGTGTCCTCCTTTATCTGCGGATTTCCTTGTGGAGTAGAGGACCGACCCAAGACTTGGAATCCGATCTTGACGAACGCATGCCTACCTCACCATCGGTTCAAGCCAAATACACAGATCGTGAGTCCAGCTACCGTTCCGGTCCGATACCAATCTCAGTTCCCGGCACGGTGCAAATGTCAAATTGACTTCCTTCGGCGACTGGCCCCCGACCATACTTTCACTGCGGAATACCTCCTTGCCGTCTGCAAGCAGCACGAAGACCGCATCCCCTCTCCCTTGAGTCCGACCTATCGCAATTCGCGATCGGAATTGCCGGACAGGCTTTGGCACCTTCACTACCACCACACCATCGCTTCCCTTGTTCGGGTGACAATATATCCACTTCGAGCATTTGTCGACAATTCCGGATTCGCGTATCAAACCCCTCGCCCAGTCGTCGAGCTTGGTGACATCGTTCATTCCCGTGTCGGATGCCGACTCGAATTGGGGATCGAATGCCGTAAGATCCATCCATTTTTCCTCTCGGGGTGCGGAGTTGACTATGTTCTCGGCAGAGGACTTCACCTGTCCACCGCGTGCCGGAGACGCGAACGACGCCGACACATCGTCGATGTATTGTTGGTCTTTTTTAGAAAGCGCCGAGCGGTTCACTCGTAGCGTTTTTCCTGCGACGGTCTTCAGCGATACCGTGTCACCCTTCACATTAACCAGCTGCGCCTCGATCGTGCTTCCTGTGTGGGAGGTCCAAGTCCTCGTCACCGACTCTTGCGTGTTCGTTTTCTCGGGCTGCTCTACCTTGGGGGCGGGCTGTTTCTCGGAGTTCTCAAGAATAGCCGCGAGTTTCGGTTTCTTCCTCCTTCTGGTAGCGTCCAACGGCGTCTCGCCCTTGTCATTCGTGGCTTTCAGGTCCGCGCCTTTGGCGATCAGAAGTTTGATGACATCCCCGTACTTCGCGCCTGTGTAGAACGCATCCGCTGCTTGATGTAGTGGTGTCCTCTTGTATTCGGCCACGGCGTTGATTTCCGCACCGTTGTCAAGCAGGATCTTGGTCACGTCGACCCAACCACGAGCAGCGGCGAGGTGCAAGGGTGTGTACTGGTCGTTGTCCCGTGCGTTGACCTTAGCACCTTTTTCCAGGAGCAGCTTGACCATTTCAGGCTTGCCCATGTCGGCAGTCCTGTGAAGCGGGGTTCGCCCGCACCAGTTTGTTGCTTCCAGATCAGCACCAGCCTCGATCAGCAATAGCCCCGTTTCGACGTTTCCCCAGTCGGCTGCCTTGTGCAGAGGTGTGTCCGAGTTCTGGCCCTTGAGGTTCACGTCCGCTCCGTTCGCGATCAATAACTTGACTACTTCTTTCTGGTTGTACGCCGCGTAGTTGAGAGGAGCCTGTTTCTGGTCATCTTGAGCGTTCACGTCCACGCCCGCGTCGATGAGTTCCTTCACCTTCGCCGTGTCCCCTTTCTTGGCGGCGTCGTGTATCGGGTCTGCGTAGCCGGCGGATGGGACAAGAGCCGCGATAACCGTAATGGCAAGTGCGCGCCTAAGTAGGGAAGACTTAGTCATCGTTTCCTCCTAGCTCTACGTGGGGCTCAGGAATATGCCTGATCGCCGTTCATTGGGCGTACGGCATTTCGGAGCGGGGATACGAACTATTGTGTGAAGGAAGTGTTGGAGTGTCAAGCAGGAGGATGCTGTGCCTGCCGTTCGACCATTGTGGTGCGGCAGTCAACTGACTCTAAAGAACCCAAGAGATCACTGCGCCCAAAGACACCAAGAGCAAGACCAGCACGCTCGCGCAGCCCCCGCCGCCGCTCGCAATGTTGTTCCGTCGTCCAAGGTCTTCCACGGCGTCCTTGGCCTCTTTGAGTCCGACACCGTACTGTTCGCGATAGAGCTTGACCGCAGCAATCTTCTGCCCGCTACGCAGCAGATCGAGGACCTGGTCGCTCTCGGAACGAGCGTGCTGGAACTGGAACTGGGACCGGGTGATGCTGATGTTCAGGTGTTTCGGTCCCGTAGCGTCGGCGGCAATGAACGGGAGATTGATCTCAGTCGATTCCGCCGATTGGAGTTCTGTTGCTGCTTTCTCACACGCTGCCTCTAGCCGAGGCAAGACGGTTGCGTCTGCGCGTAGATCAATCCCCTGTTCGCGCTGGAACGCATCGACGACGAAGTTGAGTATTCGCTCCGGCGTATCGTCTCCGAGATCCACGGTCGGTTTGCGATCTCGGTCGAGGATACTCGCACCGCACTCTTCGCAGACGTCGGCAGCGCTAGGGTTCCGATGGCTGCAAAATTGACACTTAAGCATAGGTAGTCACTTTTCAGGGGCTCTGGAATCTGGCTTTGTTCTTTTCCCACCATTCGATCCGTTCCGTGACGTTGCTGCACCGGACCCCAGTGATCTCGTCGAGAGCACGGCGAATCACGTATTGGTCTACACTCTCCATTTTCTCGAACGCATCATCCTGCAAGAGGAGGATAAGCGGCTCAGCGGCTGGTTTTCCGATCTTCTGTAAGGCCGTTGCCGCTCGGCTGGTAACGTAATGGTCCTTGCAAGTCTTGAGGGTTTCAACAAGGGGGATGATGGCCTGCGGGTCGGCGATTTCGCCGAGGGCCTCTGCCGCGCTGCCCCGGATTACGTAGTCCTGCTCGCCCTTGAGGGCCTTGGTCAGCACCTCAACGGCTTGTGCATCTTTGAGCTGGCCAAGGGATACGACAATGGCTCGCCGAAGACGCTCACGCTTCTCGTTTTGCATCGCTTCGGTCAACGGTTGCACCGCCCGTTTGTCCCTCAACAGGCCAAGTGCCACATAAGCCGACTCGCGTGCCTCAGTCTCCGGGTCCTTCAGCAGAGGAAGTATAGGCTCTACGGCATCGGTAGCACCCAGCTTCCCCAGGGCCTCTGCGGCGTTTCCGCGTACATAATCGTCTTTGTCCTTCAGGGCTTCAATCAGGGGACCGATAGCCTGCTTGTCATTGATTTCCCCCAAGATCCTGGCGGCACTGTTCCTCACGGTATCTTCGCCGTCTTCTTTCAGGAGCACAGTCAACGGTCCTACCGCGCGGGGAGATTTTATCGACCCCAACGCGCAGATAGCGGCGATTCGGACCAGTCGGGACTCGTCCTTGGTCGCCGCAATAAGCGGATCGACGGCCCGTTCGCTGCCGACTTCACCAAGAGCACGAGCGGCTCCGACGCGAAGATCGTAGCTGTTCGGGTCTTTCAAGGCCGTAATCAGAGGATCGACTGTAACTTCTCCGATCTCCTTGAGAGCAATACTTGCGCCGTCTTGGACCCAGCCATCCTTCGTGGCCAGTAGTCCGACAAGCGGGGTAATGGCAGGTTCACCGATCTCTGCAAGTGCATGGGCGGCATTATGCTTGAGTGGCGCACTGTGCTGGGGCAAGGATTTTATCAACGGTTCAATCGCTGGTTCACCGATGGCCCCTAATGCTTTGGAAGCCTCCTTGCCAGCAGACGTTCGGTTGCCCGTTGCCTGCAACTGGATGTTGTCGTTGTGGCTCAACAGCTTCACTAGCTCCGAGATGGCCGGGATCGCCCTGTCCGGCATCTTGCCCAGCCGATAGGCTGCCTCGGCACGCGCGGCAGCCGACTCATCGGACAACTGCGCGATGAGCTGTGTTACCTCAGGGTCTTCGGCTGTGGCAGGCTTCGCGGGTTCCTGAGGTTCGTCGGGGGCGGCGGGCGGGATCGTGGCTGGAGGCTCTTGTTTCTCCTGCTCGATCGGCTCTGCGTCCTGCCGACTAGCGGTTTCCACGGTCTTCGAGGTCTCCTTTCCACAGCCGGCAAAGCTCATTCCGATTCCGGCGACAAGGAGGATTACAGGGAAGTGTCGTTTCATTGCTTGGCTCCGTGTTCTTTGAGCAGCATGACAAACTCAGTACGTTTTGCGTGAGTGGCCAGACCTAGAGGGTCAGGCCGTCGTTGGTGTATATTCGCTCTTGCGCCATAAACGGTGCCCGAATACGGTTGGGTATTATATGTGGTCTTGGGGACTGCCTCAAGTAGGTTGCCGTGTAGGGTGATGGCCCCAGCTTGTCCGACGCATTGATCCCTGTTATTCTGACACGACCACCTCAACCGTCTAAGCCCGGGGAAATGCCATGCGCATAACAGCAACCATCTGGACTATCATTGGCGTTCTTACGTTGACTACCTGTTATGGCGTGGCACAAGACGAACCTTACGACTTGAAGCAACTCAAGGCTCGAATAGGAACGTGGGACTCCGAAATGACAGTCAAGCCCGCCGCGTGGACGCCCGAAGGGGCGCACCTGGAATGCGTGGTAGTGACCCAACCCATTCTGAAAGGGCGATTCATCCGGAGTACGTACAGTGCCGGCGACTACGAATTCCTTGCGGTTGCCACGTACGATGCGAAGGAGAAGGTCTACCGCCTCTGGATGTATGATTCGATGGGGGCTTTCCCGAAGGGTGACAACTGTGGGAAATGGAATGCCACATCACGAACGATTGACTGGAGGAATGACCAAGGAGACGGCACCGTGTCTACGAGCAAGTGGCACTTCGTTGACGATGACCATTTCCAGTGGAGCGCAGTTGTGAAAGACAAAGACGGCAAGGTTTGCCTGGACTTGGAGGGGAAGGGAACGCGCCGGAAATAGCGTAGGGTGTTGGGGCTCAGATCGCCTGTCCCGAAATCAGGCACCTGCTCACCAGAACCGACAAACGAAGAGAGGAGGAGTTGAGCCGTGACGACCCAGCGATACATGTGCCGCATCTGCACGGTGGCCGTCGTTGCTGTGCTGGCCGTGAATGCTCTCGGCGCTGAGGAGCCCGAGTCCCTTCACGAGGCCGTCAAGAATAGGGACAAGGGCCTCGTCGCCAAGCTGCTGGCCGAAGGCGCCGACGTGAACGCCACCGACCACGACGAGCGAACGCCGCTGCACCTCGCATGTCTCTACAAGGATCAGGCAATCGCAGCACTACTGCTCGACAACGGCGCCAAGGTCAACGTCACGGACAGAATCGGCTGCACGCCGTTGCATTGGGCAGCCACCAGCCGACCGAAGGAGACCGTGGAACTCCTGCTGTCGAGGGGCGCTAAGGTCAATGCGAAAAACAAGGAGGGCCGGACCCCGTTGCACTTGGCTGCGGCGACCACCGACGCCGACGACATCGTCCCACTCCTACTGGCCAAGGGGGCCGACGTCAACGCCGTCGATGAGCAAGGCAAGACGCCCCTGCATGGGGCCACCGCCAAGGCGACCGGGTTGCTTATCGAAAAGGGCGCCGATCCTAAGGCCAAGGACAAGGCTGGTCGCAATGCCCTGTTCGACGTAGTGAACCACGGTCGCAAGGCTACGACGCTGCTGTTGCTTGAGCACAGACTGGACATCAACGCCACCGACGACAAGGGCTGGACTCCGTTGTTTGTGGTCGCCCGCTCGTATCTGACTGCCGATCAGCAACTCACGGCTCTGTTTATCGAAAAGGGCGCGAAAGTCAATGTTGCCGCCAAAGACGGCAGGACGCCCTTACACGAGGCGGTCGGGTGCAGTGCCTCGGTTGCCGTTAAGATCCTGGTCGAGCATGACGCGGACGTCAACGCGCGCAACGACCTGCAACGGACGCCGCTGCACAGCTTGCCGACGCCCACAATGGCCAGGTTCCTCCTCGACCACGGTGCCGAGGTCAACGCCCAGGACAAGCACGGCGCCACGCCGTTGCATCTCGCTGCGGAGAGGGGCAAAGATGCGTTGGTCAAGGTCCTCCTCGACAAGGGTGCTAACCCGATCATCAAGGACAGCCAAGGGAATACACCGCTTGACATTGCCAAAGCGAAGGGTCGGGACAAGACAGCAGAGATGCTCGACAAGGCGACACAGAGCCAACCGGCCCGAACGAAAAAGGCGAGTCCGAAGAAGTAGCCAGGTCTTCAGAGCACGGACGTGGACCGACCGGACGGTCACCGGTGACTCGGAACGATGACGCTCACGTGAATTGACCCGTCTGTGCTCAGCTAAACTGCCCCACTAC
>CAZJRB010000072.1:0-37136 GCA_964547995.1 uncultured Planctomycetaceae bacterium | reverse complement strand
AGGCCGCAGCCGCTGGACGTTGCATCTTCTGGCGGACCGTCTGGTGGCTTTGGGGATTGTTGAGTCGATCAGCCACGAGTGCGTTCGCAGCACGCTTAAAAAAAGGGTGCAGACTCGTCTCTACGTACCGAAAAACAAGGCTTTTTGACTCGCCACTGCTGTTGAGACACTAAATCGATTCGTGTTTGTTGGGAGATAGTGCTCGCCAAACCAGCAAAGCTAACGAGAAACGCCGAACTGAGGCATTTAGGCGGAGTGGGAAACGTAGAACCGAGCCCGCACCCTAAACAACTACAATGTCCCGAAACAACCAACCAAACCACCACACTCAATTGTTGCTTATTCTGACCCGCCGAGATTCCAGTTCACGGTGAACCATTACAAAGTAGGGTTTGGCCAGAGGGGTGTGAGTTGACGGCAACTCTGCGGAATCGAAGATTCGGATGCAGCAAAACCGAATTAGTGGGGGAAAATGAAGAAACTCCTCGGTTGACGGCCGAGGAGCTTCGGAGCTAAAGTCTTTTCTGGCTTGGATTTACGAAGCACGCCCGGCAGGATTCGAACCTGCAACCCTCGGTTCCGAAGACCGATGCGCTATCCAGTTGCGCCACGGGCGCTAAGTTGTTGGCTCTCAGGTTTGCCGACAGTATACCGAATCAACCGGTGGCTTGGGAAGCGTCTGAACCCACCCGATTAGGGAAACTTGCGTCGATCCTGCTTTGCTGGGACTGGGGCAAGCACGGGGAAAGGCAAAACGCAAAAGAGCGGAGCCGGTACGAAAGGTAAACACCGACTCCGCAGGGATTCAACAGCGGGGACACCCGTGGCAAGGCGGGTATCCCGCTGGCGTCTGTAGTAGAAAGCAGTCTACCATACCGGCCCCGTGTCGGCAAGGGGGGCGCAAAAGAGCGGAGCCAGCACGGGGGGATGCACTGACTCCGCAGGATGATGGCGGGGTGCCCGAGATTATGAAGGGTAAAAAGGCCACCTCGCCCGTTACCGGGATCTTACTCTGCCGCCCTGAGACTGGCAAGGAGGCACAGAAAAACAGCGGGGCACCACCCCCGTGCTAACAGGACGGCGCTCCCACCTATTCGACTCACCACCATGAGTGAGAAAGAGGGGGTGAGCCGACAGTTCCAGCATAATTCGCCGGCTCGATGCTGTCAATCCGGTGGAGTGCGACTTGCTACGGGCGGCGGCATGGCTTCCGGTCGTGGAGTATCACGCAGTTCGGCAATGCTTGCTGGAGTTTCTTGACGCCATCGTCGGTGACCTGCGTGCCGACGAGCCACAACGCTTCGAGTTTGGTCATTCCCTGAAGATGTTCCAGCCCGGCGTCGGTGACTTGCGTGCCAGCGAGCCACAGCACTTCGAGCTTGGCCAGCCCCTTGAGATGGACCAGCCCGGCGTCGGTGATCTGCGTCATACTGAGGTCCAGCAATTCGAGGTCGGCTAGCCTCTGAAGATGTGCGAGCCCGGTGTCACTAACTTGCGTGTAGCATAGGTACAGCACTTCGAGTCTCGTCATCCCACGGATATGTTCCAGCCCGGCGTCGGTGATGTGGTTGCACGCAAGATTAAGAGTCTGCAATCTCACCAGTTTCTGGAGATATTTCAAATCATCGTCTTCAATATGCCGGATTTGAAGGTTTACATCGACAGGATTCGCCAAGAAGTCCACACCGACAAAGTCGCGGAACCACACCGGGCCTGGAGGTTCTGCATTTGGTACGTAGTCGCCGTTCGCATCGACCTGATAGTCATACACGACGGTCCCGCCCAAGTTCTCGATCGACTCCACTGCTTTCTTCTGCTGATTGGCCTTGTGGCAAACCCACCCGAGCCAGAGAGCAAGAATCAATGTCACCAGAAACAGGTGCCACAGCCTGTACTGATACCAGCGGAGTTTGGGTTTCAGTTTGGGTTGGGGTGTTTCGTCGGCCATGACTGCATTATACCAGAAAACTCAAAACGCCTTGCTGCGGGATTGCACGGGAGAAGCCAGACAATCAGGGCCCGTAAACGGCCAAACTAATCCCACCGACGAGACAGAAGAGACCGAAGGCAAGGAAAGCCCAACGCCATTGCTGTCTCCATATGAAGAATCCTGTAGCCGCCAGCAGCCCAACGCAAGTGTAGCACATCAGAAACCAGCAGAAAACACTCGCGAAGCTGAGGGATAAACATGGAAGTTCCCCTATGAAGAAGAAACTCTCGACCAAAAGGGCGGCACCATAGAGCCAAAGCGCGGCCGTGGGGAACAATCGCCATGGAAAGGCTCGTTGCGGGTGCTCTGGTGGTTCGACAGACTCCGGCGATTGATACGGGTTCTCGCTCATACCCGGATTCTACCACGGCGGGGCCGGCGGGGGCAAGCAACGGGCCGCGAAGAGGTTATCACGATTATCGAGGAGAGTTCTCTGCGTAAGGACTGATCACAACGATAACGGCAATGAAAAGGAGAGCAACCGCCAACACCACCGAGAACACGAGTATACCGCACCCGATGACCCTCTCCCAAGGAGAAGGTTCTTTTGACATCGGCCGAGGATATTCTGCCTCATCTCTGACTTTTGCCTTCTCGCCGAGTCGGTACAGATAGACAAGCACGGATACGATCACAAGGATTATGATCAGAACGGCAGAGATTACAAGTGTTTCCATCGCGTAGATTTTGCTTCGGTTCTGACAACCCCCTCAACGATCCGATCCTGGCGGGTGGCGTCGGTTTGGCCCCCAAGGCCAGCGAGGGCTAATTGTTGTGAAGCGGGTTGCTTATTAGTCCCATGAGATGTACCAATCCAGCATCGGTGACTTGCCACGGGCGGCTGGCCAATACTCAATGTAGCAGTCTGGCAATGCCTGCCGGAGTTGCTTGACACCATCGTCGCTGACTTGCGTGCAGCCAAGTTGCAGATATTCGAGGTTAGTTAGCCCCTTGAGATGTATCAGCCCGGCATCGGTGACACCCGTATGCCAGAGAATCAGTTCTTCGAGTTTGGTCAACCCCTTGAGATGTACCAGTCCAGCATCGGTGACTTGCGTGCCGTGGAGAACCAGTGTTTTGAGTTCGGTTAGCCGCTTGAGATGCTCCAGCCTAGCGTCTTGTGTGTCACTGAGGTCCAGCCGTTCGAGATTAGGTAGAGCCTCCAAGTGTTCAATGAGTGTCATCGGATCGGCGTTGCTCAAATTCTCCCAAAAGTAAACGCCTCTAATACCTTTTACGCCAAGATTTGGATTGCCGTAAACGCTCCCGTCCAGTTGCCAAATAGGCGCTGCTGCTCTCGTAAATGCAAGTCTGGGACGAAGGTACCATCCCAGCCATCCCATGACGAAGCATACGACAGCCACAAAGATCATCAGTGACCGCAGGCTGTACTGATACCAGCGGAGTTTGGGTTTCTCGGCGGGTTGGGGTGTTTCGGTCACCAGTGCAGCCATTTGAACGGGTTCGAGAACGGGTTCGATATGCGAGCACCAAGGACTATCAACAGAATGCCAGCACCTATCATACAGAGGCCAACTACTATGCCTATACTAGCAGAACGGATATAAGATCCTACGGATACCTCTAGGGTGCCCAACACGACAGCCGTGACGCCCAATGGGGCTGCCCAAAAGCCCGGAAGCATGATGACCGCCGCTAGTAAATCTCGTAGAGAGTTCGTATTCCTGGCAGGCCTCTGCTGCCTGGCGGGCTTCTTCTCCTCAACACTCTCCGGCGACTTGTACGGGTTCTCGTCCATGACCGGATTCTATCACGACGGGGATATTGATACTTTACAGTTCTACCCAAGAGAAAAGCAAAAGAATGAAGAGTATAAACACAATGTAGGCAAACAAGATGTCATCAATTGCGGTAGTCTCTTTCACCGTCTGTCTAGCCAAAAGCAGGATCACTAGAGAGGTCAACGCGGCAAGTGCAACCGCTGCCGCCATGTCTCCTATCCGAAGCGCCGAGAAACTCACGGCGCAGGCAGTCATTACCAGCAACAGGGTACGTAACCGAAACTGAAACCTCTCAGGCGACCGGGTCTGGTTCTCGTCCATACCCGCATCATACCACGACCCTGCGAGCGGGGGCAAGCAATCGGCGCACGAAAAAAGCCCCCAGCCGAAGCCGACGAGGGCTGATTGCCCGTGAGGTAGACTACGTGGCTTTGACCTTCTCGACCATGATGTCGGTCGCGTGAGTTTAACGATTCCGAGCGCCTCGGCGGTTGCCAAGGATTTCTTGACGTGCCACGCCGTTTCCTTCGGCTTGGACGCCCCCCGTGCTCAACAACAAGGCCGTCCGCCTTCTGTGTCAGCGACTCCAGGGTCGGCCCTATCGAAAGGCACGATCCTACGCGCGCCACGGTTCCCGGATCGCCTCCGACCGCAACCGATTGGCTTCCTCGTCGCCGATGAACTCGTTCTTCCGGGGATCGTAGGCGAGCTTTCGGCCCAGGAAGATGGCAATGCCGGCGGCGTGGCAGGCGATGTGCGACCGGCAGGCCACGTTGTGATTGGCCCGCGGCAGCCCTCGCGATTTCACGCAGTTGAGGAAATCGCGGGCATGGTTGCCGGTGGCGCCGCGGTCGATGGCGGGTTTCTTGTACCACGCGCGGAGCGACGCCGGATCAAGCTCGATCTTCCCGCTGTCGCCCGTCTCTACCCAGCCCGCGGCGCCTTCAAACCGCACGGGACAAGACCCGAGCCCGAGCCACCCGCCCCGGCGCATCACGAGCTTCACCCCGTTGGCATATCGGGCGGTCGCCTCGGTGTTTCCGACCGGTTCGTACTCGATGGGCACCGTTTGATCGGCGTCGTTGGCCCACTGGCAGAGGTCCACACAATGGGAGCCCCATTCCAGCACGCCGCCGCCGACCATTCCCCCGCCTTTCTCGAAGCCCGAGTTCAGCAGCCCGCGGTTGTAGGGCCGCCAGGCCGCCGGCCCTAGGAACCGGTCCCAGTCCACCTCTTCCCTGGGCGGTTCGGGTTGGGAAGTGGGCCATCCGCTCATGCGCGTCCCCCCGCCGCAACAGGCGTGGACCGTCTGGAGTTTGCCGAGTCGGCCGTGCCGGGCGAGCTCGATGGCGAACACAAAATTCGTCCCGTTCCGCCGCTGCATACCGCCCTGGAAAACGCGTCCGGTCCGCCGGAACGTCGCGGCCAGGGCGAGGCTTTCGGCAATGTTCTTCGTGCAGGGTTTCTCGCAATAGACGTCCTTGCCCGCCTTGGCCGCGTAGATCGACAGCAACGCGTGCCAGTTCGAGCCGGTGGTGATCAGCACGGCGTCGATGTCGGGGCGGGCGTAAATCTCGCGGAAGTCGCGATAGGTGGCGCAGTCCTGATTGCCGTACTTTCGGTTGACCATTGTCTTGACTCGCTCGCGGCGGTCCGCCCGCACGTCGCAGACGGCCACGCATTGCACGTCCGGCTGGCCCATCATGGTCATCAGGTCACCCGATCCCCGGCCGCCGATGCCGATCCCGGCGAGCACGATTTTTTCACTGGGGGCTATCGCGTTGTCTTTACCCAGCACGGTACTCGGGATTACTTGCGGCGCCGCCAGCACGGCGCCGGCCCCCAGCGCGGTCTTCAGAAACCGCCGCCGATGAAGGTGAGCTGCTTGTTTGGACATATTTGGTTTCCTGTTGATAGTGATTCGACCAAACGATAACACTCCTTGACCGAATCAGGTCGGGTGACTACAAATTCATCTCGTCCAGGTCGTTGACAAGTGCATCGAGATCGTCCATCTTCCGGGAAGAGTGGGATTCACTCTTCGTCTTTTCCGCCAACGCCCGATCGCGTTCCACCGCCGCAAGGCCGCCCGACGACGCCTGGCCGAGCAACTGGACCAGACTCACGTTCATGTCGGCGGCCGTGGCCTTGGGATCGCCGGCAATGCCGGGATTGCTGTGTTTGGGAAACATGATCGCCTGCGCCGGGCACACTCGGGCACAAGCCGGGCAGCCGTCGCGGCAGGCGTCGGCCTGTTCGACGAAGAGCCGGTCCTCGGCATCGATGCCGAACACGCCGAACAGGCAGAAGTTCAGACACTCCAGGCAATTCCGGCACCGGCCGAAATCAACGATCGGATACCACCTCGGGGACGCGATTTCCTCGATCCGGACAACGTCCGCCGGCGCCGATTGCCCATCCGGCGGAAGCCGTGCGGGCGGATCGCCGATCGATTCGGTCACGATCCGTTCGAGTTCCGCCGACAGCGGCTCGGCGCCTTGGCCCCGAAGATCGAGACACCAGATCGTCCGTCCGGGAGCATCGCGGCCGGAATCCTCACTCGAGGCGTCGGCTTCGTCCGCGTGCATCAATTCCGACGGTCCCAGGCGCCCCCGCACCTCGTTGGCGTGCAGGAGCCAGTAGATGGTCCTGGGATAAAGCGGCGCCAGCACGACCATGTCGCCGCCGGCCGACCGCATGCCATTCATGCCCGGCCCGTCCGGATCGAGGTCGTACAGATACGGCACGATCTTCACTTCGGCATCGGGCCATCGCGCCAGCCGGGCAAGAAGACCGTCCCTCAGCGACTGCAAAGCGGCCTCGCCTTCGCGGTCCTCGGAGATGACGATAGTGATTCCCATGGTTGCAAATCGACGATGCTGACAGGGTGTCACGAATCCTTTCTGAACAAACTCTTCTCGACGATCGCACAGATGACGTGGCCGATCATGATGTGCGATTCCTGAATTCTCGGCGTGTCTTTCGAGGGGACCTTGATGCAATAATCGCAATACTCTTCCATGCGGCCGCCGTCGGCGCCCGTCAAACCGACCGTGAAAAGGCCTTTGTCCTTGGCGGCTTTGAGTGCTTCGACCACGTTCTCCGAATTTCCGCTGGTCGAAATGCCGACAAACAGATCGCCGCTTCGGCCGTTGGCTTCGACCTGGCGTGCGAACACCCGGCTGATGCCGAAGTCGTTGCCGATGGCGGTCAGAATCGACGTGTCGGTCGAAAGCGCGATGCACGCCAGCCCCGGCCGGTCGAAGTAGAACCGGCTGACCAGTTCCCCGGCAATGTGCTGGGCGTCCGCCGCGCTGCCCCCGTTGCCGGCGAGAAGGACCTTGCCGCCCGCCCGGTAAACATCGACGCACCGCCGGGAAACCGCTTCTATCAACTCGAGCATATCCCGATCGTCGAGGATCGCTTTCTTGACCTCCCGCGATTCCCGTATCTGCTCGCGAATCGATTCGCCGATGGCTGTGGTTTCCATGCGTGGTCGGTCTCCTTGATTGAAAAACGAACGCCGGCCGTCCGGGGCCGGCAGCCCGGCGGCTGCATTATGATGGTACACCGTCCCCGGGGGCTCGTCAAGATGCCCGTCGATGATATGTCGCCGGCCCCCGTTTCCATAATCGGCAGGGGTGCTGCGCCCACGCTTGCGTGGGCACGTGCGGAGGTGTAGACTCTCGTTTGGCGTTTGTCAATTCCCACTATTCCCAAAGGTGCGAAGGAGCAACTTCCATGAAAGCATTCGACTCGAAAACAACCGTCTTGCTCACCGTGTTGACGGCCGTTCTTACCGCCGTGCCGGTGGCGGCCGACGAAATGAAAACGCTCTGGCAGATCGGCGCCGCCGACAACAACACGGCCGAGTTTGCCCTGGCCCCCGGCGGCTACGCGCAATACAGCCGCGACGGGCTGTTCATGGTCGGCAGCAGCGATGCGAAAAAGGACTGGCCCTATTGCCACCCGGGGCCGAACGACGACTGGGCCGGCGGCGGGCCGCACACGTTTACGATCCTTTTCGGATTGAAAGAGAAGATCACCGGCGGCGACTGCCGGCTGGTCGTCGATCTGGCCGACACCCACTCGGCCCGGCCGCCGAAGCTCGACATCGTCGTCAACGGAAAAACCTTCGCCCACCAAACGCCCCAGGGCGGCTCCGACGACTCGATCATGGGCAAGCCGGCGGCCGGGCGCGAACATAAGTTTGCGATCGACATCCCCGCCGCCGCGCTGAAAACCGGCGTCAACGAAATCCGGATCGTCAACAACACGGCAAGCTGGATCCTCTACGACTGGATCGGCTTCGAGGCCCCCCCGTCGGCCAAAACCACCGAACTGCAGGAAACCTCTCTGCACTCGGTCAAGCCCAGCCCGTGGCTGACGCGCAAAAACGGCAAGCTCGGCCAGCAGATCACCGCGTCGATCCGCCACCTGGGCAAACCGGCCGACGTCGTCGTCACGGCCACCGGCGCGAAGCCGATGAAGTTCGAAGCCCGGCCCGGCGTCGGAACGCTGAGGTTTCGCCTTCCGCCCGTCGAAAAACCCGCGCCGCTGGTCGTCGAAATCCAAAGCGGCGGCCGCACGCTCGACACCTGCACCACCGTCCGCAACCCCGGACGCGAACGCCGGCCGATCGACTGGATCGACCCCCTGCTAGGCACGTCCACCTCGCGCTGGATGCTCTACCCCGGCCCCTCGACGCCTTTCAGCATGGTCAAGCTCAGCCCCGACAACCAGCGCCGCTGCTGGAAGGCCGGCTACGAATACACCATCAACAACATCGCCGGCTTCAGCCATCTCCATTCCTGGACCATGGGCGGGCTGTTGACGATGCCCGCGACCGGACCGCTGAAGACCACGCCCGGCGACGAGCGAAAGCCCGACGACGGATACCGCTCGCGAATCGACCACGACACCGAAGAGGCGTCCGCGGGCTACTACGCCGTCACGTTGGACGACTACGGCATCCGCGCCGAGCTGACCTCGACCTGCCGCGCCGGATTCCAGCGATACACCTTCCCCAAGGCCGATCAGGCACGCATCCTCTTCGACCTCGAAACGCCGACCGAATACGGCTACTCGGTCCTCGACGCCAAAATCACGAAGCTCAGCGACACCGAAATCGCCGGCTACTCGAAGCAACGAAGCGGCCGCGGGGCCCCGTACCAGGAGTTTACCCTCCACTTCGTCGCCCGGACCGACAAACCCTTCAAATCGATGGGCGGCTGGGTCGGCGGCGATGTGAAGCACGACATCAAGGAGATCGCCGGCAAGGGCGACGTCGGCGCCTTTCTCAACTTCTCGACCGCCGAGGGCGAGGTCGTCAAGCTCCAAACCGGTATCTCGCTCGTAAGCATCGAGCAGGCACGCCTCAACCTCGACACCGAAATGAAGCCGTTCGGCTGGGACTTCGACGCCACCCACCAAAACGCCCGAAAAATCTGGGCCGATCTCTGCGCAAAGATCGAAGTCGAAGGCGGCACCCCCGAACAGCTCACCAAGTTCTGGACCAACTTCTACCGCTCCTACTGCGCCCGGACGATCTGGAACGACGTCAACGGCAAGTACGTCGACATGTACGAGAAGGTCCAGCAGCTTCGGCCCGGCGAGTCGATCTACGGCTGCGACGCCTTTTGGAACACCTTTTGGAACCTCAACCAGCTCTGGAACCTGGCCACGCCCGACATTACGAACAAGTGGGTGCAGTCGCTGCTGGAGATCAACCGCCGCGGCGGGTGGCTCCCCAAGGGGCCGACCGGCATCGAGTATTCGAGCATCATGGTCGCCTCGCACGAGATCGCCCTGATCGTGGCCGCCTATCAGGCAGGCATCCGCGGCTACGACACCGACGAGGCCTACGCGGCGATCAAGCACATCCAGACGGAGCCCGGCCGCCCCCACCCCGGCGGCGGACACGTCGGCAACCGCCAACTGAAAGACTACATGGAACTCGGCTACGTCCCCAACCCCGTCTCGAACACCCTCGAATACGCCTACGACGACTGGTGCGTCGCCCAGATGGCCAAGGCCCTGGGCAAAACCGGCGACTACAAGGAGTTCATGCGCCGCTCGCGATTCTACAAAAACGTGTTCGACAAGTCGGTCGGCTACATGAGGGCGAAGGACCGGGCCGGCAACTGGGAAAAGAATTTTTCGCCCTTCTCCGGACGCGGGTTCGTCGAGGGCAACTCCTGGCAATTCACCTGGTTTGTGCCCCACGACGTGGCCGGGCTCGTCGAACTGATGGGCCGCGACGAGTTCAACCGCCGGCTCGACAAGGGCCTGGAAGACTCCGTCGACAACCGCTTCAACGCCACCGGCGACCGCATGGCCAGCTTCCCCATCAACCACGGCAACCAGCCGAACATGCAATCGGCCTGGCTGTTCAACCACTCGGGCAAGCCGTGGCTCACCCAGAAATGGACCCGCGAGATCATGGCCCGCTACTACGGCACCGGCCCGATCGACGGTTGGCCCGGCGACGAGGACCAGGGCCAGATGGGCGCCTGGTACGTCATGACGGCCATGGGCCTATTCCAAATGGACGGCGGCTGCGCCGCAAAGCCCATCTACGAGATCGGCAGCCCCATCTTCGACCGCGTCGTCATCCACCTAGACAAGCGCTACTACCCCGGCGGCCGTTTCACCATAGAAACCAAAAACAACTCCGCCGAAAACCGCTACATCCAATCCGCCACGCTAAACAACAAGCCGCTAAACAAACCCTGGTTCCACCACAAGGAGCTCGCCAACGGCGGCACGCTAACCCTACAAATGGGCCCAGAGCCAAACAAAGCCTGGGGCACCGGCCCCAACGCCACCCCGCCGCAGAATCCTCAGTGAATGCGAATGACAGCAAGAGGGTTGTGAAACCCGCCGAAATCGGCTTGACAACACAATAACCACCGCCCACAATTCAGCTTACGCGAATCACCTGCCTGGGTGCTACGCCGAAAATGTGCGGTCTACAGATAATAGGCAGAAACTACCTATTAGCAAGTCTTATTGCTGAGGAAACCTGATGGTTGACTCGAATGATCTCGTAATTCCCGTGTACCTCAACCAGCGAATCGTCTTTGACCTAGTTGCGGTTTTGGAGGGCGGCATCGCATCCGTCACACAGGTGTCGGAGAGGCAATCGCAAGCGACTGGCGAGTCAAAGCAGATTGGTGCGTCTTTTGGCGTGAGCAATGCTCTGTCATCCTTGCTCAAAATCGATCTAACGGGCAAACGTGATCGAGAATCATCGAACGAATCAAGCACGACTAGAACTGAAGACCGAATCCACACTCCCGTGTCGCTCTTCATTGCTCTGCGCGCAATCTTGCGTGAAAAGAGATACCTCAAGGAGATTGAGGCCAACACGGAGATCACGCCTGGCGATCTCGTTGAGTTTTCGACCGTTCTGAAAAGAAACCCACTCATTGAGACTCTTGATTCATTTGTCGAGATGATCGACATGTTCCAGGTGTTTGCGGACAAACCGCAGAAAGGAAAGGGCAAGCAGATCAGTGAGATGCAGCAGATGAAGAAGCAGATGGCTTCACTGCTTTCTTCCCTCAGGAGTGGCGATACCATGGATCTCACGACACCGCCTTTGCCATCCTGCCACAGAGCTGTCATCTCTATCGAAACACAAAATCTGAATGACCCATCAATGTCGGATCTCGTGGATGGGACGTTTCGAGTTGTTGGAAAAGTGACGCGTTCAATCGGCGAGTCAGAAGGTGCGATTAGCCTGAACCGAAAATCGGCACTGAATCGACTACCCTCGTCGGCACTTGATCAACTCAAAAAGGCATTTCAGGCTCCAGAATTGGCAGACATGTCCTTTCCAGACCTTGAATGGGAAATCAGGGGCCCCGCAATACAGATGCTTCCAATCGCGATATTCGCGTGACGTAATACCAGTCGGGCCGTCCAGCGGACAAATGCCTCCGAATCGTCCCGACACCGCTGGATGGTTACAAATGCGCATTCGTGCAGGGAGAATCAACCCTATGGATTACTGGCAAGAGCAGATCAGAAGCCGGTTAGAGACATTTCGAGAGCACGCTTGTAAGGAGGGCTTTGCTGTCTCCATCAAACTCCGAGTGTCGCAGTGTTTCTGTCGAGAACATCATGCTCCCGAGGCGAACCGTCTTATTGACGATTACCGGAGACATCACTTATTTGACACAAGGGAATATGAATACGTCGAGCATGAGAGCGGCCCCGAATTGTTGCTCTACTTCGCATTGGGTGTTAGCGTTCTGCAGGTCACCAAGAGCGCCATCGATTTAGTGACGGCAATTCTCAAGGCCCGATCGGAGGGGAGAAAGAAAGGGGACAACCAGCACGGTCCTCTTGTAATTGTAGTACGAGGCTTTGACCCAAACGGTGCTTTCTATGAAAAGGAAATCTTGAAAGCTGACCTAGAAGCGCCACCTGCGAGAAGCACTGTCGAGCGATGTCTAACAAGTGTGATTCAGCAGGTTGCCGAGGAACGAGCACGACAACATCAGGCACGTGATCCGAAAGCAAACGACTTGGGGAAAAGAGGTAAGCAGACTCGCAAACGCAAGCCGAAGAAGAAGGGCAAATCGAAGCGGAAGAAAGGCGTTCGGAAGAAGAAGTGAGGGAAAGAAAGGAAGAGGGGACATTCTGACATTCTACTTTTCGGAAGAGCAGAATGTTCCCCCTTTCTTGCCTTCTTACTCTGACTCTACAAAGGCTTCGGACAATGCGAAAGTTTGATAGCTTAAAGATCCTGAAAAAGACTAAGGCTAGGGTTCCTCACCTTTGCTCCAAATGTGGCGCGGAGATTTTTTCAGGCGAGCACTATTACAAAGAGCATCTGCAGGACAGGTTTCTTCACTCGTTGCATGCCAAGAAATTCTGTGCCGATTGCTTCCAGAAACATGGCGATGCGCTCTTGAAGAAGACTTCATGAGGAGGATTGGCAAATGCCGCGTGCGAGAGAAATGATGACTGAGTGGGTTGTTGAGGCGCTTCAGCAACTGGGTGGACGCGGAACGATTCTCGACATCTCCCGTCGGGTCTGGGATCGTCACGAGCCGGACATCCGAGCCGCTGGCGATCTGCTCTACGAGTGGCAGTATGAACTCCGCTGGGCCGGTGACATCCTCCGCCGAGATGGTGTGCTGCGGCCTACCGAAGACGTGCCACGAGGGATTTGGGAGTTGGCATAATCTCCCGAGCGGGTGCCCGTCCGGCGACACAACATACAGGAGAGCGAGCGATGGACAGGTTAAAAGCTGCATGGGATTGGTTGCAGTGCTCGAGATGGGGGTTGGTTGTTGCGTATAGCATCGTGGCTGTTGTCTGCTTCACCGTGCTTTTGGCAGGAATTCAGGCTACGTCGATTCCCCAGGATCTTACAGAAATCGACGGTGTTACAATCAAGGGCGTTCCATGGTTGCTTACGAATCGTATGTTCTGGCACGTAACTCTGGCCTTGGGATTGGCGGCTCTTCTGACACTAATCCTGGATCTCTGGTTTCGAGGGGAGGTCATACGGCGTTACCGGAAACAGGGGAGTTTGATTCCAACAGAATCGATCGAGGCGTACACGAACGCATACAGCGACTTCACAAAGCACCTTTCGTACTCGCGAAACCGGCTTTCTCAGCATCAGAGAGACTCCACTAAGCACCCTGTTCAACACGTGATGAACGAGATCACGGAACTACGTCGCGCGCAGCTGAATCTACTGAGCGTCTGCGGACCAAATATGCGCCGCGTTCTGGAACAACAAGGGACATCGTGGCTCGACAATGTTGATTCCTTCGCCGCCAACGTGGACGAAATCGAGCAATCCATTTCTGCAGCGTCTGTTGAAGATATCGGGCAAGTTCAGGCAGGGGCTCGGGATTCCGAAGTTGACACGCCCGGGTGCCCGTGATTGGTGGTGGGGACGGGTTGGTGGCCGTCCGTCGTTTTGAAGGTCGGCCGAGCGGTGCTCGGATCGGTGCCCGTTCGTAGTGCAGGGTGCCATGCCCACGCTTGCGTGGGCATGTGGGGGCGTGTAGAATCCTTCCTGTAGTTGAAGCGATCGATCGAATGCCGACCATTGCTCGGTGACCTGACGGATTACGTCACGCTGGTGGACACTGCGACATGCCCACGCAAGCGTGGGCATGGCACCCCGCTTCTTCTGACCGTATGAATGCGGTCATCACGAACGGGATGCTCCAAGCCCCGACGGGGCGGCCCGAAGATAGCCCGGGGCGCAGCCCTGGGGATCCGGTGCGAAAGGAAACGAAAAGCCCCGACGGGGCGGCCCTATTCGGTCGATGAAAACGTACCGGTCGTCGGGCGCGCACGCATAGCGCCGCCCCGTTGGGGCTTGGCCAATTCTACCGTGACCCGCAACCCAGGGCTGCGCCCTGGGCTATCCTAGAATCGCCCCCTTGGGGCTGGAAGACGCGGCACAGCACGCACGGGTCCCACCCCTTGCTTGCCCAGAAGTGTGGCAGCGGGTGGAGTCGCACGGCCTGCGTTCGTAGTGCCCGGATTCATCCGGGCATTGATGGTTCTGATCCCGTGCGGCACCCCGATGCTTCCGACCGCATGAATGCGGTCACTACGAACGTGACACCCCTGGCGGCGGGGAAACGGCCGATTCTGCCCTGCGCCCGGAAAACCTGTCGCCTTTCCGGCACCGTTGGCCATATAAGGAGTAACAGGTTACGCGGCACGGCAACGGAGCCGGCCACCCTCCCGCTCACGCAAATGAGCGAACCAACCCCCAAAATTCGCACCAGCGAACCATTCCTGAAAGGGCAAAACCATGAAACGCCTCGCTCTCCCCGTCGTCGTCCTGATGACTCTCGCCATGGGACTTTCCTTCGCAGCCTCGGTAACCACCGCCGAAGAGCCAACCGAAATCGTGCGGATTGTCAGGGCGGACGGAACAAGCCGTCCCCAGGCCATACGGATCGCCTACAGAAGGGCCGACGAACTCGCGGAAGAATACGGCCCCTACGAAGTGCTGGACGAGAGAGTCTATCCCGAAGGACCCCGCTTCTGGTGCATTCTGACGATCCGCATCATATTCTAGGGCAGAAGCGAATAGACACGCTCGCCAGACCGTGGTCCAAGCGGCCTACCCACGGTCTGGCGACCGTGGTTTCTTGACTCACATCTCTTCTCTTCGAGTTCCCAGGCCCGCAGCGGCGGCCCCAACGGGCCGGTGGGACAAAGCCCCAACGGGGCGGCCCGAAGATCGCCCCCTTGGGGCTGGTACCTCATCACGGAGAATCAGGCACTTGCCGCAAATTGCTCTTCCGCCATCCGCTTCAGCGTCACGTGCGGGTGCCCCTGATTGGTGGTGGGGGCGGGTTGGTGTGCCCACCAAGGGCCCACCAACCGCAGCCGGACGGACATCAAATCGGCCGGACGCACCGGCTCGCTTGCGTCGGCCACCGGCAAGAGAATCAGCGTTTCGGACTCGGCGTGATAATACGCGTCGCACGACTCGGTCCGTTTGCCGGTCTCGAAGCCCATGTGCCGCAAGAGCCGATCAAGTTGACCCCGGGTAAGATTATTTCGGTTTCCGGCCATAGGGAAAGCCTCCTTTCTTTCGCTGCTCTTCCACAACGCTGCAGGAAAGGGATCGAAACATATCGACCGCTTCCGGCGTCAACGAATTCTTCGTGGGAATGTGGACGGTGACTTGGTCCTTGTCCGGATGCAACACGCTTGGGTTTTCTTCAACAAATGTCTGAATGTGCAACCAATAAGCCCTGTCGTTCGCCGCGTCATAGAGAACGAGGAAAAAGGGATACAGCTCTTGGGACCAGTAATGCAGGTCGCCACGGTCGAAAGGTGATGGTCTCCCCATCCGCAAGGATTTTCAAGTTGTCGGTGGCCTTGAGTTGAAACCGGACCTCTCCGTTCTCGATTTCTCCCGACTCGGAGAAGTGAAACATGGAACATGGTAGCATCGACCCCGTAATCGCTTTGAGGCCGTTCGAGGCAGTGTCCCCTTTCCAGGACTTTACGCTCGAGAAAATTGACGCTCAGGTCCGCGATAACGTGTTTGCGGGTTCGCCGTTTCCTTTTGTGGATAGTAGGGACCCGCTTTCCGGCAAAGACGATTTTCTTGTAGAATTCGGTCGCCTCGGGAATCTTCCCTTGGCCGCAGAGTAGCTGTGCCCTTATGGAAGGTCGCGAATAGATTCTTGGGATCGGCCTTGAGCGCCTCCTCGATGTCCGCCATGGATTCCGCGGCGCCCACCCAACGGGGGAGGATGATTCTCAACCTCCAATCCCGGTCTTCGTTTTTCTAATTCCGCCAGCGCAGCACTGGTAATCGCGGTATCGTAGAGCACAAGCTTCTTAAGCTGCGGGAAATGGTCCAGGGCCTTAAGCCCCGCGTCGGTAAACCCCTCGCCGTAGAGGGTCAGGTTCTTGAGTTGGGAGAGCCCTTTGAGGGTTTTCAGCCCGGCATCGGTGAATTCCTTGCCGTCGACGTTGCCCTCCAGACGCAGTTCCGTCAGGTTCCTCAATCCTTGTACGTGGACGAGACCTTTGTCCGTAACCTGGTTCTCACAGATATTCAGCACGCGAAGGTCCTTCAGCGGCTTCAAGTACGCTAGGCTGTCGTTCGTCATGAGCCGGAACAAGTACAGGGCACAAAGGTTGTAGATATCTTTCAGGTGGGCCAGGCCTTCGTCACCGGCTTTCCACTGCATTGGAATCGCAACGCGGGTTCCCACCGCCGGATCGTTGTTGGCTGCGTCCACGAGCCCACCCGATTCCCGAATGGCGTCGACGGCAAGTTGGTGCTGCTTACGGAACTCGGCAGGGACATTGACGAAACGGGGCGGCGCGTTCGGATCGACAATCACACGATAGAGCTTCTTCTTCGATCCATAGCGTGCGAGTTCCGCATGGCTTTCCCAAGCGATCAGACCGTAGTGAGCCGATACACCATATTGACAGAACGAGTGCTCAGGCGGCAGCGGCGCCCGGTTGAGCCGTTCGTACTGGAGCGTGTCGGGGTCGATGCGGACCCAATAGCTGCCCGGACTATAAAGCACACCGTCATGGTAGAGCAGTTTGTGGCCCCCCCACGGGACAATCGTTTTCGTAGTCCAGGCGATTTCGTCTTGTCCTTCCGGCGGCGAAAGCAGGGCGATTTGGCTGTGTTGTGCTTGCAGGAAACGCCCCTTCATGCAATGCAAAGTCTGGCTGAGCCGGAAGCTTGCACCGACATTTGTCACCGGGACGTGCACCGGGTAGATCGAGACCTTCGGGGCAGTCAGGTTGACAGCCAACGGACGGAGATTCCTACGGTGCCGATCATCGCGGCCAATCAGCAGCAGACGCTCGCGCGGCTTGGAAGGATCCGAGCACTCCGCCCGCCAGGACAGTCTGAAGATCATCTCAGGATCATCCTGGGATGACGGCTCTTGAGGTTCCGGGATTTTGGTCGCCGTGTGGAACACGTTGACCTGCCACGGGGCCCCTGGCGCATTGCCTTTCGGGGAAACGATGGCGTACCAAAGCCGTCCGTGTTTCCCCGTAGATCCCACCGCAAGACATCGTCCCGGTTGGATCGGGTGCAAGGTCAGGGACCGCTCATGAGCCGGCAGCCCTTGATCCTCCCCGATCTTGCCCACAAGCTTGCCCTGCGGTGAGACGACGTGGATTCCCGATTTTTCGGTGGGCACCCAGATGTTCTGGCCGTCGAAGCAAGCCGTAAACACTCTGCCCGTCTCTGCGTCCTGTTTGACGAGCGGGCGGACGACTCCCGGCTCCGTCATAACAAACACACCCCACCCGTGTCGGATCAGGTCCAATGTATCGGTACAACGGGTCACGTCGCCCCACCGGTTTGTCTCGATTCCCGGCACCAACTCGAACCGCACTTGGGGTGGGGCGTCCGTGTTCGCCACTGCGCGGAACGGTACCCGGTGGCGCTTGTGGAGGGTCGGCTTTACCATCCCCAGTTCTTCTCGAGTCCTTTTCTCCAGTTTGGCCAGCGCCTCGTGAAACCCCCTCCGCCCAGTCGGCTCTCCTTCAATGGATCGCAGCAAGGACTCGATCTTGCGCAGTCGATCTTCCTTCGCCGTACGAGCCCAATCCAGAGTGAGCAGACCACAGCGGGCGTAGAATACGTTTGCGTGTTGATTCGTCTTCAGTAGACGATCGTAAAAAGCCCGGATCTGTTGCTCGCTAAATCGTCCCTGGTTGAAGAGTTGCCCGCGCTCCGACGGAACGACTGCCAGAATGCTGGCCATGAAGGGGATCGGAGGCTCTCCCTGCGATGCAATCTCCGTAAGAAACCGATAGAGATCGTCAAGCGTGTCGGGATCGTCGAAGAACTTGGGCCGTCCCAGGCTATAGTACTTGCCCCAAGGGGTGCGAGTCCCGCCGCTGCCACCGGTTGAAGCCACGGCACGCCAGGTGAGGTAGCTACATGCGGTGCCGGTCCAACAGTAGTACTGCCGTTCTGGCGGGGCCGGAGGTAGGGTGCGATAGCGCAATTCGTATGGCAGTGAGCAATTCGCCCACGAGCGAAGCCCGCCGTTTCCAACTTTGGGATCCAAGGAGGGAAACAATGCAAACACTTTCCAGAAGAATCCGTCGATCATCTCCCGATTCTCGGCGGTTCTCGGGATGCCTTCGAGGATCCCGTACATGAGAATGCCCGCCTCAAGGGGATTCAATTCCCGCGACCGTACAGCCTCGAAGGCATGTTCTGAGAGTGCTCGCCAGTCGGCAATTCCTTGCAGCCGTTGCTTTTCTTGAGCTTCTTTGAGATGCGCTCGTGCCCTCGGATCTCTGGCTTGGCGTGCGAGGTTCCTCGCGTCCGTGTATTTTCGCATCCGATAGTCGCGTATCAACCTGAGACGCATCTTGACATCGTCAGGTGTTAGCAACAGGGCCGCCTCATAGAGTCCGATCGAGTGGTTCCTGGCGCCAACGAGGCTGAAGACCTCCGCCCTGTCGGCCAACAGCCTTGCCTGCTGCGGCCGCGTCAGTGGTTTTTGGGGGCCGATTTTTGCGCGACGCAGAATCCCCTCTGGAGCACGTCGCGTCAACAAGTCGGTCACCCCCTCGAAGCTCAGCGTAGGTTGTTCGTACCGCTGGCGGCCGTGCTGCGCGTCGACAAGGGAAAGGGTCATCTGCACTTTCGGCTTGTCCCCCGGCTTGGCCGTCGACATCTTGAACTCGCCTTCCACGAACAGCGGCACGACGCGGCCTTTCAGCTTGGCGCCGGTGTGCTGGAGTTCCTGCCCGATTGCCCGGGCCTCTTCCGTTTCCAGCACCGCGACACCCGGTTGTATCCAAAGCGCGTTTTCGAGGAGACATGCATAGCCGGCCTGGAGATGGTCGTAGTCGTGCGTGAGGTTCCTGGACACGAAAGGGGTGACGCCGATGATCTGCTTGATTCCACCGGCAAAATGGCGACGGACTTCCGCAACAATCGGGCGGCATTTTGCCGCAAGTTCGTCCCGGGCATCATTTTCGTGCGGCAAAAAGTCGACCCGCAATCGAGCCCCGTAGCGGCAGTCGGCCACGATGACCTTGACGAATTGCTTCTTCTCACGCTTCTCGAACGATAGAAGCAGCAGGGCATCGGCCCCGAGCGTACGACCCAGTTTCAATCGCTTTCCAGCTCCCTTTGCCCCGAACAAGGCGATCAGTTCGAGTTCCTTGGTGGCCGCATCGAGCCGCTCGCGTTCCACCAGTTCGATACCGTCAACCTTTGACAATTCGACGGTCAACAAATCGGCCAGCCCGGACTTCTGCACGTCCGGCGAGGCGATGATCGCCCAGCGGTTGTACATGCTCTTTCCGTCCGCTTGAGTGCAGAGCAAAATGAGTACGAGCGTACTGCCAGAGAGTATCCGGTGAAGAGCCATCGGTTCGTTCCGCTTCATCTAAGTCTAAGTCTAAGGTCTCTCGAATTTGTGTCTACGGTTGACTTCCCCCGACGACGATCCGGTAGAAACTGGTGTGTCTCTACCCGGTAGGGAAAAAATCGGTAGGCTAGTTCACCTCACGGGTATACATACTTGAGCGACGGAAGAACTGCCTTGAGGCGTTCGATTCCTTCGCCCGTGACTTTCGTGTTGCCATCGGCACTTCCCAGTAAACGCAGCACTCGCAACGATTGCAGCTTGTCGAGTAGGCCGAGCCCGGCATCGGTTATCCGGGCATCGTAGAGGATGAGTTGCTCTAACGCTGTACACGCTGCGATATGCTTCATGGCTTCATCGGTGACGGGCACCTCTACAAGGTACACGACGCCGACGTTGTGCAGGCCGGCCAGGTGTTTCAAGCCGTCCTCCCCGCCTTTCCAGCCGCGGAGCAACTGGACCCGCGTGTGCCAGCTTTCCGGACCCCGTGTCACCTGGTAGATGTCCCGAAAGCGAGGCGGTTTGCGGTCGACCTGGCCGCCGAGCCGGCGAATCGCCGCGGCCGCCTTCGCGTGCCGGTCGCGATCGGCAGCGGGTACGTGCGGATACCGTTGCGCCAGCTCTTCTTCCTCGCTAAGTTGCGGATTCAGATCGACCCGGTAAAGGGTCCACTTCGAGTCCCACGCCACCAGACCGTAGTGGGCCGACGGGCCGTAGGAGACGAGCCGCCTCGGATCCGGCTCGCGCTGGGGCAAGGCAGGCGAGGCAAACCGCTCCACCTCCGAAGTCGCCGGGTCCACGCTCCACCATGCCTCACGTCCCGCAACGTAATAACGCTCATTCACGTGCAGCACCGGTCGCGAGCGAATCGGCTCATCTCGCCATTTTTTCGACTTCGACGGGGGCGGCAGCTTCCAGGTCCAACGGGGCTTCGCACCTTCCTTCGGCGGCGTTACCCAGAGTGGCCCCTCAATCGCGTCTCCGACCAGAATCCGCCCGCGATACGAGGCGAACTCAACCGGCCAGCCGTAGACCGACGGGAACCGGCCCCGATGCACACTCACCTTGCCGCTATCCAAGTCGACCACGAGCGGACGGCGATCATAGACGGTCATGGAACCCACCGACGGATCGTTCCGGCGTCCAATCAACATGAGTCGTCTGCTTGGGGCGTCCGGGTCGGACCAACGTGCGATCCACGAAGGAAAGAACGCCTGGTCGGCGGTGTCACGCTCGTCCGGCACTTTCGTGGCCTGATGGAAGATGCGGACGCGGCACGAGCCGGTTTCCGCGCGGTAGGAGACCGAGGCTATCCAGGTGCGTGCCTCGCGGACATCGCGGCCGCGCGTGCCCTTGTCGAACACGCCGCCGATGATCAGGCACCTGCCCGGTTCGACAGCGTGCATCACGGGGGTCATCTTGTTCGGCGGCAGCCCTTCGGTCGTGCCCGCCCGAGCCAACTCCTTACCGTCGAGCGAAAGGACGTGGAGTCCGCCTCGGCGTGTGGCGGTCCAGAGGTGCTCGCCGTCCCAGCAAGCCCCCAGCAGGTCAGGCGAGAATCCGGTGGCCGGCCCGAACAGGATATCTCCTTCTTGCGGCGGCTTGAAGAGAACTTTCGTGTGGCCTTTGGCGGACATTCCGTGAATCGCCTCGGAGGTCCAAAGCACGTCGAAGTCGTCGCGGCACTTGATCACACCGCGAAGGTATCGCAGGTGCGAGACGGGATGAAACATCACGCGGATCGGTCCCGAGTCGTCCGCCATGTCGAGCAGTTTCGGCTTGGTCTTATTTCGGGCGATCTTGGCACTGCCGGCCCGCAGAGCATGCTGCTTTTCTTCGGCGATGTCGCGCCGGAACTTGACCAAGGCGGCGCTGGGATCCCACCACGGCTTGCGCGGCGGGGTCTTGTAGCCGTTGGTCTTGAGCAACTCGGCGAGTTCTTGGGCGCCGCGGTCGATGGCGTCGAACTTCGCAATCATGCTCGCGGGCACGGCGACGTGCCGGCCGTGCTTGCTCGCGTAGGTGTGTACTTCATATCTCAAAGTGCGGATTGCCCGATATAACCGGCACCTTCGCGCGGCAAAGACCAGCGACGGGTTGTCGGTCGCCTCCAATCGCCGAAGGAACTCCTCAACCGGCTCCGATTCCCCCGCATGCGCAGCACCAAACAGCATGGGGCCCGAAAAGGGCTGCAACTCAACTTTGGTAAGCATGTCGTAATAAACGTCGTACATGGTCCGGTAGCCGAACGGTGCCTTATCGCCGGCTGCCGCGGACGGCGCGTCGCCGGTCGTCGGAAAGCGGCGTCTGAAGGCGGAGACCACGTACCCGAATATCCGGTGGCTCCATAGGTCGTACTGCCGCTCGGCCGACCACTGCTCGGCGGCCTCCTTTCGGGCCGAATTCAGAGACGAAGAGGCGTGCTCCGGTCGGTATATCAGCCAAGCGAGCGGCTCTCGAATGGTCCCCCGGGCGAGCTTGGGGTCCAGGCCTGGAAAACGCGGTAGCGCGGCGCGGAAGAAGCGGCACAGCTCCCGGCGGACTTCCGGCGGCTCTTCCCGCATCCGCCGGATGTTGCCTCCCCGAACCTCGTCCGCCCGTCCCACAACCGTGCGAACCAGCAGCTCCGCCTCGCGGGGATTGACTTGCCTATTGCAGGTCACGTGTTCAATGTGCCGAGTCATCGTCTGCCAAACGACGAGCCGCCGCCGGATCGCCGCGGATTTACCCTCGGAAGACGTGGAATCTCTGTCGATCCACGTTGCGATCGACTGGGCGTAGTCGACGATCAACCGGAGCCGCTCGTCCGCGCGATCGGGCACCACAAGCAGCCCCGCTTCTCGCAAATCGGCCGCCCGACGCCACTGCCCCAACTCCGAAAACACCCTTGCCTGCTCAAACAAAAGGCGGGCTTGTTCATTCGCGGGGACGGGTTGCACGGCTTTGCCCTTCACGTTGGGCTCCAGGAGGCGGGCGATTTCTGCCGGGGCGGTCTTCGCGAGGTACGTCGCGGTGTCCGACCACGGAAGCTCACCCGATTGGAGCCGGTGCAGTTCACGATCGCCCTGCACCACACGAAGCGAGAAATTCACCTTCGTTGCCTTCTCAGGCAACAAGGTCGACATCTTGTACTGCCCGCTGACAAAAAGCGGCACTTCGCGGGCCCCAACTCCGTCGCCTGCCATCTGCAATTCCCGGGCAAGATGACGTGCCTCGTCAATCTCGAGGACGGCAGTGCCCGGTATCGATAGCAAGGCACTCTGAAGCAGACTCGCGTACGCAGTCTGAAGGTGGTCGTAGTCATGGGTCAGGTTCCGCGAGACAAGCGGTGTGACAGCGATGATACGTCGAACACCGCCTGCAAACCGTTGTTGCACACGCCTCACTCGATCGGCGCACTGCGCAGGGAACTGTTCAAGGCCAGCCGAACCCATAAGGAAGTATTCTACGTGCAATCGCGCTCCGTAGAGGCAATCGCTGACAACCATGCGAAGGAAAGTCTTCTCGCCGCGATTCTCTTGAGCCAACAGGACGAGCGCATCGGCCTTCAGCATGCGTCCCAGTTTCAACCGTTTCCCCGCTCCCTGTGCCCCGAACAAGGCGATCAGTTCGAGTTCCTTGGTGGCCGCATCGAGCCGCTCGCGTTCCACCAGTTCGATACCGTCAACCTTTGACAACTCGACGGTCAGCAGGTCGGTCAGCCCGGACTTCTGTACATCAGGCGAAGCAACGATTGCCCAGCGGTTGTAGGCACGGTCGTCCGCCGCGGTGAGCGGGTTGTGAAACAGGAGCAAAACAAATACCGGAAAAACGTAGCATGGCAATCTCATCATTTTGCATTCCCCGCTCCCTTGCCCCGATTCAACTCGACTTGCTTGAGTTTCTTGTTGTCGTACAACTTGTATCCTTTCGGCACGTTGATCGCCTTGGCGAAGGTCTTGCCGGTCGACTCTTCGCCGGCAGCAATCCAAACGGTCTTCGGGTTCGAGTAGTCGAGAATGACGTACGTGTCTTTGGTCGGCGGCCGGTCGACCTTGAATTCGATCGCCAGGAATCGCGTGTCGAGGCAACCGGTCCCCGCGTTGCCTTTGTAGTCTTGGAACTGAATGCAGTCCGAGCGATTGCCGGAAACTCTGCAAATCAGCTTGCCCGGCTGTTGGTCGTCGCCGGTCAATCTGCCGGTAATGCAGAGATTGCAGTTCGGCAGCGTGCCGGTCAACACGGCATGCCCTCGAATGCGAGTCCCGGCCGCGTAAGTGTTCTGCCCGGAAATCCGGATGGTCCGGTCGGCGCTGATGGTATGGATCACCAGCAGGTCGTCGGGGTCTCCGCCGGAGATCGTTCCCCTCAGGTCGATGTGCGTACCGCGAATCGTCGTGGTGCGCCTAATAGCTGGATCGCCATGCAGAACGATGTCGCGATCGAAGACACGAAAGTTGGCTCCCGTCAGCGCCAATTCCAGCGTCGTGTCGCGCCGGGTTGCCAGGGTGACTTGCTTACCTTGGCCAAGGCCTCCGGGATCGAGCAAGGTGACAAATCCGTTGACCACTGCGTCGCCGGAGAATGTGTTGTTCCGGACAAGCACCAACTTGTGCATGACGGAATCCTGTTCATTGTCGAACTCCACTTCTCGGCCCGGAGCGTCTTCGCCGATCTTGCCGTAAATCCAGACGGGCGCCCTGGTGAACGCGTAGCGTCTTCGCGCCGGCGACAGCTGGCTCAGGTTTTCCGGATCCGTCTTATTGCAGTGCCTGCGAACAATCCGAACGTTTCCCGCAACTTCCAGGTCGTTGTCGATGCGGAGTTCCTGGACATTGGCATCTTGCCAAACGACGTTCAGACCGATCCTCCGGTCGTCGCCGCGGAGTGTGAGTGTGCCTTCGCCGCCTAGGCGGAAGCGGTTGGCGTCTTTGAGTCCCGCGGCAACCTGATAAAAATCAAGCCGTCGGACGGTGACGTCAGTAGGGATCTCGACCGACCGGTAACGCAGATGGTCGTCGTCCTCAGGGAACCTTGCTGTGGGGAGCGTGCCGTCGAAACAGGCGCAGTCTTCCGCCGTGGGCAACCGCCCGTCCGAAACGGCGCCAGCGTTCCAGTTCGTATTCCCGCCGAGGTTCTTGGTCCAACAGAAGTCGACGTCGCCGATCCAGCGAAGCGCATTTGCGGGAGGTGGTGCCTTCGAGACCTTGGTAGTCGTTGGCTGCTCCTTCCTCTTCGCACCGGAAGGCTTCCTCCTCGTTCGGTCCTTCTTCTTCCCTCCTTTTCCGCCGGTTCGAGACTTGTCGAGATCTGCCCTGAGTCTCGCGACTTGGCCTGCCAAATCGGGATCGTAGGCCTTTTGGTCGATCATCGCGAGCAACCTCTTTCGCCATTGCTGGCGCTGGGAACCGGCACCCTGCTCCAACAGCTTAGAGATGATGCGCGGATGCCGGACTAGCATGGATGCCTCCCCAGTCCGTTCGGCACGATCGAGCAAATTCTCGAAGTAGTCGGCCAGACGTTTGGACTTCGGTAGATTTGGAAACCCAACCTGGTCCAAAGACTGGGAACAGACCTGGGACACGGCGTCCTTCGGTGGATTCTGTTCGAGGATCATTCGGACGAGTTCTTCTCCGGCCGTGACCCCCTCCTCACCCTCGCGCTGGCTGAGTTGTTGGTAGGCGGTGGCTCGCACGACGGGATTCTCTTGCAGGGTCATCCATTGGAGCAGTTCGCGGATTTCGGGATCCTCCAGAGGGTTCCACTCCGGACCGCTGCCCGGTTTGTGCGGCACGAGTTCGTGCAAATAATAGAAAGCCATGCCAAGATGGGCATAGAAACGGCGGCCGAGTTCAGTTCCTTCCTTCGATTCGACCCCCGGCGAACGGAGTTCCTCTTGCATCACCGAGATGATGTGTCGCATGTGTTTCGCGAATTCCTTCGTGTCGCTCGAACCGGAAACCCCGTACTGAAGATACGGCGACGACAGCGGCTCGAGGCTGACGCCCCGTTGGCGTCGGTGGGCCATCAGAAGTTCGAACTTGCGTGTATTCAGGCGGCGCATTGCCTCAGCCAGAGCGTACCCTTCCGCCCCGGCCGAATTCACGTCTGCCCGTTTGGCAAAGTACCGATACGGCCAGTACGTCAGCTCGTTTCGCCCGCTTTCCCGCACGCATACATACCGCTGGATCACCGCCAGATCGAGTTGATGGGCCCGAAGGTAGGACTGGAGCCGGTCCCTGATCGGCCGGTCACGGTCTTGCGCTGCCTTGCCGTAGACGTTGATGGCGTACCGGTGCGAGGCGCGGGAATCGTCGAGGACCAGTGCGGCTTCGGCCAGGGAGGCCGCCTCGGCGTAGTTGCCTTGCGATGCCTGGTGGACGGCCTGTTGGGCAAAGATCGTCGCCTCTCGGCGAGAATCGGCCGGGACGATGGCGCCGCCGCCTGTATCCAAGGCGGACCGAACCACCCGCACCATGCTCGCACGCAACGCGGCCAGGTCTTCGAGCGTTCCCGACGTCGCAACGTGTTTCGGCAATCCGCCCGCCAACGGGATGAGTTTGAAGGATATCTCCAGTTTGCCGCCCCCGCGTACAGCGCCTTCGATCAAGGTGGTCGAACTGCGGAGTTTCAGTTCGATCCCCGTCAGATCGCGCTCGTCGCGCAGGCGCGGTAGTTGCTCACGTTCCAACACGACGACCCGGGGCAGACGTCCCAGATCGTGTTCTACCAGTGCTTTCAGGGCCCGGGTCGTTGGCTTCAGATCCGCGCGTGGTTGCCCGCCCTGCATGGTCAAAACGCCGACATAACACCGCTTGTCAAGCGGGCAGCGAAGTTTTTGCTTTGCGTCGCGCAGTCTGCCCATCAGCCCGGCAATCTGCTGCTCCGGTTTCCCGGCAGACACAAAGAAGTCGACCAGTCGGATACCCGTCCTGGTCTCGATCAGCCGCACTCGAACGGCGTCCGGTGTCGTCGCTCTCTTGTGCTCGATGAATAGAATCGCTTCAGCGGAAACGAGTTTTCCCAGCTTCAGCATCTTCTGCGGGTTGACCAATCCGGCGGCACTGAGACTCAGTTCCCCGAGCACCTTGTCAATTGCTTCCCGCTCGACCAGTTCGATGCCGTCAATCTTTGACAGTTCGACGGTCAATAGATTGGTCAAGCCGGACCTCTGTACATCAGGCGAAGCAACGATCGCCCAGCGGTTGTAGGCACGGTCGTCCGCCGCGGTGAACGGGTTGTGAAACATGAGCAAAACGAGTACCGGAAAAACGCAATACGGCAATCTCATCATTCTGCCTTCCCCGCTCCCTTGTCCCGATTCTTCGTAGGCCGTTTCAGCCGTTCCACCTGGTACAAGACTCCACGGTACTGTAGCAGCAGACCATAATGGTGGCTCCGGGCATGCAGCGCGTGAGCAACGCTGGGATAATACCGCAGGACGCTCCCGTCCGGCATCAGCCCCTCTTTTTTTTTCGGCTGGGGAATACTCGTTTTCAACAGATGGAACTTGTCCCGAAAGCTACCGGCAGCGTACAACTGTGCCTGACCCGAACTGGCCCTCGTTACCACATACAGTTGTCGCTCGTGTATGACGATTGGGCGGATGATAGTTTCTGTGCACACGCCGTCGTTGAGATAGGGAATGGTGTCGGGAATGGTGCTGCGCCATACATCGGGACTTCTGTCGGGATTTCCTACCTGGCGGTAGAGCAAGCGTCCGAGATAATTGCGATAATCGAAATAGTCTTTGAAAACTTTTGGGCCCTTCTTGTCATGGGGAATCAATAGCTTTCCGAGCTCAAGGACAGGTGTAAGCGACTTCTTGTCGGGATCAATCAAGAATGGGTAGCCCGGATAATGGGGGAAGAGCAATCCTAGCGGCCTTGGGGGGCGCCCTTCGAACGCCGGGTCCGCAATGGTATAGAACTGCTTGAAAGGATGCGCGAAGTCAGCCCTCTTGGGTGAGTCGTATTCTTGCGGGCGGGCCACGATTCGTCCCTCATGGAACACTTCAAAAGACTTGCCGACCTCGGGGTCGAACGTCGCGGTTGCATACCACGAACGCCCGAAATAACCCGCAATGCAGACCTTTCCCGGCGTCATCGCGGTGATCGCCACTCCACCGCCAGTGTTCATCGGCGGCAATCCGTCCTCTGCGGTGAATTTCCAGACCTCCTCGGTCTCGGGATCGACCACAGCAAGGAACTGGTCCTTGTGTCCCGGAGAAGCGCCCCAAACGTAGCGTCCATCCCAGCAGAAATTCACCGTTCTTCTGTTACGGCGTTTATCTTGTTCTATGGGAGTGAACTCCAGCGGCAACTGTTTCAAACGCCCCTTTTGCTTCATGAGGTGAAGCGATCTGCCCGAGATGACCATGTCCATGCCTTCCTGGATAGGCAGCCACCCGAGCAGTTCGGGAACTTTCTGGCTTGTGCTCCCGTCGTGCCGTTCTACCGTCAAGTCGATCGGATGCAAAACCGCATCGAGGTTGATGTGTTTGCCGGCATCCTCTGCCGGTTTTGGCCGCGATGGCTTGGGCTGTGCGGCTTTGGGCCGCGCGCCGGCCCGGGCCAAGTTATCCAAGTGTCTCCGCATACTCTTGATATTCTTGCGCACTTGCTCAACCGCTTTGGACATCGCAGGGTTGTGCAGCTTTTCCACTTCTGCCAGGAACTCTTGATATATTGGATCGGCGTGTAAGCCTGATAACTTGTAGTACTCACTTTGATAATCCAACCGAATGATCATTGCGAAGAACTCTTGAGTTCGCCAGTACCTGTAGTTTGGAGAACGCTTCAGCCATACGAAGTCTTTCAGCAATTCCAACCGAGCGTCGCAGACGTCCTTCAGGTTTTCTCGACGGTAGACCTTCGGATCCACAACGTGGTATTCGGGGAGGGTCAGATGCCAAAGCCGGTGGAGTGAATCGTCGTGGACTTTCCCTGCCGCTTTGGACTTCAGCACGCGCGTCGCCATCGACGCCAACCGCTCTCGCAATTCCATCCATCGCAGGAAGGTCTCTTGGCTTAAGTACTTTTGGGACGCCTTAATCGGACTCGACCACCTCAGGTCCGGATGCCAGCAGAAGGTGCCCCAGCCCCAATTCTGCCTCCCATGGACTTCCCCGGCGAAAAAGGCCTCCACGTGAGGCAACGCCGCGAACATCAACGGGATCGACTTCGACGCATTATCGTAGCTACCGGCGATAGATGGGCTTCTTCGGAGTTTACCAATCATTATTGCGATTGCTTGCAACGCGTGGTCATGCACCTTGGGCTGATCCGGGTTTATCAAGAGGCTTGCTTCGGCCAACGTCAGGGCTTCCGACCAGTTGCCGATCAACAGAAACGCTTCGACCCGCTCGTTCAGTTGGTCGGTCTCGGCTTCCCGGTCGATCATCACTTCCGAACGGCCGACGGCCCGGTCCAGCATCTCGTTGGCCGCACGGCAAAGCAGCTCCGAGACCTGGTCCGGCACGACTTCCGCGAGTCGCCGGGACTCGAGTTGCTTCGGGCCCCGCATGAGTTTGAGCGTGAAGGTGATTCGGCTTTTCTCGGCACGGTACTCGCCGATCAGATACAGCGGCAAGGGTCGCTTGATGCCCTGGCCGCTGGTCAAGAGAATCTCGTCGGCGATGGCCTTGGCCTCGGCCAACTCCACCACGGCCAACTGCTTGCGTCTCAAGAACGATTGCTCGATCAACTGAGCGTACGCCGTCTGCAAATGATCGAGATCACGCGTCAGGCTGTTGTTGATCAACGGCACAACGGCGACAATCTCCGAGAACTGCTTGCGCCCAATCGCCTGTTCCACCAATTGCCGCACTTTTTCGGCCTGGCGTTCTACCTCCGGGAGCCGAGGTAGCGGGGTGACTGACAACCGCAACCCCTGTTGCGTTTCGCAGATGACGACCTCGGTGTGTGGCGATGGTTTCTTGCACGCTTTGAGAAGCACAAGCACGTCCGCCCGCAGCAGTTTTCCCAACAAGGCCCGTTTTCCGGCGGCCTCGGCGGAAAAAGCGGATTGGAGTTCTTGCTCCTTGAGGACGAGTTCGATCGCGCCGCGCTCGACCATGGCAACGCCGGGGATCTTGCCGACTTTTAGTTCTGCAAGGGCGACGAAAGCACCAAGCTCCGTGTTCCGGGGGCCAATCACCGCCACGCGTGTATCCGCCAGTCCGACGCTCGCAAGGACCAGGAGAATAACAAACGCATGGAGCGTTTTGCTTCGAATCAGTGACGCCGCAGTTTTCGTGGCGTCTCGGCAACTACGGATGCAAAAACTCATTCTCTTCCTCGCAATGCTGCTTGCCAGAACCCTGTCGAAGTAACTCGACTCGCTTGAGTTTCTTGTTGTCGTACAACTTCATGAGAATTCACCGACACGGCTCGATGGATACGGACTCAGTATAGCAGAACGCAGAAGGCCCCCGACGCCCTTTCCAGGCAGTGCTATCGTTTTCTCTTCTTCTTGTCCTTCTCCGGCGTGGCCAGCTTCGGGAGCAGGCGCTCGGCCACCGCGGCGCCGGCCTCCTGGAGGGCCGACTTGGCGGCGACTTGCTCGGTCAGGCCGACGGCCACACACGTCTGGCGGTCGATCGCGACGATCTCACCGCTTTGGCGATCGACTGCCTTGACCTCGATCCGGGCCTTTACCGAGATCAGATTGCCGCGACGGGTGGCAAACTCGCTGAAAGCCTCACCGGTGATCATGACATCGACGTCCTTCTTGTCACCCTCGTCCGGGTCGATGACCGTAAAGCCCGATTCGGTGCAGAACAGGGTGATCTCGGTCTCGGCAGCCGGGTCGATGGTGGCCTGGCCGATGTGGCGTTCCGGGATCTTGATCTGGACGTTCGGGAGCTTGCTCTTGCCCAGCTTCTTCTTCAGCGCGGCGACCCGGTCCTCGCGCGTGGCCGGTTTGGCGACGAGCTCGTCGGACCGCTTGAGGATGGTTTTGCCCACTTCGGCGGCCAGTGTCTCGGCCAAAGCGCCCAGCTCGTCGCGGACGTTTCCTTTCGCCGACGTGCCGACCACGCGGCTCGTCTCGGTACCGATGATCTTGGCGATCAGGTAGAGCGAGTTGTCGACCTGGAGCACGGAACCGGTGACAATGATTTTGGCGCCGGTGAGCTGGCCCACCTTGGTCGCCTGGCTCGGGTTGACCACGCCCGAAAGGTTGAGTTCCTGCTCTTCCAGGACCTTTTTGAGGTCCTCGCGGTCGACCAGATACAGCTCCGGATTGGCAATCAGGTTAGCGAACAACAGGTCCGTGACTTTGTTACCCATGTCGGCGACCTCGCGGCCGCGCTCCGAAAACGGGAGGATCGCCACCGGGTAAACGGTCTGTGCCTTATCGTCCTGGGCCAAGGCCAGCGTCGGCAACACGAGCATTGCCAGCACAATCGCCAACTGCCATTTTACAAACGCTCTCATCTTCTAGTCCTCCTTCGGTCTTAAGGATAGTGGTTTCTCGTTGGTCAGCCGCTCGAACAGTCGAGCGAGCAAAAAACGCGGTGCGGGCCCGGCGTCCCACTGCCGGACGATATTGAACCCGCAAAGTAAGAGCCTGCCCCCCTTTTGCGAATATTGGGCTTCGATCCACGGCCAGCCCTCACCGCTTGAAACAACCTCCGCGACGACCCAATCACGATCGGCGGCCATAGCGAAGCGGCTTGCGATCAACCGGCCGTCGGGCGGCCACGCGACCGAGTCGATGCGCTTGTCCAACTCGCGGATGACGTCCTGCCGCCTGAGCGACACGCGGCGCGGCGGCGGTTGTTGGGGCGACTTCGCGCCCGGCATCGGCAACCGGCCGTCCTTCGGCGCCAGACACAACACGGGCAGACCGGATGCGGCCACGTCGATCAGGGTCTCGGCCAGACCGCGATGGTCCGCAAACGAGGTGCCCTCGCCGATGACGACCAGCCCTTCGCTGAGGTCGTCGAGCGAGGCCGTGTTGCGCGTGAACTTAAACGGGATTTTCGCTTTTTCGAAGAGATCCGCCGTTTTGCCCTCCGGGTCAAACAGGGTGACCTTCAGGTCTTTGAGCCAGCGGGATCGATCGACGAAGGGATCTCGCGGGAATATCCAAATCGGTTTCGCATGTTCCGCCTCGACTCCCTGGCCGGCGACGGTCACTTCCAGCGTTGCCTCGACGATGACACCCTCTTTTACAGGCGGGATTTCCAAGGGAATCGCGACGTTCGCCGGTTTGCCCGGCCCGGCTGTCACGGCCATCTCGCCGCGCGACACCGTTCGGGGATTGATGGAGAATCGCCATCCGGCGAGGCCCTCAAAAGGTTTGTCTGCCTTCACCACGTAGTGGAACGTCCTTTTCGAGTCGCCAAACACGCCCGACCAATTCTCGGACGGCTCGATCTTCAGATCACCGTTGGCCGGTGCAACCACCGTGCCCAGGACCAGCAAACCGGCGAGCGTGCGGCGAATCAAGGATGATGCAGCGAGATCCATGTTGCTCTCCGTTGTTTGTTCAACCTGTGCCTTCTCTCAAGAGAGAAACGGTTTGGAAAACGCGGTACTCGGCACGGTCGGTTCCGATCGACAGGATTTCCTTTGGGACACCCGGCGACTGAACGCCGCTGAACGACGATTCCAAGGAGACCGGGCCGGGGAGGGCAAAGTTCGCATCCACGGCGATCTTCCCATCCGGAAGCGGGTAGGTCCAAAGCGACAACGTCCCGCTTCGAATGCAATCTTGCGTCAAGTCGACAAGCTCCTCTCCGCGCGTGACGACGTCGATTTGCCAGACGGGCGTCCAAGCCTCTTGATCGCCCTTGCGGGAAACAACGACGACACGAACGGCCATCGGGGTTGCCTCGGAGGGAGCGGACCCGGCTTGAGGCAAGAGCCCCACGCACACCTGGCCGTCGCTCTCGGCAACCCACGTCAGGCGATCGGCAAACATCCGCTCCATCTCAGCTAACAGGAGTCCTTTGCCCGCCAACTGCGATTCGTTCAGTAGGGCAAGCGATGGGACCTCTGGATCTCTCTTATTCACCTCTTGATGCGTCTCGGAAATCCCCGCCTGTTGCTCCTGCGGGACGCGCGCGGCGGGAAATAGCAGAAACGCAAACAGTAGTGCCACCGAACAGCCCAATGAAAACCAGACCGCCCGGCCGAGCACGGAAAACCGATCGGTCCGAACAGTTGCCGGGCCGGCGTCAAGAAACGGCGCCTGGTCAACCGCTCTCGAAATCCGGTCGCACAGAGCTTGGATGTCGGCGTCGGTCGCTGAGTTCTGCTTGGCCCAGTTCCGGAGCAGGCCATCCAGTTTGTTGTCTTGGTCGTTGGTCATGATGGCAAGTGCTCTTGCAGTTGTCGCCGGAGTTGTTTTCGTGCCTCGTGAATCCGCCAGTACATGGTGGCGGTCGTACATCCTTCGATCTTCGCGGCTTGCTTGACTTCCATTTGCTGTAGGCTCGTCAGGACGATCGCCGCCCGCAGCCGTGGCGAAAGGTTCCCGAGTGCCGTCTCGACGGCAGATTCCAATTCGGCGTGTATGGCTGCATCCCCTGGCTCGGGATTTCGACCTTGGATTGTCTCCGGGAGATCTGCCCGATAATCGACAGGAGATCGCTTTTCCCGGGTAAGGAAGGTATAGGTCGTATTCAATGCAACTCGATACAACCACGTAGAGAATCGCGACCGCCCGCTGAATGTTGCCAAGCTGGAAAACGCCCTCATGAAAACCTCTTGAGTCAGATCATCAGCCGCTGCCTGATCAAACACCATTTGGCAGATCAAAGCCCGAACCCCGCGAACGTGCCTGCGAACCAGTTCGTCCAAGGCCCCGTTCCCGCCGGAGCTCATGTAAGACTCGACAAGTTGCTCGTCAGATTCCACCGGTCGGCACCTACGCGTTCTTTATTAGGTTAGACTCACGACTCGCCGCATTCTTCGGCCGAAAATCGCATTTCCGGGCACTTCGATCGGCGTCTCGCCCGGATAGGCGGAAACCATCTCCCCCAATGAAGGCATGCTACCACAGGAGCGACGAACCCCGCAAGCTGCAAGTCGAGGAAATACTTGCGGTCGCGACGTGGGGCTTGCCGACGCGCTAAACGACTTTTCGCCGCCGACGCTCATCGATCACATCGAGCGACTGAACTCCGCCCAGCGGCAGCAGAAGGACAATGCTGAAGTACACCGGAAGCTGGCCGAGCTTTGGATTCAATTGTATCGCGCCCGTGCGTTGGAAGAGCTGCGTGACAAGTCCTCGTATCCTTCGGGCGATCCCCGGTTGATATTGCTCACCTCTCCCTTGGTGCTTCACCAACAAGCCCACCTATATGCCCGGGTGGGCTTGCGGAAAGAGCTTCACGAACTGCGAACGGCCCCCATCGCAAGCGGGCACCTCACTGCGGCGCTTAGGCATTTGGTTCTGGCGCGCAATAACTGCCCGCTGCTTCCGGGCGTCCACTCGGGAATCGCCCAGCTTTGTGTTCTGGTAACGGATCCTGCGAAGGATCGGATTCACGTCGAGCGGACCCGCCGCCTGGCTCCCGGAAATCCCGATCTTCTGTTTATTTGCGGGTTGCTCGATTTCAACGCCGGACGCTTTCGCTCGGCGCAGACGAACTGGCAAGAGAGCCTTGCTCTTTCGCCTCGCTATCTGGAGAACGTCTGGAGATTGCGGGGGGATGGTTAGCTTTCCCGGGCGGGGCCGAGCGGCTCCTGCCCGCCTCGCCGGAACTGCTCGTGCAGTTGGCGCAACATCGATATTCCGCCGAGGGAGATGCCCGCGTTCGCCGCCTGTTGTTGAAGAGGGCGGAGGAGCTTGTCCGAGAGATTGATATGCCTGAGGCGGAACGACACTACCTGCGAGGCTCGATTCGTTCGCTAAAGGAAATGTACTCGGAGGCGATAGAGGACTACTCGCGCGCAGTCACGCTTCAACCGGACGAAGTCGGGTGGCGGTATGAATTTGCAATGCTCCTGCGGCGGCAAGGATGTCTGGAGGAGGCCCGCACACAAGCCAAGTGGTGCGCCCGGCTGGCGCCGCGTCAAGAAAAATACCGGAAGCTGCTCCAGGAAATCAACCAGGCCCAGCTTGTAAAACAAGGGAGACCGAAAAACGGCTGACCACTTCAATTCAGCCGAACAAGATAAAAGGAAATCGTGGGAGATTCAATATGTCTTCAAATATAAGCCGGAGCAACCACGGTCCGCATAGTGCCGAACGTGTCTCCGAACATTCACCCAACAAGGGCGACGGAGGCTTGCTGGATGTCTTGGCCTTGATTCGGCGCAGGCAACGGCTCATCGTCTTCGGGCTTGTCGCGGGGCTCCTCCTGAGCAGCCTGTACTACTTTCGGGCAACTCGGATATATGAGTCGAGCGTGCAGATTCTGGTCATGCCCAAGGACTCGAATCTTCCGGTACAAAGTACCGGCGGAGCCACGGACTTCCAGCGCCGATCGACCGATCAGGATATTCTTGCAACGCACATGGAGTTATTCAAGAGCCCCCGCGTAATCATGCAGGCCATCGAAAAGCACAACCTGAAGGCCTTGCCCGTCGTGGCGGAGGTAATCGCCGGCAACGGCAGTCCGGTACGGTACATCACCAACAACCTCGATGTAACTCGGGGAGGAGAGGGGAAAGCGAAAGACGCCAGCGTGCTTTGTGCAACGTTCAAGGACCCGTCGCCGGATGATTGTGCGGCAATCCTGGGCGCGATCGTCGAGAGCTACCAGGATTTCCTGGGGGAAACCTTCCAAAACACCAGCACGGAGGCCGTCGACATTATCGGTAGCGCCAAAAACGACCTCGCGAAGGAGTTAGCGGAAAAAGAGGCCCGCTATCGGAAGTTCCGAGAGAATGCCCCTCTGATCTGGAAGGGAAAAGACGCTCTGAATCTCCATCAAGAGCGCTTGGCCATAGCCGAGACGTCCCTGTCGGAAATCGAAATTCGCTATGCGGAAACCAAAGCCCGGCTTGAGGTCATCGAAGAGGCCCTCCAGCAAAAAGAAGTGTCGGCGCTCAGCGACCTGGACAAGCTCGCACTGCTCGGTAGCAGTGACGTCGAACGACTCAAGCTTCTTCTCGCGGCGACCCAAAAAACGTATGCCGAGTTTCACACAGAGGGCGCCGAAGTCAGACAATCCGTCGAGACCGAACACCAGCAACTCCTCGCGTTGCTCCTCGATGAGTCCGCCCTGACCGGGGATTATGGCAGCGATCATCCGGATGTCCGAGTAGTCCGTGAGAAAATTGGGCTGATTTGGAAGTTTCTCGATGCGCATGCGGCGTCGGTTGCATCCGAAGAGGACGAACTCGATCCGGGCGAATTGCTGACGGTTCATGTCGGACTTCTCCAACACGACTTGCAGGAAATGGAGAAACACCGCATCGAACTCGAACAATTGGCTCGCCGGGAAGAGGAAGCCGCAAAGCAGTTGGCAAGATATGACATTCAAGACAAGATGCTGAGCAACGAGCTTGCCCGTCTAGGCAAGCTTTATGATGCCGTGGTCGGCCGGTTGGGAGAGATCAACCTGATCCGGGACTACGGCGGGTTCCTGACGGAGATCATCTCGCCGGTCGAGCGGGCCGCGCAGCCCTGTTGGCCGAGTCTCGCGATCGTGTTCGGGCTTGGCGGCCTGCTGGGGCTTATGTTCGGGACGGGACTCGCCTACCTGGCGGACATCACGGACCGAACCTTCCGCAACCCTGAGGAACTGTACCAGACCCTGCGGCTGCCCATCATGGCCCACGTCCCGAATTTGGACACCCAAAGAAAGACAGCGACTGTTCCCGGCCACGCGCCCGGTAAACCAACCATCCAACCCGCGATCGTGGCCGTCCATCGGCCGAAATCATCCCAAGCCGAAGCGTTCCGCGGCTTGAGAACCGCCCTGGACTTCAGCACCCGAGGTGCGCAGTGCAAGGTCATTCAGGTTACAAGCCCCAGTTCCGAGGACGGCAAGACAACGGTAGCGTCGAACCTGGCGGTCTCGATGGCACAGGCTGGAAAAAATATCCTTCTGGTGGACTGCGATCTCCGGCGGGCACGAATCGGAAAGATCTTTGGTATCAAGTCGAAGACCGGGCTGGCCAACGTGATCCTTGGAAAAAACGATTTGTCCGATTCCATCCAACCGTCCGGGGTCGACAATCTGTGGATACTGCCGCGCGGCCGGCGACCGACCAATCCGGCTGAACTGCTGACTTCCGCGAGGTTTGACGAATTCCTCAAGGTCGTGCGCGAGCGGTACGATCGCGTGATCATCGACAGCCCGCCAGTCCTGGCCGTGTCGGATCCGACCATCATCGCCCCGCGCGTGGATGGAGTGCTGCTGACGGTCCGCATTGCGAAGAACGGCCGCCCCAAGGTGGTCCAGGCCAGGGACATCCTCTCCGGCCTTGGCGTCGAGATACTCGGTGTCGTCATTAACCAAGCCCAAAGACGCCAGGGCTATGGTTACGGCTACGGTTATGGTTACGGCTACGGATACCGGCGGATGGCGGCGGGTCTTGCGGTGTTGCCGGGCTTGTTCCAGCTTCCGATCCCGCTCGG
>CAZJRB010000071.1:0-38367 GCA_964547995.1 uncultured Planctomycetaceae bacterium | reverse complement strand
TTTGTCGAGGGCCCCGCTAGCGGGGCATGTTTGCAAGATTGTTGGAGGCGTGATTACCGAGTTCCTGCCCAAAGTGCCGTGGTCGGCGAAACACAACACGATCAGTTGCCCGGCCGGGCACCATTTCTACGAGGGACGCTGGCTGCACGATCCCAAGTACATGAACGACTACGCCGTTTTCTGGTTCCGCAAGGGCGGGTCGCCGCGAAGGTATAGCTTTTGGGCGGCCGATGCCATGCTCGCGCGGTATCTGGTCCACCACGACAAGGAGTTCGTCACCGGGCTGTTGGACGACCTGATCCGCAACTACGGCGAGTGGGAAAAATCGCGGCTCGACCCCGACGGGCTCTTCTGGCAGATCGACGACCGCGACGGCATGGAGGTTTCGGTCGGCGGCAAGGGACACCGCGGCCAGGGCAAACGGGCAACGATCAACTCGTATATGTACGGCGATTCGCTGGCGATCGCCGCCATCGCCGAGATGGCCGGGAAACCGGAAATCGCCAAGGAGTATCGCGAAAAGGCCGAGCGGATCAAGCGGCTCGTGCTCGAAAAACTCTGGGACGACGAGGCCAAGTTCTTCAAAGTCCTTCCCCGCGGCGAGAACGCCAAAGTGGTCGACGTCCGCGAGTTGCACGGTTTCACGCCCTGGTACTTCAACTTGCCGGAGCAGGGCAAGGGCTACGAGGTCGCGTGGAAGCAGTTGATGGACCCGAAGGGTTTTTACGCCCCGTTCGGCCCCACGACCACCGAGCAACGCCACCCCGGCTTCCAACTCCGCTACACAGGCCACGAATGCCAGTGGAACGGCCCGAGCTGGCCGTATGCGACGACCGTGACCTTGAGGGCCTTGGCCAATGTACTGAACAACTACAAGCAAGACGCGGTAACCAAGACCGACTACTTCGACACGCTGAAGATCTACACCAAGAGCCACCAGCGGAAGCGCGAAGACGGCAAGGTCGTGCCATGGATCGACGAGAACCTCAACCCAAAGACCGGCGACTGGATCTCGCGGACGCGGCTGAAGAGCTGGAAGAACGGCACCTGGAACGCCGGCAAGGGCGGCAAGGAACGCGGCAAGGACTACAACCACTCAGGCTATTGCGATCTGGTCATCTCCGGCTTGATCGGCCTGCGGCCCCGGCCGGATGACACGGTCGAGGTCAATCCGCTGGTGCCGGAAGACACCTGGGACTGGTTCTGTCTCGACAACATCCTCTACCACGGCCGCATCCTGACGATCCTCTGGGACAAAACCGGCGAGAAGTACAAGAAGGGAAAGGGCCTGCGAGTCTTCGCCGACGGCCGGCAAATCGCCCACGCCGACACACTCGCGCGAGTCACCGCGAAACTACCGCCGCGCAAAGCGAATTAAAACGGTGCAACCGGACGCTTGTCGTTGGCCAATATGTCTGCTATAATACAGCGGTGAGCCTCGGTGAACGAAGAAATGTTCCCCCCGCGAGGCTCGCGGTTAGTCGACGGGCAGGAGAATGTCATGGAGATTTCCACGATGGGCAAGGTTCAGGTTGCGGTGAAGATCGAGAACCTGGAGGACATCTTCAAGGTCGACGCCGGCACGTTGCCGGCAGATCAGGTTCGGTCGGTCAATGTACCGAACGCACTGGTTGACACCGGCGCGGTCATGCTTTCCTTGCCGAAACGGCTGGTTGCCCAACTGGGTCTGAAACCCTACCGTACACGCCGCGTGCGAACTGCGGGCGGAATCGTCGAGACGCGAATCTGCGCGGCGGTGCGGCTGACCGTGCAGGGCCGCGATTTTACGACCGATGTCGCCGAGATCCCCGACGACTGCCCGGTACTGATCGGCCAGATACCGCTGGAGGGTCTCGATTTCGTCGTCGACCCGGTCGGCGGACGCCTGATCGGCAATCCCGAGCACGGCGGCGAGCACATGCTCGATCTCTTCTGACGACCCGCCGCAGCGGTATTGCCCCTGGTAGCGTTCCTTAGATATACTATGGAGTGATTCAGACTCCACTTGCCGCACATACACGGAGGGCATGCGATGATCCGGACGATCTGCGGAACGCTTCTGGTGGGGCTTCTTCTGGCGACGTTTCCGGCGTTTGCAGCGGACGCTTACATAGCCCAGCCCTATACACCGGGTCCCCCTGTGGGCGATTATGCCGATCCTAAGCGGTTGGAAATCCGCGGGGCCAAGACGTTCTCGCCCGAAGCAATCATAAGAGCCTTGTTCTGGCACTGGGACGTCACGTATGCGGCACATCGATCTGAGCCCATCTTCGACTACACGCAAATCCTGTGCGAGAAGATCCGCTTGGGTTATCGGAGCAAGGGCTTTCCCAACGCCAAAGTGACCGCCGAAGTCGACAAAAAGACGCAGCGGCTGGTGGTGAGCATCGAGGAGGGGCGGCGATTCGACGCAGGTGAAGTTCGGATCGTCGGCGCCAAGAAGCTGCCGGTCGAGCGCCTGAGAAAGCGGCTCACCGAGCCGTATCTACCGAAAGATGCGGTCGCCGTGTCGTTCGAACAGGCCAACGGCAAGACGAACACGAAGTGGCTCGACCGCGACGGCAAAGAAGTCAAACCGTGTGGGCCCGTCTGGCGAAGCGATTCTCCCGCACCATTCCACTGCCAGGTGGATGAGCAGTTTGACGACGGGTCGGCGCCCTACAAAGCCAACGAAAGCGGGCGGTGGCCGCAAAGGTACATCCGGCAGGCCCTGCTCGACTTGGGATACTACTTCACCCGATTCGAAGCTCGCGTGATCCCCGACGGAAAGACCGGCAAAGCGGACCTTGAGATCAGAATCCTCGACGAGGGCCCCATCGCTGCGATTGGCGACGTCTGTGTCATCGGAAACAAGGTCAGCCCGGATGAAGAGATTGTCAAGTACCTGGCGATCCGGCCGGGCCAGGTTCTCGACCGGGACGAGTACGTGCGGATCAGCCGCCGTTTGTGGCGGTCGGGGCGTTTCATCAAGTTTCAGATCCTGCCGGAACGGCCGTCCGCGCCCGCCGACCCGCTGAAGCTGTGGATCGACGTGACGGAATACGCCGACGCAACGCCGATCGGCAAACCGCTCTCGCCGGAGGAACAGATCCTGCTGAAGTTTCGCGACTGGCTGGCGGACGCCAATCGGTGGCCGGGCGACATGGTCATAACCGTGGAAGCCCCCGGCGGACTGCAACTCGCGGGAGTCGAACTGGTGCTGTCGCCGACGCGTGGAATCGCCGCGGCGATGGGGAACCGGGGCGTCAAAGATTTCGACGTGGCGGTCGTCGCTGCACCGGGCCGGATCGGGTTCTACTCGGCCGCCCAGTCGAAGAAGCTCGAAAGCAAGGCCCCGGAAGGGCAAGTCGTCGCTGAGTTCTCCTTCAGGATGTCGGAAAAACCGGACGATTCCGAACGTCCTCAGCGATTCACTTTCGCGTTTGGCGTGGGCATACGGAGCAAGACGGCGGACGGCAGCCCGCCGTTTCGCCTCTCGATGCAGCATCAACCGTGTGCCTTTGTCGCCATCGCCCACGATCGCAATGCGCAATGCGAAATCAGTGATGGCGTGTTGACCGTGACCGAGGACGACATGGTGTGGCGGATCGACGCCGAATCGGGGGCGTTGATCGAATTGTTGGCCTACTCGGAGGACGACCCGGCCAAGGAGGGGACGCCAGTGATGCAGACGACCTTCCGAAAGGGCGCCTTTGACGAGCGCGTTGAGCAGATCGAGGCTGCCGCCGCAGACTTTGAGAACAAGTTCGATCCAAAGTTCCCGTTCAGCAGCATGGCGGCGTTCGCCTGCAAGGAAGCGCTTGCGTGGGAGCGGCTCGAGCTCGGCGCCGATCAGAAGCGGGCCCTGCGGCTTGCATCGCTGGCTGCGGATCAGCGCGTTTTGGAGCCGCTGGGTAAACTTGCACTGGAAATGGTTAAACAGAACGGCAATACAAAGGAATCGTTTTCAATTCCCTTTACTCGAAACGAGAGAGACTACGTCCGCGACTACATGTCGAGCAGGTTTTGGGGCCACCTGGCCGTGGCTGCCGGCGATCGGATGTTCCCGCGCGATACCTGGCCGTGGACCGTCTGGCGCGAGAGTTGGTTCTACGTTACTGGCGGACCGTACACGCACCATGCCAACGAGGAACTCGGCAAATTGCACGCATCCGAGGCGAACGGGCCGCTGTGCCACCTGACGCTTGCCCTGCTGCTCGAAGGAGTCAGTCGCAAGGTGGCGGCCGAGTTCGCCGGGCGCGGCCTGCAGAAACTGTCGGTCGATGATTTCCGCAAGGACTATCGCGTGCTGCTGAGCGACGATTGCATGCTCGGGCGGTGTGCGGTGCGATTCGCTGAGGCGTTTCGGGAAATGGACGAACGGGACGTTAAGGCAATCGAGGCGGAACTGAACGACGAGGAGGCGGAGTTGTTCCGCCAGGCCGTCCGGATCCTGCGAAACCAACCCGACAAGCCAATCGAAGAGGCCCTGCCCAAGTTGCTCGATGCCTTGTGGGAAGCCGGCCTGCGCGATCGGGTGAAGGAGACCCTTGAAGAGTTGCATGAGCGGTGCAAGGAGGAGCCCGAGCCTCCCGTGATGGAAGTAACATCCACGTGAAACAAAACGAGCACTTGACGCCTTGGAGTACAACGATGACCGATTTTCGTAGGCGGTGTTCTGTCGCGACGCACATCCGCGCCGGCAAAGCCGCATTCTGCAACGTGCCCTTGCTTCTGGCCGTTTCATTCGTCATTCTGACATCTTGGGTGAACGCCGCGCCGCCGAAGACGATCGATCTCGGCCGTATTCCCTCGGTGCGAATCCTGCCGGGGACGACGGACCAGAACTACCGCGATCCGGCCGCCGTGTACCATGACGGCGTCTTTCGGCTGTTCTTTACGGTCAACCGGCCACGCCGCGGCGGCAAATCGATGGTCAGTTTCCTTGGCACTTCGACCAGCACCGATTTGGTCAATTGGTCGGAGGTCAAGATCCTCACGCCCGAGGACCCGCTGTTGAACTACTCGAGCCCGGGCAACATCATCCGGTTCGGCGGCGAGTGGATCATCTGCTTCCAGACGTATCCGATCCCGGGCGACGGGCTCACCGGCGACGGGACCGCCCGGCTGTTCATCATGCGAAGCAAGGACCTGGAGAACTGGAGCGAGCCGGAGCTGTTGCGGGTCAAGGGCCCGGACGTGCCGCGCGAGAAGATGGGGCGGATGATCGATCCCTACCTGCTCGAAGACAAAGACGAGCCGGGCAAGTGGTGGTGTTTCTACAAGCAGAACGGAGTGAGCATGTCGCACACCCGCGACTTCAAGACGTGGACCTACTTCGGCCGCGAGCGGTCGGGCGAAAACGTCTGCGTGGTTATCAAGGACGGCAAGTACCTGCTGATGCACTCGCCCCGCACCGGCATGGGCCTGAAGGTCTCCGACGACCTGAAGCAGTGGAAGGACTACATCCCCGGCACGATCACGCTGGGCCAAGAGAAGTGGGACTGGGCCCGGGCCCGCCTGACCGCCGGGTTCGTGCTCGATCTGACGAAAGACCCGCGGGTAGGCAAGTACGTGCTGTTCTTCCACGGCTCCAAGCAAGAGCCCCGGCACATCGGCGCTTGCTCGCTCGGCATCGCCTGGAGCGACGACATGGTACACTGGGATTGGCCACGTCAAGAAAAGTAGCCGGTGTGCCTGCTACTTTGATTCAACAAAAGGAAAACCGATGTCCTCGAAAGGGACCCTTCTTCTCTTTTGTTCCATCGCCGTTGCCTCCACGGCAAACGCTGGGACCTGGACGCTCACCAACCCAACCGGCCGGGAATACAAGGATGAAGTCGTTCGGCTGAAAGCCCGCGGCTTGGACCCCAGTGGATTTGCCGTGACCGCCAATGGCAAGGAAGTTTCATTCCAGATGGACTTTATCGACGGCAAGAACGTCGTCTGGGTGGCAGCCACGCTCGGCCCGGATGAGTCGATCCGCTACGAGATTGTCCCGCGTGTGCCGCGTGCGTTTCCTCGCAAGATGAGCGTTAAGAGGGAAGGCGACGTGTATGTATTGGACAACGGCAAGATCGCGGTCAAGATCCCCGCAGCAGCCAAAGATTCGATTCCGGGTCCGATCGAAGCCGTCCGGTTGCCCGGCGGCAAATGGGTCGGCAAGTCGTTCTGGAAGACCGACCGGAAGCTGAAGAGCTTCACCGCGACGGTCCTTGGCAGCGGGACGATCTTCGGCAAGGTCCGGCTGCGGTACGAGTTCGAAGGCAACGCCGGGCTCCACGACAACGTGCCGGCGTTTGCGGTGGTCGATATCTCCTTGTTGCCCGGCCAACAGCACATAGTTATTGAGGAGTCGCACGAGATGGACCGCGGCGACTATTGGGAGTTCGACTGCGCCGCCGGCTGGGGTGCCCGAAATTGTACCGTCACGCCGTACGGTCGGATGGTCGCCGCCCACGGCGGGGCGGAAGTCAAGCGGCCGACGACCTTGAAGGCCGGCCAGACCCGCATGGGCGACACGCACTTGAACCTCCAGCCGCGATGGTCCCAAGCCTTCGACGAGGGGTGGTTCTTCGAGTGCAACGATGGCCGCAACTCGGTCGGAGCGATCCCCGTCCGGGCCGCCCGGTGGCACTGGCCGCACAACAACCTGATCGAGGTCATGGTGAAGCCGTCGGGCGACTACGCCGGGCTACGGTGCCCGACGTGGAAAGGCCGCCGCGCATGGTTCCTGCTGGTCGGGCCGAAAGAAACGTGGGACGGCGACGCGGCGAAGAAATACGTCACGCGCCACGCCTTCCAGCCACTCGACAAGCTGCACCACGATTACTATCTCGACTGGCCGGGGCTCGAGAAGCTTCTGGCTTCCGGCGACAAAAAACCAAAGCTCGGCGGGTTCCGGGGCTTCGACTTCTACAGCAGTTGGATGAATCCGACGAGCATGCTCCGCGGCTTCGGACGACGGGCAATGGCCGAACCGGACAAGCAAGGCAACCTCAGCACGCTCACCCAGGCACAGGTCTTTCTCGATCCGGACAGCTACGGGTCATACTGGAACTACTGGTCGCCGGAGAACCCCAATTTCTTTACGGACTACAATCGCTGCGGGATCGCCCTGGTCGCCCGGCTCCGCAAGCACCCGCGGTTCAAGGAGCTGGCGAAGCTGGCCGAGCAGAAGCTCCGCGAGGACATGTACCACTCGATCACGCTGCCCGGCGGGGCGGGGCAGGAGTGTCCCGGCTACGTCGCCTACGCCATGCACACCTGGGCGAAGCTGGCCCCGATCTGCAAAAAGCACCTCGGGTTCGACCCGACGCGTTGGCCGCGATACCGGGTTGGAGCGTCGTTCCTTGTACACGCCTCGCAACCGATCGGCGGGAGCAAGCGCCGATGCCACCCCGGCGGCGACACGCATCCGCTCGGGCCCGATGTGTTTGCCGTGGCCGAGGAGGTCGGCGTCAAGGAAGACGTCCGCAAGTTCAAGACCGAGGAGCTACCCGGCTTCGGCGTTGTCTTTCGCAACAACCCCGGGACCGACAAGGAGACGTACTTGGCCTTCAAGAGCGGCCCGAACCGCGGGCACTTCCACGGCGATCAGCTCTCGTTCCACTGGTGCGCCGATGCGAAGCCGCTGGTGATCGATCATATGTGCAGCTACGGCCCCCGCGCCGGCAGCGAACACATGCACAACCGCGTCGCGTTCCATACCGGCAAGCTGCCGTACGCGAACATGGACGGCTACGAACGGGTGATCGCCCTGAAAACCTCCAAGGACGTCGACATCGCCGTCGGGCAGGTCGAATCGGAGCGGCTGCGGATCACCACGGAATATCCGCCGGAGCAGTGGGACACGTATCTGCCGGAGGAGCGTTTCGGCAAGTTGCTGAAGTACCGCCGCACGATCGTCTGTCTAAAAAACCAGGGCAAGGACTATTTCGTCATCCGCGACCAGCACGAAGGGCCTAAGCTCAAGGCTACCTACTGCTTGCACGTCTTATCGGACAAGTGCGAGCAGGACGGGGGCACCTTCCGGTTCGACAACCTGACGGCCGTTTGCGCCTTGCCCGAAAAGTTCGACTTCGGCCGGCACGATTGGCAGTTCGAGAAGAAGGACCGCAAGACGGGCAACGTGATCTTGAAGGAACACACAAAGGGAATCCGGCTGACGACCGAGAGCGACACAGGAGAGTTCATCACGGTGCTCTATCCCGGCTCGAAGCCGCCGAAGATCGAAGCGATCGACGGCGGGGTGCGTGTTGGCAACGACGAGATCACGTTCGCCGGCGGCATCGACGACGAGGACAACACGGCCTACGCAACCGTCCGCCGCGGCGGCAAGCTGCTGATGACTCTCTCCGGCAAGGACATCGATCTGGACCGTTCGCAGGGCGAGATCGGCCTGTTCGTACCCGACGCCGGGTATCCTTTCGGCGTGATCCCCGACTGGCTAATCAAGCAGCGGTCCAAAGTGCCCGACTGGGCACCCGATTGGGCTCGGAAGGTACGTCAATACGAATTGCAGTAACTCTTTGCGTCGCAACCTGCCGATTCGGGTTATTGCTCCTTCAACTTTGCCAACCGGGGGTCGGACAGATCGAGGCGGTACATGATCTGGTTGTAGTCGTAGCGTGGCGTCGGATCCGTGTTGCCGGAGAAGGTCTTGGTGTACGTCCCCTCGAAGTAAATCACGCGGCCGCCGTGCTGGTCGAACATCGGGTGCTGCTTTGGATTGTAGAAGCTGTATTTGTCGTGCGTGACGATCTTTCGGGCGGCTAGCCACGGTCCTTCGGGCATCTCGGCTTCGGCATACCAGACTTCGCCGAGATAGGAAGTCCCGCCGACTTCGATGGCGATCATGATAAAGCGGCGGCGATAGTCGTTCCAATAGACCGAGCCGCGGTGGGCGGTGACCGGCTTGCCGGTCTCGACATCGCACAACCGCAACAATGCTTCGTCCGGTTTGATGTGGCCCTCCTTAATCAGCTCGGCCTGGCGCTTCGGCCCGACCGGCGGGGTGTTCTTCTTCCATGTGTATCGGAGTGTGCCGTCGGCGGCGCGATCGAGTCGCGGGGAGTCGAACCGGCTGCCCCCTTTCAGGCACGTGTGCGCCTCGTAGCTTGAAAGGTCTTTCAATCGCTCCGGATCGGCGCGGACCCGCACGAGCGGATAGGGATCGGCGAAGTAGACGTACTCGACACCGTCTACCGTGTGCAGAAACGGATGACCGTGCGGGAACATCGGGGCGTCCGTGTCGAACTGGGCAACCTTTTCGAACTGGTTGGCCGTGTCGTTGAATTTCACGAGCCCGCGCTCGTAGATCTCCAACTTCTTGCGGATTTTCACGTACGCCGCGAAAAGCAGCTCGCTTCCGTCTTTGCCGTGGAGATTCACCAGGCCGGAGAGCCACGTGGGTTCCTTGCCGGGCATCCGCGCGGTTTCCTTGGCGAACCCGCTGTGGTCGAGGAAATAGTCCAGGTCCACGCCAAGGGCGGGATCGAGGCCGCCGTCTTTCGGCAGGTGCGAAACCGCGCCGGCCACGTGAAAATTGCCCAGCGGATAGCCGGGCCGGTTCGTGTCGCCCCAGAACCAGTAGATCTTGCCGCCGTAGACGGCGTTCAAGACGCTGTCCGAGCCGAGGACCTTCCCGTTGAGGACCGGATGCTTGATCGGGACTTTCTTGCCCACCAGCACACTATCGCGATAGATGCCGGCGCCGGTGACGCGGTAGAGCCGCTCGGCGATGTTGAGCCGCTTGATCTTCCATTCGGCGTGGCCGCCTTCGGTCGCTTCGACCGCCCGGCCGCGGTTCCCAAATCCATCCTTGGGGAACTCGTACCCGTGGCTGCCGACGTGGAAGAACACCTTTTGCCCCATCAGCCCCGGCTCGTAGAAGGCGACGACGCCGTTGCTGTCGGTCCAGCGACGGATGTTGTTGACGGTGCGAAGCTCCACGAGCGGCACCCCGCGGCCGGTATCCTAATCGACGACGGTGATCTTGAAATACTTGCCGCTTTGCCCGTCGGGGGCGCCGGCAAGTAGAAGGGCCAGAAACGACACACCGAGAGTGGACATGGCCGATACTCCTGTCGTACGCCCAAGGTTATTTCCACCGGTGTAAACATCTCCTACAGCGCAACCGCCCGGCTCATTATACGCGGACGGAAGTCGGTCTGCTACCCCGTGCAACACACGCCGCATCACGGCTTGAACCATTGGCAGTACCAGTGACTCTCGTCTTTGAAAATCCGGTTGGGAGAAAGCCTCCGGCGGACTTCGCCGACGTCCTTGAATACCTGCAAATGCGCGACGTAGGCCATGTTCTTCGGCACGCTGCCGACCACGGATCCGTTGTCGGTCAGCAGATCGCGGCACCGCCGGACCACCTCGGACGGGGTCTCCAGGTGTTCGAGAACTTCAAACGCGGCAATCAAGTCGTAGGTTGCACCGCAATCTTCCAAATAGCGGTGAAGGTCCTGGCAGACAAACGTACACGGCAAATTGCTCGCCCCGAGTGTTGCCGTGGCTTTGGCGACCCGCGTTGGAGAATAATCCACGCCCGTAGCGGCAATCTCGTAATGTTGGGCAAGCCATAGCGACAACCGGCCGTCGCCGCATCCCACGTCCAGGACGGTCCGGATCGCACCCATGTCCAGGGGAAACGCCTGAATCAAAGCCGACATGACTCTCGGCACGGGAGAGTAGTATTGGGGATGCGCCTCGTAGTGCGGGATCAGGTCGCGTTCTCGGGGGTACTTGGGGTCTGTCACGAATGCTCCCTTGCGGGCCGGTAAGGGTTGGCTGGCATCGGCCTGCCGCTGAGCACGGCACCCCCCATGATACCACAAGCCCGGCGCCTGGAAAAGAAAACCGTGGTGGGGGTAGTGGGTCAGTTTGGATTTAGGCTCTTTCGGGGCGCAATTGGCTCAAGCCAATAAGAGCGAGCCGCGTTATATTCGTAGACGACTGGCCGGAGATCGCGAGGAAAGCCGCGAGATCGCGATGGAAGAAGAGTGACTAACGGGGGTTGGCGGGCCTCTCGCTTTCTTGGATTTCCTCGACAACTTGCGCTTCGAGTTCTTCGGTCATGAAGTCAAATAGGAATTGCGATTCGTGCCCCGCCACATTCGGGTTGTTTTCCAGGCAACTCTGAAGGTCTCTGCCGGCAGAGCGCTTTTGCTTGTTGATATTGGTGTCGCGCTGATCGAATGAGGTCAGTGCGTGGTCCAGAGTCATCTCGTGGATGTGATCCCATATTACCTCAAACATTCTGTTCCCAGCCGCATCCACCGCGTCAATTCTCACCGGCAACATCTCGCGCACTCTCCGGCCTTGCGGGTCATGTATCCGTGCTGCCCGTAGCGCTTTCTTCAGTTCGCGTTTCAGGATAGTCCTTGGATTGGGCCTGGGAAGGTCGGCGTAGCCGTTCTCAAGAGCCCAATCGAGCAATGCATCGTCGCTGAAGGCACCCGGATGGTCGTTCTTGAATTGCTTCCAGACGAACTCCCAATACTCTGCGCCTGTCTTAGCCAAACTTTTCCTTGACATAATCGGTCAACTCCTCGTCAATCGAGCGAAGGTGGTGTCGCAGCGCCCGCACAAGTCGAGCCGCATGCATTGTGCGATTCTCGTCCCAGTCGGGATGCTCAACAAGAGCCACTATCCCGCCGTACTTCGTCTTGATCTTAGTCAGCATACCGCTTAGGCTTTCCAGCCACACAATGAATTCGTCGGACGCCATATACTTTGTCATTTCCACTTATACTTCTTCTTGAGATCGTTGCAGTGCGAAGGTGGGATGAGGCCATCGTGCTGAAGTCTTCCCACGACGATACCCGGGGATACCCCAATTGATGAAGCAAATCGGCGGATAACCGCCTTGCTTCGCAAGTGAGGCAATTGCGGGATGTGCTCCGGCGGAATCAAGAGGTCGCGAGCAAATGCACTGGCTTCACGCTCTTCTCCGGTCTCATCGCCCACACCATAATCCACATGAAGTTTTCGCCTTCCATGTAACAGCACGTGCGCAGCTTCATGGTAGAAACTGAACCACAATTGGTCGTCGGTCCCAAACTTCAAGCTGACCTGAATGAGGGCCATTTCCTTCTTGGACAACCAGCGTGCAGCGCCACTGACGGCCGCCTTTGGGATTTCCTTTGTTAAAACTACTGCAACTCCGGCTTGCGCACACAATTCGGGAAGTCTCGTGCGCCACGCGCGGGCGCTTATCGTGGTAAGCTCTCGCACTTCTTGCTGTAGAAGCCGCCGAAACTCTTGCCCATTGAAGTTTTCGCAGTCGATTGCTTCTGCCTGCAATTCTCCCATGCGCAACCACGCGGCCACAAATCCAGGATGTTTGGCTTTCGCCTTATTGCTCCGGTATTGGACGGATGGTGTAAGCATCGCTTCGCGCCACGCGTCAACGTTACTCACACCGAAGAATCGCAGCGCATGATGTACTAATGCTCCTACGTCTTCGGATGGCTCTACAAATCCTCGATCTACAAGTTCATCAAGCGGAATCTCTTTTAGCCAAGCCTTATTCTCCGCCAGGGCCGCAAGTTCCTTGCGTCGCGACAAAGCCTCGCGATAGCCCAATTCACGTCGGTTCCAAAACTTGGCGGGCACACCGGTTACCAGCTCCAATTTTCCGGCGGTGTCATAACTGATCGGGGCGATCCCATTGATGATTTGGCTAATCGTCTTTTCCGTTAGGCCAGCGCGCTGAGCCAATTGGGTTTGCGAAATGCCCTTCGCATCAATCGACTCCTTAAGTGTCGCACCGGGAGCCACAACGTAATCAGGATCAAATCTGTACTTCGACATTGGTTGCGTCCTTCAGTGGTAGTCGCCGATCCCGACGACTTCGATCTTGGTGATCTTCGACCAGTCTACCCCTCCACCGCTTAATTGAGGCACCGGATCGTGGTCCGGTGCAAAGACAAGTCGATCAGGGTGGACAAGATCAACGGCAAATAAGCCCTCCAGATTCTCCTTGAGTTGGTGGCATCTACCAGGAATGTTCCTCATCGACTCCAGCGTTTCCGCAGCATCTAGGTCCACAAGACGCTGCTGGATCACGCGTGCCATGCGCGGCCCATAGACGCTCCTTAGTTTCTTCTCTGAGTTGCAGACCTTGGCAAGCTTGGATGTGGCGAAGCTTATTTCCATACCCCAAACCTATACCAATGACTCAGCGTCCTTTTCATAGAAGTTTACCAAGTACGTAAAGAGTTTTCAAGAGCAGTTCCGAAAAAATGTTTACCTGAAAGGTAAATGGTCTTGATATGCATGACCGCTCAAGTATAATAGTTATGGAGTTTCTGCTACTCCAAGCAGAGAAATGCCCCCCCGCTGGGGGGCAAGTTTGGCTTTGGGGATGTGTGGACCTCGGTGGCTATTCGACGCAGACACCAAATTGGTGTCGAGTTGGCTTGTGCAAAGCCGGGGGCCGCGGCATCCGTGCTTCGGGCAGCAGGGCGCCTTCGTGCCGCCGGGGCGATCGACGGCGGAATCCGTCAACTGTCGAGAATCTGTTCGGCTTCCTCGCGGTAGGCGTCCATGACGTAAGGGATGCGGGTCACCTCGGCGCACTCCCTGGTGAGACTGAAAATCTCCTTGCGGCTGATCGCCGGGACGCTGAAGCACCGAGCGCCGGCCATCAACTGCTGCAGGCCGACGGAGAGTTTCTGGGTGTAGGAGAAGATGCCGATGGCCCCCAACGGGATGTTCTTCATTTCCCCTTTGCCGACGATGTCGGCCACCTGTTCCCAGCAGACGAAGATTTCCTCGGGCACGTCGCCGTACTGTTTGACGGTTCTCGGCAGTCCCCCGTTGTTCATCCAGAGGCTGATGTTCTTGCCGACCATGCCGGGGATCATCATCGCCCTGCCCAGACAGATTGCCTTGACAAACGGAGCACCGAGCGCCAGCGCCTTGAACAGATGGTCCTCGGAGCTGAACCCGCCGGCGAATGCCAGGTCGGGCACGCGTTGGCCCTTGGCGGTCAGCTTCTCGGCAAACTCGACGGCGGCCGAGTGGAGATAGATGCTGGGCACTCCCCACTCTTCCATCATCCGCCAGGGGCTCATGCCGGTTCCACCGGGAGCCCCGTCGATCGTCAGCAGATCGATCTTGGCCTGGCCGCACCACTTCAACGCCATGGCCAACTCGCGCAGGCCGTAGGCGCCCGTCTTCAGCGTGATCCGCTTGAAGCCCAGGCCGCGGAGCCGGTCGCACTCGGCGTAGAAACTCTCTTCGTCGACGAACCCCAACCGGCTGTGGCGCTCGAACTGCTTGAAGGCGCCGCTTTGGAAGGCCGTCTGGATGATCGGATCGGACGGGTCGGGCGTGACGATGTAGCCCCGTTTCTGGAGTTCCAGCGCCCTTTCGAGCGAGTCGACCTTGATCTCGCCGCCGATGCACTTGGCGCCTTGTCCCCACTTCAACTCGATCGTGTCCAAGTTGTGTTTCTCGACGACGTATTCCGCGACGCCCAACCGCGTATCCTCGACGTTCATCTGGACGAGGATTTCGCCCAGCCCGCGATGATAGCGCCGGTAGGTCTCGATCCGGCGGTCCATGTCGGGGGCCGACGTGATCTTGCCGTTGCCGTCGAGTTCCAATTCCGGGTCGATTCCGCAGACGTTTTCGCCGCAGACCGCCGTGATTCCGGTAATGGCCGCGCCGATGGCGAAGTGGTCCCAATTTTTGCGGGCGATCTCGGTCGATCCCAACGCGCCGGTGAACACCGGGGCTGCCATCTTCACCTTCCGGTCCCAACCGTACTCGGTGTCGACCCGGACCCCGGGAAACTTGCAGGTATCGGGATTGGCCTCGACGCCTTCAGGCAGCCCTCTTCCGCCCAAGGCATAGCCCTGGATATTCAGGTGGGAGTAATCCACCGGATAGTCCTTATCGGCTCCCGCAGTTCCCTGGCCGTAGGGCCCGGGATAGATCACTTCACGACCCCGGAAGGTTGCCCGAAATACCTCGCAATTCCCCCTGCACCCGTCCACACACCGCGAGCATAAGCCCGATTGGGGGACTACTGAGCGAGAACGGTTCGATGATTGAGTTGCTTCATTAGCGTTGGGTCGGTGAAGATTCATCAATGGTTCCTCCCTATAGTTACAATACAGAGACATGTTCACAACTGAGAGAATTTCTTATGCTAATGGCTGGATTGCTATTAGGAAATGACGATTTCTCTAATACTTAGTATTAGTATGCCTGAACATAGAAGGGGCCCTGAAATGGCACCCCGCTATGTCCTTAGCAACTGATAGGCATCAACCTCGAATTCCCCGAAGAAAACGGCAGCCAGCATGAGCAAGCCATTGCTACACGAATTCTACGGGCCGCTCGATGCTAGCGTGGCTAACATTTATCGGAGAAACAACTTACGAGCCTTCTGTAAGTCAAACAGTCGAAGTATTCGTTCCGCTAATATCGCATCCCGACAGGTGGACCTTTCGACGGCAGTCGTAGAGCCTACAGGATTCATTATTCCCATATAATATAATTCTCTTAGCTTAGGAATTCCCAACCGTATGGCCCAACTCTGCAAGAAGAGCGAACTGGTTGCCACGAGATCGTCGTCGCCTCCCCAGTGGCGGCGAAAGCCCGGCCCGGCCATTTCGTCATCGTCATGGCCGATGAGCAGGGGCGAACGCGTGCCCCTGACGGTAGCCGACTTCGACACTTCGGCTGGCACCATCTGGTGTTGATGGAGGTCGGCACGTCCTCGCGGAAATTGGCCGCACTGGCCGAAGGCGATGATCTCTATGCGTTGATCGGCTCGCTGGGGCATCCGAGCGAAATCGCCGACTTCGGCACCGCGATCATGGTCGCCGGGGGAGCGGGAACTGCACCCATCTTTCCCATTGCCAGGGCCTTGAAAGAACGCGGCAATCGCCTTGTGTCGATCCAGGGTGCTCGAACCGCCGATTTGCTCTTCTGGCAAGACAGGCTGGCAGAGGTCAGCGACCAGCACATCATCACGACCGACGACGGCTCCGTTGGCCGCTATTTGATGTCGGCGTGGTAGTCTTGTAGGCTTTTGACACTTTCGCGGCCCTTCCGACAGGCGGCGATGCCCTTGGCGGCGGCCACGGCGGCTGCCAGCGTGGTTATGTAGGGAGCCTTGCGATTGATAGCGGTGGTGCGGATGTATGCGTCATCGGCCTTGCCGACCTTGCCGCGGGGCGTGTTGATCACAAGCTGTATCCGGCCGTTAGCAATTGCGTCGGCAATGTTAGGTTGCCCCTCTCCCATCTTCAAGATCGGTTCGGACGTGATTCCGTGCTTGGCCAGCAGCGCGCAAGTGCCCTTGGTGGCCACGATCTTGAAATCCAATTCGTGGAAACGCCGGGCCACCTCCAGCACGGCCGGTTTGTCGCGGTCGGCTACGGTAATCAGCACGGTTCCTTCCAGGGGCAAGGGCAAGCCGGTGGCGTCTTGGGCCTTGTAGAACGCCAGGCCGAACGAGTCGGCCATCCCCAACACCTCGCCGGTGCTGCGCATCTCCGGCCCCAACAGCGGATCGACCTCGTGGTACCTGTTGAACGGGAACACCGCTTCCTTCACACCGAAGTGCGAGATCGACTTGCGCCCCAAACCCAACTCGGAGAGCTTCTTGCCGAGCATGACCTGGGTGGCGATCCGGGCCATCGAAATGCCGCAGACCTTCGAGACCAGCGGCACGGTACGGCTGGCCCGTGGATTGGCCTCCAGAATGTACACCGCGTCCTCATAGATTGCGTATTGGATGTTCATCAGCCCTACCACGTTCAGTTCGATGGCGATCTTCCGGTTGTACTGGTAGATGGTGTCGATGTGCTTGGGCGGGATGCTGATTGGCGGGATCACGCAGGCCGAGTCACCCGAGTGGACCCCGGCTAACTCGATGTGCTCCATGATGGCTGGAACGAAGGCGTCTTCCCCGTCGGCGACGGCGTCGGCCTCCACCTCGATGGCGTTTTCCAGAAACTTTTCGATCAGTATGGGTCGCCGGGGCGAGACGTCGACGGCGGCGGCCATGTAGTGCTTGAGCATCTCTTCATCATGCACCACCTGCATCGCCCGGCCGCCAAGCACAAACGACGGGCGCACCATCAGCGGATAGCCGATCTTCCCGGCGATTTCCAGTGCCTGGTCGAGCTTGCCGGCCATGCCGGACTTGGGTTGGGGGATGCCTAACTTCCGCATGATCTGGCGGAAGCGGTCGCGGTCCTCGGCCAATTCGATCATCCCGGGCGAGGTTCCGATGATTTTCACGCCCGCGGCGGCCAGCTCGGCGGCGATGTTCAGCGGTGTCTGGCCGCCGAACTGGACGATCATCCCGCGGGGTTGCTCCTTCTTGTAGATGTTCAGCACGTCCTCGACGGTAAGCGGTTCGAAGTAGAGCTTGTCGGAGGTGTCGTAGTCGGTTGACACGGTCTCCGGATTGCAGTTAACCATGATCGACCGGCGTCCCGCGTCGCGCACGGCAAAAGCCGCGTGGACACAGCAGTAGTCGAACTCGATACCCTGGCCGATACGGTTGGGTCCGCTGCCGAGGACCATGATTTTCTCGGCCGAGGAGGGGCGGGTTTCGTCTTCCTCTTCGTACGTCGAGTAATAGTACGGTGTCACCGCCTCGAACTCCGCGCCGCAGGTGTCGACCAGCTTGTATACCGCTTCGACGCCGCGGCTGACACGCTGCCGGCGGACCTCCGTTTCACTCGTGCCCAGCAGGCGCCCCAGTTGCACGTCGGAAAAGCCCATCTCCTTGGCCGATCTGAGCTGGTCGTCGGACAGATCGGAACACTTCCTGCCGGCAAGCCACTGCTCGGTTTCCACGATCTGCTTGATGTTGTCCAGGAACCACGGGTCGATGGCACTGAGCTGGTAGATGTCGTCGGTCGTCATGCCTCGCCGGTAGGCGTAACGGATGTAAAAGAGCCTGTCGCTGCCGGGGACGGCGAGTTTGGTCTCGATCCGCTCGCGGCTCATTTTGGTCCAGTCGGCGTCTTTTCCGTCGGCGCCCAGGCCGAAATGCCCTGTTTCCATGGAGCGGAGCCCCTTTTGCAGCGCCTCCTTGAAGGTACGGCCGATGGCCATGACCTCGCCCACCGATTTCATCTGTATAGTGATCCTGTCGTCGGCGCCGGGGAATTTTTCAAAGGCAAAACGCGGGATCTTGACCACGCAGTAGTCGATGGTGGGCTCGAAACAGGCCGGGGTCTCGCGAGTGATGTCGTTGGAGATCTCGTCCAGCGTGTAGCCCACCGCCACCTTGGCGGCAATCTTGGCGATCGGAAAACCGGTGGCCTTCGAGGCCAGTGCCGAGGAACGGCTGACGCGCGGGTTCATCTCGATCGCCACCAGCCGCCCGTCACGCGCGTTCTGCGCGAACTGGATGTTGCAGCCACCCGTTTCGACGCCGATCGCACGAATGATCCTGATCGACCAGTCGCGGAGTTTCTGATATTCGCGGTCGGTCATGGTTTGAATCGGGGCAACCGTGATCGAGTCGCCGGTGTGTACGCCCATGGGGTCGAAGTTCTCGATCGAGCAGACGATGACCACGTTATCGGCCCGGTCGCGCATTACCTCGACCTCGAATTCCTTCCATCCTTCCAGCGACTGCTCGATGAGGATTTCGGACACCATGCTGGCTTGCAGGCCGCGGGCTGCGGCCGCGAGAAAGTCGTCCATGTTATGGGCCATGCCCCCGCCGGTACCGCCGAGGGTGAAGGCGGGGCGGATAACGCAGGGCAGGCCGACGTCTTCAATGACCAGGCGGGCCTCTTCCATGGTGTGTGCCGTCCCCGATCGGGGCAGCTCGATACCCGCCTGGTACATAGTCTCGCAAAAGGCGTCCCGGTTTTCGGCGCGATGAATCACTTCCCTGTCGGCGCCGATCATCTCGATGCCGAGTTTATCGAGCACGCCCATCCGGGCCGTCTCGAAGGCGATGTTCAGCCCCGTCTGGCCGCCGAGGGTGGGAAGAAGTGCGTCGGGCCGCTCTTTCTCGAGCACCGCCGCAAGGGACTCGGGCGTGATCGGCTCGACGTAAGTGCGGTCGGCCATCTCCGGATCGGTCATGATGGTGGCCGGATTCGAGTTTATCAGCACCACGCGGTACCCCTCTTCCCTGAGAACCTTGCACGCCTGCGTTCCCGAGTAGTCGAACTCGCACGCCTGACCGACGATGATGGGGCCGGAGCCGATGATGGCAATGGTCTTGATGTCGGTGCGTTTAGGCATCGTTCGGTTCCGCGCGGGGCGGTTGGCCCGTCCGCATCATCTCTGCGAAACGCTCGAACAGGTACCGCGAATCATGCGGTCCCGGCGCCGCCTCGGGGTGATATTGGACCGAGAAGACCGGCAACTCCTTGTGCGCCATCCCTTCCAGCGTATTGTCGTTCAGGTTGACGTGTGTCAGCTCGACCGGGTGGTCTTTGATGGAATCGACGTCCACGGCAAAGCCGTGGTTCTGGGCAGTGATTTCAACCTGCCGGGTGTCGAGTCGCATCACGGGTTGGTTCCCGCCGTGGTGGCCGAACTTGAGTTTGAAAGTATTTCCGCCCAGTGCCTGGCCGAGAATCTGGTGGCCCAGGCAGATGCCGAAGATGGGCCTCTTGCCCAGCATCTTCTTCACTTCATCCACGATATGCGGCAGCGCCGCCGGATCTCCCGGACCGTTGCTCAAGAAAATGCCGTCCGGCTCGTATGCCAGCACTTGTTCCGCCTTGGTCGTCGCCGGCAGCACCGTCACCTTGCACCCGTGGCTGACCAGCCCGCGCAAAATGTTGTATTTGATGCCGTAGTCAAGGGCCGCCACCTTGAACTCCGGCCCCTTCGGCTCGTTGTCCGGCAGTGGCTCGGACCACTCGTAGGGCTTGTCTCCGGTGACTTCTCTGACCAGGTCGCGGCCGATCAGGCCGGGCGAGGCCTTGGCCTTCTCGACCAGGCTCTTCGGGTCGAGGTCGACCGTGGAAAGGACGCCCTTCATGGCGCCGGACTGGCGGATGTGCTTGACCAGCCGCCTGGTGTCGATGCCTTCGACGCCGAGGATGTTGTGGTCCTTCAGAAAGTCCGCCAGCGTCCTCCGGCTCCGCCAGTTCGACGCGATGCGCGAATTCTCCTTGACGATGAAGCCGGAGAGAAAGATCTTGCGGGACTCGAAGTCTTGATCGGTTATGCCATAGTTGCCAACCAGCGGATAGGTCATGCAGACCATCTGGCCGCGGTAGGACGGGTCGGTGAGAATCTCAGGGTAACCCATCATCGAGGTGTTAAACACAACCTCTCCGTCGCATTCTCCCGCTTTGCCAAACGAGAGGCCGCGGAAATGGGCGCCGTCCTCAAGCGCCAACAACGCGGGTCGAATCATAGCCACGTTCCTCTGCTCACAATCCCAAGGCGAACGGCGGAAGAGAATTTACCTGTAGCCACCGTCGCAGGCGATGGAGTGCGGTTTGATCCACGGTCTGGCGACCGTAGCTACGGGGAAATCTTTACCTGCCGCTCGCCCTAAGCTGGAAAACCCTACAGGAACCAAGTGCTCATTGTAACCCGCCTTGCCGTTCAAGGAAGCTCATTACTCCCTAATATTCGGCATTAGTCCCGCTAATGTCCGTACGGTGGTGGACAGTTGGCCGGAGATTTAGTAATCTGGCCGGTGAGCCGACAGGCAGGCACCGCGAAACGGATCGCTGGAGGCCGGATGCCGAACCGAAAACCCCCTGCTGCCAAGCCTTTGTACCAATGCCCCGAGTCGTACAGAAGTCTGAATTAGTCCCCGGAATCCACGAGATCCTTGTCGAAGCCCCCCAAGTGGCGGCGAAGGCCAGACCGGGCCATTTCGTTATCGTCATGGCCGACGAGCAGGGGGAACGGGTACCCTTGACGGTGGCCGACTTCGACGCCTCGGCCGGCACGATTACGCTGGTGCTGATGGAGGTCGGCACCTCCTCGCGGAAACTCGCCCGGCTTGGCGAGGGGAACGAGTACTATGCGTTGATCGGCCCGCTGGGCCACCCCAGCGAAATCGCCGACTTCGGCACCGCGATCATGGTCGCCGGCGGTGTGGGAACCGCCCCCATTTATCCGATTGCCAGGGCGCTGAAAGAACGCGGGAATCACGTGATCTCGATCCAAGGCGCCCGCACGGCCGATTTGCTCTTCTGGCAGGACAGGCTGGCGGCCGTCAGCCACCAGCACATCATCACCACCGACGACGGCTCCGTCGGCCGCAAAGCACTGGTAACCGAGCCGCTGAAGGAGCTTATGGAGGAAAAGGCCGAGGAGATCGGGTGCGTTTATGCGATCGGCCCCGCCATCATGATGAAATTCTGCGCCGAAACCACACGCCCGTTCGGCGTGAAGACCATCACCAGTCTGAACATGATCATGGTCGACGGGACGGGCATGTGCGGCGGCTGCCGGGTGAAGGTGGGGGACGAGACGCTATTTACGTGCGTCGACGGCCCCGAATTCGACGGCCATCTCGTTGACTGGGACATGGTCCTGTCGCGTCAGAAGATCTACACGCAGGAGGAGAAGTGCTCCCTGGATCGCTACATAGAGGAGGCCGAACAAGGATGAGCGACGAGAAAAAACCCGAGAAGAAAAAAAAGAAGAAGCCGATCCAGAAGACCCGCACCCCGATGCCGGAGCAGGACCCGAAGGTCCGGGCGAAGAATTTTGATGAAGTCCCTTTGGGTTATTCGCCGGAGCAGGCCCGGCAGGAGGCCGCCCGCTGTATGCAGTGCAAGAAGCTGCCGTGCATTGAGGGTTGCCCGGTCAACGTCGACATTCCCGGTTTCATCGCCCTGGTCGCCGAGGGAAAGTTCGCCGAAGCCGCCCGGTTGGTCAAGCAGACCAACGCCCTGCCCGCCATCTGCGGACGCGTCTGCCCGCAAGAAACCCAGTGCGAAGTGATGTGTACCCTGGCCAAAAAGTTCGAGCCGGTTGCCGTGGGGCGGCTCGAACGCTTCGTGGCCGACTACGAACGCGATAACGACCTGATCGAAATACCGGGAAAGCAGCCGCCCAACGGCAGGAAGATCGCGATCATCGGCGCCGGGCCCGCCGGCCTGACCGTCGCCGGCGACCTCATCCTGCTCGGATACGGGGTGACGATCTTCGAGGCCTTCCACAAGCCGGGCGGCGTGTTGATGTACGGCATCCCCGAGTTCCGCCTGCCCAAGGAAATCGTCGAAAAGGAAGTCGACTATCTCGTGCAGCTCGGCGTGGAGCTGAAGCTGAATCAGGTCGTCGGCCAGGTGACCACCATCGACGAATTGCTCGGCGAAGGTGGTTTCGACGCCGTGTTCATCGGTGTTGGGGCCGGGCTGCCCATGTTCCTCGGTGTCCCGGGCGAAGACCTCGGCGGCGTCTACTCGGCCAACGAGTATCTCACCCGGAGCAACCTCATGAAAGCCTACCGCTTTCCCGAGTACGACACGCCGGTGGTCCACGGCAAGCACGTCTGCGTGATCGGGGGTGGCAACGTCGCGATGGATTCCGCCCGAGTTGCGCTGCGGCTCGGGGCCGACAAGGTCCACATCGTCTACCGCCGCTCGCGGACCGAGTTGCCCGCCCGGGCCGAAGAGGTCCACCATGCCGAAGAGGAGGGCATCATCTTCAAGCTGCTGACCAATCCGGTGGCCTTTGAGGACGACGAGAACGGTATGGTCCGTCGGATGAAGTGTCTGCAAATGGAGCTGGGCGAGCCCGACGACTCCGGCCGGCGACGCCCTATCCCGATCGAAGGCTCCGAGTTCACCATCGACACCGACCTGATCATCGTCGCGATCGGGGCCGGCGCGAATCCGCTGCTGACCAAGAAGACGTCCGGCCTGGAGCTGAATCGCTGGGGCTACGTCAACGCCGACGAGCGCGGCCGGACGACGCGGGAGCGAGTCTGGGCCGGCGGCGACATCATCACCGGCTCGGCCACGGTGATCGCGGCCATGGGTGCCGGCCGCGTCTCCGCCCGCGACATCCACGCCTATCTCTCCGGCGACGAAGCGGCGGCATCGTGGCGGTAGGCTCGTTCATCCCTTCATTGGAGCGCAAAGATGATCACTCTGACCATTGACAATGGTCACAACGAAGGGTAGAATACCACTCACTTATGGTTACGGTACACAAAATCACGACGGCCCAGGAATTGCTCGAGACGGCAGGTCTCGGACGCTGCGAATTGGTCCGTGGAGAATTGGTGATAATGACGCCCGCCGGATTCGAGCATGGAAACATTGTTTTCAATATCTCCGGACCGCTTCGCAGTTTCCTGAAGAAAAACAGACTGGGGTTGGGAACTGGGGCAGAAACCGGGTTCCAAATCGGCCACGACCCGGATACGGTTCGCGCGCCGGATCTCGGCTTCGTGTGTGCTGAACGGGTTCCTTCCGAGCGACCGTGCGGCTTCTTTCAAGGCGCCCCCGATTTGGCCGTCGAGGTTGTCTCGCCCAGTGACCGTGCCAGCGACGTGCTTGCGAAGGTGCAAGACTGGCTTTCGGCCGGCTGCCGCGTCGTCTGGCTCGTCGATCCCGCCAAGCGAACGGTCTCGGTCTACGATAACCGCAACCAGGTCGTAACACGGACGGAGTCGGACGAACTCACCGGCGGCGATGTCCTCCCCGGCTTCCGGCTGCCGGTTGCGGAGATCTTCGAGGCGTAAAGTCCGCGCTCGAATCGGCTCCACATTTTCTACTTCCAGTGCGTCAGAATCACTTCTCGCGTGAAGGGACCGCACCGGACGACGTACAGATTCTCACCCCAGCCAAGCGACTCAAAGTGATTCTCCACTTTGATGTCAAAGGGTATCGCTTCGCCGGAGTAACTCTTGTCATCCTTGAGTCCAACGACCGGCGTGACAACGAAGTCGGCATGATTGCGGCCGCTATCCGATTCGGCGATACGTTCGCTGATGTGCGTTTTCTCGATGAAGGGGCGCCGGTTCTCCCCGCCCTGGAAAGTTCCTTTGATCCGCATGCGGACGAGGGCTTTCGAATTGAACAGATTCAACGGCGCATCAACGACCTCGACCTGGAAGTCCGTGATCTCCAGACTCTTCTGATGCGACCACCAATCGATCCTGTATGTGACCGGTACATCCGAGCGGGCTTTCTGCGGTCTAGCAGTGATGCATTTGGCATAATTGTTGGCTTCGTGGATCGTATTGCACCCAACAAGGAAGGGATAGAAGAAAGACGTCAATAATAGAATAGAGAACATTCGCTTCATTGTATTATCAACTCCATCCTGCCGCAGACTCTTCATGGTCGTCAGAAGCGATGAGTTCTTCTGCCCCGGCAATCGAGGAAGGGTATCGCTGAGAGAAGAAGGGGAGAATAGTCGACGCCAAAGAGGCGGGATTCTAGGCCAAACGCTGCTTGGCGTCAATATCGTTTTGCCGCGATTGATCACAGCGGCAAAGCACATCGCGCCGGCCTGTTTCTACTGCCAGCCCACGTAGAACAACGCGTGGTAGATCCGCGGATTGGGCCCACGACAACCGGAGCGAGGTCACAACACGCACGCCTTCTGACGAACTCACCGGCGGCGATGTCCTCCCCGGCTTCCGATTGCCGGTTGCGGAGATCTTTGAGGGATAGCTCCATGCGGCGGACGATACTGCTTCCGGTCCTCAGTCCTTGCTCGACGAGTCGGCTTTCTTGCCGTTTCCGGCCATTTCGACGGCCCTCTTGGCAAGTTCCCGGGCCGCCTTGATCTCGGTCTTGGAGTACCGCGGCATCTTGGCGAATGCGCCCTGGTTGGTCTTCGAGGCCAGCTCTTCCCACGTTTTGCCGTTGTTGAGGTGCCATGCGGCGAGTTGGGCCACCCGCTGGTTGACCATGCCCTTGCTGAGCAAGGCGCAAACTTCGGCCACCCCCGGCTTTTTCGCGGCGTCCTGGATGGGCTTGATCTCGTACTTGATCTGCGGCCTCGGCGTCTTCTTGTCGTGGTCGAGGCAGACGGTGGTCAGGCGTAGCTTGCCGACTTTCTCGGGTGCGATGCTGAACATGAAGCCCGGCATGTTGAAGAAGTTCTGGTTCTGGTTCTGGTTGGGCATGCCGAGGTTCATGAAATTCTGCCCGAAGGGACCTTGCGGACCGCCGCCGACCTGTTGCGGGGCGTCTTGTTGATCGAACATGGGGAAACCCTGGGCCAATACGGGCACTCCGGCAAAGGCGGCGGGCAACCGGACCGACAGCGGCCGATCGGTCTTGTTCTTGATCAGCAGTTGCGATTTCTTCTCGTTTTGCGGAATCAACTTTACTTCGAGTTGCCCCTTCTCGATGCCGTCGAAGATGTCGATCTTTTCGCCCGCGGCCTTTGCTTTGTTGCGGCCCTTCTTCGGCGCATCCGCTGCGAGCAACATCGCGGGAATCAACAGCACGGCAACCCAAACCCCGGGTCGCACCCAACAACCGACTCGACAGAACTTGAACATGGCCAACGCCTCCTCCCGTGCGGCTCGGGACCGCAGCAAAAAAGAATTTGTGAAAACGCGCACCTCCATCGCGAACGGCACACGGAGTGTGCCTGCTACTTTTCTTGAATCCCACGCCATACCGAAGTATCCGTGGAACACAGCCCGAGACGTTCCCTCTCGGAGGCCCGATCCGACTCCCGTCAGTGTAGCAGAACTATGGAGAAAGGGGAGTTTTCGCCCCCGTTCTTGGTCGTCGTTGCTCCAATCCCGTGCCGGTATCGACTACCGATTGCCGCCGTGCGTGCTGGCCGAATCGGTATCACCGGGGCTCTTGCTCTTGTCCCGTTGTTCGGCGAGCTTCACGGCCATGGCCGTATACTGCATGCCGGCCTGCAACTGTTGGGGCGTGAAGTAGGGACTCGTGCCGCCGTTGGCGTACTTATATTGCTTCGCAGCAAGCTGTTGGAAGCTCATGTTGTCCATAAGATGCCAAGCCGCGACCTGGGCGGCCCTTTGATTGAGGCGGCCGGTTCCGAGCATGCGGCAGAGTTCATGGACGGCAGGCTTGTCGGTGAACTCCTCGATCGGTTTGACTTCGTACTTCATAGCGGGACGGGGTTCGGGCTTGCCGTGTTGCAGGCAAACGGTTGTGACCTTGAACTTCCCGACCTTTTCGGGCGGGACGTTGAAGAACCCGCCGCCACCGCCGCCCATTCCGGCTCCGCCGCCCATGCCGCCACCCATCGCCTGACCGCCGCCGCCGCCGCCGAACCCGCCGGCACCGCCCATTCCGCCCGCCTGCGCCAGGACCGGAACCCCGGCAAAGGCCTCGGGGAGCTTCACGTTCAGCGGCCGGTTGGTCTTGTTCTCGATCAAGACGTTGCACTGGGTCGAGTCCTTGGGAATCAGCTTCACGTCGATCTGCTTGTTGCCGATCGCCCCGAACATTTCGACCGTTTGGTGGTCGGGGTTGAATTCGCCGAACTTCGGCTTACGGCCGCGTCGGTCGGCGGCCAGAACGAACGTCGGTATCAGCAGCAACGCGATTACCAGGACGACTCGTCGACAGCAGAGGCTTCGCAAACCGGCAAAGCGCACATTTCTTATGCGGAATGTCATGATCCTCATCCTCTCAATGGGAACGCTTCTGATTTGGCCGGGAGGGGGCAGATTTTCCCGCCAGTCCCAGTATATAGTTTTTATATAGCCTAATCGGTTCCCCCAAAAATGACAATCAAAAAACCCCGCATTTCGCCCGCCACGGGCAACATGCACTGCTGTGGGGGGGTGCTGCTCGTCCGAGAAAGGAGTTTCCGTGGCCGAATTCGTCTTTTCGGTGTGTTTTCCCGTACAGGGCCCGTGCCGGTCGAGGGCCGCCCCACTTGGGACCCTGTGAAGAATTTGCCCTAAGAAAATGAGAGTTGCGGTAGACGGCACGGGTCGGTGTGTGTAGTTGACAGGTCAAAGAACGTACCCATAAAATAAGCGGTTCTGTAAATTGTTGGGCAAAAAGCTAGGCAAGGCATAAATATTACAACGGGAGAGAGGTGAGCCATGAGGTCCTGTCAAGCTGTCTTCAACCTGATGCGGCACCCTGTACGGATGATCCTGATGGCCATACTGGTTGCGATCATTATCATGGCCGGGCCCGGCCGGGTCGCAACGGCCCAAGATGCCCCGGCGGCCGAGCAAGCGGCGGAGCCGGCCCTCGTTGGGGCCGAGCCGACGTTGGATGATCCGTCTGATGACGCATCGGGCGAACCCGCTCAGGAACCGTCGGAACCGGCAGGCGATGAGCCCGTCGCCGGACAACCCGCAACCGAAGAACCGGCCGAAGGACCGCCGCCCGCAGCCGAACCCGCCGCCAAAGAACCACCGCCCGCCGCAGCACCGGCCAAGAAGATCACCACGGTCAAGAAACCGGCGGTACCCACAGCCGCCGAACCTGCCCAGTGGTGGTTCGCCATTTTATGGGTGATTGCCTTCGCCAGCTCCATTGCCGCGTTGGTCTTCGCCTGGAAGTTCTTCCGGTCGATGATGGAGGCCGACGAGGGCACCGACGAGATGGTCGAAATTGCCGGCCACGTCCGGACCGGGGCCAATACCTATCTCTGGCAGCAATACAAAATCGTTTTCCTGTTCTTCGTTGTGATCGCCGTTCTGCTGGGGATTGCCGCGTTTTGGGCCGGGGCACAGAGTAAGTGGGTCCCGTTCGCCTTCCTGACCGGCGGTTTCTTCTCCGGTTTGGCCGGCTGGTTCGGCATGAAGACGGCCACCTGGGCAAGCAGCCGGACCGCCGCAGGCGCCCAGAAGTCGCTCAACCAGGGCCTTCAGGTGGCCTTCCGGTCCGGCGCCGTGATGGGACTGACGGTCGTCGGCCTGGGGTTGCTGGACATCACGATGTGGTTTGCCATTCTGTACTGGCTCGTTCCGGCGCTCGGGTTCGGTGAGATCGGTCTGGTCGATATCACGGTCACGATGCTCTGCTTCGGGATGGGAGCGAGCAGCCAGGCGCTGTTTGCGCGGGTCGGCGGAGGCATTTTCACCAAGGCGGCCGACGTCGGCGCCGACCTGGTCGGCAAGGTCGAGGCCGGAATTCCCGAGGACGACAAACGCAACCCGGCCACCATCGCCGACAACGTCGGCGACAACGTGGGCGACGTGGCCGGCATGGGCGCCGACCTGTACGAGTCCTACTGCGGGTCGATCCTTGCCACCGCGGCATTGGGCGTGGCCGCCTTCACCAGCGACAGCATGCGGCTGTCGGCCCTCTTCTTGCCCATCGTGTTGGCCGGTATTGGAATCCTGCTCTCGATCTGGGGGGTCTACCTGGTCCGGACCGACGACGACGAGGCCTCGCAAAAGACCCTCCTGAAGGCGCTGCGAAAAGGCGTCTATGCCTCGACCGGCGCGATCGTCGTGGCAGCCATCCTGATCACCTGGCTGCTGCTGGGGTCCGCCTACTTGTCGATATCCGTCAGCGTCATCGTGGGCCTGCTTGCCGGGGCGATGATCGGGTTTTGGACCGAATACTCCACCAGCGACGAATACAAACCCACACGGGACCTGTCCGATCAGGCCTTGACCGGCCCGGCGACAATCATCATCGGCGGCATCGCCAGCGGGATGAAGAGCGTCTGGGTCCCGGTGATCACCGTGTGTGCGGCAACGTTGTTGGCCTTCGGGTGCGGGTGCCGTTGGGACTTCAACGACCCGCACACGTTTGCGCTGGGCCTGTATGGCGTGGGGATCGCCGCGGTCGGGATGCTCAGCACGCTGGGCATCACGCTGGCCACCGATGCGTACGGCCCGATTGCCGACAACGCCGGCGGCAACGCCGAGATGGCCGGCCTCGATCCGCAGGTCCGCGAGCGGACCGACGCGCTCGATTCCCTAGGCAACACGACGGCCGCGACCGGCAAGGGATTCGCCATCGGCTCGGCCGCCCTGACCGCCCTGGCCTTGCTGGCCGCCTACGTTGAGGAGGTCCGCGTCGGCCACGTCCGGTGGGGCAACTCGGTTCTCGCCGAACACCAGCCGGGGTGGTACAAAATCAACGACCAGTTCCTTGCCGAAGTCACCACCGAAGACGGCGAACACAAAGTGGACGGCTACATCGCAATGCCCGAGCAGATTCGCCATAAGCACGTCAAAGACAACTGGGAGAAGGCCGAAACGGGCGACGGACCGGCAAAGATCGACGCGCTGATAGCGGGCGATCCGGAAGGCAACGCCGCATTTGCCGGCAGCGAGGCCGTCGTGGTTGCCGTCGAGAAGGCCAACATGATCGACTGGATGAACTACTACGCCTGCCACATCATGAATCCCAAAGTGCTGGTCGGCATATTCCTGGGCGCCATGGCCACGTTCGTCTTCTGCGCCCTGACGATGAAAGCGGTCGGCCGGGCCGCGTTCGGAATGGTCGAAGAGGTCCGGCGCCAGTTCCGCGAGCGTCCGGGTATCATGGACTACAGCGAGAAGCCCGACTACGCCGCGCCGGTCGCCATCAGCACCAGGGCGGCCCAGCGCGAAATGATCTTGCCTTCGGTCTTGGGACTGTTGACGCCGATTGCCGTGGGCATGCTCTTGGGCGTGGCCGGCGTGATGGGACTGCTGGTCGGGGCGCTCTGTTGCGGGTTCTGCGTGGCGGTCTTCATGGCCAACGCCGGCGGCACCTGGGACAACGCCAAGAAGTACATCGAAGGGGGCGCCCACGGCGGAAAGGGCACCGACGCCCACAAGGCCGCCATCGTCGGCGATACCGTCGGCGATCCGTTCAAGGACACCAGCGGCCCGAGCCTCAACATTCTCATCAAGCTGATGAGCATGGTCAGCGTGGTGGCGGCCGGGTTGATCGTCCGCTTCAGCCTGGCGGCACTGGGGATCTTCTAAAGACGCCCGTAGTATTCCATCTCCCTGAACCCGGCGGCCGGTCCGTTTGTCTCCAATTGGGGGGGCTCCCCCCGGTTCTTGATTCTGAGTAAAATACGTGTTGCCTGAGTTTGATCTCCCACGAGGCCCATTGTGAGCGAAAATAGCGTCGAGCCCAAGAATTCCACCGGGAAACCGACGAACGGGGCGCTGAAGCGTGCGATGGTGGCCGCCCGGACTGCCGAAGATAACCGCGGCCGCGACATCGTCATCCTCGACATGCGCGAGCTGACGCCCATGTTCGACTACTTCGTCCTGGCCAGCGGCACCAGCCGGCGGCAGTTGCACGCGATGAGCGAGGAGATCGACCACGCCCTGGAGGACAGGCTCGGCGACGTCCGCCTGGGAATCGAGGGCTACGAGGAAAGCCGGTGGATCCTGCTCGATTACGGCGACGTGGTGATCCACCTGTTCGAGCCGCAGACCCGCGACTACTACGCCATCGAACATCTCTGGGCCCAAGCGAAGCGAGTGCCCTTCGAGCCGCGCGAGCTGGAGACGGCCGACCCATGAGCATCCTGCCGACGCTGAAGGAACGCTTCGGTGCCGCGATGGCCGGTCTGGTTGGCGATGCCGGTGCGGACGAGATGCTCGATCTGATCCGCCCCAGCGGTAATCCGAAATTCGGCGACTACCAGGCGAATTTTCCGATGCCGCTCGGTAAGAAGCTCGGCCGGGAGCCCCGGGAAGTGGCCGCCGAGGTGATCGCAAAGCTCGACGTGGCCGACTTCTGCGACCGGCCGGAAATCGCCGGGCCCGGATTCATCAACCTGCGGATCAAGGACGACTGGCTCATCGCCCGGCTTGCGAGAGCCGCTTGCGACGATCGGCTCGGCGTCCCGACCGTCGAGAAGCCGCGGACGTTCGTAATCGACTACTCCGCCCCGAACGTGGCCAAGCCGATGCACGTCGGCCACATCCGCTCGACCGTGATCGGCGACGCGCTCTGCCGGGTGCTCCGTTTTATCGGCCACACGGTCGTCAGCGACAACCACCTCGGCGACTGGGGCACCCAGTTCGGGATGATCATCTACGGCTACCGCCATTTTCTCGACGAAGCCGCGTACCGGGACAATCCCGTCGAGGAACTTGCCCGGCTCTACCGGCTCGTGCGGCAATTGGCCGATTATCACGAGGGCAAGGCAAAGCTGCCGGAGATGGAGCGCGCGATTGCCGGGCAGGGCGCCGACCTGGAACAAAGGAGGGGCGACGCCGGGGAAAAACCCGACAAGAAAACACGCAAAGCACTGAAGAAGCTGGAGGGCGATCTGGCGTCCGCCCGGGAGGGGCTGGCCGACCTGCAAGTAAAGCTCGCCGTCGTGGAGAACACGCCTGAGTTGTCAAAACTGGCGGCCGGGCACGCCGAAATCGGCACGGCCGTATTGACCGAAACTGCGAAACTCCATGCCGGCGACGAAGAGAACACGCGGTTGTGGCGGGAGTTTCTGCCGGCCTGCCAAGACGAAATCAACCGGGTTTACGGCCGGCTCGGCGTGGCGTTCGACCATACCTTGGGCGAGAGCTTCTACAACGACCGGCTCGCACCGCTGGTCGACGAGTTGATCGAACAGGGGATCGGCCAGGAGAGCGACGGCGCGATCGGCATCTTTTTCCAAAATACCAGCGTGCCGATGCTGATCCGCAAGCGGGACGGGGCGTTTCTCTATGCCACGACCGACCTGGCCACCATCCGTTACCGGGTGGAGACCTTCGAGCCCGACGCCATTTTGTACGTCGTCGATTTCCGGCAGGGTATGCATTTCGAGCACCTCTTCGCCGCCGCCGAAATGATGGGCTACGGGAACATTGAACTCCAGCACATCAGCTTCGGGACCGTGCTGGGTGAAGACGGCAAGCCGTTCAAGACCCGGGAGGGCGATACGGTCGGGCTCGAGGGGCTGCTGGACGAAGCCGTCCGCCGCGCGGCGGCCATCGTCGCCGAAAACGACGACGCCAAGCCCGACGGCCCCGAACTGTCGGCGGAAGATCGCCGGAACGTCGCCGAGACCGTCGGCATCGCCGCTATCAAGTACGCCGACCTCTCGCAGAACCGCACGAGCGACTACAAGTTCAGCTACGACAAGATGGTGGCCACCACCGGCAACACGGCCACGTACATGCAATACGCCTACGCCCGGGTGCGGAGCATCTTCCGCAAGGGGAACGAAGACCCCGAGGCAGTCCGCAACTCGGGCGCGCGGATTACGCTCGACTCGCCGGCGGAACGCGCCTTGGCACTCGAACTGCTCCGCTTCGGCGAGGCCCTCAATATGACCGTCGCCGACTACCGCCCGAACCAGCTCACCGGCTACTTGTTCGACCTGGCCAACCGCTACTCGACCTTCTTCGAGCAGTGCCCGGTGCTGAAGGCCGAAACGCCCGAGTTGCGCCAAAGCCGCTTGCTGCTGTGCGACCTGACCGCCCGGACCATCGCCAAGGGTCTCGAACTGCTGGGCATCCGGGTGGTGGAGCAGATGTAGGTTTTGGCCCGGCGAGGGTTCTCGATCGGAGTTGTCTTGCCCACCGCATAGGGTGTATAATAGAGGTGTTGTTTTCGGCAAAGAATCCGCCCGCAGGGTTCGCAGTCGATTCTCTTGAAAAGGAGCTTGGACCATGTCGCTGATCATCACATCCGATCCGGTTCCGCTTGAGGCGGATGATTTTGGAGTAATCCGAGTCCGGGGAACGCGGGTGACGTTGGATACGATCGCAACTGCGTACTTGCAGGGCTGCACTGCGGAAGAGATTGCGGAACAATACCCGGTGGTTGCCCTTCCCGACATTCACGCCGTGATCAGCTTCTTTCTGCGACGAAAGGAGGACGTCGAAGCATATCTCAAGGAACGAAAGGAACAGCGTGACGAGGTTCGCCACGAGAGCGAAGCAAGGTTTCCCTCAAACGGCATCCGTGAGCGGTTGCTGGCACGACGCACGTCGCGAGAGTAGGCGATCATGTTCCGATTTCTCACCGATGAGAACTTCAACAATCGGATCGTCCGCGGACTCCTGCGCCGCAATCCGAAGTTGGATATTGTCCGTCTGCAAGACGTTGGGCTTCTTGCAAGAGACGATCCCGCGATCCTTGATTGGGCGGCCGAGAACGACCGAATCGTCATTACACATGATGTGAGCACAATGACGCATTTCGCTCACCAACGCCTACAAGAAGGTACTACTATGGCCGGGCTGCTCGAAGTCCCCGAGTCCATGCCGATAGGACAGGCCATCGAAGAAATCCTACTGATAGACCAGTGCAGTTCCGCCGGTGAATTGGCGGGACAAGTGCTCTACTTACCGTTGTGAATGTGCCGCAGGCGAGTGGCTCCGGGATCACAGGAAATCCACCAATATCTCCTCCAGCGGGCGTTTTGGCACGTGGTGGATGTCGTTCTCGTCGCGCCAGTAGTTGATGGCCTTGGGGTCCTTCATGTCTTCGAGGACGACGGTTTCGGCCGGTACGCCCAGGGCGACGACCAGGACGATCTCGAACCGCTTGGGGATGTTCAGGTCGCGGCGGAGCCCCTTGCGGTCGATCGAGCCGAACATGCAGCCGCCGAGGCCCTGCTCCGCCGCGGCCAGCAACATGCTCTGGGCGACGATGCCCGGGTCGACGTCGAACGTGGGGTGGACCTCCTTGTCGCCGAGGATGACGATGTACCCGGTGGGCCGTTCTCCTTTGTCGGGCCCCGGCCAATCGAGCGCCCCGGCCCAGCGGAGGTGGGGAAACACCCTTGCCCGCTCGTCCGGCTCGGCGGCCACGATGAACTTCAACGGCTGCCGGTTTGCCGCCGAAGGGCAAAGCCGCGCCAACGCGACCAGGTCGACAAGCGTCTGACGCGCAAGCGATTGATCCTCGTGAAACCGGCGGACGCTGCGACTTTTCTTCAGCAGTTCGGCAACGTTCATAGGGCACCGTCCCTCCGGTCCTTCAATTCCCGAACGGGTTCCGGCCTGCGTCGAAGAGCGTCTTCACCGTGGGGCGGACCAGGACGATGATCGTGAATATGCCCAGCACCGTTCCAAACGGCATGAACAGGCACTCGACGCCGGCGACGATCATGCAGAAGATGTAGTGCGTTTGCGCAGCAAGGAATCGGCCGGCCAGAAAAACACAGACCGCCGCCGCCCAGCCGAAAAGGACGATGGCTCCGAAAATGATGATGATTACCAGCCCGATGATTTTTGCTTCGGCGGGCGGTGGTCCCTGGCCGGGCGGGCCCGTCGTCGGCATGAGGAGAAACACGAACCCAAAGACAACGTAGATGAGCCAGAAGCAGGAAAACAACGCCGTCATCGCCGCCACGACGTAGTGGAAAATCGACAACAGCTTCAAGTGTTCCAGGTCCTGGATGGGAGTTTGCCCCGGCGGCATTTGCGGGGGTTGGTAAGGCTGTTGCGGGGGCTCATAGGGATTTTGACTCATGCCGGAATCCTCCGTATGCGGCTGTTGAACCATTCTCTCCGATGTGCCCCGCGTGTCAAGAAGTCCGGTGTCGGTCGGGGTGATGCGAAGCCGCAAGCGGCGAAACACCGCCGCCAACTAACCCCCGCACGCAGTGCGGGGGCTTTTCCATCCACTACTCACTATCACAGATTATCTTGCGGATGTGCCGATAAACGTGGTGGCCGATTTCGTTGATTCCCTAAACCATCTCCTTGCAAACCGCGTCCAGATCGACGCCGAGGATCTCCTTCGCTAAGGCGTTGAGCGTTGCCGCGTCCGCCCGGACGTGCAGGGTCCGGTGCCGGTGTACGAGCGACTCGCCGGCGGCAAGCTCCCCGGCCGGCGAAAGCGATTCGATCTCGCAAAACGCGCCGAGCTGTTCGCCCGTCTTGTTCGGGCCGTCGTTGTAGGCATTGGCCACGTCGCCCGTGTACGGCTCGGCCTGCGGCACCTCCCACATGTTGTTCATGTAGAGTTTGGCCGCGGGGTCGTCGGGCATGGTGAACTGGGCGAGCGTCAGCGCGCCGAGCTGTAAATCGACCGACCCGAGCACGTTCCGCGCGCGCCGCTGCGAGGTGCCGATCTTCGAGCGGTGGCGGCCGTCGGCCTTGAACAACACGGCCTCGGGCGCGATCATGAGCCGGTCCATGGGGATTTCACCGAAATAGTCGCTCTTGACGACCGGTCCCAGCTTTGCTTCGTCGCCCGGTTTGTAAGGGACGATCGTCACCGTCTCCGGCCCGGCATTGAGCATGCAGAGTATCCAGATCGACACAAGGCCCTTCTCCTTGGTCATGGCCGGGCCGGCGTTGGTGATTTGGTTCATCGTTTCGTAGGCGACGAGTTTCACGCCGCCGGCGCCCATCAGTTTTCCCGCCGCTTCGCCGAACAGCCCGTTCAGCTCATTGGGGGTCAGCAGCCGGACATCGCGGGCGACCTCGAACTCGAAATCGGTGGCCGACGCGTTTTGGAGCTTCATCGCGGTGGTCATCCGGCAGAGCGAGTCGTCCTGCTCGGCGACGTCCCACGCCCCTTTGTTGATGGCCGGCGCGGTGAACCAGTTTTCCATGTTCTGCTCGGCGCCCGGCTTGAACCAGAGGCTGAACTGCCCCCCCTCGGGCGAGAGCCAGAGTCGTTCTTCGCCGCCGTAGTTGTTGAATTTTGGGTCGAGTTGCCCGGCCTCGATAAAGGCCCGATTGACGAACCCGAAACTTGGCCCGTCGTCGCCCCCGCAGGTCGAGGTCATCACCCGCCCCTGCCACTCGGGCGCAACGGCCACCCGGCCGCCGTCGGCCGTCTTCAACTCGACCAGATTCACGTACTCACCCATGAACGCTTTCTCTTCACGATAGGACATGTGCTTCTCCAAAAGTAATCGTTTTGCTTGCGAGGGCGAGTTTTTCCGTCCTGGCGACTGACGTGTTTCCAGAGGATTGAATTGCCCCCCAAACAGGGGCCTTAGACTTCGTGATCAGGGCGTGGAACGCCGGAAACCACAAGATTGGCGACAACGTGTTGACCTCGAAGTCTCCCGCGAGTATAATTTTTATGGATCTGACCCCGGGCTAGACCCGGCAGTAGGATCCACCGGGCCCGTTAAAGCGGGCCCTTCTTCTTGCGTGTGCTTATTACAGCCTTACCACACCGTAGGCATCGTGCCGGCTTGCCACTTTGCACAATATCGTATCCAGCCGCAGAAAGTAGTTCCTCGCTCCCTTCCTTCGGACATAGTCGCATGGCTCTTCTCGCTGTTTCAGGAAATACGCGTTGACATCGGCAAGCTGGATAAAATACGAATGTAGAGAATCGCGGTGAACCGGATCCTCAATCATGGTTCGCATGGGCAACTGTCGATATCCTACACCACTGATGTTCGGAACGGGATTGTATCTTCGCAGTCTTCTGAGCAGCCCCCGTAACTTCACTTCGTCCGTACGATCAACGATCGCGACCCCCTGATCTTGAGGGTTCTGCGGGCCGGGTAAATTTCGGTGGGAAATCGTATTTTCAAACCGTTGAAACAGGAATGTCCACGCCCGATTGAAGACGTCGTAGTCTGGCCCTTTGTTCTGCTTGTCAACGAGTACGTTCAGAACATTGACGTCTGCGAGCGTGGCCTCGAAGTCCAGCACTTCTCGAAGCATCCGCAGCCGAATATCCCTGCGAAATCGCGAGATGTCCGGGCTGGGGCGATTGACAAAGTGTGCAGCATGGATTTCCTCTCGAAGCTTCAGTCCGTATCGTTGTCGCAACCGACGCCGGAAGTCGATAATCGCCTCCAACGTGTTGTGCCACGCGAGTTCGTGTACGACAAAACCGCTGAGAATGAAATAGCGACTTGGACTACTAACCAAGCCAATGTCGCCACTTTCATCAACGTAAAGCAAGTACATCTGAAGTTTTCCCTGGATGCGTTGAACATGTCAGGGGCCATGCGAATAGCATATCATTTCGCGGGAATCTCGGGAAGGGCCGTTCGACCAGTGTGTTTCCAACAGCCCGATTCGTCTGTACAATACATCATAGTGCTTTTCCTCTAGCATGCAAAGGAACCCCGCCATGACCCCGCGAGAACGCGTCCTTGCCGCACTGAACCACGAGCAGCCCGACCGGGTGCCGATCGACTTCGGCGGCCATCGCTCCTCCGGCATCGCGGCGATGGCTTATCGGAAGCTCCGCGAGGCCCTCGAACTACCCGAGCGTCCGATCCGCGTCTACGACCCGATCCAGCAGCTTGCGATCGTCGACGACGACGTGCTGGATCGGTTCGGTGTCGACACGATCGAACTGGGCCGCGGGTTTGCCAACGACGACGAGCACTGGTCCGATTGGACGCTGCCCGACGGCTCGCCGTGCCAGATGCCCCGCTGGGCGATGCCCGAGCGCGAGGACGGCCGCTGGGTGCTGAAGTCGGAAACCGGCCGCGTCGTGGGCCAGATGCCCGACGGCGCCATCTACTTCGAGCAGACCTACTGGCCCTTCTTCGAGGACGACGACCTCGACCGGCTGCCGGAAGCGATGGCCGATTGCATGTGGGTTGCGATGCGAACGCCGCCGGGGCCGCTCGTGGCAGGGCAGTTCGGCGACGAAGCGATGGTCGCCGGGGCCAAGGCGCTCCGCGAGCGGACCGACCGGGCGATCCTCGCGCTGTTCGGCGGAAACCTCCTGGAGATCGGCCAATTCCTCTACCGCAACGACAAGTTCTACATGCTCCTGGCCGCCGATCCCGGCCGGGCGCAAGAGTTTCTCGACCGGCTCGTCGAGATGCACCTGGCGAATCTCGAAAAGTTCCTCAGGCTGGTCGGCCCGTACATCGACATCATCCTCTTCGGCGACGACCTGGGGATGCAGAACGGCCCGCAACTGTCGCCGGCCATGTACCGCGAGCTGTTCAAGCCGCGTCACGCCCGCATGTGGCGGCGGGCAAAGGAGCTGGCCGACGTGAAGGTGCAACTGCACTGCTGCGGCGGCGTCCGCGAGTTGTTGGACGACCTGATCGACGCCGGGCTCGACGCCATCAACCCGGTGCAGATTTCGTGTAAGGGCATGGACGCCGCCGGGTTGAAGGTCGACTTCGGCGAGCGGATCACCTTCTGGGGCGGCGGCTGCGACACCCGCTACGTCCTCTCCCATGCCACGCCCGACGAAATCCGCAGCCACGTCAAAGAGCAGATCGCCATCCTCAACCCCGGCGGCGGCTTCGTCTTCCAGCAGGTCCACAACGTCCTGGCCGACGTCCCGCCGGAGAACGTCATCGCCATGCTGGACGCGGTGAGGGGTTAGCGTCTTGCGTTGAGACAATCGAGCCAAATTGGGATTCCGCAACCTGCCCCCCCATTTGCATGGGGCGAGTGTTGCAATCAAAGGTGCGAACTGGTAGGATGATTGGCGGTGAACTGGTGCAGGACGTTGGTTCTATACCAGAGCGGTCTGGCGTTTCACCTGGAGGCAGGGGTGTTCTCATGATTCCTTCTCGCTCGGTCTTGTCGGCCAGCCTGCTATTTGTACTTCTGTCGCAATCAACATCGCAAGCGCAGGATCAGCAGACGGCCGAGCAGGATTTGCCGGAGAAGAACCC
>CAZJRB010000070.1:0-38453 GCA_964547995.1 uncultured Planctomycetaceae bacterium | reverse complement strand
GCTTTCGCCCGCTTCCTGACGCCAAATCAGCCTTTTTCCGACTGGCACTAGCTACCGTCGTCAGACGGTGGAAGAAACGGATTTTCAGGCAGGACCTAATAAGCCTAAGAGAACAGGTGGAACAATCGGGGGGTATATGCCCCCTATTGTTGATGGGTGGTTGACGTGGCCGGGAATTAAGCGGACAATCACAATAGGTTCCCTGCCTGCTTCCAAGTGCCCCCCATTCGTAGAGAAGAATTCGAGTGCAATGGCAACATCAAGAATCGGTATTTGGCTGATTGGGGCAAGGGGCGGGGCCGCAACGACGGCCATCGTTGGACTCTCGGCCATCCAAAAAGGGCTCATCGGACCGACCGGCCTGGTGAGTCACCTTCCCCAGTTCGAACGGCTCGATCTGGCCCCGTGGACCGACTTTTTGGTCGGGGGGCATGAAATCCGGAACGTCGCCCTCACCGACGCGGCAATGCTGCTTGTAACCGACAGCGGTACGGTCAAGCCGGAACTGCTCGAACAGGTCGGGCCCGAGCTGAACGGGATCGACAAGCGGATCCGGCCGGGCACGCTTTACAAGGTCGGAAAGACGATTGCATCGCTGGCTGATACCGGCCTGCCGGAAGACGAATCACCCCGCGAAACGGTGGATCGGCTCAAGCGCGACTTCGGCGAGTTTGCCGAAACGAACGATCTGGAGCACGTAATCGTCGTCAATCTTGCGTCGACGGAGCCGCCGGTGGACGGCAGTGCGATTCCGCCGACGTGGGCCGAGTTGGAGCCCTTGTTGGCCGATGCGGGTAAATGTCCGGTTTCGGCCAGCTCGCTCTACGCGATTGCGGCGTTGGATTCGGGTTGTTCGTACGTGAATTTCACCCCGTCGGTCGGTTCGTCGCCTGCTGCGATTTCCGAATTAGCGGAACTCCGCGGCACCCGTCACACCGGCTGCGACGGCAAGACGGGCGAAACGTTGATGAAGAGCGTAGTGGCCCCCATGTTCGCGCGCCGCAACCTGCAAGTAATGAGTTGGGTCGGCCACAACATCTTCGGGAACATGGACGGCCAGGTCCTGAACGACCCGGCCAACAAGCAGAGCAAAGTCACCAGCAAGGACCATCTTCTGCACGAAATTCTCGGTTACCGGCCGCAGACCCTGGTGACGATCGAGTTCATCGAGAGCCTGGGCGACTGGAAGACGGCGTGGGACCACGTTCACTTCACGGGCTTTCTCGGCGTACCGATGGCACTGCAATTCACGTGGCAGGGATGCGATTCGATTCTGGCGGCCCCACTGGTCTTGGACCTCGTCCGGTTCACCGACCTCGCCCGGCGCCGCGGCGAGACCGGCTTGATGACGTTTTTGGCCAGTTTCTTCAAGAGCCCGCTGGGCGTTGAGGAACACCGCTTCGACCGGCAGTTTGCCATGTTGGAGGATTGGGCGAGCCGGAAATAACGGAATGATCATTGGTGAAGGATGAGTGATTTGGCCGAACGAAGCCCCCGGTCCGGACGGCGACCGAAACCCGCCGGCGTGAAACCCAAGAAGACCTCGGAAACCTCCAAGCCGCCGGGGCGAAGACGCCGCCGGGGACGCAGGCGCAGGGCGCCCGAATCGTCGCCCCTGAAAGAGACGGCCCCGCAGACATCCGAAGTCCCGGAGGACGGCGGCGCGAAAAAATCCCGCCGTGCGGCGGGGGGAGCACCTCAACCGGCAACCGGCTTTGGCGCGTTGGACCTGTCGGAGACGATGCTCGCAGCCCTGGCTGCGGCCGATTATCTCGAACCGACCCCGATCCAATCGGGCCTGATCCCCCGCGCGATGGCGGGCGTCGACGTGATGGGCCAGGCGCAAACCGGCACCGGCAAGACCGCCGCATTCGGAATCCCGATTCTCGAACAGCTCCACCCTCCCAAGGCCCATGCCGCGCCCCAAGCGATCGTGCTCGTCCCCACCCGCGAATTAGCGGTTCAAGTCCGCGACGAGTGCGCCAAGCTCGCCTCCGGGCGCAGAGTCCACGTGGTCGCGGTCTACGGCGGCAAGCCGATCCGTGGCCAGGCGGAGAAGCTGGAGCGGGGGTGCGAGATCGTGGTGGGCACGCCGGGCCGCGTGCTCGACCTGATCAGCCGCGGTCCGCTGGTGCTCGGCAGCATCCGTTTCCTCGTGCTCGACGAAGCCGACCGGATGCTCGACATCGGGTTCCGGCCGGACATCGAAAAGATCTTGCGTCGCTGTCCGCAGGCGCGCCAGACCTTGCTCTTGAGCGCCACGATTCCCCCTCCGGTCCGGCGACTGGCCATTCGATACATGCGGGACCCCGAGGAGCTGGACTTCTCGCCAAAGAATCCGGCGGTCGAAACGATCGAGCAGTTCTATTTCACAGTCGATCCGGAGCGGAAGTTCGACCTGCTGGTAAAGCTGCTCCAGCGTGAAGACCCCACCCAGGCAATCGTCTTCTGCCGGACTCGCCGGGGCACCGACCGGGTCCAGCGGCGCCTGCAAAAGAAGATCAGATCGGTCGACACGATCCACGGCGACCTGGTGCAAAAGGCCCGCGACAGCGTGATGCAGCGGTTCCGCGACGGCAAGACCCGAATCCTGGTCGCGACCGACGTGGTTGGCCGGGGGATCGACGTCACCCGCATCTCGCACATCATCAACTACGACATCCCGCAATTCTGTGACGACTACGTCCACCGTGTCGGCCGCACCGGCCGGATGGGCCGCGAGGGCGTTGCTTTCACTTTCGTCACACCCGAAGAAGGCAACGAACTGACAAGGATCGAAATACGGATCAACCGCCTCCTGAAGCGTGACGAGATTGCAGGCTTCGAACCCCGGGCCGAAGAGGATCTGCCGAACGAGGCGACCGGGACTCCGGCAGAAGAGCCGAAACCGGTTTTCGGCCGCCGGACGCGCCGTCATCGCCGGGCGTTGTAGCACCGCCGTTTGCGGCTTCGCAACGACTAATCGGCGGCCAGCCATTCCGGCTTCCACAAGGGGTTGCCGCATTGGGGACATTGCTCGCCGCAGTGGAACACCTCGCCGTGACACTCGTGGCAGTCGCGAATTGCCGGCAGGCAGTCCACCTGCTCGTCCCGCAGTTGGGACGCGCGGAGCTGGTCGTCAAAAGCTTGTGCCGTCACTATATGGACGGCTAACGGGAGCAGGCGGAACAGGACGAGGGGCGCTTGCCTTGATTTCGGAAGCACGTTGACCAGCACGTCGGTAAAAGCGAGTCGCCGGTCGTCGGGTGTTTTGGACAAATAGTCGGCAAGGCGCTTGGCATTCTTGGGATCGGCGTGCGATTCACCGAGTCTAAGCCGGGCAAGCCATTGCAGGTACCAGTCGTCCGTCGTACCGACATAGCCGGATTCTCGGGCGGCGGCGGCCGATTCGACAATCTGGTAAAGGTCGATTTCCATCCTTGCCAGCAGCCTGCTTTTCATTTCCGAAGCCGGTTCCCACATCGAATCGGTGCTGACCATCCTCCCGACGTCATCATGCACCCTCAAATAGAGCGACTGGCGCAAGAGTGTCAGTCCGCCGGACAGGTTCCGGAGCACGTGCTCCCCATCGTTGCGGTTTTCGTGCCGGTTGAATTCCTCGACGGCCCCGGCGAGTCTTCTTGCAGATTCATCCTGTTTCATGGTGCTGACCCTTCCAGGGCGCTTGATACCGCAGGCCGAGGTTGATAATCCGCTGGAGGAGCGATTCATAGGAGACACCGATCTTCTCGGCCGATTCGGCCAAATCCTCGCCGTAAGAAAGGTTCGGATTGGGGTTGGCTTCGAGGAAATAGACGCGGCCGTCCGGTGTCAGGCGGAGGTCCATGCGGCCGTAGCCGCTCATCGAGAGCACGCGGTAAATCCGTTTGCAGAGCTTGAAGATGCGGTCTTCGACGCCGTCGGGCAGGTCCTCCGCGGCACGGGTTTCGATCCCGATCTTCTTCTGGTACGCTTCATCCCACTTTACCCGTTCGGTGGCGATGTTGGCGATATGGTCCGGCTTTTTCTTGAAGAGCATTTCCCAAACCGGGAAAGTTTGCAGCCGCTGGTTGCCGATCACGGCACAGTAGAGTTCGCGGCCCTCGATGTACTGCTCGGCAATGGCGTCGCTTCCGACGTCCTGATGGATGCATTGGACCTGGTTGGTAAGTTTATCGTCGTCGTGGACGAGCGATGCCTGGGAGATCCCCGCCGAGGCATCCTGCAAGAGCGACTTGACCAGCAAGGGGAATTCCAGCCGGCGGACTCTCTTCACTTTCTTGCCGCGCGGGAAAACCTGGAACTTCGGTGCCGGGACGCGGTGATACGCCAGGATCTCCTTGCTCAGCGCCTTGTCGCGGGCGAGCAAGAGCCCCCGCGGATTGCAGCCGGTATAGTGTTGCCGCCTGAGTTCCAGGTAGCCGACGACGTGGCGGTCATAAGCCTCGATGCCGTGAAACTCCTCGAGCAAGTTGAAGGTGATGTGCGGTTTGTGCCCGACAATCGCTTTGCGGAGCACGGCGAGATCATCGCTGACACCCAGTGGCATTGTCTGGTGGCCCATTTCACGAAGCGTGGTAACCACGTCGTATTCCGTTTTCCACTCGAGGATTTCCTTATCCGAGTAGCCGTCCATGGTCTCGGGCGGAACGAGGTCCTCGTGCATCAGGACCAGTATTCGGAGCTTTTTCATAGCGCCAACCGGTGCCGGCCTCCGTGGAGGTAGTTCATAATCTGCACGGTTAAAAGTACCATGGCATCCCGCTTCGTGGCGTCTTCAGGCCGATGGAGATGGAGTTTCAATTCCCCGCATCGTTCGATCATTTCGGCGAGCACCCGGTCGATTGTATACTGGTATTCGCCGGTCCATTGCGACACGACGCGGCGCAATTCGCGGCGGGTGCGGCGCAGGAATGTGGCCGCGGCCAGGTTGTTTGCGTGTTCCGGCGCGTTGGAAAACAGTCGCCGGAGATCACGGTCATAGAAGTCCGGGTGGTCCAGGCCGTAGTGAGCCCGCTTTTCTGCATAGTGTTCGCCCAACGTCTTGCGGATTTCCCGCAAGGGGTAGACGTGTTGGCGGGACCGGACGGGTGCGGTCTTGCCATAAATCTGCTGCATCAACTCGTCCACATATTCGAGCTTCCTAAGCGCCGACCAACCGCGATATTGCCTCCGCCAACTGGAGCGGGATTTCAACCAGACGGCAAAGGTCTCGGCGAAATCTTCGGACGGATGGCTTTGGGCGTACCAGAGATCCAAGTGGAGGACGTAACGTCTGCTATAGGGCCGCGGTTGGTAGAACTCCGGGTAGGGTTGCGAGTATCTCCCGAACAATTCCCGCCACCGGCGCCGCAGGTGCAACCGGTAGGCGGTGTCGACCGCGTGCCCTGCCTCGTGGCGGAGAATCCGCATGCACCACTCGACCGTCCCCCCCTCGACCTCGAACATCTGCTGGCGTTCCAGCCGTTTCAACCGAGGATGGGCCAAATAGAACGGAATGGCGATACCGGGCACTCCGTCCTGGGAGAACCACTCGTCCGAGAGCCAGCAATGCGGGCGGAACCGCAGTCCCCGGATTTCCAATTCCCGGTAAAGCTGTGCGACTCGTTTCTCCAGATCCGTATCTTTTAGCTGGATGCCAAGATCGCACATGCGCACCTGGAGCAACTGCTCGTTGGAAGCGGTTGCCCAGGCGGGTTCCCCCGAGCGACGCTTTCTTGCCGTGTTGCTGCGCCTTGCTTTTCCGGACCGCTTGGTTTTTCCGGACTGGTTACCCATTTTGCGTTGTCTGGCATTCACAAACGACTATTCCCGGCAATATCTCGACATGCTACCCCAAAAGTATACTATATCATGAGGAGTATACACAAGAGCGGCGGGAGTATACACAAGAGCGGCGGGCTGATCCAGGTCATGATCGCATGGACGGCAGGTCCGGATGCGACTTTCGGGCCGGCCTACTTCGGATTTGGGTGACCGATTCCCATCATGTTCCGGGCGGGCAGCACCTCGGCCGGCGGGCCGGCTTCCACGGGTCTCTTGGCCGTATGCACCGGCGGCCCCCCCTCCGGCGACAGCGATGTTGTGCGGGTGATCCGGGCGTGGAGGTAATAGAATACCGGGACCAACAGCAGGATGAGTATCGTGGCAAACATCAAACCGAAGCACAGGCTGGTTGCCATGGGGATCAACATCTGGGCTTGAAACGACGTTTCCATCAGAAGCGGCGACAGCCCGGCAACGGTCGTAATCGATGTCAGCAGGACGGGGCGGAAACGCCGCCGGCCGGCATCGAGCAGGGCCTCCTTCAAAGGAATACCGCTCCGCACGCGGCGGTTGATGAAGTCGATCAGAACAATCGAATCGTTGACCACCACGCCGGTCAGCGCCACCATGCCGAAGAGGCTGAACAGCGTCAGCGGCAGCCGCATGACCAGATGCCCGAGAATGGCCCCCACAGCGCCGAACGGCACAATCAGCATGATGATCGCCGGCTGGAAGTAGGACCGGAACTCGAGGGTCAAGAGAACAAACATGGCGATCAGGGCAATTGCCAGCCCCCAGATCAGGCTGACAACCGATTCGTCGGTCTGCTCTTTCATCCCTTCCCAGCGGACGCTAATGCCGGCGTAAGCGGGGTCATCGAGGAGTGCCGGAAGGAACTCGGCCTTCAGGTTGCTGATGATCTGGCTGGCGTTCCCTTCCGCCTCGTTGACGTCGGCAGTAATCGTAACGGCGCGTTTCTGGTCGAGGCGGTTGATTTTGGAATAGCCGCGCCGGACATCGACCTCGGCCAGCTCGGTCAAGGGGCGTTCCGCCCGCACTCCCGTCCGCACGCGGATGTCGTCGAAGTTGGTCAGACTGCGTCGTTCGTCGCGTGGGTAGCGGACCATGAGCTTGACTTCGTGCCGCCCTCGCTGCAACCGCATCACTTCTTCGCCGTAGTACGAGGCGCGAACCGTCTCGAAAAGATCGGCCGTATTGACGCCCATGGCTTGTGCCTTTTCCTTGACCTTTTGTTGGAACTCCCATTTTCCGGGGTTGGAGTCGTCCCGGACGTCGAAAACCCCTTTGTAGTCTTTCAGCTTCTCTTTGCACTTCTCGACCATCTCTTCAAGCGATTCCATATCCCGGCTGCCGGCCAGCAGAGTAAACTCGATGGGGTTGCCGCCGGGGCCGGCCGAACCGCCGCTGAAGACAACGCTCTCGGCGCCGGGAAAGCCCCCGGACTTCTCGCGCCACAGTGCGGCAACCTCTTGGCTCATCAGGTCGCGCTCTGCGGTGTCGACAAGCTCGACAAACATGCCTCCCACATGGCTCCCCTGCGTAATGTTTCCCTGGGCCGCCTGTGAGAGCGACCCTTGCCCCACCATCCGATGGATCAATGCCACGAGCGGCTTGCCGGTGTCGGCGATATGCTTCTCGTTTATCGCCTGGATTCCCTGTTCCATGCGCCGGCTCGCTTCGTCGGTGACCTGCCAGGGCGTTCCATCGGGATAGACGATCGTTGCCTCGATCCAGTTGGAATCGAGCTTGGGGAACGATACGAAGGGGACGACTTTCGCGCGGACCAAGCCGCCCGCCAGGACCAGGATCGTGATGGCCGACGCAACCACAACCATCGGATTGGCCAGCGACCGGCGAAGCGTCGGCAGGTAGAACCGATCGATCACGGCGTGCAGCGTACGCGACGACCGGGCGTTGAGCCATCCGAACAGGTCCGCTAGGCGTTTCACTATGTGCAGGAAAGGACCCAACAAGAGCACAACGCAGGCGACTGCTCCAGCGTAAGCCGCCCAGAGCGGTCCCGCCTCTTTCGGTGAGGCGGCCGTCCAGGGCAACGGCGGCGAAAAGGCCCGGAACGCGAGCACGCCCCCGAGCCCAATAAACGCTATCATGCCTTGGACGTACCACGGCAGGCGGAACCAGCCGTGATGCAACCGCCTGGGGAGACGGCTTTCGTGGCCCAGGTGGCACGGCAAAATAAACGTCACTTCCGCCAACGAGATGATCAACATCGCGATCACGGCGAACGGCATTACCGCGATGAACTTCCCCATGATCCCGGAGATGAACAGCAGCGGCACGAACGCGATTACCGTTGTCATCACCGACGCGATGACCGACGGGAGAACCTCGTACGTGCCGTCGATGGATGCTTCCACGAAGCCCTTGCCATAGTAGCGGTGGGAATAGACGTTCTCACCCACTACGATAGCATCGTCCACCAGTATTCCCAACGCCATTAGAAACGCGAACATCGACAGCATATTGAGCGTCTGACCGGTGAACAGCAAGATGCCGCAGGCCCCCAGCATCGAAATCGGAACGCCCAAGGCTACCCAAAATGCCAGCCGGATCTCCAGAAATATCGCCAGCACAAGGAAAACCAGGATCATCCCCTGAATCCCGTTGCGGCGCAACAGATCCAGCCGGTCGCGGACGATGACCGACAGATCGGCCCACGTCTGCAACTCGTATCCTTCGGGCAATTGCTTGTTGGCGATGTAGTCTTTCACCTCTTTGACGATTGCCAAGAGGTCCTCGGCCGACGTTTTCTGGACCGTTATGACCAGGCCCGGTCTGCCATTGATGCGGTCGATGGCCGTGGTGTCGGTAAACTCGTCGCGGACCGTTCCCAGATCGGCGACCGTAAGGACAACGCCATCCGGCCGGGTGATTACCGGGATTTTCGCGATTTCCGGCCCCGTCAGGCCCTTGTTCTTGCCCCGCAGCAAGACCTCCTGCGAGTCGGTCTTCATGGTGCCGCCGGGGATCTCGACGTTCTCGCGGCGCACGATCCGTGCAACATCCTGTAAGGTCAGGCCGTACTTGCGCAACGTGTCTTCCGAGATCTCGATGTCGATCTGGAAGTCCTTGGCGCCGGCGAAATCGGCCAGGGAAACGGACGGTAGGTCGAGCAGTCCGTCGCGGACTTCTTCCGCCACCTCGCGAAGCTTGACCTCGGCCTGCGGCGAATCGTTGTCCGGTCCGACCACGCCTACGCGGATGGCGTCCCGACGTATCGAAATCTGCTTGACCTCCGGGTCTTCGGCCAACTCCGGAAAGCTCGGGATGCGATCGACCTCTGAGCGGACCTCGTTGAGTGTCTTCTGGACGTCCTTGACGTTGGATTCAAGCTCCAGGATGACCGTTCCCGACCCCTCGGCTGCCACGGAACGGAGCTTCTTGATCCCGTCGAGCGAGCGGACGGCTTCTTCAATTTTCCGGCAGATTCCGTCCTCGACCTCCTCCGGGCTGGCGCCGGGATAGGGGATGGTTACGTAGATCATTTCCAGCGAGAATTCCGGGAAGACCTCGCGGTGCATCCGGATCAGGCTGATCGCCCCGACCACCAGAACGCCGACCATCATCGTGTTCATGGCCGGGGTGTTCTGAATCGCCCATCGAAGAACCGATTTCATTTGCCGCCTCGTTCCGGGTACTCGCTTTGTTGCTCGGGCAATTCGTTTTCCCGCTTCGGCGGTTCGCTCCCCTCGATGCGCACTTTCATGCCGTCCCGGACAAGAGCCATCGGCGAGACGACGAGCTTGTCGCCGACTTTCAGGTCGCCCTCCCCGGCCCGGACAGTCGCGACTTTTCCGCGGATGTCGACCACCCGGACATCGATGGTGTTGAGCGTGTCTCCGCGAACCCGCCATACCTCGTTGCCGGGTTGGATCGCCCGTTCCGGAAGCGAGAAGAGCGGTACGTGGGGAGTTGCATGGATGTGAACCGTTACGTACATCCCGCGCACCAATGCGGGTGGGCCCTGGGCCAGAAAGGTCTCCACGTCCTTGGGAACGCTGCGGCCGTCCGCCGAAACAACTCGCACCTTTCGCGGATCTTCCACAAGCACTCGGCAAGGCACCGTCCGCGTTGCTTCGTCGAGGCCGAACCCCTCGTAACGCGAAAGCTCACCCTCCCAGCAGGAGTCCAAGTCGGCCAGCGAGTAGATCACGGTGACCGGCGTCTTGGGGATTTGGTAATCGTTGCGAGGACCATTTTCCTGCGGCGGACCGTCCCCGGACGATCGTTTTTCTTTTGAGAAAGCCTGACACCAAAGCCAGTAGAGTTCGTCCATGCGCAAATTGCATTTTACCTCGACTGCCGAAGTGTCCTCGATGGCCACCAGCAGCGTCCCCTTGTTGACGTAACTGTCTTCCTCGACCTCTTCCAGAACGATCACCCCGTCGATCGGGGCGGTGATTTTCGTTCGGGCAAGGTCAAGTTCCGCCTTCTCCAGGCGCGTTCTCGCCGTCTCCTCGGCGCTTTCGAGCCCTGCGAGGCGGGACTTCAGCACGTCCAACTGGCTCTTCAACGTCAGGTACGCGTTCTCCGCTGTCAGCACATTCCGCTTTTCCTGGTCCAATTGCGAATCGGTGACGTAGCCCTCGTTCTTCTCGGCAAGCTTCTCGAGCCGTTTCAGCTCGTTCGCTTGAAGCTTCCGCGAGCTGTCGGCGAGTTCCACGAGCGATCCGGTGTTCTCGATTTCCACGCGCAACTCCCTGATGCTGACCCGGGCCTGTTCGAGTTCCTCTTCCTTTAGCCGCTTCTCGATTTGGTAGTCGCGCGGATCGATCTCGATGAGGGTGGTTCCCTCCGTCACGTATTTCCCCGGCCGGCACACCTCCGCCTTGCGGACGATCCTGCCCGGCACCTCGGCCGCCAGAGAAATCTCGCGGTACGGGACCACGTGGCCTTCGACCTCGATGTCCAGGCCTTCATCGTGGGCCGCTACCGGAATGGTTTTGACCAGCGGAACGCCGCCGTCCGTTTTTCGAGTCGGCACGGGCGGCTTGCTCCCTAATGCGAGAAACCCGATCACGCCGACCGCGAGAATCGCACCCGGAACCGCAAACTTCGCCACTTCGGTACGCAGATTTCTTTCTCTATCCATCGTTTAGCTCACCGGTGGAATGTTCAACGTGATGCGAATGAAAAAGGGGCGGTCCGAGACCCAGCGCCGCCAGGCACACCTGCAAAATGTGCTCCGCCAACTCCTCGGGGCCATAATGCTCCTTCAATTCGTCCCCGGGAATCAGCATCTTGATGACCGGATGTCCCGCGGCATAATGTACGCACTGACCGACAATGCTAAAAGCGATCTGATTCCTTTTATGCCGGGCCGTGTCCGCCGGCAGCAACTCGTCCAGAATCTCCATGAGCACGCCGTATTCCCTGCGGAAGAACTTTTCCAACATCTCACGGCACGTCGGCGTCGGCTCGAACCTCTCTCGATCCATCAACCGCCGCTGCCACGAGTCGGCTTTCACACCGACGATCCGCTTCATCAGCGTCAGGATGAAATCCTTCAGTTTGGCGGTTGCCGGGGCTCCGGGCGGCCAATGCGGATGACACACCTCCTCAGCGCTGACGGGATGGGCACGCTTGAACGTTTCGACGTATAGATTCTCCTTGTCACCGAAATAATAGTTCACGCTGGCGACGTTCATGTCCGCCTTTTCGCAGATTTCGCGGACCGTGGCCGCGCGGTAACCCTTCTCTGCGAAGACCGGCCCCGCAGCGTCCAGGATCCGGTTCCGGGCATCGTCTTTTCCCATCGTTCTGCAACCTCTCGTTTCGGAATAAAACGGCCGCTTAAAACTAGTATATCAAACGTACGTTTAATGTCAAGCTGCGATGGCAAACCCACCATATCGGGGGGAACCGTTTAGCGGACGGGCTTGCCCACCGTTACCAGAGTGTCACCGATTAGCATCCAGTCGCAACGGCGGGCAAGCCCGCCCGCTAAACGTTGCACAGTGTCCAAAAAAACGTCGATGAACGCCTCCTCCGCGACCAGTGCTCACGACTTTGTAGCACGACCTTGGCCGTGATATAATACTGCCGTTTTCACCCCCCGATTTCCTGCCGAGGTCACTATGCGAACCGGTTCTTACGCCCTGATCTGGATGATCCTGACATTTTCGGTTGCGGCAGCGGACGACTGGCCGCAGTTTCGAGGGCCGGGCGGTCAAGGGTGCTCCGAGGCGAGCGGTCTGCCGCTGAAGTGGAGCGAAACCGAGAACATCACATGGAAGACGCCCATCACCGGGTTGGGATGGTCGTCGCCGGTGGTGCTGGGGGATCAAATCTGGATGACAACCGCCGACGAGAAACCCGCTTCCGAGGAAGAGGCCAAGAAGCGGCTCCGGGGCAACAGCATGGCCAGTTCGCTCGAAGTCGCCGCCAGCGTGACCTGGCGGGCCGTTTGCGTCGACCGCAAGACGGGCAAGGTGCTGCGCGACGTGAAGCTGTTCACGCTCGAATACCCGGCCCCAATTCACCAGATGAACAGCTACGCATCGCCGACGCCGGTCCTCGAACCGGGGCGAGTCTATTGCGACTTCGGCACGTACGGGACCGTGTGCCTCGACTCGACCTCGGGCAAGATCCTTTGGGAGCGCACGTTGCCGATTGACCACCAGGTGGGGCCGGGCAGTTCGCCCGCCTTGTACGGCGATCTGCTCGTGCTGGTACGCGACGGTTGCGACAAGCAGTACATCACGGCTCTCGACAAGAAGACGGGCAAGACCGTCTGGAAGACCGACCGGCCGCCGATGGCCACGCCGATCGACCACTTCCGCAAGGCTTACAGCACCCCGCTGGTGATCAAGTCCGGCGGCCGCGACCAGATGATCGTACCCGGCGCCCAGTGGGTCGTTGCGTACGAACCGGCCTCGGGCAAGGAGATCTGGCGGGTCGACTACGGCCGCCAGTTTTCGACCACGTCGCGGCCCGTCTTCGGTCACGGCATGGCCTACATCGGCACCGGCTTCATCAAGGCGGAGCTTTGGGCAATCCGCCCCGACGGGCAAGGTGACGTGACGAAAACGCACGTTGCCTGGAAAGCAACCAGGCAGATTCCCAAGAGGTCGTCGCCCGTGCTGGCCGGCAAGGAAATCTACGTCGTCTCGGACAACGGCGTGGCCACCTGTTTCGATGCAGAGACCGGCGAAACCCGTTGGACCGAGCGCATGGCAGGCGACTATTCCGTCTCGCCGGTCTACGCCGGCGGGCGGATCTATTTCTTCAGCCAGGACGCAAGGACGACCGTGCTGAAGCCGGGAAAGGAGTATACGAAGCTGGCCGAGAATCAACTCGAAGGCCGGATGCTCGCCTCGCCGGCATTCGTCGACAACGCGATTTTTCTACGGACGAATTCCCACTTGTACCGGATCGAAAACCGCTCACAAAAGTAGATCGGTCAGAACCCCAAGATCTGGACTTCCGTCAAGCCCGTGTGGCTACTTTGGCTCCAGGTATTTTCCGCCCGCAGTCTGACGTAACGTCCCTGCGCGAAGTTCACCGGCACCGTGACGCTGTAATCCACCGGATTGTTCTTGCCCAGGGCCGGTGGGATGACGCCCTTGGCCGCGGGCGTCACCAATTCGGTCGGGATGGAACCGATGTAGACGGCTACGTCTTTCCATCCATGCTGTCCGCCGTTGGATTCATTGAGATTCCAAACCCGCACGCCCACCACCGTTCGCTTGCTGCCCAGGTCGAACAGGATCGAGCCCTCCTTGTCGATCGGATACCGCCACATGGCGCCGGGAGCGGTCGAATTCCACACGCCATCTAGCACGGCTACCGCCGGGCTCGTTTTCATTTCGGCGCCGAAGGCCAGAACTCTGACTCCCAGGATCGGTTCGGCGGGGATTTGGCGGGTGGCGACGGCCAACACCTTCGCGGCGCGGGCGGCATCGCCGGGCGACTCGCCGCCGGATGCCATGATGGCCGACAGCCGCTCCGGCAAGGCGTAGATTTGCCTTAGTTGTTCGGGCGACAGTTCCACCGCCAGGCCCCGGCCCGACCACAGGTCGTGCTGACCGTGTATACAGACGGCGTGACTGACTGCCAGCAAAGCCGCCGGCAATTCCGGGCCGTCGCCGAGAATCATCGGCAACAAGGCTACCGTCGTTCGCGGTGGCGGATCGACGGCCGCTGCCAGGGCCGTCAGCGCTGCGATACGCTGTTCGGGGAGTTCGGATGATTCAGCCAGGTTCAGCAACGGCTCACCGGCCCCGGCGCCGCCGATCAGCTCGATCTGCCGGATTGCGTCCGGCCAGTTCTTCTGAAGCTTGGTTTGCCGGAGCACCCCGACCATGATCGGCAGCGTGTCGTCGGGCCGCCGAAGCCTCCGGAGCATCTCCAGCGAGTTCTTTACAAGGAGTGGATTTTTGTCGTGCAGCGATTCCCGCAGCAGCGGCAGCGCGGCGTCGGCATCCTCGTAGAGTTGATTTTGGGCGGCCTCGACGTCCTCTCGCTCCTTCGAGGCGAGTTGCCCGATCGCCGCCCGGAGCCGCCGGCGCCTCGTGCGATTGTCCAAATCGGATCGTACTGCGGCCAGTTGTTCAGTCTGCTCCGCGGTCAGCTCGAGTTGAACTTCCTTCAGCTTCGCCAGGCTTTCAGCCGCTTTCTCCAGAGCATCTTTCTGCAAGTGCTCGTGCGTTTCCTTGAACAGACTATTCCACACGGTAGCCGGCTCCACAGGTTCATCTTGAACCGGGGTTTCCGGCGGCGTGGCCGGTTTCTCTTGGGGCGGAGCCTCTTCCTTCGGCGGCACGCCGGTCGATTCCGGTTGCTTACTCTCCACTAGAGCTTCGACCGGAGTCGTCACGTGGGTGGTGATTCCGTCAGGCACGGTCGGTCTCTTCCAGCAGCCGGACCAGAACACCACGGCACATACCGCCGCCATGAAGGGCAACCATGTCACCCAAGTTGGTCGAGCGGGATTCGACAACGTGTGGGGCATACGTAAGCTCACTGCGGGCAATCGCGTTTCGCCACCCACCATTCTAACACCGACTCGGCGCGACCACAAATCCCCGGCAACCTCGTTCTTTATCATGTCGTCCCGGGGCAGTTCCGGAATTTGCATCCCGCGAAGGCCCTTGTTACCATAATACCATTGGGAGCAATATGCCTGGGATAAGGCCGAGAACCCTACCGACGACGCCTTCTCACGCAAATACGGCACGTCAAGGCGGTACCGCAAGGAAATCTCGACGGAATTTCGCCCTTTTGAGCAAGGGTAACAACCATTGTGAGCAAGCGACGGCTATTGACGATGTTGCTTTTGTCGGCGGTCGGGTTCGTCGGGTTGCTGTCCGCGTTGTCAGCGGCCGAACCGGCGCCGGAGAAAGAGCTGGCGGAGGAAGAAGCCGCCGTTCCGTGGGACCTGTCCGATCCGCCGCGTCCCTTCGAAGAGACCTGTTTCGAGGGTTTTCGATCCGGCTCGCGCGGATTGGCCAAGCAGGGTGCCGAGCAATGGCTGGAACCCGTTGAAGGCCATCCACTGGAGTTGGCCGACACGAGCAACCAGTACGGCTGTGCGGTCAAGTTCAAAGGCTTGGCCGGGCTTCGAGCGCCTTGGGAAAGTGATGCCGTCTTGCGGTTGTCGCTCCACAGCACCACTTCGTTCAAACTCCGTTTCTGGGGTAAGGAACAAGGTGTCAACTTGTACTGCTACAACAACGAAAACGGACAACTGTGGGTGGCATATCGCACGACGCGACCGCCGGGCGGAAAATTGCTGATCGGTGACCAAGCCCACATCGTCGCCGATTCGGGGATGGCCATGTTGACCACCGACGATCAACGGAGTTGCCGAACGCCCGGCGGAACCTACGAATTCCGTTACCAGGACCGGTCGCTGGTGATGACCAAGGGCGACGTTCGCATGTTGACCGCCCCGCTTGCCGGGCAGCCGACCCAGGTACACATCGAGGCGGACTCCTTGCTGCTGCGCGACATTGCCATGTTTCGGGGCGGACCCGCTCCCGAGGAACCGCAGCGGGAACGGAGAATCGTGATACGCGGTCGGAGGCCCGCATCGCTGCCGTGGAAGGAGGACTGTCCTCCAGGCGCCGTGTTGAAGCGGCTGGCCGACGGCCGGGTCGAACTGGCAACCAAGAATACAACCGCGACCGCCTTCGCATCCGTGGCGCCGATTCGTCCGGGGCTTTATGAGATCATTCTCCAACTGGAAGAACCCTCGCCGGGCACCGGTGTCTACCTCAGCGACGACCAGGGGCGCCCCCTGCAAGCGATCGGATGCTCCCGCGACGGGCGTACCGGCTTGTCCGTTCTGGGTTGCGATCAGCTTGACCCTTCGATGGCTGCGGCAACCGTGCCTCCCGTAGATCCCGAAACGGCCCCCGTACTGTACGTTGGACGCCGGCAGTGGTTGCGGCTGTCGCCGGCCTGTGGAACACTCAAGGTCTGGACGAGCAGCGACGGCGTTCATTGGGGCCAGGCTTTCCCGCCGATGCCGATGCCGGGGCAATGGTCGCATATCGGTCTTTATAGTCGGCCGGGCGAGCAAACCCGCAAAATCAAGCTTCGCCTCTTGCAGGTTCGCCAACTCGACGCCCTCACGTCGGCGGCCCCCATCGAACTCCAAGAGGAAGCGGCGAGACGAATGCCGGTCGACGCGCTTCGGCACTGCACCGACCCGGGGGCGTGGCAGGCATACATTTGGGAAAACCAGCCGCCGGGGGCCGACCCGGTCGAGTGGCGCCGGGCGGCCGCCCTGGTCACGCTGACGAGTGGCCCCAAACCCCTGCTGGGTAACGCACTGCTCGAAGGGCTGGTGCAGGAACGCCTCTCGGAACTGGAACCGGTTGAGGCCCGGTTGCGGTTGTTGCGCGACGCGGCCTTGATGTACGACGCCCGGGAAGCCCCGGATTCGGCGGCGTTCGCGGCGCATTACCGTCGGCTGGGCGAGACCATGCTGCGCAAGGGCGAAGTTCGGGGTTTCGACATCGTCCGGCGGGAACTCATGACCGTCCCGCTCTGGACGCCGCACCCGCTCGACGCGGTGGACACGGAGCTTGCCCGTTTCGCGCTGTTCTCGCGAGTGTCCGAGGCGAAGTGGAAATCCGTTAGCGATTTGTGCCGGAAGCTGCGATTCCTGTGCCGGCGGCCGGACCTCTCGCCGCCGAAGACGACCGGCCGGGCGCGACTCATGAATCTGGTCGGTTGGGCGGACATACGCGCGCTGCGGCATCTCCCGAAGCGGCCGGGCCACACGGCCGCACTGCGACAAACGGCGTGGCGCCATCCGCTGGTCGTCCACCCGAGCAAAGAGGCGTACAACATGCAGCTCGAATTGCAGGGCGCCCTGCGCGAGAAATCGTACCGGGACGCGTGCGAAGTCCTCACCTCGCCCACCGTCCTGCAAGACTGGGGCTTGGTGGCGGACGTGAAAGACGGCCGGCTTTTCGAGTCCCTGCCGGCCGCGATCACCCTAGCGATGCGCGAGCATCCCCCATTGCGGCGGATGATGCGGAACGAGTTCGGCGACATCGACAACCTGCGGGTGCAGCAAGCGATTGCCCGGAACGACGCTGCCGCGATCCAGGGTGCGGCGGTGAAGTACGCCGGCACCCCTGCCGCGGCCGAGGCGCATCGCTGGTTGGGCGATCGTTTCCTGTCGGACGGGCACTTCGCGCTGGCGATCGACCGCTACCGTCAGGCGTTGCGCGCGGCGCCGCCGGGTGAGCGGCGACACTTGGCCGCGCGGGTGCGATTGGCCGGCGCAATGATGGGCCGCCGAGTGGGAGAGCCGGTAACCGGGCCGGTCCGCCTCGGCAACAGCGAGTTTCCGCCCGAAGAGTTCGAACTCCTGGTAACCGACATGCTTGCGAGATACGGCGACGATGCTTCGTCCAAATCGGTCGAGGCCGCCGGTGATTTGGATTTCGCCCCGGCGCCGGCGAGTTTCGAGCCGCATCCCTGGGTGAAATTCGACGGCGACATGGGAAGCAGACCGGAGGCAGTCCCCGCTTTTTCTCTCCCGCTCGATTGGCCGGCAAGGCAGATGTCGGCCGTCATCGAGTCTGATATGATGATTGTCGCCAATCGGTTTCAGGTTGTTGCTTACGAGTTGGCGACCGGTAAGCTCAAGTGGCGGTACGGCCTGGGCGATCAGCAGGGCCCCACCCATGCCTGGCCGCTGGTGCCCGTGCGGTTGAACGTACACGACGGGCGGATCTATGCGCGGATGGTGCCCAAGGACACCCGGCCCGTTATCGTGTCCCTCGATCTTGCCACGGGGAAGCACCTCTGGCAAAGCCGCCAGGCCGGGAGCGTTGTTTCCAATCCGCTCTTTGTTGACGGCAGCCTGTTTGCCCTGACGGTTGCTCGCCACCGGGAACTCGTCCAGCAGTTAATGCTCACGGCGTTTGATCCCGAGTCGGGGACGGCCCTTAGCGACAAACCGCTGGTGGCGTTGCAAAACGAATGGAGTATGCAACACGTCTGCCAGGCAGCGATGGTGGGAGACAGGATCGTGGCGGCGGTTGCAGGCGGGTTGTTGTGTTGCGACATGCTGGGCCGGGTCCATTGGGTGCGGAAAGACCCTTGGGTTCCGCCGTCGCTCGACCCGCATTGGGGCCGACAGCTTCAGCCGCTGCCGTTGATCGTCGGCGGTCGTGTTTACGCGACACAGCCGGGTGTGCCGACCGTCGAGTGCCTCGACCTGGAAACCGGCCGCCTGCACTGGGAACAGGTATTGCCGGGCCTTCGCGGGCTGTTGAAACTGGTCGACGACAGGCTGTTGATCGAAACTGATTACGGAATCGACGCCGTATCCGCCCACGACGGACGTATCCTTTGGCATCATGACGCTGCGCATTTGCTCGGCGGGTTCCTGCGAAGCGGTCCGGGAGACCTGCTGTATATCCGGTGCAGAACGGCCGGAGGCGACCAGCGGTATCCCGTGCTCGTCTGGCTCGATCTGAAGACGGGGCGGACGATCCGGCAGACGCCGTTGCGGCAGTTGCAGGGCAAGCAGCCGAGGCTCGGTCCCATGGTCGCCCACAACGGCCGGCTGTGGTGCTTTGCGGGCATCGCCGACAAGCAGGGCAAACTCCGGGCGGAAAGGGACATCATGGAGTTCGTCGCCCGAGGGCCGGCCGCTTCGGACGATTCGATTGCCTTGGATCCGTGGTCGCCGGCCGTCGACGCGTCGCTGGTTTCCGCCGCTACAAGAGTCCTGCCCGGATGGATGATCCTCTCGGGCTCCCACGACGAGAAGACGGGTCTCCAACCTCAACTGGCGGGCAGAGAAGACGTGCTGGTCACAAAAGCCGACACGACGCCGACCCGTCTGGCGACCCTGGTGAAAGTCCCGCCCGGAGGCGATCCCCGGTTGTTGCTGGAGATCGGACACGAGCCGGGAACGCAATCGAAGCTGGAAATCCGCGCCGGGGGGATGCCGCTGCGCCAGTTGACGCCCGAGCCGACGCAGACCGCGGAGCAGTGGCAGCCATGCGCAATCGATCTGTCCGCCTATGCCGGCCGCGAGGTGTGGATCACGATTATCCAGGAGCAGGCCGGAAGTGCTCCGGCACACATGTACTGGAAACACCTGAAAGTCATACGATAGGAGCGTTTGATGTCTAGCCGCTTCGTTCGTTTGGGTTTGATCTCGGGGCTGTTGACCGTGCTGTCGGCCTTGCCGGCCGCCGCGCAGAAGACACGGCAGATTGAACTGCTCGAAGGACACCGCGGGCCGGTCCGCGCAGTGGTTTACTCGCCCGACGGAAAGACGCTCGCCACCGCCGGCCAGGATGGAACGGTCAAGATTTGGGACCGCACGACGGGGCAGGTGATTCGGACCATCGACGAACACAAGACGCCGCTCCTCTCGCTGGACATCTCGCACGACGGCCTGCAAGCGGCAAGCGGCGGGATCGACGGAACGGTAAAGGTCTTCGACGTACCGCGTCTCCACCCGCTGGCAACGACCCCGCTCAACACGGGCGCCCCCACCGCCATCGCCGTCTCGCCTGACGGAACGCTGCTGGTTACCGGCGACGACACCCAACACGTGCGGTTGTGGAACACCGCCACCGGAAAGACGGCAGGGGCTTGCGCCGGGTCGACCAGCGTTATTACCGCCGTGGCGATTGCCATCCAGCCGAACGGCAACGAACCGAAAACTGAAGACCGGCCGAAACTCGTCTATATCCTTGCGGCGGCCGCCGACGGGTCGTTGCAGAGCTGGCCTTTCGACGGCACGAAGCCGACTGCCAAGCCGGCCGCTACCGTGATGACGCCGAAACTCAACGCCTTGGCGGTCAATCCGCTGGGTAATCAGGTCGCCGCCGGCGGTGAGGACGGGCTGATCCGCATCATGGCCTGGCCGCCCGCCGCGCCGGTTCTCTTGGGAAAGGGCAACGGCCAGGTGACCGCCGTGGCCGTCTCACCCGACGGCAAGATGATCGTCACCGGCAGCGCGGACAAAAAGGTCAGTCTGTTCGGGGTCGACGGCACGGCCCTTCGTTCGCTGGCCAACCAGCCGGACGCGGTCGCCGCGGTGGCCTTCAGCCCCGACGGCAAACTGGTTGCCGCCGCAAGCTCGACCGGCATCATCAAGTTCTGGAACACGGCCGACGGGGCCGAGAAAGGGACGCTCAGCGGCCACAGCGGCGCTATTCCCGATATCGAGTTCGACGCGGAAGGGAAGCAGCTCTTCTCCGTCGGTGCCGACGGCGCGATCCGCATCTGGAACTTGCCGGCCGCCCCGCGGCAATTAAGCGGTAGCAAATCGGCAATCGTCTCGTGCGTGGCGATCGGCGCCGACGGCAAGATCGCCGCCACCGCCTCGGCCGACAAGACCGTGCGGCTGTGGGATCTCGCCGCGGTGCCCAGCGGCGATGGAAAAAAAACCAACGGCAAACCCAAGCGAAAAGGCTCAAACGGCAAACGTATCGCCGCCGGGGAGATTCTCGGTATCGATTTGCCTGAAGCCGCCACGGCCATCGCGCTGCGCAAAAACGGCGGCCAACTTGCCACCGGCGATGCCGCCGGGACGTTGCGGCTGTTCGATCAGAAGAAGGGGGAACCCCAGGGTGCAATCGGCGCACACAACGCCGCGATTACGGCACTCGATTACCATCCGGAAAGCCAACTCCTGCTCTCCGCCAGCGCCGACGGGACCGTCAAGCTGTGGGACGCCGTTGCGCCGCCGCCGGTCGAGCTTTCCGGAAAAGCGGCCGCACCGAAGAACACCGGAACGATCCGGGCCGTGGCGATTGCCGGCGACGGCAAGCAGGTTGTCCTTGGCGGAGCCGCCGGGGCAACCAAGGGAACCGTCCGGTCGTTGGATGCCGTCACCGGAAAAGAAATCTTCGCATACGACGGTCAGCCGGGACCGGTCGCATCCGTTGCGATCAGTTCCGACGGTCAACTCCTGGCATCCGGCAGCACCGGGGGAACGATCAAGCTCTGGGCCAAATCGGACGGGGCCGACAAGCTCTCCCTGCTCGGCCACGACGGCGAAGTCCGGGCAATCGCCTTCCATCCGAAGAAGAACGAACTCGCCTCGGCAGGGGCTGACGCCACCGTCCGGCTCTGGCGGATGCCGCAACCGCCGTCGGCACTTTCGGGCCATAAATCGCCGGTCGAAGCCGTGGCGGTCAGCCCCGACGGCAAGCAGGCACTGACGGTCGCTGCCGGAAGCGATGCCCGCCTTTGGAGCCTTGCCGATGGAAAACCGACCGCCGCGTTAAAGGGGTTCCCGGCCGACGTTACCTGCGCAACATTCCGCGGGGACAACAAGCAGATCGCCGCTGGCGACGCCAAAGGATCGCTTCATCTCTGCAACCCCGATGGGACCGGTCAGGTGGCGGTCGGGGCCCACGACGGCCCCGTCACGGCCGTGTCCTATCATCCGGGCAACAAGCAGCTTGCCACCAGCGGCGCCGACGGGGCGGTCAGGCTCTGGCAACTGCCCGTCCCGCCCGACCAAGATCCGTTGGCAGCTGAGCCGGGCGGTGTCGTGGGGATTGCTCTTTCGGGCGACGGAAAGTTCCTCGTTTCCGGCGGCGCCGACGGCAAGGTGCAACTGCTCGATCCCTCAACCGGCAAACCGATCCGCGAACTGAAGGGAAAGCCCGTCCCAACCGCTTCGGTGGCAATTTCGCCCGACAGCACCCTGGTCGCCGCCGGTACTAATACCGGTTCTGTCCGGCTCTGGAAAACGGCAGACGGGGCCGAACAACTGCCGGTGCTCGGCCACACCGGGGCAGTGCGCGGCCTTGCGTTCCACCCGGACAGCCGGCAGATCGCTTCCGCCGGCGATGACGGCGCCATCCGGCTTTGGCAGCTTCCCAAGCCGCTACAGCCCTTGGCCCCAGCGAGCAAGCCGGTACGCTGTGTCGCAATCAGCCCGGACGGAAAGCTCGCGGTCACTGCCGGCGACGACAACACCCTTTGGCTTTGGGACTTCGCGAACCGAACGTCCGTCCGGACGTTGTCGGGACACAAGTCCAGCGTACGTAACGTGGCCGTCAGCCGCGACAATCAGCAGATCGCCGGCGGCGACGAGCAAGGCACGATCCATCTTTGGAACGCCGCCAACGGTGCAAGCCTGGGCCGGATCGGCGGCCATGACGGCGAGATCACCTCGCTCTCGTTCAATCCGCAGAACAACCTGCTGCTGAGCACCGGCGCCGACGGCGCCGCCAAACTCTGGCGGCTCCCGTTAGCCCCGTCTAAGACCCTGACCGGCCACTCGGCGGCCATTGCGGCGGTTGCCGTCACCAGCGACGGGTCGAAAATCATCACCGGCGGCGCCGACGCGACGGTCCGTATCTTTGACGCCGCCAGCGGCAAACAGACTGCCGCCTTGGCCGGACAGCCGGGCCCGGTCACCGCCCTCGCCCTCAGCGCCGACAACAACACGGTGGCGACCGGCTCTCAAACCGGCGTCGTCAAGGTGTGGAACATGGCCGACGGGGCAGAGAAGGTGCAGTTCAAGGCACACGACCAGGCAGTCACGGACCTGGCATTTCATCCGCAGGGCCGGCAAATCGCATCGGCCGGCGCCGACGGGGGCATCCGCATCTGGGAACCCTTCACGGCTACGGACGACAAGAAGAAACTCACGCCCGTGCGGACGATTGCCGCTTCCAAGGGCCCCGTGAGCGGACTGGCTTACGCGGCCGCCGGCAGCCAACTCCTGGCCGGCCAGGCCGACAAGCTCGTCCGCCTGTGGAACGCCGACGACGGAAAGGTCGTGCGATCCTTCGGCGGCAACACGGCCGCGGTCGCCGACGTGGCGGTAAGTCCCGATGGCAAGCTGGCGGCCTCGGCCGGCGCCGACAAGTCGGTCCGGGTCTGGTGGCTGGCCGATGGCTCCAACCGGGCGACGTTCACCTTGCCCGCCTCCGTGCGAAGTGTCCGGTTCAGCCCCAACTCGACGAAACTGGTCGCCGCGGCCGACGATAAAATCGTGCGCGTGTGGGACATGCCGACCGGAAAGCTGCTTCAGCGGTTCGAAGGGCACTCCCAGCCGGTACACGATGCGGCGTTCGGCGCCGGCAGCACGGTCGTCTCCGCCGGGGCCGACAAGTCGGCAACGATCTGGACGCCGGCGGCCTCGAAAATCCTCGTTCCCCACGAAGGCCGTGTCAACGACGGGGCCTTCGCGAGTACAACCGAGTCTTTCGTGACGGCCGGCGCCGACAAGCTCGTGAAACTCTGGGACACCAGCGGCAACCTCACGCGGAAGTTCGAAGGGGCCGAAGCGGAGACCCTCAGTGTGGCGATCCGCGCCGACGGCGCCCAGGTGGCGGCCGGCAGCGCCGACAAGCACCTCTACCTCTGGAACCTGTCCGACGGCAAGGTGACTGCGAAGACCGCCACGCCGGTCGCGATCCGCGCCCTGGCGTATGCCGGAGACAACAAGAGGGTTGCAGCCGCCGGGGCCGAGGCGCAACTCCGCATTTACGATACGGCCGACGGACGATTGTTGGAGGAGTTGACTTCCCCGGCCGCCGTTGCCGACGTCGCCTTTGCACCGGATGGCAAGACGCTGTTATTCGCCGCCGGGAACCAGGCGTTTGTCCACGAGATGTCGCTTCGGCGGCTGATCGCCGGCCACGAAGGGGCGGTCAACAGCGTCGTTTTCTCGCACGATGGGGCACAAATCCTCAGCGGCGGGGCCGACAAGACGGTCCGCGCATGGAACACGGCCGACGGCGCCGCGGTGCGGACGTTCGCCGGGCACACCGACGCGGTGACCTCCATCGCCGTGACCCAAGACGGCCAGAAGATCATCGCCGGCAGTGCCGACAAAACGGTTCGCGTTTGGAAGATAAGCGACGCCGCGGCACTGGCAACGCTGACCCATCCGGCCGCCGTCCGCGGGATCAGCACCAGCCGCGACGGCACGAAACTGGCCACGGCCGCCGACGACAACCTTGTGCGGGTGTGGGACTTGGCAACCGGCCGCACCTTGCAGCGATTTGCCGGACACACAAAGCCGGTACAGGGTGTTGCCATCGCCGCCGACGGCAAGACTATCACCAGCGGCGGTGCCGACGGCGCCGTTCGCCGGTGGACGCTTTCGGCCAACCGTGTGATTGTGGCCGACGCGGCCCGGGTCAACGACGTTGCCTTTTCGGCCGACGGAAGCCAGTTGGTCACCGGCGGCGACGATAAGTCCGTCAAGATCTTCAAGCAGGACGGCATGCCGGTCCGCCAGTTTGCCGGGAGTGAGGCGGCGATTACGGCCGTCGATTTCCGGACGCAAGACACCCCGGTCGCCGCCGGAACGGCCGACGGCAAAGTGCTCTTGTGGAACCCGGCCGACGGGGTGCTGAAGCACACCATCGAGATAACAACGCCTGTCAAGAATCCTGCCAAACGTAAGCCCAAGACACCGTTGCCCGGCATAGACGTCGCGTACAGCCGCGATGGAAAGCGGCTGGCGGTCGCGGGGGCCGACAAGAGCCTGCGGATATTCCATCCGCAGAGCGGTCTCTTGATGGAGGACGTCCCCCTTGCCGCGACCGGCAACGCCGTGGCCTTCTCGCCGGAGGGAATGTCCGTCCTGATCGGCGCCACGGACAAACAGGCTTACGTCTGCCACCTGTCGGTGCTGCAAATGATGCTCGGACACACCGGCGCCGCAACCGGCGCCGCATTCACACCCGACGGGAACAGGCTGCTCTCAGGCGGTGTGGACAAAAAGGTGCAACTTTGGAAAACCGACGACGGCAGTCCGGTCCGTTCGTTCGAGGGCGTGACCGGCGAGGTGACGGGCGTGGCCACATCGGGCGACGGGACCCGGGCGGTCGCCGCGTCAAGCGACAACAAGGTCTACGTCTACAAGCTCTCCGACGGCAAGCTCGAAACAACCTTGGCCCACCCGGCATCAGTCCGGGGCGTTGCCGCCGGCCGCGACGCCGACAGACTTGTTACTTGTGCGGACGATAAGGTTGTCCGCGTGTGGGATTTAACCACCGGCCGCGAGATGGAGCGGTTCGCTGACGCAGTGATCGGCGTGGCGATTGCCGACGACGGCCGGACGATTGCGGCCGCGAGACCGGGCCGGACCGCTCAAGTTTGGACGGTTTCGGCCAAAAGGGTCTTCGTCGCCGACGCCGTCAAGGTCAACGACATGGCACTGCTGGCCGACGGCAAGCACTTCGTCACCGCCGGCGACGACAAAAAAGTCAAGCTCTGGGACCTCGACGGCAAGCTGGTTCGGGAGTTTGAGGACAGCACGAACACCACGGCGATCAAGTGTGTTGCAGTCCGCGATGACGGGAAACAGGTGGCCGCCGGCGGCGACCCCTCGAATCAGGGCAAGACGGTCTACGTCTGGAATCCGGCCGACGGCGTGTTGCAGCACAAGATTGAAACGCCGGCGGCGGTCACCGGTCTGGCGTTTACGGCCGATCACCAGTACCTGGCCGTCGGCGGCAGCGACGGCCGCCTGCGGATCTATGCTACTGCCGACGGGGCAATGTTGGAGGATTTCGCCACACCGGCGGCCGTCGCCGACGTCGCCTCGGTGCCCGGCGGCAAGACGCTCCTTGCCGGCTCGGGCAACTCGGGGCTCCTGTTCCGCTGCTCGCTGGCCGAGATTATCCCCGGCCCCGGGGCGATTACGGTTGCCCGCTTCGCACCCGGCGGAAAGCAACTCCTCTACGCAGGCGCCGACAAGAAGGTGCGATTGTGGGACGCATCGACCAGCAAGGCGATTCGCACGTACACCGGTAATTCGGCGGATGTGACGGGCCTGGCGATCAGCCGGGACGGCAAACGGGCAGCGGCCGGGGTGGATAAGATCGCCCTGGTCTGGGATCTCGCCACCGCGAACGCGGCGGAAATCCCCCCCTTGGCAATGTTCGACCATCCGGCGGCCGTCCAAGCTGCTGCTTTTAGCCTCGACGCTGCGCAAATCGCCACCGGCAGCGACGGCGGGTTGGTTCGCCTGTGGGATATTGCCAGCGGCAAGGAACTGGAACGCTTCGCCGGCCACAGCGGCGCGGTTCGTGCCCTGGCGATTGGGCCCGGTGCCGGCGCGATCGTCTCCGGCGGCGACGACAAAACGGCGCGGCGATGGACCCGTTCGGTGCGGCAAGTCGTCGAGGCCGGTCAGGGGCCCGTCCGCGACGTGGCGTTCTCGTCCGACGGGACCCAACTCTTCTCCGCCGGCAACGATGGAACCGTGGAGCAGTGGACCGTCGAGCCGTTAAAATTGATCCGCAAGCACAAGGGCGCGACGGCGCCGCTGCGGGCGGTGGCCGTTAGTGCCGATGGCAAGATCGTGGCCGCGGCCGGCGATGATAAGTACGTGCGATTGTGGGACACGAGCGACGGAAAGCTCGTTGCCGCCCTGGAAACGCCCTCGGCCATTACGTCGGTCGTGATGTCCGACCACGGCCGCAAGATCGTCGTCGCCGGCGCCGACAAGATCATTCGCAACTACGCCTTGACCGCGGCGGGCGGCAAACAGCAATTGACGCTGACCAACGAAGCCCATGGACATACCGATGCCGTGACCGGGCTGGCGCTGGCCGGCGACGGGCGCACGCTCTACAGCATCGGCCCCGACAAAACGCTGAACCGGTGGCTGGCCGCGTCGGCGCCCGCAAAGCTCTCGCTGACCGCTCACCGTGGGCCCGTCTACGCGGCCCGCTTCAATCACGACGGCACCCGGTTGGCTACCGCCGGCTCGGACGGCTCGGTACGCTTGTGGGACACCGCCGACGGCAAGCCGCTCGGCGTGCTGGACGGCCATCACGGCCAGGTGCTCGACCTGGCATACCGTCACGACGGGACCCAGTTGGCCGCCTGCGGTCTGGACGGGTCGATCCGTGTTTTCGACGCCGAAGGGAAACTGATCAAGACGTTCAGCGAAGGGATCGAGAGCGGCCCGTACAGTATCACTTTCTCGCCCGACGGAAACTACCTGGTCACCGCCGGGCTGTCGAAGAAATGGCAGATGTGGACCGCCAGCCAGAACAAGCCTTCCCGGACCGTCCGGGGTCACAACGCCACCATCCATTGCGCCGCGTACAATCCGGCAGGGAGCCACATTGCGACGATTGACTACTCGGGGAACCTTTTCCTGTGGAAGATCGACGGCACGCCGGTCTACCACGAACAATTGCCGGTGACGGCGGCCTACACGCTGGCATGGTCGCCCGACGGCAAGCAACTGGCCGTCGGCACCCGGAATCGGGGGCTGATGCTGATTACGCTCTCGTCATCGCTGCTGAAGTAAGGCAAGCCCCTCTTCAAGAACAGGGCGGTTCTGACCTGCTCTCCCCCCTAATCTTTTTTGCTGTTTTATGCGTGCGAGCAAGAGAAGCAGTGACACATGCGGCTGGTTTCCCCCAAGCCCGTCGATAACCCGGGTTGTCGTCTTCCCAGTCAATAAGGGGGGGGTGGTGAGGGTTCGTAGTGACGTAACCCGATTCATCGGGTCCAACCGGCTGAATACCCAGAAAGACCGCATGAATGCGGTCACTACGAACAGTTTGGCACCTCAAACCGGAAAAGGCGGTTTTTTGGGGGTGATTTAGCTTGGCTATTGACGAACGCGGGGAAGTTGGTCTATTCTGATATGAGATTGAGACTCAGTATTTGTATCAGCAGCAACCGCCCACGGCACTTTTGCCAAAACAAAAGGAGCAAGCAGATGAGACTATTTTGTGTAATCGGGAGTCTGGTAGTGGGGTTCCTTGGATATAGCCGATCTGCTGACGCGGAGATGATCGGCGGTCAGAACTGGGCGGACGCGGTAACCGACTACACTGCGAACATCCAGAACTACTCCGGGGAGATCATGAGCGCGGCGACGGAGTGGTGGGTCTTGGGGCCGTCGGACGCCGACGTGAACGGCAACGGCTACGCCTGGGATGACGGGGTGGACCAGGACTATGTGGCCGGCTGGCGGAGCAATGCCCCAGGCGAGTACTTGATCGTCGAGTTCGACACCGGCCTGGCGGACGTGCAGGGCAATGACCTAGTGATCCACATGTATTGCGGTACAAGTGCCGACGCGTCTGTTTTGGCCAGCGTCGACGGCATTTCGTACACGGAGATCGGTTCGTTGGAGCCGGGCACACCGGGATACTTCTCCGACGAGGAGTTCGACTTTGACGGCGCCTTTGCTTCTGACGTCCATTATGTCAAGGTAGTGCGAGTGGCAAACGGGCCGCAAACCGGCATGTTCTTCGACTCGTTCGCATCGGTCGTACCGGAGCCGGGGACGATGAGCCTCGCCGCGCTGGGGCTGGGTAGCTTGCTGATCGCTGCCGGTTGGAAGCGTTCCCGCCGCCGGGTTGTCGTGCGCAAAACAAAAACAAAAGGAATCACCCTGGTTGAGTTGTTGGTGGTGATCACCATCATCGGCATGCTGATGGCCATGTTGCTGCCGGCCGTGCAAGCAGCCCGGGAGGCGGCGCGTCGGGCAACCTGCCAGAACAATCAGCACCAGCTTTCCCTGGCCATGCTCTGCTTTGAATCGGGCGTCGGGTATTTCCCCGGGTATAAGAACCGGGTTGGAAGCACCACGACGACGTGGATCGTACCCATCCTGCCATATATTGAGCGCGGGAAACTCTATGACATGTGGTCGGGCGAAGTGCCCGGAGACCCGCTCGAGAAGAAGGTCCTAATCAAGCTGCTCATTTGTCCCAGCAATCCTCCGGCAGTGTACGAGGGATCGCCCTTGGCATACGTACCCAACCGAGGTCGATACGGCAAGGACGACAGCCGAGCCGAAGGTATTTCGCTCAACCTCGCGACCGCTTCTCCGAGCTACGTGAGTCTGGACTATGTCAGCTTACACGATGGTTGTCCGACGACGCTGCTATTGTCCGAGTCGCTGGCAGACAAATGCTGGGCAAGAGAAGGCTGGGCGGTCAACGACAGGCTGCTCGCCTTCGGCTGGAATGCAAGTTCGACGAACGTCGCCGATTTCATCTCTTCAAACCATTCCGGCGGGGCTATCGTTTCGTTCTGCGACGGCCACCAGCATTTCCTCCGCAACGACGTGGATTATGAGGTCTATAAGCAGCTTCTCAGCCCATACGGAGACGGCTGCTCCCCCCCATGACAAACGTTTTCGGCAACGACAGCTACTGAACGAGAAGGTCTGTTCCTTTCTCACAACTGCCGGGCGCGTTACTCCGGCTCGACGATCCAGATATTCCGGTACTGCACGCGGTTGCCGTGCCGCTGGAGATGGAGCCGCCGGGGACCGGACTCCTTCTTGCGGGTGTCGTAGTCCTTGTGGATCACGATGCCGTTGTGGCGCACCGTGGCACGGATGTTCTCCTTGGGGTTGCCCTTCTCATCACGCTCCGGCTCGGTGAACTCGACGTCGAAGGTCTGCCACACCAGCGGCGGCAGGCACATGTTCACGTCGGGCACGCGGCGGCCGTACAGCGCCCCGCACTCGTTCTTCGTGCCCTCCAGACCGAACGAATCGAGCACCTGGATCTCCGGCATGCCGCCGATGTAGACGCCGCTGTTGCTGCGGCCCTGGCCCCGGGCCGTGGGTTTCCACGACAGGCGGAACTCGAGGTGGAGCTTTTTCATTTTGAAGCCCGGTTTCATCGTGCAACCGGCTTCGAGCGTTTTCATGTCGGTGATCTTGCCGTCGGGGAAGTGCTCCAGGTTCGTGCCGTCGAAGATCACGACCGCGTCGCCCGGTGGTTTCGCTTCTAGGGCGGGGCTCTTGCGTCCGGTTCGTTTCAACTTCGCGTGTTCCTTGACCTCCGCGTCGAAAAGGGTCAGCACGCCATCGGCGATCTTGCCGGCAGGCCGGTCGCCCTGCTTGAAGCTGGCAACGGCGTCCTCGCCTTCGCGCCGGCCTTCGATGGTGTACTGCTCGTCGCCCCGGTTCCACCCGTCGCCGGGCAAGCCGCCCTTGAAGACAACAGCGTTGAACTTCCCGTCCCCCTGGGCGATTACCTGGGTGCCGATCTTGCACTTCTCGCTCTTTTCGCTCTTCTCTTGATGATTTTCGTTCTCGGGCCAAACACCTTCGCCAACGTACTCGCCCTGGATGGCGAAATCGGGGTCCTTCTCGGCCTCGGCCGGGTCGATCACCTCCGGCCCGTGAGCAGCGCAGACGGTTGTCGCAATCAATAGCATGAGGGGTAACGGGAGCAAACGAATCATGGGGAACTCCTTTTCGGTGGGAGAAGACGGGGGGTTCGCGGCAGGGTCGTACTGCATACTATTATCCCAAGAACCGGCGGCGCTGCAAGTCTTCGGCAAAGCCGCGGCCGGTGGCCAGTTGCAATGGAGTAACAATTCCGCAATCCCGCCGGTTTCCGGTAGAGCTTGCAACGGCACTCTTTTCAGCGATAATAGTGCAAGAAGCCCGAGGATTTTCGCTTATGACGAGTTATGCTGGGGGGTTAGCAACGGTATCGGCGGCAGTCGTTGCTGCGGGACTTGCCGTCACGGGTAGTCTCGGGAATGACGCAGGTATGGTCGCCCACTGGCCGCTGGACGAGACGACGGGCACGGTGGCCGGGGACGTTGCCGGCGGGGACAATCCCGGGACCTTGCACGGTTTTGCGGACGATTCCCGCGTGGCAGGGCTGATCGGTCGCGGGGCGCTCGATTTCGCCGGTGGGCAACAGATCACGGGTCCCGATACCGGGCTGCCGGCCGGCGCGTCGCCCGGCTCGATCAGCCTGTGGTTCGTTCGGCCGCCCGGCGTGCGAGACAAGGTCCTCTTCGTCTACGGAAGCAAGGAAGTCGGCCGTGCCCGCGGGCTGTGGGTGGTCGAGGAAGACGAGCTCTGTTTCTACTTCTGGGGTTCGCCCGGCGATCTGCACGCCAAAATCCCCGGCGGCATCAAGCCCGACTGCTGGCACCATGTGGCCGGTGCCTACGACGGCACAACCGCACGGCTCTACTACGATGGCAAGCTGCTCGGCAGCAAGAAGGTCAAGATCGACACAGGGCTCGACGGCACGTTCCACATCGGCGAGAACCAGACCGACGACGGCCGAAAATTCAACGGCCTGATCGACGACGTAAAAGTCTTCAGCCGGGCCCTCGGCCCCGAAGAAATCCGGGCACAATCGGCCAGGCACGCCGGCACCCCGTGCAAGATCAAACGCAAGTCGCCGTTCGAGAAGCTTGACCTGGAGGAAATCGTCTTCGCCGTCCGGCAGCCGGGCAAGGACGGGCACTGGTACGCCAATTTCGGATACTGGTCCTTCGCACCGGAAGGAAAACTCTACGGCGAAGGAGGGAGACTCTGCCGGTTGAACCTTCGAACCGGGAAGATGAAAACCCTGCTCGACGACCCCAAGGGCGGCGTCCGCGATCCGCAAGTACACTACGACGGCAAGAAGATTCTCTTCTCCTACCGCAAGGGAGGCCAAGAGCACTACTACTTGTGCGAGATCAACATCGACGGCACCGGGTTGCGGCAACTGACCGGCGGCGAGTACGACGATTTCGAGCCGACGTATCTCCCCGGCGGCGACATCATCTTCTGCTCCAGCCGGTGCAAACGTTGGGTCCCTTGCTGGTCGACCCACGTGGCCGTTCTTTATCGCTGTGACGGCGATGGTAAGAACATCCGCGCGGTTTCAAGCAACGTCGAGCACGAGAATACGCCCGCCGTCTTGCACGACGGCCGGATTCTCTACACGCGGTGGGAATACGTCGACCGCAGCCAGGTCGACTACCATCACCTCTGGACGATCAATCCCGACGGCACCGGCCAGATGATTTACTACGGCAACATGCACCCGGGCACGTTGATGATCGACGCCCGGCCGATCCCCGGCACGAAAAAGGTGGTCGCGTCGTTCTCGCCCGGCCACGGACGCCGGGAACACGCCGGGGCGATCACGATCGTCGATCCCAAGGCGGGTCCCGACGCAAAACCGCTTGCGCGGCGTATCAGCAAGGGCCACGACTTCCGCGATCCCTATCCCCTTTCGGAAAACGCCTTTCTCGTCGCCCGGGGCGGCACTATTCTGCTGCTGGACGGCCGCGGTGCAACGCAGACGGTCTACTCGCTCCCGGCGGCCGATGCCCGCAAACGGTTGGAGGTCCACGAGCCGCGGCCGCTTCGGCCCCGCCGGCGCGAAAAGGCCATCCCGCCGCGGGTCGACCAAAGCCGGCCAAACGGCCGGCTGATCCTGGCCAATGTCAACTACGGCCGGAACCTGGCCGGGGTAAAGCAGGGCGAAATCAAGAGATTGCTCGTGCTCGAATCGCTGCCGGAACCGATCAACTTCAACAAGCCCGGCCATCCCGAATTCAAAATCTCCTGGATGGAGCCGATCAGCATCGGCGGAACCTTCACCCTGGCGCGGGTGTTGGGGACCGTGCCGGTCGAGAAGGACGGTTCGGCCTATTTCGAGCTGCCCGCGATGCGCTCGTTGTTTTTTGTGACCCTGGACGAGAACGACCTTTCGGTCAAGCGGATGCAGAGCTTCGTCACGGTGCAACCCGGCGAGACAACGAGCTGCTCCGGCTGCCATGAACAGCGGACCGCGACACCGCCGCCGACCGGTGCGCTGCGGGCGATGTCGCGTCCTCCGAGCAAGATTACACCCTTTACGGGCATTCCCGACGTGCCCGATTTTCCGCGCGACATTCAGCCGATTCTCGACAAGCACTGTGTGCGGTGCCACAATCCCGACCGCCGCGACGGGGGCGTCGATTTCTGCGGCGATCGCACGCCGCTCTTCTCACAGGGGTATTGGGCGATGATCAAAGGCGGGTTGATTTCCGACGGCCGCAACCTCGCCGGCAACCGCCCACCCCGTACGATCGGCGGCTCGGCCAGCAAGTTACTAAAGTATATCGACGGAAGCCACTACGACGTGAAGCTCTCGCCGAAGGAGCGGATGACGATCATCCTTTGGATCGAGACGGGCGCGGTTTATGCCGGCACCTACGCGGCCTATTTCTCCGGCGCTGCCGACGTGAAACTCCCGCAGGCCGAAATGCAGCGGCGTTGTGGGACCTGTCACAGTGCAAAGCCGGGACGCCAACGCCGCCTGCCGTGGGAGGGGTACGACGCAAGGTTCTGGACTAAGGTGCCGTTTGAGTTCGGCAAGGCCGGGCCGGCACTGTCGCTGTGTAATCTCTCGCGCCCGGAAAAGTCACTGTTGCTGCGGGCCCCGCTCGATCGTTCGGCGGGTGGATACGGGCTCTGCAAATCGAAGATTTTTGGCGACACTTCCGATCCGGACTATCAGAAAATCCTGGCGTCAATCGTCGACGCCAAGCAGGCGCTCGATAAGATCAAGCGGTTCGACATGCCCGGCTACTGTCCCAACGAGCACTACATCCGCGAGATGAAGCGGTTTGGCATCCTGCCGCTCGACCACGACCCGAAGACGCCGATTGATCCCCATGCGACCGACCAAGAATATTGGGAATCGCTGTGGCACCGGCCGCTTGAGCGCTGAGCCGCCCGTCGTTGAGGATTGTTCACCATCCTCCGTCACACCAATTTCGTCACGCCCGGGGTGGCGATTGGGTACTTGCCGTCGGGGCCCTGGAGGACGGGCGGCTCGGCGTCGAAGGAGTACTCATTCGGGGCGAGGTGTTCTGTCGAGTTGAGCGCCTGGTCCCAGGTAATCCGCTGGCCGGTGTAGTCGCACATCCGCCCGATGATGGCCAGCATGGTGCTGATGGCCATGTAGCGGCCGTTGTTGATGGGCTTACCGGTGCGGATGGCGTTGAACAGCGCCTCGTGCTCCAGGTCGTACATATTCCCGCCGCGGCCGCGGTAGCTCCACTTGGTTTTGCCTTTCAGGTCGTAGATACTGTGCTTGTTCAGGACGGTGGCGCGTCCCTTGGAGCCAGCGAAATTGTCGGTCACGTCGTTCCAACAATGACCCATCTGGCGGCAGTAGGAGTGCATTCGGGTGCCGTTTGCGTATTCGTAGACGACGGCATGGTGATCGTAGATGTCGCCGAATTTCGGATCGGTGCGGACCTGCCGCCCGCCGAGCCCCCAGGCCGCAATCGGCGGCTCGTCGCCCATTGCCCAGGTACCCTTGTCGAGGCTGTGGACGTGCTGCTCGGTGTTGAAGTCGCCCGAAAGCCACGTGAAGTAGTACCAGTTGCGCATTTGGAAGGTCATCTCGGTCCAGTCGGGCTGCCGGCCGCGGTGCCACAGCGTGCCGGTCAGGTACGTTTCCTGGATCGAAAGCACGTCGCCGATCTCGCCGTCGACGATTCGCTGCATGGTTTCGGTCACGGCCGGGTGGTATCGCCAGCAGAGCCCCGAGACGATGTTGAGCTTCTTCTTCTCGGCTTCTTCGGCCGTTGCGAGCACGCTTCGGATGCCGGGGGCGTCGACCGCGACCGGCTTTTCGCAGAAGACGTGCTTGCCGGCGTCGATGGCGGCCTTAAGCTGCATCGGCCGGAAGTGGGGCGGCGTGGCCAGCAACACCACGTCGACGCTGTCGATCAACTTCTTGTAGCCGTCGAAACCCACGAAGCAGTGGTCGTCGTCGACGGCGACCTGATCGGGTTTGCTCTTCTTGATACGGCCCAGGCTGCTTTTCAGGCGGTCCTCGAAGGCGTCGGACATGGCCACGAGCTTGTTATTCTTGCCGGCGTTCAGCGCGTTGATCGCGGCGCCGGTTCCGCGTCCGCCGCAGCCGATCAGGCCGACCTTCAAGGTTTCGTCCCCCGCGGCATGGGCGCCCCGGGCGATCGCCAGCGAACCGGCCACCGCAGCGGTCGTCGTCTTCAAAAAGTTCCGGCGGGAAGTTTGTTGGTCAACGGGGGTGCGACTTGACTTGGACATGACGGCTCCTTGCAGCAAATTGGGGGGGGGAATGAGGATGCGGACTCACTGAGTGTCAATATAGCCTGCCGGAAAGGCGGTGGCAAGTAAGGGGGGGTTCGGGGTTCAGGGCTCGGGGTTCGGGGTTTGGGGTTCGGGGTTTGGTAAAAAAGCCCCCGCACTGCGTGCGGGGGGTTATTCATAAAGCCGCGACCGGCACTCGCGCCAAGTGTTTATAAAGCCGCGACCGGTGGTCGCGCCCGGCGGCGGGGAAACCGACACCGGGTATTCTCCCCGCCGGTCAGCGAAACCGGCTCATGTATCGCAGGAATTCCGCATCCAGCCGGTCGAGCTTACCGAAGGCGTTCTCGAATTCCTCGAGCCGGGCCTTGGGGCCCTCGTCGATCAACGGCTTTTTCGTCGACAGCAGCTTCAGATAGGCCACGTATTGCTCGGGGTGGGTGCGGATCAGGAAATAGGTCAGCGCCCAGGCCTCGGCGTAGGCATCCGCTGCTTGCCGGGGATCGCGAAGCCGCTTGGCATCGCGGACCAGGGTCTCGAGCGAGTTCGCGGGCCGCGACCGGAGATAGCGCTGGAATTGCACGAGCCGCGGGCGATTGATCTCGCCCATTCCGCGCCACCCCCGCTTGCTGCTCAAGTCGGGCGTCTCGAAGAATACCGCGATCCCCTCGGCAAACCACAACGGGCAATCGCTGAAACGGGTGTGCAGCCCGCAGTTGTACGCGATCTGGTGCGTTGCCTCGTGGACGATCGTGGCCACCTGGTGCAACGCGCCGGGCCGGGCCAGCAACTGGTTGATCTGGGCCGAGCTGTGAACCTGCCGCCCGACGCCCGTCAGATCGTACAGTGCCATCCGGTTGTCCAGCAGGTTGTAATAGCCGACCATCGTCTTCGCAGCGTCGCCGAGCGTCGGTGCCGCGTATCGCAGGTAGCTGTCCCGGTCGGCGAATACAATCGCCACCAGCGGGAACTCGGGTTCCCGAAGTTTGAAACCTTTGCGCGACCAGTAGTTCGTAAATGCCATGTGGAGCCGCTCGAACAGCGAGCCGCACCACTGGCCGTAGGTCTTCGACGTGTTGTAGAAGATCAGGTAATGGGCCGTTGGAAAGACATCGAACCCTTGGGAAAGCTGGGCAAGCAGGTGCTTCTTCATTTCCTCGCGAGTAAACGGCTCGAACGCGGCGTCGTCCTTGGTGTGCCGGACCTGCTCCTCGGGCGGAATCGCCCAGAGCGTACCGTCGCGGGACTGCATGAACAAACCGCCGTCCTCGGCCTCGACCACGAGCCGGCCGCTTATCTGGCATTGCTTGCCGCCGCGCTCGAACGTAACGTGATGCATCGCCGACGCGGAATCGGCCCCGGCGATCGTCGCCGCGAGAACGAGCAGCGAAAGGAGCTTGGTTCGTTGCATTCCGATTCACCGGGCTTATGATTTACTACTCGTTCCCATGCTCTGCATGGGAACGCAATGCCGCGACGCTCCGCGTCCGCCACGAGTGCCCCATAAAGCCGCGACCGCCGGTCGCGCCCAACACGAGATGCTTTGTTGCCAGTTCATGGTCTTGCCGCTGACGGCGCGACCAGCGGTCGCGACTTTATGATTGGCACATTTCATTATTTCATTATACACGAAACCGTTTCTTTTCCCATACTTGATCCTTCTTCCCGGACGCCGCTTCTATCGATTATCCCGCGTTCATCCTCCGGCTCCAGCGGTTTGCCAACCACAAGGCCGCGGCAGCGACGATCGCAAATATGGCAAACTGGGCAAGACAGGTTCCTGCCACTTCGTGCTCGACGCCTGAGTGGAGCCGCCGGTGGATCAGGATCGACAGCGTCTCGACGCCGGGCGGGACCACCAGGATGCTGGCAGCCAAGTCGCCCAGCGCGACCGCCGTGGCAATCACCCACGCCAGGGCCAACGCCGCGAGCCGGTTGGGCAGCGCGATCCGAAACAGCCGCTGCATGGGTCCCGCCCCGTCGATCGCCGCCGCATCGAGGATTTCTACGGGAATCGTCTGCGATGCATACCACATCACCAACACCGCCGGCGGCAGACACCGGATCAACAACGCCAACCATGGAGCGAAAATCGATTGATCGTAGAGCCACACCAACGGCGGCAACTCGGGCCGGTTCAACAAGCGAATCATCAACACCCCGACGACGGGCCCTGGAACGGCAAGGCACAGGGCAACCAGTGCGAGAACGGCAAGCGTCCCAAGACTTCGCCGCGAGAAACGAAATCCCGCGTTGCCCTGTTTCATCCGGGCCAACCACGCCAGCGGAACCGCCAAGGCAACCGCCGCCGTAGAGGCAAGTGTGCCGAGCAACAGCGACCAGCCGAGTTCCCGCCGATCGTACCAGGGACTCGTGCCGGTGACTGCAAGGGATTTCCATGCCGACCAGCTTCGCATCGGCCAGCCGGCATCATCCGTGGTGACCGCCACGCCGGCCTTGTAACATAGGCTGCCAACCGGCACGCCGATGATGGCCACGAGCGCCAGGCCGGCCGGAATCGCCAGCGGCCACCGCCAACGTCCCAGGCGGAAGACCCATCGCCGCCGCAGTGTGAGCGGCCGGCCCCCGAGCATGAGCTTCCCGCAGAGCACCAGGGCGGCCAGTACCAGCCCGGCGGTCAGCACCACGCCCGGCGTGACCGCAAGCGGCCCTTCGCCGACCTGCGGGCCGACGGCGACCCGGGTGTAGACCTCTTCGGCGTAGGTGCGGATGCGGAACAGGTCGCTTATGGTCATCTCGCCGGCCGTGAGAATCGCAACCCAAAGCGTCGCCACGCCGATCGTCGGCAATGCGCGGGGCAACGTGACGTGCCAAAAGACCTGACCGGCCGAACCGTCCAACAGGGCCTGCTCTTCCAGTTCCGGTTCGACCAGCCTCATGCCGACGCCGGCGATCAAGACAACCCAGGGTATGGCGACCATCGAGTGGATCCAGATCGCGCCGGGCCACCCTTCGTCGAGCCATGCGGGGCAACCGGTGTTCAGAACGATCCAACCCTGGAGCCCGAACCCCGCCCGCCACGCGGCCGCCTGGAGATAGAGCGGCACGAAGAGCATTATCGCCAGCAGCACGATCCCCACCCGCCGCCCCGGCAGATCGGTCCGCCACAGCAGCCACGCCAGCACGGTCCCCACCGGCACGCTAATCGCGCACGTCGCCCCGGCGAGCATCAAGGAGTTCAGGGCAAGGGTCCAGGTTCGAGCGTCCACGGCGTATTGTCAAAGCATCGACTTGGAAGGATCGCCTCAGCGGCTATCATGGATGCGATCATCTCCAAAATCAAGAGGGTTCTGTCGGAAACGGAGGAAGTTCCGGCAAGCGAGCTAATAAGACTCATTCTTATCGGTCTTTTTGGATGCGTCGTATTGAGCGTTTACCTGAA
>CAZJRB010000069.1:0-38527 GCA_964547995.1 uncultured Planctomycetaceae bacterium | reverse complement strand
TACGACATCCGAACAATACAGGAGCTTCTCGGGCATGCAGATGTCCGCACAACGATGATCTATACCCATGTTTTGAATCGAGGAGGTTACGGGGTCGAGAGTCCAGCGGACCGGATTCGTAAGCCGCGGTGAGTGTTATCGAGAGGCCGGATAACATTCCGGACTTAACCGTGAATCACCGCAACTCCATTGCATGAAATGACTTACCAAAATATCGCCATTGCGCGTTATCCCGCAAATTTGCGGTGTACAGGTATTATCCGAGATATTGATAAACACTAGTCAGTACTTTCTAGGACTTTTGAAACGCCGAACAGCAAATCTACCGGGTTTCGCGATGCTAGCACCGGTTTTCGCATTTCAGGGAGCGTCGACCAGACTTCGAAAAACCTGTGCTAGCACCCCCAAAACGCTGCATACACGTGCCAAATCAGCCTCACAAAATCCTAGAAACTACTGACTAGTTATCCGACTGAAAATGCATATCCAAAACACCAGCCACCTGATTATCGTCACTTGCCTTGCTACCACCGGATGCATATCGCAAAGCAGTCCGGCACGCGTAGAGCAAAGCGACGCACAACAGACTTTTGACGCGACAAACAGCGCAACCATTGTCCGGAACGGAATGCAGTTTGTTTGGATACCACCATCTGGCGAGCGTTGGAAGGCTGAGTGCATTAGACGCGGGTTGGGCCAAGCACCAGTGAATGGTTTCTACCTACAGGCTCGCGAGTTGTCGCTGAACAAGTATCGTGAACTTGGAGGAAGCGTCGGCGGATTGTCTACGTTTGAAAACATTGACTGGGAATTGGCTGCGACAATTCCTGACTGGGTGAGCGCGGTCAATATTTCCCATCGGATGACTGTAGATGATCCTGATTTTAGCTATCGTTTGCCCACCGTTTCAGAATGGCTATACGCACAATGGTCTTGTGACCATCTTCTGGCAAATCATCGTCAGGTCGGGTCGATTCAGGGCATGCATGATGGTAGTCTTGAGTTTGCCACCGACTCGATTCTTGATATGTCGTTTCCGATTGGGTATGACGCATCCCACGAACCAGAAACTGCACGTCGCAGCTTTGTGATGAACCGTCGTTTACGGCCAAACGAAGACCCTGACCAAATAGAAACAGCTGCATATCGGACGCCGCCAACAGGGGATGACGGTATCGACGAGCTAACCGAGGTGCGGTTCGTGCTCACGCCAGAAGAACAACATCCTACGGCTGACAGCCCTTAACCTTCGATGTGGCTTCAGCGATTGCAGATAACCAATCGCTCGACCGGAGTGGCCGATTAGGTCGGAATTGAATGGATAGCTGATTGGCGGCCACCCGGTCAGCTCCAACGTTCGCCCCTGCAATTGAGAACCTCATGCATGTGGTCGAAGAAAACCCTTATCAGTCCCCAGAGGAACCGCATTTAACTGATGAGAGACGATCGTACATCTGGTGGACTGGCAGAGCTATACCGCCGTTCGTCTTCTTCGCCGTGATGCTCTTGTTTCTGACGACCAGCTTTCTCAGTCCGTGGTGGAACTCCCGATCATTTCTTCTTGCGGTCGTGTGGGAAATCGGGCACCCAGGGGCAGAACACTGGGTCTACTTGTACCACTACTGCTACAGTTCTCTCAGTGGTCTGGCTGTGTGTTTCGCGGTCATGGCAATGTCTTTCTATTCTGGCTGGAAGGCTTTGTCGGGTGCTTTTCGAGGAATCAGCATGACGAGGTGGTGGCTCTTCTGGATTGGCTGTATCGTCCTCAACTGGTTCCTTGGATCGCAGTTCTACCGACCAGTGTTCATTTCGCATGCAATGCTGAAGATGCCTTGGTGGCAAACGCTACCGTATGTCGGATGCAACATGCTGTGGGTTACTGGAGGAACGATTGCCGTTGCGATGGTGGTTCGACCTTGGCGATTTTGTAGAGAGTTCGGTTGGATCACGACGATTGGTGCCTTGCTCGGGCTTGTGCTGCTGAATCATCTCTTCTGCTCAGGTCTGTTTGTTTGTATTGGGCCACACGGAGTGGAATAATTCGTTGACAACGGAGTAACAGATGGAGTTGTGTATGGCACAGCGTGCCGGGCGTGGCGAACCAGACGTTGCAGCCCGACGTGCTACCGAAACAAGAAACAGGCTGCAAGAAATCCAGGAAAGTGATACAATGAACCAAGCCGTAGCGGACTGGCCCGCACGCGGCTGAACTCGACCGTTCGGCGGCTTCAAGACAGCGCGAACCAGTTTCGCCCTCGATCGGTCCATAGAATGGAATACTACCGAGGCTACGCGAGCTTAGGAAATGACTGATCTACTTCCGGATCGGGTGATACCACGGACACGTGGCGAGAACGCGAGCTATATCATCGAGCAGGTGCGAGCAATCGGATTGAATCCGCATCCAACCTCCCGCCTGATGCGAATGCATAAGGTTCTCAGTTCTGATTTCATTCCGTTTGACGATCCAAGATTCTCCACAGCGCTGGAGGCGGTGCGTGATTTGCAGCAATTGGGATTTGTTTTCGACCAACTCCAATCGCATCGCGACGACGACAAGTTCAAGGCGCTAGTGAAGAAGACGCTGAAAGATTCGACTCTTCCGCAGAACGATCGAGAACAATCTGTCGGTCGAAATTCACAATTCCATCTTTACTTGGCTGCGGTGTGTCAGAATGCAGGACTCCATCCTGTTACTTACGACGAGCCTGATATCTCGTGCACAATCAACGGCAGAGAATTCGGTATCGCCGCCAAAAGAATCAAGAGTCTTCACCAGATCAAGCGTCACATCAAGAAAGCAGCGGATCAGATTCAGGGCGCCGGGCGACCGGGAATCATCGCGATCGAGCTTTCGTTGGCGTGGAATCCGAATAACGCGCCGATCATTTCGCGACTTCACAGCCAGATGTACGTCACGATATCCGTTTTGAAGGCGACCCAATTATTCGATCGGTATCACGCAGACATCTTCCGGTGGGTCCAAGGTCACGGGGTACTCGGTGTCTTGGTATTTGACTTTTCCATCCGACTTCGCCAGGACAACCAATGGGGGCTTGATGGCATGTCCACTTGGCTCGAAACGACCCAGGGTAACGAACAAGCGAAAGCTGACTACAGACTGTTCTACGACCGTTTTTTGGCTGGTGTTCCCAACTTGGAACACGTGGATGCCGATTCTAATGCTTGATCCATAGACAATGCAACTGGTCGTCACGCCCAACGCCACCGAACAAAACGGTGAACCGGAGCGGCTACATTTTTGGCGATTCAAGCGTTAAAATGCTGGAGAGGTTTTCGGTGATTCGGGCGTCTTCCTGATGGTCCGCCGCCCGGTTACCTCAGTCGTTCGATTGATGGAAGCCATGAAATACGGTTCGACATATAGACAAATCGCCGAGGAGCTATACGGGGATGATTTGCCAAAGTCCGGCATTCCCTCCTCGGTGATGAGCGATGAAGAAGTGCGCTTGGGTATCCCGCTCCCGCCAGCATTGCGCGAATACTACGAAATCTTGGGCACATTTCAGAGATTGAACACGGCTCAAGATCAGCTTTTGTCACCCGCTGAGCTTATCATCGCCGATAACGTCCTCGTATTCCTGAATGAGAATCAGGGGGTATTCGCCTGGGGAGTACGAGTATGTGACTTGGCAGAAGCCGATCCCCTGGTCTGGCAGAGTGCGGATACGGAATGGTTCGAGGCGGGCGGTGTTGCTCTTTCGGACTTCCTTCGAGATATGATCTATCTCCAGACCTCGGGCGGAGGCTTCGATTATCTCGGAATACATGAAGAAGAAGACGAAGTCATGCCGGAAGTCTCAAGGACTTGGAAGAAGGTGGTAGACATCAATGGACTCCACATCTGGATGAATGGTAGTTCGCTTATCCGCAATTCGGAGGGGGACAACATCTGTATGTGTGCTGCCAGAACCAAGGCCGACTTTGCCGTACTGGAGGCACAGCATGGCTTTGATCCTCTGTGACTGCAAATCGAACAACTGCTTCCAGCGGACACGCTAGAGCGCGCCGCTGAAGCATGACGTTCGACGTGAGAAAGAAATGAAATTCAAAGAGATAACTTCCCGTTTGACCGGGCTGAGTTGCCCAATTTTCGGTGCATCATGGAATCCCCCTGAACCTGATGTATCTGTCGCCCGACGCATCATCACGTTTCTTGAAGACAGACGCGTGCTGTTCGATCCATGCGAGGCCGAGATTCCGCAGCACTGCGTGCACTCAGTTATAGAGATTCGCAGGTTCCTAACGCAGGAGTTGTCCAAACAGGATCTGTCAAAGGACATTGCCGAGAGCGTTCGTGCACTTCGTGCTGCCTGTCGGAAGTTCCTTACCCGTGTTCAGTGCGAAGATCGAGAGATCATCCCCTTTGCCAATCAGCACGGCCATTTCGCAAGCTGGGTCTTCATGGACGCAATCGGCCAACTTCGCGGCACTTTTGGCATTCATTTGGCACAACTGGCCGTGCGTCACGGACTCGATGTTGAGAGAACCGATAAAGGGTCAGAACGTTCCGGTCGGTTTTCTTTGTGCCGCCCACTCGATGGTGCGGCGGACGAGGTCTTCCAGGGGTTCCGCCTGCTCGGGGTGCGGGCTGAAACAGATCACGCGGCCTCGGCCGTACCGCGCAGCCACCGCGGCGGGCGAGCCGACCATGATCCCCCGCGGCGAGTCGTTCTCCGCCACCTCGGTCCGAAAGACGGCCAGCACGTCGTAGTCGGGCAACGACTCCGAGCCGGCCGGTTCGAGAATCGGGCCGTTGTGGTACTTGACCGCGGGGCGCCCGTCGCGGCGGCCGAAGACCTCCCGGCCCCGCTCGGTCAGCTCGATCTCGACCATGGCTCGGCCTCGGCGCCACTTGGGGCTTTTGGTCTTGGCATCGAGGATTTTCAGCCCCCAGGTGAATCGTTCGCACGCGAGATAGGCCCCGCCGCAGATGCCGACGTATCCGCCGCCGCGGTGGACGAACTTCCGCACCTGCTCGCGGCCGGCGGGGCCGATTGCCCGGGCCTGCGCGCTGCCGCTTCCGCCGGGGAAGATCACCGCGTCGAACTGCCCGAGGGCCCCGCCGCCGATCTCTTCCGGCCCGATGCGGACGATCGACGTGTTGTCCCACTTGCCGAGCAGCTTGACCAATCGCGGCAGCCCCTTGCCGCCGGCCCCCGGTCCGTCGTACATGGCGACTTGAATCCGCCCGGCCGCGTTTTCCCGGTCGACCAGCCAATCGACGCCGACCTCCGGGGCAAGCATCTCCAGGTGTTCCAGGAGTCGATGGACGGCGATCCGGTGCTGCCGGGCGCGCCGGGAGATCGCCTGATCCTTGAACGTCGTCTCGACGATGATGGCGTTGGCGCCGAGGTGTTCCCCGGCGGCCCGGGCAAGGCAACTGTCTTTCGGCGGCCCGAGGCGGACGAATCTCTTCTGTTTCTCTTGGATTGTCTTGTTGACCGCGCCGAGCAACAGCGGTGCCGCCCGCCGAGCCGCCGGCGTCGGATGGACGATCACGCTGCTGCCGACGCTCCCGGGGTTGATCTGGTGAAAGTGGTACCCTTCGTGCAGATCGACGAGCCAGTCGGGCTTGTGCTCCCGGACGAACCGCCAGACGCCGACGGCCGCCGTGCCGCGTGCGTCGGGCGGCTCCCCGGCCTTGGGGAAGTTGCGGTTGAGGTTCTTGAGCTTCTCGTCGACCTCGGGCGTATATCGCTTGTCGGCCTTTAGCGCCGGCGGGTTCGCCCGGGGCAGGACGATGATCTTGCCGCGGGAGATCGGCCAGTGGCGCACTTGATCGGCCGCGTAGGCCCCCGCCGGTTCGTTGCCGTGGATGCCGCCGGTGATGACGACGGTCGGCCCGGCGACGCCGCTGTCTTGGATGTAGTACGGCGTCTCGAACCGCGTACCGGTGTTGATCGTCCCGCCGGACCGCGTGGCGGCGCCGGCGCTCGAGAACGCGGCGAGCACCGTGGCGACGACGACCCATCGGTACGGGGTAAGCCGTCGGCGAAAGCAAGAGCAGGTTGCACACGTTGTTTTCATATTGCTGCTGCCGGTTGCCTTTCATTGTACTATATCCCCATTTTTCCGGGGGAAAACTGGCATCGACGCGGATTGCGGGGTTTTGCTACAATCCCGCCCCGCAATTTCCGTCCCGAAAACCGCAGATTGCCCAGAATCTCGTCCATGGCCCCTTCGCTGACCGAACTGCTCAACCAGACTTACCGCCCGCGGATTCTCGTGGTCGGCGACGTCCTCCTCGATCGGTATCTCTGGGGCGACGTGGACCGGATCAGTCCCGAGGCGCCGATTCCGGTCTTCAAGGTCGGCCGCGAGGAACATCGCCTCGGCGGGGCCGGCAGCGTGACGACCATGCTGGCCGCGCTCGATAGCGACGTTGCACTGGCGGCGGTCGTCGGCGAAGATCCGGAAGGCCGGGTAACCCGAGAATTGCTCGAAGAGACCGGTGTCGGCACCGGCGCGGTCGTCACTACGCCGGATCGCGTCAGCACACTCAAGGAACGATTGCTCGGCCGCACACACAGCCGGCATCCGCAGCAGATGATCCGTGTCGACCGCGAGCAGAGCGACCCGATCGGCGCCGAGCTGGCCGGGCGGTTGCTCGCCGCCATCGAAGAGCAGTTGGGCGCGACCGACCTGGTGATGATCAGCGATTACGACAAGGGCGTATGCGCCGGCGAGTTCGTTCCACGCGTGGTCGAATTGGCCCGGCGGCGGAACCTGCCCGTAGTGGCCGACCCGGTCCGCGACGTCGACTATTCCCGCTACCGCGGCTGCCGGTGCATCACGCCGAACCGGTTGGAGGCATCCTTGGCGCTGGGGATGGAGATCGTCACGCCGGAGGACGGCCTGGCGGCGGCGCGGCGGCTCCTGGATTTCGGCATCGAGTCGGTCATGGTCACGCTCGACCGGGACGGCATTGCCTGGGCCGACCGGCAGGGCAACGAACGGCTCTTCCTCATCCGGCCGCGACAGGTCTACGACATCACCGGCGCCGGCGACATGGTCCTCAGCACGCTCGGCTACGCGATGGCCTCGGGCGTTGCGTGGGACCGGACCGTCGAGCTGGCCAACCTTGCGGGCGGGCTGGAAGTCGAGCGGCTCGGGGTGATGCCCGTCACGCGGCGCGAGCTGCTCGCGGCACTCAACAACGGCGGATACGCGCCGACGCAGAAGATCGTCTCGATCGGGGAATTGCTGGCCGCGCTCGAACGTCGCCGGCGAGAGGACCAGAAGGTCGTCATGACCAACGGCTGCTTCGATCTCTTGCACCCCGGCCACGTCGCCTCGCTGCGGGAAGCCCGGAAACACGGCGACCTGCTCGTGGTCGGGCTCAACAGCGACCGGAGCATTCGGGAAATCAAGGGGCCGGACCGGCCGGTCGTGGATCAACAGGGCCGGGCGGAAATGCTCGCCGCCCTGGCGTGCGTCGACTACGTCGTGATCTTCGACGAAGCGAGCGTGGCGCCCCTGGTCGGGCAAGTGTTGCCCGACGTACTGGCCAAGTCGGCCCAGTACAGCCACGAGCAGGTCGTCGGCCACGAGATCGTCGAGGCGGCCGGGGGCCGGGTCGTCCGCGTGCCGATGCGGGGCAACTATTCGACCACCGAATTGGCGCGCCGCGCCGCGGGGATGCCCAAAGACCGCAGTCAAACCATACCCCTGGACGCCAACGATGACACGCTATCGACTCTTCGACCGCAAGGCGGTGCAGCTTCGGGAGATCGCCGCAAGAGGGCATGACTTTCTGGCGGAAGAGTGCTCGCCGCTTGAGTCCCCGCAGGTGCCTTATGCCCACCCGGAATTCCCCGAGCTGATCGACCGGATCAAGACCGCCCGGCAAGAAGATCGCCCGGTGATCCTGATGATGGGCGCCCACCCGATCAAGGCCGGGACGTCGCGGTTCCTGATCGACCTGATCGAGCGGCACATTATCACGCACCTGGCAACCAACGGGGCGGGTATGATCCACGACTTCGAGCTGGCCACCCTCGGCGGCACAACCGAGAACGTCGCGCGATGGATCCGGGAAGGGCAGTTCGGGCTCTGGCACGAGACGAGCCGGCTGAATGAAATCGTCGCCGAAGCGGCCGGGCGGGGCGAAGGGATCGGCGAAGCACTCGGGCGGGTCATCGAAGAGGAACAGCCGCCGCACGGCGACTTGAGCATCGCCGCGGCGGGATGGCGGGCCGCCGTGCCGGTCACCTCCCACGTCGCCATCGGCAACGACATCGTCCATGCCCATCCCAACTTCGAAGCCGCCGCATGGGCCGCCGCGAGCGACACCGATTTTCTGATCTTCGGCCAGAGTGTTGCGCAGCTCGAAGGCGGCGTGTTTCTCAACTTCGGCACCGCCGTCATGGGACCGGAGGTCTACCTGAAGGCCCTGTCGATGGCCCGCAACGTCGCTCGGCAGCGGGGCGAGGAAATTCGCCGGTTTACCACCGCCGTGTTCGATCTGATCGAGTTGCCCGAAAGCTGGCACGACGGCCCGCCGTCAAAGGCCCATCCACAATACTATTACCGCCCCTGGAAGACGATCCTCCACCGCACCGTAGCCGACGGCGGCACCAGCTTCTACTTCCGCGGCGACCATCAGGTGACAATCCCGTCGCTGTGGAAAGGATTGAAGGCATACACCACCATCCCTTCCAATGACCATCTCAGAGGACTAGCGGCGAACAACCCCCCGCCGCCTGAATGGCTGGAAGGCGACGAAGAGAACCTGTTTTAAGATCAGCCGAGGAATAACTTCCGTATGTCGCTTGCGTTGCAAAGCCGCGACCAGTGGTCGCGGCTTTACAACTACACTGGCCGACCGAGGGAATCAAAAAAATCAAAAAGGGGCCGGGACCCTTTTTGGTAAAATGGGCTGTTGACCGGCTGGGCGATATCCCGTAGAACCACAATATGGGGGAATTCTGGGGACATAATACTTAATTATTCCGATGTTTTGGGCCGCGTTTTCTTGGCTTTAGGACGCGGCCTACTGGTAATTCCGGGGACCAACCGGGGGCGACCATCCACCATTCTTCCGGCGACCGTCACCAATCTTTGCCCGGTTCTCCCCCCGCTCTTTCCGCCCGATGCTGGCGGAACGCTCACAAAAAAAAGCGGCGCCGGCCGAATGTCGACCGGCGCCGCCGGGCGGTTTGTTGAAGGCCGTTTAGTTTTGACCCTCCATCTCCTTCAGGTGCCCGAGCAGCCGGACGAGCCCTTTTTCGACCTCGAGGCGATATCGCACGCCGTCGGGGATTGCGGCGGCGACCAGGTGGACGCGGTCGCCGCCGGAAGTCTTAGCGAGTTCCTCGGCGATGAGTGCGGCTTTCGGGCGGTCCTTCGCTTCGCCCACCTTGGCGACGAACTCCGCAATCGGCCGGAGCGCGAGCGACAGGCGTACCGGCGGAACCGGCTGCGAGGCCTCGTCCGCCGATTGCTCGATCGCCTTTTTGAGCGTCGACATGGCGTCGCGGCCCACGGCAACGTACGCACTGTCGTCGCCGAAGCCGATGACGACCTCGAGTTTCTCGCCGATGAGCCCAACGACTTTCTCGCGGTCCTCGGCGTCGTCGGGTATCGGGATCGAGGCGGTGTGCAAGCGGACGCCCTTGCAGCGCCCGGCGTCGAGCTTGATCCACTCGCCGGCGGCCGGGTTTTCGAGCCGGACGACGGCGGTCAGTTGCTTGGCCAGCTCATCGAGCTTCTCGGTATCGGCGATGCGTCCGCCGGCGATGGCGGTGACCGAGTTCGGCGAAAGGAGGACGGCCATGCCGCCGTCGACGGTCCCCGCCTTGATCGTGGCGGCGGCAACGTCGAAGACGTCGCCGGCCATTTTCTTGGCGGCCTGCTTTTCGGCGTCCGGCTTGTTTTCCTTTTCGATGTCGGTCATGGCCTGGTCGCGGACCGCCTCGACAACGGCGCTAAGGATGGCGATTTTCTTCTCGGGCATCTTTCCGGTCCAATTGCCCGAGACGGCCGCCTCGGGGAGGCGGAACCCGCCGAAGCCGGTCTTGGCGGTTTTCAGGGCCGCCGCTGCCCGGGCCGTCTCGCTGCCCTTCTTGGCGGTGATGTTCACGTCGACGTAGGTTTTCTCGGTCTTGTGGTCGAGCGACCAGCCGAGGGTGACCTTGTCGACGTCGTTGAGCACGGTGGCGACGGACTTGACGATTTCGTCGCTGAGTTGTTTCCGCAGCGCGTGTTCGCGGTCCGATTCACCGCGTTTTCGCTTGAGGTCTTTCCTGGCATTGGCCTTCAGGTCGGCGATTGCCTTTTGGCGCAGTTTTTCGGGCATATTGGCCGCGAGGATTTGGGCGGAAACGTCGTACTGTTTGGCCGGGCCTTCGATCAGGCCGGTTGGATCGGCCGCTGCGACGACCAGCAGTTCCGGCTTCTTGGCGGCGATGGCCCAGCCGGGCAGTTGTTCCTGGACGTAGATTGTTTCGGCCTTGAAGCCCTTGCCGACGATCTTGTAGACGCCGCCGTCGAGCTGTTCGACCCGCCTGGCGTAGGGTTCGACGACCTTTACCAGGGCCTCGAGGTCGGTGACGGGGAAGAACGCGTAGCCGGTGAACTCGTCGCCGTCGGTTTGGATAACGGCGCCCCAGGGCCGCGATTTGTCGAGTCCGGCGAGGCCCTTGCCGCCGGTGAACAGTTCGAGCGCGGCCTCGAGGTTGTCGGCCAACCGGGGCCGGCCGGAAATCTTGCCGACGAAGGCCACGTCGGCCTTCAGCTCGTTGTAGCCGGCAAAACAGACGACGGCCACCGGCTTCAGCGGCTTCGGCGCCGCGGCGGGCGTCGCCCAGAGACCGAACGTGCCTACCAGGCCTACGGCCAACATTGGAAAACAGACCTTCTTTCTCATGATCGATGCTCCTTTGACGAAAGTGTGGAAAAGTGTGGGGATTGCCCCCGTATGGAACCGGGCTGCATCGTACCGCAGAGCCAAAAGCCGGATCAGGGGGTTGGCGGTTGGCTCAACGGGTTATTCGCCGCCGGGGGGAGAATCTTGGAGATTCCCCGGCTTTTTCGGGAGAAACGACCTTGCCGCTCATGCTACAAAGCCACGACCGCCGGTCGCGGAGAAGCGGTAAAACTCGCTGCCAGCGAGAAGACTGGGTGACACCTTACTTGACGCGAGGGAGGATGGCACAGGAGACGATCCCCCAGGGGTTCCGCGACCGGTGGTCGCGGCTTTGTAATGCGAACAACCGCAACCAATGCGCGTGCCGCGCGATTGCCCCTATTGCTCTTCTTCCTCCTTCGCCTCCGCGACCATCCGGCCGAACATCCGCAACAATCCCGGCTCGACCTCCAGGCGATAGTGTACGCCGTTGGAAATGGGCCTGGCGGTCAGGGTGACGTGGTCCTTGCCGGGCGAATCGGCAAGGAGTTCCGCCACCTTGGCGGCCTCCCAGCGTTCCTCCTCGGTCTCTCCGACCCTCGCGACAAACTCGCAGATCGACGCGACGGATATCGACGCACGCAACGGCGGGACCACCTCGGACGTCTGCAAAGCGGACTCGCGGATGGCCCGTTTCAACGAGTCGAGCGCATTTCTGCCGGCGGCGAGGTAAACGCTTTGTTTGCCGAAACCGACGGCCACGTCGAGCGTTTTCCCGAAGAGTTTCTTCAGGTCTTCGTCGTCTTCCTCGTCGAGGGGAACCGAGACGGTGTGGAAGCGGACCCCCTTGAGCTTGTCGGCGTCGAGTTTGATCAGATCGACATCTTCTTCCCCTTCCTCCTTGGCGATTTCGATCATGTCCTTCATCAGTTTTTCGAGCGCATAGCCGTCGGCGACGTAACCGCCGGCGATCATCGTGAGCGACTTCTTTTCCAGGAGCAGGGAGACGGCGCCGTCGATCTTGGCGCTTTGGACGGTTTTCTCGATGACGTCGGAGAAGTCGTTGAGGAGCTTTTGGAGGATTTTCTTTTCCGTCTCGCCGTCGGTTTCTTCCGCGGCTGCCTGGAGTGCGGCGACGCGGAAGATATCGACAAGGCCCTCGACCGCTGCGATTTTGCTTTTGGGCGCGGTGCCGGAGATACGGGCGGTCATCGCGGCGCCGGGGACGAGAAAGCCGCCGAAATCACTCGTGGCCTTCTCCAACGCATCGACGGACCGGGCGAGTTCCGTCTCTTTTTTCGCCACGATCACCGCGTCCATGACGATCTTTTCCATCTTCTGATCGAGCGACCAGCCGAGGGTGACGTGGTCGAGTTCGTCGATCAAGACCTTGAAGAACTCGAAGGTGTGTTTCGAGAATCCTTCGACGGCCTTTTTGAGGGCCTTCGACTCCTTCAGTTCCGGCTGTTCCCGAAGGCCCTCCTCGATCCCGGTCTTGATTCCAGCCAGGAATTCATCTCGCATTGCAGTGGGCACGTTGCCGAGGTTAAACCGCACGGCCAGGTCGTATTCCTTCTCCAGACCGCCGAGTATCGTGAGCGGATCGGCCGGGACGTTGCCGAGCACCTCGACGCCGGCGGCGATGAACGCCCAACCGCCCTTCTCCCGGATGTAGGCGACCTCGCCGTCTTCGGTTGTCAATTTGAACGCTCCGTTGTCGAGTTCTTCAACGCTCTGAACGAGCGGTTTCACGACCTCGACGAGCTTTTTCAAGTCCTTGACGGGCAGGAACCCATAGCCTTCGTAGTTGCCGTCTTTTTTTGGCAGGATCGCGCCGCCCCAGGGCCGCGCGGTATCGAGCCCCGCCAATCCTTTGCCCTTGGTGGCCATCTTCACGACGAAATCGACCGTAATCGCCAGTTCGGGCGTGTCGGAGAGCTTGCCGAGGAACTTGACGTCGTTCATCAATGCGTCGTAGCCGGCGAACGAGGTCACGACCACCGGTTTGGCCGGCTTCGCCCAGGTATCGGTTGCACCAAGCAATACGGCCAGGATCACAAACGGCAGCAGCAGCTTCTTCATGGTCGATTCTCCTTGGAGACGAGAGGAAAGGAACGGCCGGGAGAACGATTCCCGCGACGAATGGAGTTTAGCAGAAACGGCCGGCGGGGGCAAGTAGAAGCCTATTTTCCCCCAGACGGATCGACCGTGGTTGTCCTGTCATCCTCGTCGGCGGTGAAGCAGACATGAAAGCACTTTGCCGGCTAGCGTTCGCGGTAGGTGATCCGACCCTTGGTCAGATCGTAAGGGGAGAGTTCGACCGTGACCTTATCGCCGGGCACGATCCGGATGAAGTGTTTTCGCATTTTTCCGGCGACGTGGGCGATGATCTTGTGGCCCGAGTCCAACTGGACGCGGAACCGCGTGTTGGCCAGGGCCTCGGTGACCACGCCCTCGACTTCAATGGCTTCTTCTTTCTTTGGCACACTCGACTCCCAAGGGGGAAATAAAACACATGCCGGCCGCCCGGCAACCCTGCTATCTTACCATTTTGTGAGGGGGTGTCCAGCGGGGCAGAGCAGAGAATCGGGGGAGAAACGGGGGTTCGCAGGGCAGAAAACCGCCGAAAGCGAAGAAGCAAGGCGGCAATCCCCCCCCGCGCCTCTTCCATTTTGCCCACCGCTGGCGTATCCTCTGGTTTATGCCTGCCACGGCCCCCCCTGATTCTGCTGCCCCGGCTGCCCCGAAGCGGCAGCTTACGCTCTTCGATTCGACGTGCATCATCGTCGGCATCATCATCGGGGCGGGGATTTACCGGACCGCTCCCGACGTTGCCAAGGCGGCGGGATCTTGGTGGGGCGTGATGTTGATCTGGCTGGCTGGCGGACTGCTTTCCCTGTGCGGCGCGTCCAATTACGCGGAACTCGCCACGGCGTATCCGCGGGCAGGAGGCGACTACGTTTACCTGACGCGGGCCTACGGGCGTTGGGCGGGGTTCTTGTTCGGCTGGATCCAACTGGTCGTCGTTCGTCCCGCCGACATCGCGGCAATGGCCTTTATTTTTGCCTTGTATGCACGGGAGATCTACCACCTGTTGCCGGACTACGATGCCTCCTATTCACTCCGAGTGTATGCGATCGGCGCCGTTACCCTGCTGACGGCGATCAACATTGTCGGCGTGCGGGAGGGCAAGTGGACTCAGAATGTGCTGGCGGTGGTGAAGGCCGTGGGCCTGATTGCGATTGTCGTTGTGGCGTTTGTTGCCCCGCGCGGGCAAGCACCCGCAGAAACGGTGGGGGAATTCCCCTTGGCCGTTGCCATGATCTTCGTATTGTTCACCTTCGGTGGATGGAATGAGATGGCCTACGTGGCAGCAGAGGTGAAGAACCCGGAGCGCAACATCACGCGGGCATTGCTGTTTGGCACGGCCGCGGTGACGGTGCTCTATCTGGTGGCCAACGGCGCGTTTCTTTATACTTTGGGATACGCAGGATTGGCCAACTCCAAGGCGGTCGCCGCGGACGCCATATCCACGGTCTTCGTTGATTACGGCGGGCAAATCATCAGTGTGCTCATATGCATCTCCGCGCTGGGTGTCGTAAACGGCCAGATTTTTACGGGGGCACGAATCTCCTTTGCCGTCGGTGCGGATCACCGCGCGTTCCGAATTCTGGGTACGTGGAATCCGAAGACGGGCACACCGATCCGATCCTTGCTCGCACAGGGTGCCATCGCCATCGCACTGATTGCGACTCTAGGCTCGTTCGTCGAGGCGATCATTTACGCCGTGGCCGCTGTGTACCTCTTCTATCTCGGAACGAGCCTGGCGGTGATTGTGCTTCGCTGGAAAGAGCCGGAGGTCCATCGTCCGTACCGCGTGACGGGCTACCCGGTGACGACGCTTGTCTTTTCCGCCGTGTGTGCGTTCTTGATCTATCGCGCCTTCGTGTTCAAGCCCCTGATTTCCGCGGTCGCCTTGGGCGTCGTCTTTCTCGGATTGCCGATCTACTGGCTTTCGCGCGGGCCGCAAGACGAACCGGCCGAGGACGCTTCGTCCCCGGAACAAGAGCACCCTGACCAGAATGAATAGCGCCACCGGCGGAAGCCAAACTGATGCGCAAACTGTGGGGGGGTCGCACTAACACTCCGTGGGATTTCCTGGCCGTTGGAATCGGTGTGCCGGTTCCCTATACTTATGGTTGTCCGGCCGTGACTTGGCCTGGATGTTTTGGACCAAGCTGTTGTGAGATAAATGAGGAGTGAGCCATGTCGATGTCTGATCGAACTAGCCGCCGTATGTTCTTGTTCTGTTGGCTCCCGACGATGTTGCTTGCCGGCGGCGGATTCGCTTTCGCCGCGGAAGATGTCCCCAAGGAGGTTCTCCGCAAGGCGGCCCACGTTGTGCCCACGCCGCAACAGGTCGCCTGGCAGGAGTTGGAGTTCATCTGCTTTACCCACTTCGGGATCAATACCTTCACCAATCGCGAATGGGGCGACGGCCGCGAAGATCCAAAACTGTTCAACCCGACCGAGTTCAACGCCGACCAGTGGGTGGCTGCCTGCAAGGACGCCGGAATGAAGATGATCATCCTCACGGCCAAGCACCACGACGGCTTCTGCCTCTGGCCGAGCAAGCACACCGAGCACAGCGTGAAAAACAGCCCGTGGCGCGACGGGAAGGGCGACATCGTCAAAGAGGTGGCCGATGCCTGCCGTCGCGGCGGGATCAAATTCTCCGTTTATCTTTCGCCCTGGGACCGCCATGAAAAGACCTACGGCTCGGAGGCCTACAACGAGTTCTACAAGAACCAGCTCCGCGAGTTGCTGACCAATTACGGCGAGATCGTCGAGGTCTGGTGGGACGGGGCCTGTGGCGAAGGGCCCAATGGCCGTCGGCAGGTCTACGACTGGGACGGCTACATCGAGACGGTTCGTAAGTTGCAGCCGAAGGCGGTCATCTTCGGCCAGGGGCCCGACGTCCGCTGGGTCGGCAACGAAAACGGCTTGGCCCGCGAGAGCGAGTGGAGCGTGTTGCCCTACAAGGTGGGCGACCGCCGTGGAAAGGATCTCGGCCACCGCAAGTATCTCGCCGGCGCGAAACGGCTGATGTGGTACCCGGCCGAGTGCGACGTGTCGATCCGCCCCGGCTGGTTCTACCACGCCAACCAGGACGGCCGGGTGAAGTCCTTGAAACACCTGCTGGATATCTACTACCGTTCAGTCGGCCGCAACTCGGTCTTGCTGTTGAACATCCCGCCGGACCGCCGCGGGCTGTTCCACGAGAACGACGTCGCCCGGTTGAAGGAGCTGCGGGCGGTGCTCGACGAGACATTCAAGACCAACCTTGCCGCCGGCGCGAAGGTGACCGCCACGAACACCCGCTCCGGTTTCAAGCCCGCCGGCGCAACCGACGGCAAGGGCGATACCTATTGGACGACCGCAGACGACGTGATCGAAGCATCGCTGGAAATCGATCTTGGCAAGCCGGTCACGTTCGATCGGGCGATGATCCAGGAGATGATCAGCACGGGCCAGCGGATCGAGGCCTTCAAGCTCGAAGCAATGGTCGACGGCCAGTGGAAGGAAATCGCCCGGGCAACCACGGTCGGCTACAAGCGGCTGTTGAAGTTCCCCGAAGTGACCGCCGCCCGCGTCCGCCTGACCATCCTCGATTCCCGCGACTGTCCGACGATTCGCGCATTCGGATTGTACAAAGCGTCGCCGAAGGAGAAGATCTGAGTACTCAGTACTCAGTACCCGGTACTCAGCACGAAGTCTACAGCGGGATACGATCCACCACACACGACTCACTTACCCACCGGAGAGCTACCATGCGAACGATCACACGACTTCCAATGCTCCTCGTTCTGCTCGCAACCACCGCTGCCATGGCCGATCCGGGGCCGATGGTCCTTTGGTACGATGAACCGGCCAAGGCGTGGACCGATGCGCTGGCCGTCGGCAACGGCCGGCTCGGGGCCATGGTCTTTGGCCGGACCGACGAAGAGCGGATCCAACTCAACGAAGACACGCTCTGGGCCGGCGGACCGTACGACCCGAGCCATCCGGATGCCCTGAAGGCGCTGCCCCAGGTCCGCAAGCTGGTCTTCGAGGGCAAGTACGGCGAGGCCCAGGGCCTTGCACACAAGACGATGATGGCCCGGCCGATCCGCCAGTTGCAGTACCAGACGGTCGGCGACCTGAAGCTCAAATTCCCGAAGTGCGACGCGACCGATTACCGGCGGCAGTTGGACATCGACGAAGCCATCGCGACGACGACCTACACGTGCGACGGCGTAAAGTATACACGCGAGGTCTTCTCCAGCCCGGTCGACCAGGCAATCGTCGTGCGGCTTTCGGCCGACAAGCCGGGCAAAGTCTCGTTCACCGCCGGGATGTCGACGCCGCAAAAAGCCACCATCGAAACCGAGAAGCCCGACCTGATCGTCATCAACGGCGTCAACGGCGATTCGCAGGGAATCAAGGGGGCGCTGAAGTTCCAGTGCCGCACGCGCGTCATCCCCGACGGCGGGAAGATGGAGCTTGCCGGCGACTCGATCAAGGTCGAAGGGGCCAACGCCGCCACGCTGCTGGTCGTCGCCGCCACCAGTTACAAAAACGCCAAGGACGTCAGCGGCGATCCCGAAGCCTTGACGAAAGCGTATCTCGCCAAGATCGGCGACAAGCCGTTCGACCGGCTCCGCAAGGACCACGTGGCCGAGCACCAGCGGCTATTCCGCCGTGTGGAACTCGACCTGGGCACGACCGACGCGGTCAACCTGCCGACCGACGAGCGGATCAAGAAATTCGGCGAGGGCAACGACCCGCAACTGGCGACGCTCTATTTCCAGTTCGCCCGGTACCTGATGATCTCGGGCTCGCGGCCCGGCAGCCAACCGATGAATCTGCAGGGCATCTGGAACGAGAGCATGAGCCCGCCGTGGGGCGGCAAGTACACGATCAACATCAACACCGAGATGAACTACTGGCCGGCCGAGCCGTGCAACCTGGCCGAGTGTGCCGAGCCGCTGATCCAGATGGTCAAGGACATCTCGAAGACCGGGGCCCAAACGGCCAAGGTCAACTACGGCGCCCGGGGCTGGGTCTGCCACCACAACACCGACCTGTGGCGTGCGACCGCCCCGATCGACGCTGCGTTCTACGGCCTGTGGCCGCTCGGCGGGGCGTGGCTGAGCCAGCATCTCTGGTACCACTACGAGTTCCATCCCGACAAGAAGTACCTGGCCGAGATTTACCCGGTGCTGAAGGGTTCGGCCCAGTTCTTCCTCGATACGCTCGTCGAGCACCCCGAGAAGAAGTGGCTGGTCACCTGCCCTTCGATGTCGCCGGAGTTGAGACATCCCAAGGGCGCCAGCACCTGCTCCGGGCCGGCGATGGACATGCAGATCCTTCGCGACCTGTTCGCCCATTGCATCGAGGCCTCGGAGATTCTCGGCGTCGACGAGGATTTTCGCAAGCAGTGTGCCGAAGCCCGCAAGCAACTCGTCCCGCACCAGATCGGCCAGCACGGGCAGTTGCAGGAGTTCCTCCACGACTGGGACAACCCGGGCAACAAGCACCGGCACCTGTCGCACCTTTACGCGCTGTTTCCGAGCGACCAGATCACCGCGGCGACGCCCGATCTGTTTGCCGCCGCGAAGAAGTCGGTCGAATTCCGTGGCGACGGGGCAACCGGCTGGAGCCTGGCGTGGAAGGTCAACCTCTGGTCGCGCCTGTTGGACGGCGACCGGATGTACAAGCTCTTCTCGACGCTCCTGAGCCCCGGCCGGACCTACCCGAACATGTTCGACGCCCACCCGCCGTTCCAGATCGACGGCAACTTCGGCGGCGCTTCCGGCATCACCGAAGGTCTGCTACAAAGCCACAGCGACGAGATCGCCTTCTTGCCCGCCTTGCCGAGCAAGTGGGCAACCGGCCACGTCAAGGGCCTCCGCGCCCGCGGCGGCGTTGAAGTCGACATCTATTGGAAGGACGGCCGGGCCACCCGTGCGACCCTTCGGGCGAAAGTCGACGGAAAGCACAAGCTCCGCCCGCCGAAAGGCCAGCAGATCGACGGCCCGACCGAGATCGAGCTGAAATCTGGACAGGCGTATGAGGTTAGGTTCAAATAGACGTGCAAAGGCACGGTTGAAATGAGAAATTGCACACTTCTGCTTGCGATCATGCTGCTGATGCTTCCTGCCTGTTCCGACCAACGAGGGAATGAGGGGACGAATCAGGCTGTTCTCGAGACTCCCGATCGAAACGAGATGGGCGACAGCAAATCCGTATCGGACCTAGACCGGTTGTTGGCGGACCGCGACGATTTCGCACTGGTCAATGCGGTGTTTCTGGCGGTCTGCGACGAGGAAAACAGCGTCGGAATCGAGTCGCTGAACGTTCCGCAGCGTACGCTTCTCCTCGTGTGGTCGGCGGGCGGCATCATCGACAACGGCGGTTTTCAGTATTTCTTCGAGCATGATTTCGACGGTCCGGCCGTAACAGCGGCCTTCGATGAAATGGGCAGCGCCGGACGCTCAGAACTGGTTCGCAGGGCGCTCGCGTTTTTCCCCGACTCAAAGCCGCATGAAGACCGGGACGAGCGACTCGAGTTCCTTGATGCGATGGACGAGTCGACGCGCGGCCGGTTCGAAGAGCTTGCCAGCGCATTCCATACGGACGATCGCGATTTCCGCCGCAAGATCGGCAAGTATGTTCGCGACCATGCCGACGCGTTTCGCAGTTTGCCGGTCGCGGCTGGCGAAGACTGGCAACCCGTGGTCCTGCCCGCGCCCAACGCAACCCGGCGGCAAATCGCCGAATGGATTCTGACGATGGACGGCACCAGCATTGGCTACGCACCATCCGATGGAAAACACAAATGGGAGTATGTCAGGTCGGCCGGGGAATTGCCGCCGGGAGATGTCAATCTTGTCCAGATCACTTTTTCCCAATACCGCACCGACACGGACGAGTTGCTCGCACATCTCACGAAACTGAACAACCTCGGCTCCCTGCGCTCAATCGACTTGACCGACACTTATGTAACCGGCGAAGGGTTGAAGCATCTGGCTGCCCTGCCACAGGTCGTTCAACTCATACTCGACGAAACCGACTTGCACGACGATGACTTCGCGGTGTTGGCTGCCATGCCCCAAATAGAAGAATTGTACCTCACGCATACTCCGTGCACCGATCGCATCTTCGACCACGTCGCAGGGATGGAGAACCTTACTCACCTGGGACTGTACGGAACGAAGGTGACCGACTCGGGGCTGGCCAAGCTGGCGGAACTCAAAAGCCTGCGCGACTTGGCCGTGGGCGACGCCGAGGTAACGGCCGCGGGGCTGTCGGCGCTCCGCGACTTGCCGAATCTGGAGAATGTCGAACTATCGTGCGAAGAAATCGATGACCGCACGCTTGGCGAACTTGCGAAAATCAAGGGACTCAAGGGGCTTGACCTTTGCGATTCGCTAATCAGCAACAAGGGGCTACATCATCTTCGGGAGCTTGCTCGACTCGAGAGCCTAAGCCTCCGAAATACGGAGATCGACAACGCCGGACTCGCCCATCTTCGGGACTTGACCACGCTCAAGCACCTCGACATCAGCAGGACAGACGTCACCGACGCGGGACTCGCGCATCTTGCCAAGTTGGCACATCTGGAGGAGTTGTTGATCGAACACAGCCAAGTCGGCGGCGAGGGACTGCAATATCTGGCCGGTATGACCAGACTGCGAGAATTATCGCTCTACGAGGGTCGCGCCACTAACGAAGGGCTACGGCATGTGGGAAAACTGGCATCGCTTCGCAAACTCAACATCAAAGACGGTCTTGTTGACAACGACGGGATTGCGCATCTGGTGGGCTTGGTGCACCTCCATTCCCTCGAACTGGCAGGGACCCGAGTGACTGAGCGCGGTATTGCCCTTCTCGCGGAGTTGAAGCACCTCGAAGAACTCAACTTGGAGGGAACTCGCGTAACCGATGGCATCATCGAGACGATCATGGCTTTTCCGAAGCTTCAGCACGTCAACCTGCTCGGAACCGAAATCACCGGCAAAGGGCTCGCAAAGCTCACGAAACTCGAGCACTTGCACTGCGTTTACCTACCCGACCGAGTTGACGAACATCCCGAGGCTGCCAAGCTAGAGGCAGAACTGAATCGCCGCCACGAGGATTAGCCCGCAACAGATCGGCGGACCGACCGAGATCGAGCTGAAATCTGGACAGACACACGAGGTTAGGTTCAAATAGTACGAGGTTGAGTTCAAGTAGTGGCGCCAGATCATCCGGTACTGGGTACTCAGTACTTAGTACTCAGTACGGAGAGTGCATTGAGTACCGAGCCGGTGCGAAGAGTTGGACTCAACGAACTCGAATTAACAAACTCGACTCAATAAACCCGAATCAGATAGGATCGAGTGATGGCCGCAGCGCGAACCTTCACCGAGCTGAAGTTCTGGCAGCGGGCTCGCGAGTGGTCAAAACGAATCTTTTATCTGACTCGACAAGAACCCTTCAAGAGCGACCGCCGGTTGGTTGCACAGATTAATGATTCGTCGGAATCGGTCATGTCAAATATCGCCGAGGGTTTCGGACGCGGAACGCAAGGCGAGTTTGTGATGTTCCTCGGCTACTCGATTGGCAGTCTGAACGAAACTCAATCACACCTCTGCGCGGCGTACGATCGAGAGTATCTTACGAAGGACGAATTCGGCGAACTCTTTGAGGAAGGAACCGAGATACGGAAAATGACGGTCGCTTTCTTGAAATCGATGACCAAATTCGGCTCCGGCGTAAAGCACATGCGGAAGTACAAGAGTTGGACGGACCAGGTTTGGGAAGTCTACGAACGCACCACCGGAAAGCAGCGCCCGGAGCTGTTTCGGTCGGCCAATTCGCAAGAAGTCGAAGAGTGAAGCAACTGGACTACTGACAGCACATTACCTTTGGCGCCGAGTGCCACGTACTGAGTACCGAGTACTGAGTACCCGGCACAGCGCCTGCAACGGGATTTTTGGCGACTACTCACCACCCCATCACCCACCACCGGAGAATCACCATGCGAAAGATCGCACTCCTGCCTGTGTTCCTTCTTCTGCTTGCAACCGCCGTCGCTTCGGCCGATCCGGGGCCGATGGTGCTCTGGTACGACAAACCGGCCAAGGCGTGGACCGAGGCGCTGCCGATCGGCAATGGCCGGCTCGGGGCCATGGTCTTCGGCGGGACCGCCAAAGAGCGGATCCAGTTCAACGACGATACGCTCTGGGTCGGGGCCCCGCACGATTACTCCCACAAGGATGCCGCCAAGTACCTCGACGAAATCCGCAAGCTGCTCTTCGAAGGCAAGCAGAAAGAGGCCCACTCGCTCTCCGGCAAGCAGTTTATGAGCGTGCCGCTGAGGCAGATGCCCTACCAACCGTTCGGCGATCTGAACATCGAGTCGCCCGGCCATGAAAAGGCGACCGATTACCGGCGCCAGTTGGACATCGACCAGGCGGTTGCCACGACGCGGTACGCCGTCGACGGCACGACCTACACCCGGGAGGTCTTTTCCAGCAATCCCCACAACGCCATCGTGGTGCGCATCACGGCCGACAAGCGGGGCAAGATCAGCTTCACCGCCGGCTTGACCACTCCCCACAAGGACATCAAAACCGAAGCGATCGGCAAGGACGTGTTGGCCATGCGGGGAGCCGTTGCGAAGTACAACTACAAGCGGATCGGCGCAGAAATCGATTGCGGTATTGAGTTCGAAGCCCGGCTCAAGGTCGAAACCGAAGGCGGTCAGGCCAAGGTGACCGGCGATGCGATCGAGGTCAAAGACGCCGACGCCGTGACGCTCATCCTGGCCGGGGCGACCAACTACAAAGATTTTGAAGACCTCACGGCCGATCCGGCCAAGCGTTGCGAAGAAACGCTCAAAGACGTCGCCGGCAAGAAATACGACGCGATCCGCAAAGACCACGTGGCCGATCACCAGCGGCTCTTCCGGCGCGTCGTGCTCGATCTCGGCACGACCGACGCGGTGAAGCAGCCGACCGACAAGCGGCTAAAAGCCTTTGGCCCCGACGACCCGCAACTGGCGGCGCTCTTCTTCCAGTTCGGGCGCTACCTGATGATCGCCGGGTCGCGGCCGGGCTCCCAGCCGCTGACCCTGCAAGGGATTTGGAACGAGAGCACCCGGCCGCCCTGGGAATCGAAATACACCTGCAATATCAACACCGAGATGAACTACTGGCCGTCGGAGCCGTGCAACCTGGCCGAGTGCGGCGAGCCGCTGTTCGATGCGCTCGAGGAGATGACCGTCTCCGGCGGCCGCGTGGCCAAGGTCCACTACGACTGCCCCGGCTGGGTCCTGCACCACAACTTCGACCTGTGGCGCGGCACGGCACCGATCAACAACAGCAACCACGGCATCTGGCCGACCGGCGGGGCCTGGCTCTGCCAACACCTCTGGTGGCACTACGACTTCTCGCGCGACAAGAAATTCCTCGCCGAGCGGGCGTACCCGGTTATGAAGAAGGCATCCGAGTTTTTTGCGAAGTTTCTGATTGAAGATCCCCGCAACGACAACGGGTGGCTCATCTCCGGCCCGTCCAACTCCCCGGAGCAGGGCGGGCTGGTGATGGGCCCGACCATGGACCACCAGATCATCCGCAACCTCTTTGCCAACACGATCGCCGCCAGCGAGATCCTCGGCGTCGACGAGGATTTTCGCAAGAAGCTGATCGACCTTCGCAAGCGGATCGCCCCGAACCAGATCGGCCGGCACGGCCAGCTCCAGGAATGGCTCGAAGACGTCGACAACCCGGGCAACCACCACCGCCACTGCTCGCACCTTTGGGGCCTGCACCCAGGCAGCGAGATCAATCCGAAGACACCGGAGCTTTTCGCGGCGACGAAAAAGTCACTCGAGTTCCGCGGCGACGGCGGCACCGGCTGGAGCAAGGCCTGGAAGATCAACTTCTGGGCACGCCTGCTCGACGGCGACCACGCGTACAAGATGCTCGAAAGCCTGATCCGCACCGGCACCTACCCGAACATGTTCGACGCCCACCCGCCGTTCCAGATCGACGGCAACTTCGGCGCCACCTCGGGCGTCTGCGAGATGTTCCTGCAGAGCCAGAACGGCGAGATCGCCCTTTTGCCGGCCTTGCCAAGCGTCTTCAAGGACGGCAGCGTCACGGGCCTCCGCGCCCGCGGCGGCGTCGAGGTCGACATCGCCTGGAAGGACGGCAAGCTCGCCAGCTACGAACTCCGAGCAACCACCGACGGCACCCACAAAATCCGCCTACCCGACGGCAAGATAAAAGAGATCAAGCTCAAGAAGGGTGAGAAGTACACCGGTGGTGTCGACGGATAGAAAGTCGGTCAACCTTGAAGTGCGACCGTTGCGGTTGGATAACCGCGAAGCGGTTTTACGGCAAAGCCCAGGGTCGCGAAGCGCACCCTGGGTGTGAGGCGCCGCAAGACCCGTGAACCCCGAAGGGGTTCTACAGGCGCGGGGGAAACCGCGGCCGGAACCATTGGCCCCACCCGAACAACTGCCGCCCGGACCGGGTTGCACGACCCGCGCGCGGTTGTAGAACCCTTTCAGGGTTCGCTCGATGGAACGCCTCCAATTCCCAGGGTGCGCTGCGCGACCTTGGGCTATGCTGTACAACCGCTTCGCGGTAAACTGGGTGTGAGGCCGGCACAAGAACCATGAACCCCGAAGGGGTCCTACAAGAGGGGGCAAACGATGCCGCAATCACTCGTGCAGATCTACGTCCACATCACGTTTTCAACAAAACACCGCAAACCATTCTTGAAAGACAACGATTTTCGCAACCGGACCCACCGCTATCTCGCCGGCACTTGCAAGGGCCTTGGCTGCCCCGCGTTGACGGTGGGCGGTGTCGACGATCACATCCACATCCTGTGCCGGCTCGGGAAAAGCGTCGACATCGCCGATCTGATCCGTGATTTGAAGCGGGAATCCTCGAAATGGGTCAAGCGCGAACAGCCGCGGCTTGCCGATTTCTATTGGCAAGCCGGATACGGCGCGTTTTCGATCAGTCCGTCACACATCGACGCGCTACGCAACTACATCGCGAATCAAGAGGATCATCATCGCCGTGAGACGTTTCAGGATGAGTTTCGCCGATTGTGCCAGAAATACGGGCTCGAAATCGACGAACGGTATGCTTGGGATTGATGGCGTGGTTGTAAAACCCCGTTGGGGTTTCGGTTCGTTGGCGATCCCGGACCCCAGGGTGCGCTGCGCGACCCTGGGCTTTGCTGTGGAACGCCTTCGGCGTTATGATCCCGTCCGTGCTCAAATAACGGACCAGTTGCGCAGGAGTCACGGGGCTTCGGTCCGCCCAACGCGCTGGTAACATTCTGCAACAAGTTGCTTGCAACGCTCTTGCGGCCAATCTCGGAGCGGTTCGGTTGCGTCCCAGGCGGCGACGAGCGATTGGCGGATGGTTGCGGCGGGCAGCGGGAGATTGGTGAGAAAGGATGTGTGGTCGCGGGCGTTGCGATAGTCGGGCATCCGCGGCGGGGTTTTCAGGCACTGTTCGATCTGGTCGAGCGGGAAGTCGTAGAGGATCGTGCCGTGGTAGAGGAGGTGGGTCCGCTTGACGCGGATGCTGTTGCCGGAGAATTTTCTTGGCGGGGAATTGCCGTCGTCAATGGCAATGTCGCTGGTGCCTTGGCAGCGAACGCCGGGCACGTGGGCCGAGAGGGCCGCGGCGTGGGTGCCCAGCACGAAACGATGGGCGTGCTCGACGGCACGGAGTTCCGGCCGCTGTTCGAGGCTCAAGACCAGCGCGTACATCAAGCACCCCGGGCCGGTCAAGATCGTCAGCCCGCCGCTTACGCGACGCAGAATGGGAATGTCCAACTGCCGACACGCGTCGCGGTCGACCTCTTCGTCAATTTTCGACGACCGCCCCAGGATGACCATCGGCCGGTCCGGCTCCCAAAGCCGCAGGACCTCGGTCGGCCGGGCGGCCGCTTCGGCGGATTCCAGCAACGCCTCGTCCAAAGCAAGGTTTTCGGCGGGCGTCGGCAGCGTCAGATCGAGCAGTCGCATGGGCCCATTGTGCCAAATCCGCGTTTCCCGGACCAGGGGCGTCGGGTACACTATTTGAATAACGAATATCGAATGATGAATGATGAATTTTGAAGGTCGAATCGGAAGATTTCGATATTCGACATTCATCACTCGATATTCGATATTCCGTAGGATAGGTTTGTAACCTGTCCAATGGCCCACGGACAGGTTGCAAACCTGTCCTACATCGCGGACGGCACACGGAGTGTGCCTGCTACTATGTCTAACCCGAGCGACTCCCAACCCGAACGCCCGTTCTCCACAGCGGTCATGATCCGCAACATGATCCTTCTGCCGGGGGTGGTTGTTCTGGCGATCGTATTGCTCGCGTTGGTGTTTGCGTGGATGACGCACCCGGGCGGCGATGTCGATTCGCTGGTGGAATCATTGGCCGCGCCCGGCCGCAATCGGTGGTCGGCGGCGCTGCAATTGGCCGTGGTGCTGCACGAGCCGGGCGAGGCGTCACGGCGGCGGGATCCGCGGCTGGCCGGTCGGCTGGCCCAAATCCTCCAGAAGGAAATCGACGCCGGGAGGCTCGACGAAGAAAGCCTGCGGCTGCGGGAGTATCTATGTCGTGCCCTGGGCGGGTTCGAGGTGACCGAACCGCTGCCGGTGTTGATTGCCGCCGCCGAAACCCGGCGCAATCCGAAGGAGGCCCGAGTCCAGCGTGCGGCAATCGAAGCGCTGGCCGTGCTGGCCGACAACGTCGGCGTGGAAACCTTGCTCGCCAACCCGAAACTGCTTCCGTGCCTGTTGACGGCCGCCGGCGACGAGAACATGCCGGTCCGCTGCTCGACGGCGTACACCCTCGGCGTGCTCGGCGGCGAGAAGGCGGAGGCTTCGCTCAAGGTGCTCCTGGCCGACGAGTATCCCGAAGTCCGTTACAACGCGGCGACCGGCCTTGCCCGGCACGGCAACGCGGCATGTGTCGAGGTGCTCGTGGCGATGCTCGATCCCAGTCAACCGGAGTCGAGCCGGGGAATCGATCGAAGGACTGTCCAGCTCAACGCTTTGCGGGCGACGAAGCAACTCGCCGCCGCTACATCCGAAGACCTCGCCGAGCTGACCGAAGCGGTCGAGCGGCTCACCACAGCGGAAACCGAAATGCCGGTTCGCGTCAAGGCCATGGAGGTTCTCGAATACCTGACAAGTTGCAGGAAGACGTTTCATTTTGACCGTTCGGGCATCGCTTCCCTGGCGGTGATCACGCCGTCGCCGTTGCGATCGTGCCGGCAGAATTCTTCAGCGGCGGCGTCCGTCCATTTGCTGCTGAACTCGGACATCGAGACTTGCCCGTCGCCGTCGGCGTCCTTTTCGGCGAACCAATCGGGCAGGCCCTCGGGGAGCCGCTCGGCCGCGGTGCGAAAGCGGTACGATTTCCGGTCGTCTTCTTTACCCGAGACGACCCTCTTCGACTCGGGCGATTTCTGTGGGGTGGAGGACGAGTGGCCGGTGCTCTTTTTTCCCCAATTCCAGCGGCGCGCCATTCGGCCGGCCAATTCTCCACGCGTCAGACGCCCGTCGCCGTCTTTGTCGTCCTGCTTCCAATCGTCGGCCCATCTGACCTTCGTAATTTCGTCCGGTTCGAGGATCCGGTTGCGGTTCTTGTCATAGTATCTCAGGATCCGCTGATCGACGTAATCCAAGACCTTCGTCTCGTAGAGCCGTTCGAGCGAAGCCGACGAGCGCGAAGGAGCCTTGTCGTATTCCACGCCAAAGCCGGGGACGGTTGCGTTCTTGTTAGGCGGTTTTTTTCCGTATCCCCACCGGCGGACGGCACGGCCGGCCAGCTCCTCGCGGCTGAGACGCCCGTCGCCGTCCTTGTCGTCTTGTTTGGGGGAATCGCCCCAGTGGACGCGGCCGAACTCCTCGGGGTCGAGTTGCCCGTTCTTGTTCGTGTCGTAGCGGCCCAGCATCCGTCCGTCGACATAGTCGATGACCCTCTGCTCGTAGAGGTCCTCCAAGGTTTCGACCTTGCCGAAGCCGGGGACCGTTTCCCGCTCGCCGAAGCCCGGCACCGGCGGAAGATCCGAATCGTCCGCTGCAAGGGTGCCCCAGGCAGCGGCGGCCAGCCACGCAGTGAGCACCAAAGCGATCTTCAAACAGGGTCGGATCATGGCTTTTCGGAAGCTCCGAGGTTCACACTCTATTGGGGGGCATGGGGGAACTGCACCGACAACCGATCTCCCCCGTTAGCGGGGAAGCTGGGGCCCTTCCCACGTCAGTCAAGTATATGCGATTCATGGTTTTACGCAAGCACGAGTCATCGAGGCCCGTTTCGCGGTGCAAACCACGTGGCAACCGGGCGATGTTCGCCTTGCCTTGGGGTCGTTTTTGGGGGTAGACTCCGCGACCTCGGTCTGCGCGGAGCACCGCCATCGTGCGTTCCCGTGCAGATGCGTTCCCGTGCAGAGCATGGGAACGAGAGGTGCTGGGAACAAGAGGTACTGCCATGCCTGCTGCCGCCGTTGCCTTGCTGATGATCCTGCCACAAGTCGTGCCGGACGTCGTGGTCGTCTGCCCGGCCGAGTTTCGCGAGGCGATCAATCCCTGGCTGGACTATCGCCTGGCGGAGGGACACAACATCCAGTTGGTCGACGGCACGACGACGCAGGAAGAAATCCGCCGGCAGATCCGGGAGATTGCCAAGGGCGGGAAACTGCGGCACGTCGTGCTGGTGGGCGATGCCGACCCGCGGATGCACTTCGATCGTCGGGTGTGGCGGCGGAGCGTGCCGGTACACCATGCCCAGGCGCGGGTGAACGTCCGTTGGGGATCGCCGCTGCACATCGGCACCGACAACTACTACGCCGATCTCGACGGCGACACGACGCCCGAGGTGGCCGTCGGGAGGCTCTCGGCCGATACGCCGGCGGAGCTGAAGCAAATCGTCGCGAAGATTCTCGCGTACGAGCGGTCGACCGATTTCGGGCCGTGGCGGCGTCGGGTGAATTTCGTGGCCGGCTTCGGCGGCTTCGGCGTCCTTGCCGATCGGGCGATCGAGTCCTCGACCAGGTACTTCCTCACGCACGGCATTCCGCCCGACTACCGCCTGTCGATGACCTACGCGAATTGGCGGAGCCCTTACTGCCCCGATCCGCGCTTGTTCCATGCGACAACGGCCTGGCGGCTCAACGAAGGGGCGTGGCTTTGGGTCTACGTCGGACACGGCTTCCATCTTGCGTTGGACCGCGTTCGCGTACCCGATGCCCGGTACCATATCCTGGCGGCGCCCGACGTGGCGAAGCTCGACTGCCGTCGCGGGCCGCCGATCGCCGTGTTTCTGGCCTGCTACACGGGGGCGTTCGACGCCGTGCGGGACTGCCTGGCCGAAGAGATGTTGTCTCAGCCGAACGGGCCGGTGGCGGTGCTGGCCGGTTCCCGCGTCACCATGCCGTACGGAATGGCCGTGATGGCCGGCGGGCTGATGGACGAGTGCTTCCGACACCGCCCGAAAACGCTCGGCGAAGCAGTCCTGCACGCCAAACAGTCGATGATGACCGAGCCGGCCAAAGACGACCGGTGGCGAGCCATGCTCGACACCATCGCCGGGGCCATCAGCCCGGACGCGAAGCTGCTGCCGAAGGAACGGGCGGAACACGTCCTGCTGTTCAACCTGCTGGGCGACCCGCTTCTGCGATTGCACTATCCGGAAGAAATCACGCTCGACGTTCCGTCGACCGCGTCGGCCGGCGGCCGGCTGCGACTGACCGCCGACTGCCCGATCGGCGGCCAGGGCATCGTCGAGCTGGTCGTGCGCCGCGATCGGCTGACGTTCAAACCGCCGCCCCGTAAGGAATATCCCAAGGAGCACGCCGCCCTGTCCCGGTTTCAGGAGACTTATTACCGCGCGAACAATCACCGGCTGTGCGCCGTGCCGTTGAGCGTCTCCGCCGGACGTTTCGAGGCGGAACTCGACGTACCCGAATCTGCCCGGGGCGCGTGTCACGTCCGCATGTTTGTCGAAGGGCAAGACGGGTTTGCCACGGGGGCGGCGGATGTTAAAATCCAAGGGGGCTTCGACTACTTGCGGCTGGCCACGCAACCGCGGACCCGGGCGACCAAGTAAGGACTGGTCGAGAAACAACTGTCGTAGGACGGGTCTCCTGCCCCCGTCTCTTTCCCTGACGGGTCGGGAGACCCGTCCTACAAATGCGACAGTTACAGACTGCTTGCAAACGCCCTGCTCTTCGTGTAGAATACCCGTTCGTTAGCTTCTGTTGCGCTCAAGATACCGAAGAAATGCGGGGTATTCGATGTCCATTCCTCCTCTTGATCCTACGAATCCCTATGCCGCTCCCTATGCCGCGTCGCAGCCCTTCGCCGAGCAACCCGCGAGTGTCAAATTGCCCGTCTTCTGCAAGGTAATGTTCATTATCTCCCTGGTATTTTGCTGTTTGCGGGTGCCGCTGGCGATGTTGAGCGTTCTCGGCTACTTCGTGCTGCAACAGCGAAACGACCCGCTGCTGCCGACGGCGTTGTTCGAGATCGTCACCGGAGCAGGCATCGCTCTGTTTGGTATCCCCGCCAACGGCTTCATGCTGGCTCGGAAACCCTGGGCCTTGTTGCTTGGGTACTCGACGGTCGCGGTTACCGTGGGTTCGGTCTTTGTGGGCATCTGGCAGTTATCGATTATGTCGGGCCAACACCCCGCCGGTTCTCCGGAGCAGATGATCTTCATCGTCGGCAGTTTGCTTGGGGTGGTTCTTCGTCTGGCCATACTGGGCCTGTACGTTGCCGCACTGGTGAAGTTCTCTGCTTGGGCTCGCCGAGTCAGTTCCCCGCAGGTATAGGCCGTGGACGTTCAGCAAGTTGCCGGGTGGCTTGGAAGGGCCGAATCGGCCGTCGCATTTACCGGGGCGGGAATCAGCACCGAGAGCGGTATCCCCGACTTCCGCTCGCCCGGCGGAATCTGGTCGAAATCCCAGCCGGTCATGTTCCAGGATTTCCTGGCCAGCGCCGACGCCCGGCTCGAATACTGGCGGCAGAAGAGCGCGGCCCACCGCGATTTTGCCGACGCCGAGCCGAACGACGGGCACCGCATCCTGGCGAAGTGGGAATCCGAGGGGCGGCTCCGCGGCGTCATCACTCAGAACATCGACGGCCTGCACCAGGCAGCCGGCAGCCGGAACGTCCTTGAATTGCACGGCACCGCGCGGCAGATCGCCTGCCTCGGTTGCGACGCCCGCTTCGAGCCGGGACCGCTGGTTGCGGGTTTCCTCGAGACGAACGCCGTGCCCGAGTGCCCCGAGTGCGGCGGGTTGCTCAAGCACGCGACCGTTTCCTTCGGCCAGTCCCTGCCGCCGGAGGTGCTCGACGAAGCGGTCGAGTGGACCCGGGCGTGCGATCTGTTTCTGGCGATGGGTTCTTCTCTGGTGGTCGAGCCGGCCGCCAGCCTGCCACGGTTTGCCTGCCAACATGGTGCGAAACTGGTCATCATCAACCGCGATCCCACCGGCCAGGACGAGGCGGCCGACGCCGCGCTGCACGCCGGCATCGGCGAGATGCTGGTGGCGATTGACGAGTTGATTTGAGTTGCACCCTCTTTTGGCTGCCACCCAGTCGGGCCTTTCGGGTACGAGATCGAAGGGTTGCCCACGGCGCAGCTCCCAAAAGGCTTTCTATCCACTGTGTTTGGCGATCAGGGCCTCGGCCAGCGCCGTCGTTTTTTTGTCTTTCGCGACTTTGAGGACCTCTTTGAGCACCTCGATGGCGGCTTTGCGTTGCTTCTGGTCACTCATGTCCATGCGCCCGGCGATGGCGACGACGGCCGCCGCGGCCGGTTCGCTCAGCCCCTTGCGGCTCAGGCACGATTGGGCCATGCGGAGCGAATCGATCGAGGGTGACCACGGAAGTTCGGTGAGTATGGTTCGCGCGTTGCGGCCGCGCTCGTCGAGTTCAAGCAACTTCTTCAGGAAGTCGGTCTTCTGCCCGGCGGGTACCCGTCCGGTGATCACGCGGCGAAGACAAGCCGCGACGGCCGGGTCCTTGAGCTTGGGGTTCGGAGGATTCTCGGCAAGGCTCATCAAGACGGCGGTCGCTTTCGGGTCGGGGGACGTACCCAGCACGTCGAAAGCCGTTTTGGAGATGTTTGGATCTTCATCACCGGTTGCCACCGTTACCTCTGCCAGGGCCGTGGCGCCGCCGACTTGCCCGAGCACGCGGATCAGGCGGCAGCGTGCCCTCTCGATGGTTTTGGGAAGCGTTGCCGGAACGGGTGCCATGCTTTCTTCGACCTTCTCGGCACTGCGCCACGCGGTCACACATGCTTTCTCGCCGGCCGCGCGCTCCTGTTCGCCCTCGGCGTTGAGCAGAAAATCGACAAGCAATGGAGTCTGGCTCTCACCGCCAAGGGTGCTTATCGCTTCGACAGCGGCGATTCGCACCGCTTCCTCATCGTGATCGAGATACTCTTTCACAACATCAAGCGTCTTCCGGTCGCCGCGTGCGGCCAGGATTTCGAGAATCCCGGCCAGCGTTTTGCCCTTCGCCTTGCCGAGTTGGGCGACCCACTCTTGGGTCACGTTTTTCCCGGGCAGTTCCGCGCCGAGTTTGACGGCCGCCGCATGAAGACGCTCGTCCGGGCGCCCCAGGGCGGCCAGAATGTCGCCGAAGGCGTCAGCGCCGAGCATCGCCACAAGCTGCTTCAGCCCGGCCGCCTGGTAGAAGTAGTCGCCCGCGTGCTTCTTCATCAACTCGCGGCAGAGCTGGACTCGCTTTTTGTTGTCCTTCGCCGAGACCGACGCGGGGTGGAGATCCTTGGCAAGCCGCTTATCGACGAGGGATTGCAGGCTGACCAGGGGCTCGGGATTCTTGTCTTCCTCGATCGCGCGGATCGTGTCTTCGAGCAATTGGCGATCTTCGAGCGACCGGGTCGTCGGCCGCATTCCTTTTAACCGCGGCAGAAACGGCCGGGCGTTTCCCGCGTAAGTCTGGAGCGCCTTGCAGCGGTTTTGAAATCGGGTGCCCTTGCCCCATCGTTCGTCGAGCGTCTCGAAACAGAGTTTGAGACCTTCCTCGATGCGATGTTTTGCCAGCAGATCGAGGGCGTACTGCCGTGGCAGGTCGTCGAACATCACGTAATTCGGCGCCGGCACCCGGATCACGTCGCAGATCGGCTGGGCCATGGCCGCGGTGTCTTCCAGCGTGAAGAACGTCAGCACATAGACGCCGCAACCCCGCACGCGGCCCGACGGGCTCTTCATGAGCTTCGCGACCGACGCGTAGAGCAGATCGCGATCCATGCCCTGGAGCGGGTCTTCGCCTTTCGGGTATTTCGGAAGGACGCCGTTGAAATACAACGGGGCGGTGTGGCTGGAGGCGTAGCCGATCGAGTAGGCCAGCGCCTGTTGCCCCGGGTGCATCAGCCCTTCCTCCTGGGCGACCAGCGCGGCCCGGAACATGTCGGGCAGGGCCTTGCGGGCCGGCTTGTTGATTCTGGCCAAGGCATAGCTGGCCGCGATGCGGACAATTTCCTCGTCGTCGGTCAGCGCTTTCGAGATCAGCGGCACCGCATCCGCCGCACGCTCGCCCTGATGGCCCAACGCCGCACAGGCCCCGGCACGTGCCTCGGGCTTTTTGCTTTCGAGCAACTTCATCAGTTGCGGCGTGACGTTGCCCTTCTTCTTGCCGAGGGCCTTGGCGATCCACTCCCGCGCGATGGGCGACCAGTCGTCGAGTTCGGCGATCAATTGCTCGGCGCTCATGTTGTCCGTGTCGGCCAGCCGCCAGCGGCCCGAGGCGATTGCTTCTTCGGCACCCTTCTTGCCGAGCCAGAGACTCTTGTCCTGGTCCTTGCCGGTCAAGTAGATCACCCTGCGGGGCATGGTGGCAATCAGCACCTGGGCCACCGTCGGGTCGAGCACTCCGCGGCCGCCGTAGTAGCCGGCCAGCGGTTGCGTGACGAAGCTGCCGTCGGGTTTCCGCGTCAGGGCATAGTACCACCGCAGCTCCTTCAGAAACGCCGCGACGGTTTCCGGTCCGCCGCAGTTGGCCCCGAGCGGGTCCCAGAAATAGCTGTAGGAATTGCCGCTGTGGCCGAATTCGCACGTGTTGTACAACGAAGCCGTCAGCTTCGCGAAGAACTGCGCCGGCTCGCGGCGGCCCAGCACGCCGAACACCACGGCGCCGATCCCGTTCTTGCCGTTGCCCGACATCCCGTTTCTTCCGTTGGCATGGATCTCCAAGTCCGGCCGGTGGAACCCGTAGCCGATCGAGCCGTGGGGGACGAACTTGCTGAAGAAACGGCTCGAACGCATGATGGCATCGTCGATCTCGGGGTGCTCGATGCCGCATTTCTTGGCCAGCACAAGCGACAGGAAACAGGGCAGGCCGGCCTGGTTCAGTGCGCCGTAGCCGCCCAGGCGGCCGTGCAGCTTCCCATCGTTGGTTCGCGTCCAAGCAAAGCCATGCCCCCAGGTTCCGCCGTTGCTCTGGCCCATGGCCGTCTTCACGGCATATTCCCGGATCGCCGGCAGCACGTACTTGTCGCCGGTGGCCAGGTAGTATTCGCACAACAGCAGGCCGCGGTAGCCGCAGGTCCAGGCCATCTTGCCGCCGGACTCGACGCTGATTTTCAGATCGGGGCTCGCCCATTTCGCCTCGTGGATCATGTCGCGGACTCGCTCGACGTGTTGCTTCTCGCCGGTGGCCAGAAACGCCAGCGCCTTCAATTCGAACCGGCACCAGTCTTTCCGCTCGACGAGAATCTTCATCGCGTCTTCGAGGATTTTTTTCGTCTTGGGGCAGTCGTAGGGGGCCGTGTCGCTGAAGCTGCCCATCACCCGAAGCTGCAGCGAGACCACTTTCTCCTTGCCGTCGCGCCACCGCAACAATTTCAAGACGCCCTGGTTCTCTTCCTTCTCGGCTTTCTCGATGGCCCGGCCGAAGGCCTTGCGAGCGTCCTTCGTGAATCGCTTATCGCCGATGCCGAGGATTACGTCGCCGACCGCGAGCACCCCGTCGGCCGGCGAGCCCTCGTCGACTTTGGTAATCAAGATTTGACGGGCCTCGTCGGTCATGAAGTTTTTGACGTACATCTGCCCCTGCGCGCCGGTCGGGCCCAGGTGATAGTAGAAGTCCGCCTTTTCGTACTTATTGCGTGGGGTGAACTTGCCGCCCCGGGTCAAGTCGGGCGGCGATCCGGTCGCCTGCAAACCGCTGAGCAACAGCACGGCCAGGGCAAGAACACGGCAACTCTCAGGAATTCTCTTTCGCATGGTGTTTCGCAATCTCCCGCATGAAAATGATTTCTTCTTGTAAAGCCGCGGCCGGCGGTTATCCTGGCTCATTCAGCGTTTCAGCAGCTTCTTCATGGCCTCGCCCATGCCGTCGCCGATGAGGAAATAGGTTTCGGCGTTCTGGTTCCAGTGGTAGGCCTGGCCGGACGGCGATTCTTCTTTGGGGCGAAAGTAATCCTTGGTGCCGACAAAGGCGACGTTTCCCTGAAACTCCTTGCGCTTCGCAACCGCCGCCTGCGCCTTCATCAGCGACAGCGCCCTCGGATGGGTCTCTTTGTGCCCGCTCATGCCGGTCTCGGCGATGACAAACGGGAGGTCTTTCACGCCAAGTTCCTTGCGGACGTCCCGGATAAAGTTGGCCATGTTTTCCTCATACGCGTCGTTGAAGGCCTGGTTGACCCGGTCGTTCCATCCCTGGTGCCAGCCGATCCCGGCGATCTCCCAGCCGCGGCCGTCGTACTCGGGGAAGTGGGTCTTGAGGTTTTCGAGCACGTCCTTGGTGAGTTTTATCAGCTCGGTATAGTTTTTTCCGACCTCGCCGCCGGAACTGGGGGGGCGGAAGTCCTTCGCCAGGCTGCGGCCGCCCCAGGCGATCTTGATCAAGAGGACCTGGTTGTCGAAATGGTCGCCCACGACGTGGCCGAACTGGAGTTCGGGGCCTATTACGTTTTCGTTAGCGCCGTAGCCGGCGGTCAGCCCGCCCTTGCGCCCGAGGTACCAGATCCAGACGTCGTCGCGCACGACCCAATCGCCCTTGGCATCGACCAGATGCCGGAAGCGATCGGTCTTGTCGGATTTTTTGACCATGTACTCGAGGGTTCCCTTGCCTTCGTTGCGCCTGGGATCCATCTTGATGCGTCCCTGGCCTTGCATGTTGGACTGCCCGGCGAGGATAAAGACCTTCACCGGCCCTTTGGCCTTGGCGGCCGGCGCGTTTTCCGCCGCGGGGGCCGGGTTGCCGAGCATCACAAGCGACGCGATCAACACGGTCGGCAAAACGATTGAGAGGATTCGGTGGTTCATGGTTGTTCTTTTGCCTCCAGGAAAACGTGAATGATGTTGTGAGTGGCCATGGCCTTGCTGAGGAACTCCGTCAGTTGGGCGTACGCAAGATTTGCGTTGGCGAATACTAAGAGGACCGGCGGCGCGGGTCTTCGCCCGGCCTTCTTGCGCCGCTCGGCGTCCGCGTCGAGTTGTTTGCGAAGCGACTGGGCGCTGTCCACGTCGTGCGTGGACACTTTCCATTTCGATTCCGTGCCGGCCCAAACCGACTCGTGCCGGGCTAGCACTGCCGACAGTCCGTCGCTGCTGCGAACCAGGCGAAGCTCCCACGGCTCGATGATCCGTTTCTCGCGGTCCAGCAACTCCCTGTCCGGCAGCAGCGCCCGGTAGTAAAGCTGGCCGGGGGCCGGCGGTTCCACCCGGATGCCCGACTCCGAATCGATGACGGCCAGCACGCGGCACACCTTCCGGACTTCCGCCAGCGACAGCGCCCCGTCGAAGCAGACCGAGACATAAGGATCGCGGCCCTGCCCCGCCAACTCGGCAAAGGCCGCGAGCACGGCGGGCAGTTCCGGTTTTTCGGTCATCGCTTTGCCGGTTGCATCCGTCAGCAAGAACTCCAGGGTCGCCGCGGCCCGCCGCACCTCGAGCACCAGGTCCTTTACCCGCCGCCGGCCGTCTTTATGTTCCGGCTCCAGGACGATCGTCACGAGTTCGTTCTTGGCGAAGTCGTATCCCGGGCCGACCAACCGGGTTCCGTAAACCTCGCCTTTGTCGGCGCGTCGTGGCACGTCGAGCACGGCGATCGGGTCGTTGTAGAGCGAGGCGACCGACTTTGGGTCGTAGACGTCGGCCGCGTAGACCCGCCCGGATTTCTCACTGAGAGCGTGTCCCGAAATTGTGTACGACGGCCTTCCAAGGCCGTCGATCCGTCGTTTTCGACGGCCTTGGAAGGCCGTCGTACAACCGTCCGCCGTGAACGAACCCGCAAAGACGAACCCGGCCTCGGGCAGCGGCTTGCCGGTGGTTCTGTCCTTGACCAGGCTCTCGAGCCGCACCGGCGCGGATTTCTCGTCCGATCCACCCGGGGCAACGCTCGCCAGCACCCGTTCGCCCTTGGGCCAGAACCGAAGTCTTGCCGGACGAAACGGCTTGCCGGGTTTCACGCCGATAAATACCAGGGCCTTGTGTACGTCGCTGGGCCTGGCGAACGACCAGAATAGCGACTCATAGCCCTTGCCGCTGCTTTGGTCGATCAGCAGAAACTCGACGATGGTCTTGTCGCCCAGCCCGGTGGCCTCGGCCATGATCTCGACGCGCCGCCGGTCGCGCCTGGCGATCAACCCCGGCAGAACGAGAACGTCCGCACGATCCTTGTACTTCGCGCGATGAGCCTTGTCGATCTCGCCGACACGGTCCCCATTCTTGGGACGCTCGCCGTACCGGGCCGGCGCCCGGGGCGCAAATTCCTCTTCAGCCGCCAAGTGTACGGCCGGCAGCAGCAGAAAAAGCCACACCGATACGAAGTGTCCGCCCGAAACGTTACTGTTGGTGGTCATGCCCATATGATACCACGAATCCGCCACTTCGCAACCAAAGCACGGCACGTGCGGACGGCGGCAGGGTGTTGGCCACAATAGGTGGCCCCCTTCATGCCTGCCACCAGCAGATGGGCAATCGTAGTAGAATGAGGCAGCCGGGGTAATCCGGCGGTTCAGAGCCGGGCAAACAATGCATCGATCTCCGCCACACCCGGCTCGCGGCGCAGGCCCGGCTCCAACGTGCCGATCATCAAGCTGCCGATCGACGGGTCGACGTCCGGAAGGCCCAGCGTGTGGCCCAATTCGTGCGAAACCACCGTCAGCAGGTCCATCCGGTCGACCGCCCGGGGATCGACGGCCCGCAGGCCGCCGTCCTTGGTGAGCTGGAACTCCTCGTTCACGCCGGGCGTCGGGTCGATAAACCAGCCGTGGCCCGCCGCGTTGACGTCGAGATAGATCGCGTCGAGTGTGGCCAGCCCCAACATCGCTCCCGGCAAGTCGGTGATGATGAAATCGACCGCCAGCAGGGCTTCAAGCTGATCGGCCGCAAGCCCCGCACCGGCCCAATCGGCAATCGCGTCGGTGACGATCGGTTGAAGGTCGGCCCGGGTCAGGGCGGCCAACTCGCCGGCCGGAGAGACTTCGCCGCCGGCCGCCAGCAACGGCGATCCCACCTGCTCGATCCGCACAGCGTCGGCAATCAACAGGCCGTTTGCAGCGTCCGAAAGTTTCACCACCAGCGTGTCGCCCGTGATCGTGTAGGTGCCGA
>CAZJRB010000068.1:0-40618 GCA_964547995.1 uncultured Planctomycetaceae bacterium | reverse complement strand
GCAGTGGCAGCAACGTCATCTGTGGGTTTCGGCGTCACAGGCTCCGATGGTCCGCGTCGTTTCTGCCGTTGGATGTAGCGGAACTGACGATCCCGATCCGGGTGGGGCGGACCCGACAGACGCTTGACGTTGGTTCGCAACGAGAAGCCCCACTTGCGCAACAACCGACCAACCGTGGTATGGGACACCGTCTTCAATTGACCGGCTGTCCATCGCAGCGAGCATCGCACATATTTTCGTTTGCCGGTTGGGTCTCCACCCGTGTAGTCTTTCACCAATGTTTTCAGCTTTGTTTCGATTGTAGGGTCTTTTTTTCGGCGCAGTGTCGTCCGGCCCCCTCGCGACGAACCCGATCGGTGGGGCAATCCCTCAAGCCGTTTTCAAGTTCATCTCGGCCCCGCTTAATCGTTTTGGCATCCAAGCCGGTCATTCGCGACAGCTGCGTATCACCACCCCACCCCACTGCTTTGGCCAAGAGACCTGCCACCCACCGTCGTTGGTCCTCGTTCAGTCGGGAAAATACCAAATTCACCTGGTCGTGCCAACGTTCTGCATCTTGCATCATAAATCCTCCTTATTCGATCCTTCGAGAAACGGAGGAATACCTATACCGCAAATCAAGATTCCAGGAAATAACAGATTTACGAGTTCTTAGGACAAGCGAAATCTCAGCCTTCGTTCACGACGGAGTTTCCCTTGAAACAAGAAAGACTTAGGTGGGGCCGAGTGCGCATCGCTTGCTCGGGGACTCTTGGACTCGAAGGCTCAGAAGGGAACGGTTGACGAAGTGGGGGCTCAATCGCCCGCTCAACAGTTGCCCGGCGCAACCTCTGCACATTACGTTTACATCGTCCGGGCGTTTGGTATGATTGCCTCCGCAGGGTCGGCGCATCCCGCCCCGCATGCTGCCAGACAGAACTGTAGGAGAATCCCGTGGCCGACAAGCTGGCTTGGAAAGGCTGGATCGTCTCCGTGCAACCGCGCATCCGACTGACGCGGTCATTTGACGAACGCGCCCATACGTACATGGGCTACCTTCTGCGTATCGACGGCGTAATCGGCGACGAGGAACGCATATTCCTGGTCGGCATTGGCAAGGCCGCATACCGAAAGCACGAGTTTCGCGCGGGTGATGCTGCCAGTGGCATGTCCGAGCCGGTCCCGAACCCGGCGATGGAAAGCGCGGAGTTCTACAAGACGAGCAAGCTCAAGGTGGAGAACCGTAGAACGGAGCAAGCGGACACTGGACCCCCGTGGCTTGCGATCGCCCCAGAACTCGAAACCTACCGCAAGCGTGGCCACCGCCGCCTCAGTGCGAAGACGTTCGACACAAAATGTCACCGGTGCGTCTGGGGCCGGCCCTTGCAATCCCTCTACCCGGCGACCATAATGAGTGTTCGACGCCACTCCGTCGATGGATTTCCTCCTTACTCTTTACCGGCAGACACACCATGGCCGCAGAGTTCGACCCCTATCACAAATGGCTCGGGATTCCGCCCGAAGAGCAGCCACCGAATCACTACCGGTTGCTGGCGATCAAGCTCTTCGAGGATGATCCGGACGTGATCAAGTCGGCAGCGCCGGAGGCGACGATCAAGGAGAGCCAGGAGACGGATGATGCCGAGGCACCGCCAGGAAGCAAAGCGGCTTCGATCGAAAGAACCTTGCGGGCATGCAATGGGGGACGTTACACAGCATGGTACAATGGGCGACGCAACCACATGTTTGGGATAGGAAAGATGCTCCATGAGCCCAACGGAAATCGCTGGCAGTACATCACGGCATACCACTCCCCGTCAACGTACAATGATTTCTTCGAGTTCTCAATCGCAGACTCCGATTTGGCGACTGCCATGGCGTTGCTCAAAGATGAAAATACAAGTGGTATTCGTTTGATTGTTTCGGTAGCTGCAAAGAAAGAAGCAATCAACGAGACGCTAATCGTCGCAGACCAAATAGCGATACATATTCTTGACCAACTGAACTCAAAGAGGAAGTAGAAAGCTTCTTGTTCAGTGCGAGCGCAGGACTTGATTGGTTCCCCATTTTGCCAAGTCCTCCCGTTTCAGGAGACCACTCATGCCAAATGATTACTATTGTCTATGTGGTAGGAAGTCATGGGTCACAAATCGGCAAGGATCAATCATCGCCTCTTTGCTATTATCAACGCTCATGGTCATCAGTTTCCCATTGGCGGCGCAGGCGAGACCCAAACGCAAGATCAAGACTAGCCCAGCGACAAGTAGCCGCGATTCGGCAAACCAGGCGAGACCCGAAATCGAGACAGGCCCAGCGACAAGCAAACAAGACTCGGCAACCCAAGCCAAACCCACGATCGAGACAAGCCCAGCGACAAGTAGCCGCGATTCGGCAAACCAGGCGAGACCCGAAATCGAGACAGGCCCAGCGACAAGCAAACAAGACTCGGCAACCCAAGCCAAACCCACGATCGAGACAAGCCCAGCGACAAGTAGCCGCGATTCGGCAAACCAGGTGAGACCCGAAATCGAGACAGGCCCAGCGATAACGGACAAGACGTCAACCGAGGAGCGGAGGGGCACTGCGAAAACTGAGGAGGAAGTTGCCACACAGTCGGGTGGATGCAGGGGATTGATCGCAATAGTCTTTGCGACTGCTGGCACGATTTTGGCCATACTATCTGGGCTGTTCTACTTGAGAGCGAAGAGAAGACCTGTCGCCGAAAACTCCGCTCCAACAAGATTCCTTTCAGTCCCAATCCAGAAGTGCGTTATTCCCCTTCTTGCGCTCTCTCTCACCTGTGCCGTCATCTTCGCGGTCGTGATGGGGGTATCATGCAGTAAAAGCAATCAACCGGAAACATCCCGAGAAGTTGGCTCGCAGCTACCGAACGGGAGACGTTATTTTCCCATGCAAGAGGTCTCTCAATGGATCTACGATACCCACGTCGAGTCAGCCGCAAGCAGAGATCAAACCAGATCCGTGGGAGTGGTGGGCACCAGTGATATCAACGGGCTCGAATGCGCGATTGTTGAGATTCGAACGGACGGCGCACTCACATCCCGGGACTTTCTGAGGGCAGACAATCGAGGAGTCGCTGTATGCCGGCAAGAATTGGGGGGGGCCACTCGCGAAATCACGCCACCAAACTACCGACTCATATTTCCCTTTACGGCTGGTGTAACGTGGAAGTGGGAAGGGGAAATGCCTGGGGTCGGCAGCGCAACCATGGAATACGAAGTCTATGGGGAAGAGAAGATAACCGTCCCTGCCGGTACATTCGATTCGATGAAGGTCGTCACCACAATCTTTGACAGCAAGTCATTAGAGACGGCTGAGTCGATGCAAGTCGGCACGATCAATGTTGATGTAGAGCCGATGTCAACCCTCTCTCGTTGGTTCGTCAAGGATGTTGGTGTAGCCAGAGAAGTGCTTCAGATCAAGAATGTCTGCATAACGTCAAATCTCAAGAAGTTCACGATAGCCGACGCTCAGAGGAAGGAAGAAGATGCGTCGAAGGCAGATAAGAACACATCCGCTTCATTGCAGATTGAGACGAAACACCACATTGCAACTGGGGTCCGGGGAGAAGGAGTCGCTCCGAAGGCAACGCAAGGAGTTGCCACAGACGAAACCCGAGATGAAGGACTTGACAGGGAGGGCACGGCAGTTGCGGGAGAAGAGGTTTTGCAGGGAGCGGAGCGTGGTGGCAAGGCGCAGGAAGTTTATCAGTCATGGACCGATTCAACTGGAAGTTTCACGGTCGAAGCGACGATGGTTGTCTTTCAGGATGGAGTAGTGAAACTGAAGAAGAAGGACGGTCGTGTCGTCAACGTCCCACTTTCAAAGCTCAATAAGAAGTGTCAGGTGAGGGCAAATCGAGAACACCTAATCCGCGAACTTGTCGCCCGTGCCGATGCATCTCTGAAAGCAGGCAACAATAGAGAGGCGTTAAGCGCGTATGCCTTCGCCTTGAAATATGACCCGGACAACTTGAGCATCAAACGTAAGGTCGAGGCGATCCCCGATCCGGGAGGATCAAGTAGACTTTTTGAAGCTCTTTCGCGCATCGAAAAGGCACCATCAGTTGACGCGATATCAGCCTGGGAGCCAATAGCAAACGAGGAGACCGATATTCCCGAAATCCGGATACTACTAACTAAGCAATTGGTGGGGAACATGGATTCTTGCTTGGCAAAGTTCTCCCAAGGTGCGTCCGGTACCGTTTCTGTCTTCCTTCACAAACCAACTATGACATTAAGTGAGGTCAAGGCAGCATTTGGCAAGCCAACCTCCGAAGAAAGCTATGAAGGCCAGGACGGCAAGCACAGTGGGGATAGTGTGGTGTATGGACGATTCCGGATCGGCTTCAATGCGAGAGGTGAAACAGTCTTGGTTGTCCACGTTCCATACTGAAGTGACTAACGCAGAAGCGGGCACTTTCACAGCGCAAAAGACTACTTGTCGCCTACGTGGAGTTCTGTTTCCTTGCCACCGTAGCAGAACTTCACTCGCTGCGTGTTCGGTGGTACGCCCTTGAATGCAATCAGACTGATCGACGCGCCGTCGTCCTTTCGGGTCAGTGTATCAATGTGGGTGGCGGGTTTTGCCCCTGCACTGGCACACCAGAAGCCGATTCCTCCGATGTCTACCATCACCGCTGGGTGGGAAACTCCTTTTTCATCGACAACGGAATAATCCGAACGCTCAAATGGGCCAAACTCTTGTTCCATCGTCTCCAATCGGACTACTAAAACGCCAGGTTCTACCTCAATATCGGTGCTTGGCAAACCAGTATCGTAGAAGTATAGCTGGAACTTCTTGATATATGTTGCCTCCTTGGGGTCTCCCATTGGCGTTGTACCCAATCGAGGATCAGGTGCGGTGTCCGTCGCTGAAGTGCCCCGAAGCTCTTCGTTGTCTGCGCTTTCAGTAGTGGTCAAGGTTGTCTGCTCCTCCCCGTTTTTCGACAACGGTGCGAGAAGCAGACCAATGAGAACTACGCTAAGTACAGTTATTCCAAGAATGACTCCGTAGAGCGTCCACTTGGATCGGGACGATGATTGAGGGGCTGACACGACAGATGCCTCCGTCTTGAGAATGCATAGGGTTCACTGCCGGCGAGAATCGCATGTTCATCAGTGTATCTCGGTCAACAGCTTCCGAAAACCCCAGCAAGGATGGCTTCGTAAGATGCTCACCAAGATCAGGCGGAAGATGCAGCAACGCCAAGAGCGGCAAAGAGTGCTCCGACGCCGCCCGCTTCAAAAAGGAAGCAACGGCCAAAACCAGTGGTGTAGTTCACCCCGCTTCTCGATAATAGTGCTTCAACCGGAGACCTCGATCGGAGCGACTACCCTGTGGTATTCAGCTTAACGACCCTGCTCCAGAGGGGTCTTCCTTTCTGTGACGGCGGTTTCCGTAGGATTAACTTTGAGCCACTAGTGCCGTAAATCACAATTGAGGGTACATGAGGACCGAATTTTGCCCAAACTACCAAATTTCTGATCTTGACACGACGAAGACGACCGCATCGTTGACTGGAATTAGCTGTACCTGCAGGGGTGTCCTCTCAAGTCAAGAAGAACAGGGTAAACTGGGTAATCCTCGAATTAACAAATCTGGGTAACTTCGGTTCCTGGTGGGCCATCAATTGTGATTTGCGGCACTAGACAGTACTTTCTAGGACTTTTGAAACGCCGAACAGCAAATCTACCGGGTTTCGCGATGCTAGCACCGGTTTTCGCATTTCAGGGAGCGTCGACCAGACTTCGAAAAACCTGTGCTAGCACCCCCAAAACGCTGCATACACGTGCCAAATCAGCCTCACAAAATCCTAGAAACTACTGACTAGAACCATCGCTGGAATACTGCGACTATGGTACTTGACGAATGGGCTATTCAAGGCAGAATCAGGGAGTTGGGTGTGGGCAATTCCAGCCGCGCCTTCTATCCCTGTGCTATCTGGCGAAAACAAAACACCTATGATACTCCGCCGTGCCGGGAGATGAATCACGATTATGACCTTTTCCCCGAGAAATGGAGGTTGTTGTGAAACGTATCTTTCTCTTTCTGGTCATTTGGCTTCTTATTGCCGGGGCAATAGCGGGTGGGTTGCTTTATCACTTTCCGTGGCGGAATCATGAAGCCCGTGAGGCTCAGGAAGAATGGGAATCGTTCGACCGGGAATTAATGATCGAGCGACTAAAGAAGCTTCAAGAGATGCCCGAACACGCCGATGCGCTTTCCGTCATGCTCGATAGCGAGAAGACGATCGAGGAGAACGTCGATGATGTAATGTCTACAATTGATCGCGAGCGATCCAAATTCGAAAGACTTCCATGTTGGAAGAGCCCGCCAGAAGAATTAGTGACGGAAATGGTCACGACTATTCGCGGCAACGATGGTCAGGAACGTGAGGTTGATTCTTTCGAAATTCAGATGCTCGCTGCGCGAGAACCGAATGCATACGTGGAAGCGCAGATGTCGCCTCGGTTCCGCTCGTTTTCTTGGGTTCGTGCTTGGGATAGGTTCAAGTACGAAATTGCTGTCTCGCAGGTGATTGCCGCTGGTGCCGTTGGATTGGTCTTCGTTATGGCATTTGTCTTCACAAGAAAAAGAGCAAAGCGTACGGACGTGCCCGAACAAGCTGAGTCACCCTAATGTTGAACAAAGTGAAGGAGGTAGGTCATCCATAAGTTGAGATTCGCCCCGTATTATCCGCAGAGCAACGGGAAGAAGGAACGTTGGTTCGGCACGTTGAAGCGGGAGTGCATTCGCCCCGGAACGCCCCTTTCGCTCGACGACGCCCGGCGGCTGGTCACCCGTTTCGTCGAGCATTACAACACCGTGCGGCTCCACTCGGCGATCGGGTACGTCACGCCCAGCGACAAGCTCTTAGGCCTGGAGCCGGTCATCCACCGTGAGCGCGACCGAAAACTGGAAGAGGCTCGCGAGATCCGACGCAGGCGCCGTCAGGCCGCTCGCGAGGATCGCAACGACGCTGCCCCCACTGAGCGTGTGACGGCCTCAGGCGGCCTTGACTTCGGCACACTTCGCCGGAGTGTCTCGATGGAGGAAGTGCTGAAACACCTCGGCTACTTTGATGGTCTGCGCGGCACCGGGCTTCTTGTTAAGAAAGAAGCTCGGAATTTTGTGAATACAACCAAAATTGAAGGACCAAGAATCTAGAACAAGAGCGAGGATGAGCAAATGGCAAATAGCAAAGAAATCGTAGATGCGGAGGGCACTCCGAACGGAGGCGTCCGAGCGGTATTTTATTTTCAAGACAACGAGGGAAACGCAGTAGACGAGAGTGTAGCAACGAACGTCGAGATTGTGGAGTTTGACGCAAACGGACGGGCAATATGGCGGACATACGGGGAACTCAATCCTGAAGGCTAGGACGCGAGGAAGGGGTGGCAGAGAGCCTCAGACAGTGAATGAATGGAAAGTTCACTACAACACAACTGGCAATATTAAGGGTGTTAAGTGATGGAAGACCACACCAAAGGCAGGAGTTACATCAATGCTTGCCTGACGAGCTAAGGATCGGTCGAGAAACAACTGTCGTAGGACGGGTCTCCTGACCCGCCTCCTTCCCTGACGGGTCAGGAGACCCGTCCTACAAATGCGACAGTTATTTCTCGAACGGTGCTAAGCCAACTTAGCGCGATACAGCCGCACATCTCGAGAATTCGCCAAAAGCTGCGACCAATAGGGCAGGACATCGTCTGCGAAATGGTAGCCCCCAACGCCGCGGCCCCTGTCCACTGCACGACTCGCGCACAGAGCGTCACCGAAGTTTCTCGGTGAACCTGAGCAAGGGCGTCTTCCGCTGCTTCCATCCGCCGTGCCAGGCTTCCGGCAACACGTTGGATCTCTGGGCCGCCTATCATCGGCTGCCCATTGCCGAAGCAGCCCGCCAACTGGCGGAAACCTTCACCCCCCACTTGACACCCACGGCAAAATCGGTAACAGAGAAGAGGAACCCGTAATTCCCACCCATCAACCCGCTAACTCAAAACACCCGGCTTTCCAATTCACGTTGAACCAAGACAGATAGACTTGGACACACGTCAGGCGATTTGCAGGGTGCTTTTCCGTGCCGACTTCCCAGTGATGCTTCTCCGCCCACCGCATGGCCTGGTCCAGCAGTCGCCGCTCGCTTCATAGAAGGCCATCACGCCGGTGTAGTAGGTTGGCCGAATCCAGTTGCGGTCCGTCTCTCTCCACGGATGGGCGAGTTGGTAGTCGTTGGCCTTGTTCATGACCGCAACGATGCTCTGTGGCGAGAAGACATCCTTGTCCTTGTCGCCTTCGGTGGCGAACAAGGACGTACACACGAGGAGAAAACACGCCGTTACTTGCAGGAATCTCTTGGTCATCATACTCACCTGATATTTTCCATTTGGACTGAACCCGAAGCCGATTCCGGCCAACATGGGATCAATTATAGCAAACTGCACACCCCGACGCTCCCATCACTTGGCGGTGGGTTGACGTAGTCTGCGGTTTCTTGAGCGGGCAAGGGCCCCATCGGGTGCTTGAACCGGTCCCCGGCAGCCCGTATACTCAACGGCATTCGGGCCTCCCTTCTCCTCCGGTTCGGGTGCCGTCATGGCCGGGAAATTCGACCCGTATCACACGTGGCTCTCGATCGCCCCGGAAGAACAGCCACCGACGCTATACCGGTTGTTGGGTGTTCGCCCTTTCGAGGACAATCTCGACGTGATCGAAACTGCTGCCGATCGGCAGATGACGTACCTGCGGACGTTCCAGTCCGGAAAGCGCAGCGAGGATTCTCAAAGACTTCTCAATCAGGTCGCTTCCGCGAAGGTCAACCTGTTGAAGCCCGAGAAGAAGGCCGAATACGATAGGCTGCTCCGGGAGCAAATGGACTTGGAGGAAGAAGGTTCTGAACCGGACAAGGAACTCTCGACTACTCTGGCGGGGTTCCTGGAAGCGATCGAGGTCATAAGAGAGGAGCAGGCCAAGGCCAAAAAAAGTCTAGGGAGAAGGCCAAGCCTGCCGGACCACGCAAACGCGGGGTACGACCTGCTACCGGTCAAGATCGGAAGCGGATGTTCACCATCGTTTCGGCAATCGGCGTCGGTGTATTGCTCCTGTTGATTCTCGGGGTCTGGGCACTCCGTTCGGGTGGTTGGCTGAGGAAAGGAAGGTCTTGGGTGGCTAGCTCGTCTCGGGCCGTACCGATCGTCGTCGGGACTGACCCGTTGACCGACGTAGGAAGCGTCGACGGTTGGACGAACATCCTCTACATCAACAAATCACAGACGTTCGACTTTACACCCGCCGGGACAACCGAGGGAGCTGCATCCACGTTCAGCTTCTGGGCCGATAACGACACCGGGATCATAACGCCTTTCATAGTTGAAATGGTCGCTCCCGACAAGCTCACCGTACGGGCGATCGGTACTACGCGTGCGGGTGGTAGAGACTGGACCGGCACCGGAGCCCAGACATTTGCTTTCGACGAGGATGGCACACCAACGATCCAGCAAGGGTGGGCGGTTGGATTTCTTACCTCCGCACCCGATGGAACGGACGTGGGCACAGGGAAGTCCGGTTCTCCAATCCCGTACGCAACGGCCGACGGCGATGGGTGGCTGACCGGCTCGGGTGATACTTCGGGTGGTCCCACAATTTCCGTCGGTTCCGCTCCGACTCTGGGTGACGATGAGGTAGCGGACGCCGACGCCGTACGCCGACGTGTCTATCCGTTTCAGATCAAGGCCTGCACGATCCCACGTGATGCTTTGCCGTGAACGGCATTTTGTTGTTCAGCGGTATTTGACGCCCAGACCCCTTGCAACCTGCCCGTCTGTGGACAATAATCGGCAACAATGAGTGTGTGACAGCACTCTCCGGGGAGTGCTTCTGTCGCGGGGGATTCGTGAGAGAGAGGGGATGATGGCGGAGAAGTTCGACCCGTATTACGTCTGGCTTTCCATAGCCCCGGAGGAACAACCGCCGACGCTCTATCGACTCCTCGGTCTGCGGCCCTTCGAGGACAACCTCGACGTAATCGAGAACGCTGCCGACCGGCAGATGGCCCACCTGCGGACGTATCAGGCCGGGAGGCACAGCGAGGACTCGCAGCGGCTCCTCAACCAAGTCGCATCGGCCAAGCTCACCATGCTGAAACCCGAGAAGAAGGCCGAATACGACAAGGTGCTTCGCGAGCAAATGGACTTGGAAGCCGAGTCTGTGTTGAATGACGAGTCCTCCGCACGCCAGGAAGAACTCTCGATGACCTTGGTTGGGTTTCTGGAGGCGATCCAGGCCGAGAAAGAAAAGGAGAAGCAAACCAAAGAGAAGCCCAGTGATTTCGACCCGTATGAGGAATGGCTGGCAATCGCACCGGAGGAACGACCGCCTACGCTCTACCGGCTGTTGGGATTGCGACCACTAGAGGATAATCGCAACACCATCATAAACGCTGCCAAACGGCGAGTGGCGCATCTTCGGCAATTTGCCTCAGACGAACACGGGGATGAGGTACGGAAGCTACTAAATCAAGTCTCTTCGGCCAGAATTACGTTGTTGAACCGGAAGAAGAAAGTTGAGTACGACAGGTTGCTGCGGGAGCGGATGAAGTTGGAGGACGAAGGCTCACAACCGGACGAGGAGCTTTCGACTAGCTTGGCTGCGTTTTTGGGGGCGGTTGGGGCGGAAAAGGCAAAGGCTGCGGGGCCACGGGAGTCGCCGAAGCAACGTGAAGCAGTGGCACCTGTTGATAAGGCTGGTCGGGACCGGAAGTTGATGGTCGGTGTGGCAATCGGGGTTGGCGTGCTGTTGCTGCTTGTGGTCGGTGTGCTGGCATGGAAGTTGGGTGGTGGGAAAGAGGAGAATCCGAAGGAGGTGGTTGTTGAGACTTTCGGCCAAGAAGGGTGGTTACGGCCATCAGGCAAGGAATCTGTCGCAACGATCCTCTCAGGAGATCATGAGGTAAGTCAACGAGTCAATAACATCGTCTTCGATTTCGAGACGGGTGACTTACAGGGATGGCGGGTGGTGGAAGGAAGATTCGATTGCATCGTTTCCGACCGGGCGAAATTCCACAACATTCCGGATGAGGCGTACAACAAGCAGGGGAAGTACCATCTGACGACGCTGGAAATCGGCTCGGGCGAGAAAGGCGGAGATGAGATGACCGGCGTGGTCAAGTCGCCGATGTTCGTGCTCTCGAACCCGAATGTGTCGATGCTCGTCGGCGGGGGGAAGCACAACAACACCTACGTCGCTCTTTGCACCGTTGATGGTAAAGAGGTGCGACAGGCTAGAGGGAACTCATCCGAGCTTATGCGGCGTGTTGAGTGGAGCGTGCCGCAGTTGGTAGGTAGACCAGCCTTTCTGCGGATAGTTGACCGTAATGTGAGTGAATGGGGTCATGTCACCTTCGATGATTTCCGTGCCAAAGGCAAACTGGCCTCGCCAGCTAAGGAGGAGTCCTGGGAATCGCCTAGCAAACCATCCCCCACAACCACCGCCGCCCCCCTTGTCGCCCTCAACTTTGAAGAGACCTCTGGCAAACTGCTCGATTCATCCGGCAACAATCATCATGGAGAGGTCGTTGGTAACGTGCTGTACGGCCAGCCGGGGAAACAGGGCACAGCGTTGGGATTTGATGGCAAAGGGGGGCATATTGTTATTGAGGGGTCAGAGAAGTTTAATTTCAATAAGGATTTCACATGGACGGCGTGGGTTAAGACGATAGAAGATGGGCCAGTTGTCACCTTCACGAACGACGGGGCCAAGCTTCCAGATGGCGGGAAGATCCTCTCTGTAAGGCAGCATTGTGCCCACTTCCTTGTCGGTGGTGCTGGGGGTGCCCGCTCGCCACGGTTTGTCAATGACGACAAATGGCGACATCTTGCTGTGACTGCAACGTTTGACGAGCGTGGGAAGAACCAAGAGGTCGTGGTCTATGTTGATGGTGAGTCGGATAGTGTGGTGGGCAGATACCAGGGTAGCAAGTGGGTTTCGGGATGGAACAAGGAATGGAATTCCAAGAAGATGCCAGAGGGAAACTTCCTTTTCAAGATCGGCTTCCACAACAACAGAGAAAGGGAACAACTCACCGGCCTCATCGACACCGTTACCATCTGGGACCGAGCCCTTTCCCCCGAAGAAATCGTTGACCTTGCTGCTGGGAAGACCTTCAAGCCACCGAAAATCGCCGCCACGTCCGAACCTCCGCCCCTTCTTCCGAAACTGCCACCAGCACCGGCACACATCGTCGCCAATGCTTCTGAGGCAAGTGACTACTATCTCGTTTATCAGTTGCCCATCGATGAAAAGTCTTTCAGCCCGTCCCAGTATGTTGTCAACAATAGCGAGTCCGTCCCGGATGGGGGCTTCAACCGGATCGCCTACTACCTGGAACTGGACTCCAAGGAGTTCGGCAAGCAATTCGTCTGGGTATCGATGGATGCCTTCACGACCGATGCCAGTCTGATCGACGTGCCGAACACCGATAAGCATACGCAGCAAAGAATCGTTGACCACATGAACGTCGTTTCAGATGTTTCGGGTATAGTGAACGGCACGGATTTGAAGGGCAATATCGAGTTCTGGCGGACCAACTACGGCGGCAACCCGAGCAATATCGTCCCCGGCGGCACGGGCAAATTCGACTTCGACGATACGAGGAAACCCGGGAATTACGGCTCAATGCAGGTTCACAACTTCGGTGCGAAGCAGACGCTTTTCGCCTACAACAAGTGGAACAAAGGTCCGAGCGACCTGGGTATCGGAAATTCAACCCATGAGCATCCCGACTGGACCTTTTCGCACAATGCTAATCAGTACACATCCAAGACTCTGTACGTCCTGATCGCTGGTCCTCAACTGATAGATAAGAGCCCCGATGATGCACCCGCCAAACCAACCGATGTCGCTGTTACGACGCCAAAGCCACCGCCATCCGAACCACCAAGCCACAAGCCAACAGCAAAGAGACTTCCCGTTCCCACCTCCGATGCCCAGGCAACCACGCTGCAACAGTTGGATAAAGTCCACAAGTTCTCACAACGAAGAATGCCAGCGGAAAGGCTCAAGTTTGCTAGAGACTTATTCGAGGCGGCGGAGAAGTCGCAGGACGGGTCGGTTGAAAAGTTCGTGCTGCTCCGCAAGGCAATGGAGCTTGCCCAAAGCGGTGGCGATGCCGGGTTGATGCTGGAAGCTGTTGATGCGATCAGTGACGAGTTTGATGTCAATGCCCCTGATGTCAAGTGGAAGGTTCTGGCCGGTTTCGTCTCGGGTGCTTCCAATGTTGGGGAAATCAAATCGTTTGTTGAAGCCGCCGGTCCGGTAATTGACGAGGCCATTGCCGCTGGTCGCTATGATGTTGCTGTCAACATTGCCGAGACAGCCTATCGGTTTGCCATGAAAGCAGGAGATGCGGAGTTGCGCAAACGGGCTTACGACCGCCGGAATGAGGTTCGGAATCTGGCCGAGCGATTCAGGCCGGTGCAGACTGCCCGCAAGACACTCCAAAGCGATCCGAATGATCCTGCCGCCAATCTTGTCGTGGGACGCTGGCTTTGCTTCGAGCGTGGTGACTGGGAGGAGGGTTTGCCGCATCTTGCGAAGTGTAGCAGTCTTGCCTTGAAAGGCGTTGCCGAACAGGAATTGAAATCAACACCGGCAACACCTGATGCTCAGGTCGCTCTTGCTGACAAGTGGCGGACTCTGGCGGAACAAGTTGAAGGCAAGGAGAAAGATGCTTTGATGGTTCATGCGGGTGAGTGGTATGGCAAAGCATTGGATGGACTACCGGAAGGTCTTGCACGAGCCAAGGTACAGCGCCGCCTCGACGAAATCGCGAAGATTAGCGCGTCGCTTGCTGGAGAACCCGAGAAGCCCAAGGAGCTGAAATGTCCGAAGCTGCCCAAAGAACTCACAATCGACCTACCCAGTGGGGTAAAGATGGACTTCGTGTTGATCCCGGCCGGCCAGTTCGTGATGGGGTCGTCGGAGGTGGAGCGGCAAATCGCGCTCGCTCAGGAAGCTGAGTCGTCGGCGAAAGAGAAGATTCTGACCGAGGGCCCGCAGCATCACGTGAAGATCACTCGGTCGTTTTACCTGGGCAAATACGAGGTAACCCAGGCCCAGTGGCAGGCGGTGATGGGCAGTAACCCGTCGAACTCCAAAGGCCCAATGAACCCGGTCGAACAGGTGAGCTGGGGTGACATTCAGCAGTTCTTGCCGAAGCTCAACGCGATCATGTGGGCCAAGCAAAACGCCGGCTCAAAAGCCCGGGTGGAGAGCCCGACCGACGAGACGCCCCCCAAGCCCTCCGCGATCGGTTCCATCCTACACGAAATGTGGACGGAAATCCCAGGTTCAAAAGTAGGAGACTTGTTGAATTCGGGCCGATTGAACACCACACCCGACGAGGTTCGTGTGCTCACGTCGCTGGAGGCCCCAAAACGCATTGGTGCCAACTACGGCGCCCGCATTCACGGTTATCTCCATCCTCCGGCCGACGGGGACTATGCGTTCCAGATTACCAGTGACGACGGTTCCGAATTGTATCTGAGTTCCGATGACCACCCCGGCAACAAGCAAGAGATTACCCTGAAGGCCGGTACGGGCAATCCTAGCAATCAGCAAAAGGTTTCTCTGAAGGCAGACCAGCGATACTACATCGAGGTTCTGCACAAGCAAGGCGGCGGCGGCGATTTTGTCACCGTGTACTGGCAACGGCCCGGCGGCACACGCGAAGTGATTCCAGGCGACTGCCTATCTCGCTTCGACGCCGGTACACCAGATGGCGGGCTGGCGCTCGGCAGATCACACCCTATGGGTCCCATGACATTTGCGCTCCCGAGCGAGGCCCAGTGGGAATATGCATGCCGGGCGGGAACAACCACGGCATATTGCTTTGGTAACAACGCCGTGATGCTCGCCCAGTATGGCTGGTTCAAGGGCAATTCACTTGAACAGACGCACCCGGTCGGACAAGGCAGATCGAATGCGTTCGGCCTGTTTGACATGCACGGGAACGTCTGGGAGTGGTGCTCGGACTGGTACGGTGCGGATTACTACGGGAAGTCGCCTCCGGCTGATCCGGCGGGACCCCCTACAGGCTCGCACCGCGTCATTCGCGGGGGGGCCGCGCACGAACTGCCCGGGCGTTGCCGGGCGGCGTTTCGTCGCGGCGACAGCCCTGCCTTCCGGGGCAACTACCTGGGTTTCCGCGTGGCCTTAGTTCCGGTGGACGCACCTGACGAGTAGGGCGGACAACCTCTTTCCGCAGCCGCAGGTATTCGGCAATTTCGATTGAATCTAGGAGAACAAAACCGTGGCGCCACCAACAAGACAAGTTCGTCGTCAGAGAGCCGAGGAGGTTCAGATAGGGATGCAGCGATGTCAGGCTGGGGCGCGTCGGGGTCGTCAGGGGGGGGGAGTGCAAGGGGCTCTCCGACATCGCTCTCCCGAGCAACCGCACCCTCTGCCAAGTGCTCGGCTGAAGGAGCCCCTCCGGCGGCCGCGTCGCGGGGGAAGGCTCACTTCCGTTCCGCTCGCTACGCTCGCGAAATCCTCTTCTGCTCCTTTTCTGTGGTGACGTAACTCTTCGTTCATGACTTCCTCCTTTACTCGGAGGAGGCATTACTCTACTACTTTAAGCCCAAAAATGAGCAAACATTATGGGAAATGGGACATTTGTTAGCCGTATTCCCGGTTTTTCTGTGAACGCACATTTGTCGTCTAATGCACCTATCGGAGTTCTACGACCGCTCGAAGCGGCTCCAGTCAATCGAGGGGCCAAGTCCCGGCTCGTTGGGCGTGGAGAGGAAGCCGGCCTCGGGCGAAATCCTGCGCGTCTGGGCATACTGGCGGGCGCGCAGCCATTGCGGCCCGTGCTCTACCATAGGACAAAGTAGTTCCGGCTGCGATGCCACCACGTGAGCAGCCGCCAGAACGTGATGGCCGTGTGGGATAACGCGCACGCCCTTGTAGCGACTTGCCAGTTTGCAGATCCGCAGAAGCTCCGAGAGCCCGCCACACCATTCGGGATCGGCCTGGACAAAGCCGATGAGCTTCTCGTTCAAAAACGGCTGGATGTTCCATCGCGAGTAGATATGCTCTCCCGTTGCCAGCGGAATATCGGTTTCTCCCTTGAGCCGGCGGTACGACTCGATCTCTTCCGGCGAGAAGGGTTCTTCCAGCCACGTCGGTTTGAACGGCTGGATTGCCTTCGCGACCTTGATCGCGTAAGGCACGTCCCAATCACACCGGCCGCGCGAGCCAACGTGGAAGTCGAACATCAGCTCGGCCGTCTCGCCAAGCTCGCTCCGCAAGCCCTCCACAAGACCTACGATCTTTGCGAAGCCCGCCTTGCCGTCCGGCGGGCCGTAGCGGAAGAACCATTTCTGTGCTGTGTGGCCCTTGTCGAATAGGCCCTTTGCCTGCTTGCATGCCGCAGCGATGTTGTCTCCGGGCACTAAGCTGAGATACGCCCGGAGTTTCTCACGTTTGCCACCGAGCAGCCGGTAGACGGGCTGGCCGACAAGCTTGCCTCGAATATCCCAAAGCGCGTTGTCAACCGCGCTGAGTGCCGTGATGATGTTGCCCGTCGGCGTGTGCCGGGCCTTGCGACGCGTGTTCCAGATTGTCTTGCCTGTTAACGGATCGATCCCCTTGGCATACGTACCGAGCGGTTTGTCGGGATGAAGCCGGTTCCAGATCCACTCGAAGTCCAACTCGCGCGGGGCTGGATCCCTGCCGACCAGGTGCTTCTGCAGTTGCGGTGCCATCTTTTCCAGACTCTTCGCCTGTTCGGCGTACAGCGGACCGCCCAAACCCGACACATTTCGGTTCGTAGCCAGTTCAACGTAAGGTTCCCTGGCAAGTTTGCGATTGTCCTTTTCCCTCAGATGGATGACGCTCAAGTGGGTAATCGCAGCCGAACTAGAATTCGAGGTAACAGCGAACGGCGACATCGCCGCCGCGATGCCGATCTTGAGAACAGTCCGTCGCCTCACTCGGTTGCGGTCTGAGTTCTGGTGATCCGTTTCCACTTTCGGTTCTCTCGATGTTTCTGAGTAGAGTAGAGTCCAGTTTTTTCCAGTTTAGGCTTGGCCTATTTGTTTGCCAAGGCTTTCGCCGATTGGTGCTTCAATAGCTCTGCCATGCTGGTGTCCACTGACCCCCCCTCATCGAACCGGACGTCGGGTTTTCCCCGGTACGGCTCTCCGACGGCTTGACGTTACGGCGTCACGGGTCGGTCAGATTCGGGGCCCAAAGGCCCTCGCGCAAGGGCGGCGTCTTGCCCGAGGCCGGGAACGTCTGCGCCAGCGCCTCACGAAGCTGCCGGCATAGTTTGGTGACGGTCTCTGCGTGTGAGCGTCGCTCGGCCAGGTTTACCAACTCCCGCGGGTCGGCGTCGTGGTCGTAGAGTTCGCGGCCCTGGTCGCCGTCGGCCCACTCTGTGTAACGCCATCGGGGCGTCCGCAACGTGTAGCCGAAGAAGCGTCCTTGCCGTCTACCACCTCGAGTGACCTGACTGAGCGTCCAGCCGCGGCCCACGACGTTCGGGTTCTTCAGCATGGGGACGAGACTCTGTCCTTGCAGGGCCTTTGGGGCCTTCACGTGGCACAATTCGGCAAGCGTCGGATACAGATCGATCAGACCGACCGGGGCCTTGCAGAGAGCCCCTTCGACGCCCACCCCGGGCGCGGCGATGATTAGCGGCACCCGGGCGCTCTCCTCAAAGAGGCTCATCTTCTGCCACAACCCATGCTCGCCTAGGTGGTACCCGTGGTCGCTGGTGAACACGACGATTGTGTTCTCCGCCAGCCCGAGCTGCTTAAGAGCATCGAGAACACGGCCTACCTGCGCGTCCATGAACGTCGTGCTGGCGAAGTAGGCCTGCACGCACTCGCGACGCAGTGCGTCCGTCAGCTTGTCCTGCTCTCGCTTGTAGCTGCCCAGCGCGGGGGCGGGCAGATCGGCCTGGTCTTCCGCCACGCCCTGCACCACGGGCATTGTCTGCTTTGGGTATCGCTCGAAGTACGGCTTCGGGGCCACGTAGGGCGTGTGGGGCCGATAGAACCCCACGGCGAGGAAGAACGGTCGGTCCTTCCGTCGGGCGCACCGCTTAAGCACCCACTCGGCATCCGCGGCGAGCAGACCATCCGTGTGGTACTCATCGCTCTTGGGCGAGGCATACCAACTCAGGGTGCCGCCGAATCGGCCGGGGACGAGGCTGAAGATGTGCGGCTCTTCCTCCAGCCGATCACAACCGGCCGGATTCAGCTCCAACTCCCAGGACCCGGGATCGTCGTGCCCGTTCGTGCCGATCGACTTCGGGACGTTGTAGTGATACAGTTTTCCGATGCGGCAGGCGAAGTAGCCTGCCAGCCGGAAGGCCTGCGGCAGGCTGTGGTGCGAGGGGATCGTTTGCCGGAAAATCTGACTATTGGCCAGGATGCCCGTGCTGTTCGGGTAGAGCCCTGTCAGCATCGAGTTTCGACTCGGCCCACAGAGCGGGAACTGGCAATACGCCCGCTCGAATCGAACGCCCCGGGCGGCGAGACGATCGATGTTCGGCGTCTTCACCTGGGGGTGGCCATAGCAGCCGACCGAGTTGTTCAGGTCATCCGAGATCAGGAACAGCACGTTGGGCCGGGGTATCTCTTCCCCGAAGGCAGCGACGGAGAGAGGCACGCAGGCCAAGACAAGAAACAGTGTCGTCACCGGTTTCATGAGAGCGTCTCCTTCATCATCGGGATGGATGGCAGTCAACCGTCGCCGGCACAATCCGGACTCCTGGCGGTCGCCGGGCACGTCGGGTCAGGACAACACGATGATACACGCCGGAAGGATCCGTGTCACCTTGGCGAACAAGAAATAAGAATGGCAGCGAAATGCCCCGGATCACGACAGGACAGCAATCGTTGCCGCATTCTGCCACGTCGTTCCACACAAAAGGATGACAGAAGGTCCCTGGGCCATTTCAGCAGATTGTACTCCCTTGGAAGGGTGTCTGCGCCACAACTCGTTCAGTGGGCCACCGCCTTTGAAAATACATCAGGCATTGCCGTGAGCATCATAGGCGGTAGCATCCTGCCGCTGTTGGTCGTCGCGGCAGTCGTCTGGGTTGCCTGGCATGTCGCCTGCGGCCTGTACGGATGACAGGCCGAACCTTCGCCGGTCTGGGGAGTCCGTGCCGGGGCGGAAGTCCCGGTACGGGCTGCCTTTTCTTTTACCTATCAGAAACCAGCCCTGCCCCTCATCAGATGGGCAAACTGGCGACGGTCGCTGACGGTTGGCGAAAAACGTTTGTCAGAAAGGGTCCTTTTTCGAGATTCCGAGAAGAGGAATTGGGGCTGGTTCGACTACGAATCCTTGTACAGCCACCGCTAGGCCGTGATAATGAATGGTGAGTATTCCTAGGAAGCTAGGGTCGGCTTGGTACCGCATTATGGACATCCATCGCAATGAAGACAGGAGCAGGAGAATACACGTGAACCAAAGCGCATCAACGAAACCGCTGCCGGTCTCCTTACTGCTGCTGGCCACCATGATCCCTCTGAACCTCGTCTCGGCGGCAGAAACGCCCGCAAGTCTGCTTACCGTAAACTACAAGAACCTGGTCGCGCGCGCAGATCTGACTTACACCAAGCCCGTGGACCGGAGCGAGGAAGGGTTACCGGTGGGGAATGGATGCATGGGCAGCCTGGTGTGGACCTCGCCCGATGCCCTGAAGTTCCAGCTTAATCGGGTGGATGTCTTCGCGGCCGGGTGTAACACGCGTGCATTTCCGCGAGCCGGTTCGGATTACGCGAGTGGCTGCGGCATGGTGGACATCCGCCTGGTGGACTTTGGCGACGATGTGTTTACGGGGCCGAGCTTTCGGCAGCACTTGTCGGTGTATGACGGTGTGATGACCGCCTGCGGCAACGGCGTGACGGCGCGGGTCATGGCGTGGCAGCAGGGCGATGCGATGGCCGTCGAGATCGATGACCAGCGCGCGGAGCCATCAGCGGTACACGTGGACCTGCGCATGTTGCGATACGCAACGCAATGGATGGACGCGAAGAACTGGGCGCTGACCAGCCAGCATGCGGCGGTCGTGCTCAGCGGCCCACACTCGGCTACCTCCCGACTGGACATCCGCAAGGGGCGCATCCTCCTGACGCAAGAATTCCGCGAGGGGAGTTTTTACAACTCCTCGGCCGTCGCCATCGGCATGGTCGGGCGGCCGAGCAAGGCGGACTACTACAACGAAATGACCGTCCGATTGTCGAAGGCACCCGGGAAAGGGAAGTTCATGATCCTCATGTCTACGGCCGCCAGCGACGATCCCAACGAGGATGTGGCGGCTAAGGCACTGAAGGAACTCGACAAGGCGCAGGGCAAAGGCTTTCAGGGCGTGCTGGCCGACAACCAGGCATGGTGGAGCCGCTTCTGGTCCAAGGCGTTTGTCCGCCTTCACAGCGATGACGGTCAGGCGGATTTCGTCGAGCGGAATTACACGTACTTCCTGTACATCATGGCCTCGGCGTCGCGCGGGGCGTACATGCCGCATTTCAACGGGATGATCTGGTTTACCAACGGTGATATGCGCCAGTGGGGATCGCAGTACTGGTGGCATAACCAAGGCTGCTACTACCACGGTCTGACACCGGCCAACCGCCCTGAACTCTTGGCGCCGGTCTTCGCGACCTATTCTCGCTACTACGATTCGTACGCGCGGGCCGCCCGCCAGCAGTGGGGCAGTCAGGGAATATGGATTCCGGAGACGACCTGGTTCAACGGCCTCGAGGACCTGCCCGACGACATCGCTGCCGAAATGCGGGATTTGTACCTTATGCGAAAACCATGGGCGGAGCGTTCGGAGAAGTTCATCGAGTTCGCCCGGAACAAGCAGACCTTCAACAGCCGCTGGAACTGGGGATCTCATACCGCGCACTGGGTACACGGTGACTATGTCTTTAAGGACAAGGGAAAAGGCCCTTTCGGCCATGTCACCCACATCTTCTCCTGTACCGCCAAGATCGCCTATCTCTATTGGCTGCGTTACGAGTATAGCCTCGATACAGAATGGTTGCGCACGACCGGATACCCGATCATCAAAGGCACGGTCGAGTTTTACAGGAACTTCCCGAACGTCGCCAAGGGCTCGGACGACAAGTACCATATCGCCCATGTGAACAACCAGGAGTCAAGCTGGAATTCAAGGGATATGGTGGAGGAGATCGGCGCCATGCGCGCCCTGACACCGATCGCAATCCGTGCTTCGGAGATCCTGGGAGTGGACGCCGAGATGCGTCCGGTCTGGAAGGAGTTCTACGAAAACATGACACCGCTGCCCAGCGGGCCGGAACCGGCCGCGTATTATGACCTGATCACCGTCGCCAGCGACGACGTGCGATCGTTGAAACGGCTGCAGGATGCGTTCATACGAAAACCTGTCAACGAAGATACCCGCTTGCACGTTCTGAGCCGTCAGGCCGTGGCGGCGGCCAACCTTGGTCTGGCGGATCATGTGAAGTACATGATTCCCGGACAGCTCAAGACCACGAACGAAGCCTGCGATTCCTGGGGTGTGGGCGAATCCGGCCTGGGGGTCATGCGCAATCGCCTGGGACTGCGCGAAGGCCCCGGTTGCCTGGAATGTCAGCGGCTGGGCAATGCCGCTCATGCCTTGCATGCCGCCCTGCTGCAAACCGCGGCGCCGGCACCGGGTAAGGACTCCATCATCCGGGTCTTTGCGGCTTGGCCTCGCCAGTGGGATGCCCAGTTCACGTTGGCGGCCCGTGGGGCGTTCTTGGTCAGTTCGTCGATGCAGAAAGGCAAGATCGAGTTCGTGCAGGTCCAGTCGCACTCCGGCGGTGAGTGCCGCCTGTGCAATCCTTGGCCCGGCACGACGATGTCGCTGTATCGCAACGGAGCCAAGGCGGAAGACCTCTCCGGGACATTCGTGAAGTTCGCCACGCACAAGGGTGAAATGATCCTCGTGGTTCCACAGGGGGCGACGCCGGTTAAAAGGCAAGTGCAGTGAGCCCGGGACTTTGCACGACCCCTTGGATTAAATGGAATAGTCAAAACTTGGTCTGATACTAACCACGAATAGAGGGTAAACTGTTTGGGTGCCAGGGCTCACACTTGGAAATACCATGGACAACAACCCTTACAAATCCCCTTCGACAACAGACCTGGATACCAGCTTATCCGACGCGCTGAAGTTCTCCTACGGCCTGGCACTCCTGTTGCTCAACATCGGAGCCACCATCCACATGTTCTATTGCGGAATTACCTTGGTTGCCTGCGGAATGATTTGGCTGGCCGTATTCTACTTTGTCTACGTGGTGTTCGACCTGATTCTTTGCTGCGTGTTCGTGACACGGGATCCTTGTATGAGGCGTAATCTCTGGCAAAGGCAATTCACGGCAGACGAACTGGGTCCCGTTCCAGCATCGACACGTCAGCCAAACTCACCGGCTTCCCGATAGGCCTCGATCATCACTTGCCCTTGCGGGAGAAGATACGTCGAGATTGTACACACGGGCCGCATTGTCGCGACCAATCTTGGTGGCCAAGTCGGGAGGTAACTGTTCAATGATCGACCATGTTTCATCGAACGACTGCGGCATGCGGCTGGTCTCGCCGGGCATTCCGATGAATTCGTCGCTTCCAATGACGAAACGCTCGGGAAACTCCCGAAACAATGCGATCCACTCAGGACGAATCTTCCACTGTCTGTCCACGATGCGATTGGGCATGGGAGTCCTGCCCATTGTGAACAGCCGTTCCTCAACCCGCAGGGCAAAGTACAGGTTGGAATGCTTCTTCAGCAGACGCCGCACCAGATCGATCGTAAGATTGCCCGTGTTATCCCAGCCGAGATGCTGCCATACGATCTTCGCACGGCGATTATGGGACAAGAGACGCTCCAGCGAGGATAGATTCTCCTTGATTCGTGCGGGGTTGTGATTGCTCACGCGATCGAATCCCGCCGGCATCGGCATGTCTTTGGGGATGGCTTCCATGTGCAGATCGATTGGGAGGTTGTAGCGCGCCGACAAATCGGCAAGAAGCAAGAACAAGGGATGGTCGGACGATTCCTCCATGAAGACATGCGCGTTGTTGAAGGAGAAATGGAGTGCCGACATCTCTCCGAAGCCCTTGATGCCCAATTGAACCAGTCGCTTCGCGTCCTTCTCGAACCTGTTCTTGATGGCCGGCGTGACTTCCGATGGCTTGTACTGGTAGATGTAGGGATTGAGAACGTCCCCACCACCGACGAGAAACAGCCTGTCGGGATACCTCCTGACTGCAATCAGAAGATCGTTACACTTGGGTTTGATTCCCTTGGTCATATCGCCCGGAACCTGCGGTGGCGGTAGGATCAGCACCTTGGATACCCCGTAGCGGTCCATTTGCCGGATCAGGTTGTCAGCGGCAGATGCGTAGTCTTTGGTCGGCCTGCCCCGTGGCTTACTCCGAGGTCTCGGCTCACCCTGTCTTACCGGTGGCATCATACCGCGGCCCGGTGCCCGGCCGTCGGGAAATCGCAGCCCGTTCAGATGGACGTGCGTATCGATGTACCCGAACGTTGTTTCCTTCTGCCGGGGAATAGACGGGCGACCCGTGGAATCCGGTCGTTGGCCCAGAACGGCGGAATTCCATAGGAGAAGAAAGCTTGCAGCAAGGATCCATGATTCAGCAATTGTCCTACTCACAGAAATACCCTCTCTTCCATTGGTTCATTCGTTGCCTGCTTCGCCGAACGCTACAATTTGATTATTCGATTTCCAAACCGGCCAATGGTGGCGTATCGGGAACGTAGAAGGTTATCGAGCCGCTCGCCTGTGGCAAACCAGGAAACCGAGCAAAGAAGGTAGCGGATTTCCCGGGAGCCACGGTTGTGAACGCAACTCTTGATGCCATCGCAACGCCGTCTTTATCGCGGTGGACGAGATGTTCGCCTCCGGTTGCATCGTCGACGAGAAACACTCTCGACGGCAGCGATTGACCTTCTCCGGTGTCGAACAGCTGGATGGTTTGATTGGTTTGATTGCGATACCGCCATCGGACCTCCACGAAACCCTCCGGTGTCCTCCGGACTCGCAGGACTTCCACGATCAGTCCCCTGATGTGTGGCTCCGCAGCGAGCACCTCGGCTGACGTCTGGCGTGCCGAGGGTATCGCATCTTGGGAGACAGCAAGGTCTTCCATCGGCAACATCAGTCCGGGCACAAAAAAGGCAACGTGAGGATTCTCCGCCGGAATATCGAACTTGGCCCAGAACAACACCGACTTTCCCGGCGGCACGTTCGTCCACCGGATCTCCGAAGCCAACCTCTTGCCGCTGGGAAGCTCGATCGGTGCAAATTTCTTGCCGCCGCTACTGCAATAGAGTCCAGCAATCAATGCTTTGCCTTCGTCGTTGCTGCAGAGAGTGATTCCCTGTTCTGTCGGATTGCGATATTGCCAGCGGACCTCAACAAAGCGGTCTTTACCCCGAACAACCCGTGTTACCTCGGCAACCAGGCCACTCTGCAGTTCTTCAGAGGCCAGTGAGTCGGTCTGTTGTGAGAAAACGGGCAGACCACTTGAGACCGGCGGAGGAGGGCTCGGGTCCGTTTCTTTCACAGCCGGTTCTTTCAGCCCAAGAAACCACCAGAGGAGGAACCCGATCACAAGCAGCACAAGCAAGATGGCTAGAAGCAAGTAGAATCGCTTCATTAGAGCTTCCCTCCTCAGGCCTTGGGTTTCTGAAAACGAGAACCGTGCTACTACTAACCCCAGTCGAAGGGAGAAGTTTCGCTATCCCGAAAATACCGTAAGGGCGGGGAGAGTGCTCTTGATCGGCGCTTGGCGATACGGGCATCTTTTCCCTAGCCACGATGCTGAGACGGTGCTGTTGTTTCCGGCGATGGTGGGTGGCGACCTGCACGTGTAGTCGGTGGAACGGTCACACGAAGTCTTCAACGGTACAACGAGTCTCGGAACGGTGGCTACCGAAAACCCCTGCCAAATCGAAAACCCATACTTTTTCTACTCGCTACCCGTGCGCGCTCTTGACAAGGGAGGCCAGATATAGAGGTCAGGGCCTCCTCGCTTCCTTGATTTGCCCTGTGGTTGCATCGAATTGATATGCAATCCCATCAATCGTCTTCAGCCGAAACACGTTCTCCCATTCGAGAGTGAGTTTGGCGTCAGGGTCCGGCTTCTCGTAGTTGTCTCTGGCAAGCCACATATAATGGCTTGCCGTTTGAACGACCTTGCGATTGTCCTTCACGAGGTCAGCCGTCGAATACGCTTTGAGCAACTTGCCGTTCTTGTAGAATGCTATACCAAGGTCCTTCTTTTCTGGTTGCTTTCCAACACCGAAAGAGCCCATCCTGACCAAATACTTCCCGTCGGCTGAAAGAAACACCTCGAAAGAATACCACCCCGAGGTTTTCCAAAGTTCGGTGAAGTTACCGTCATCATCGATTCTGTATGCCGCGCCAAACGCCTCCCGATCAGTCACGATTTTGCCTCCCCGGCGATTCCGTTTTGCGGGAATCATTTTGAAGAAGCATCGACCATCTTGAGAAGCCGTAACCATCGGAGTGGGCGGCGCTTCGCTATCCGCCCGGCTAGATTGGCTCCAAAAGAATCAGTCCGAGGATCACACAAATCCGTAGAATTGTAGTCATAGTTCTTGTCCTAACGTCGTGCGTAACCGGCGGCCCTGGCCGTCCGCGTTCACGCTGTTGTTAGCCCCACTTTACTGGGTTTTGGAAACGAATCAATATAAACGACTGGCGGCGGGCTAGTGGATAGCGGCACTATATCGTGGCAGCGGAGAGAGGTTTGCTGCCACGTTCGTCGCGTATTGAACTGTATACAGCAGGACGGGGAAAGGCAAGGCGCAGAAAAGCGGCGGGGGCAACGGTCAGCAACTCGGCCCCCGCCTGTCGAGTCACCATGAGTGAGACAGAGAGTGAATCGACGATTCCAACATAATTCGCCGGCCCGATGCTGGCAACTTTCGGATTCTACCACGCTAGGGCGGGCGGGGACAACTGACGCTTTGCTACGGGCGGCGGGAGAGGTCGGTGGACCCTCCGGTCTGACTAAAGATATCGAGGAAGAGACCAAGAGTCCGGAGATTGGCTTTGCCTATGAACTCCATTAGTGATTCAGCGGTCACGGAAAGAACTTTGCTTGCCAGCGAAGATTGCGATGTTCTCGGAGTCACGACCGAGATGAAACAGAGCGTCGTGTGCTGGTGGAAGAAGCCAGTCGGAGAGCCCGGTGCGGGAAATCCGCGCGCCGGGTTCGATGAGCGGGAGGTGGAAACGGAGCAAGGTATGCGGCTATTGAGGCACCAATGGGGAAACCCTGACACCGGACTATGCCGATGCCTACGCCACCGCGCCACCTCTCGACTCTACCAAATTTTGGTGGTGTCCTAACAATGTGTTGCTACCGGCAACACACTCTTAGGACACTACCCAAATTTTCATCACCCTATTGGGTGGAAATCGTGCCACATCTTTCCACCCAACAGGGTGGCAAAAAGTCCCTGGGCCACTTCAGCGGTGCGGGAAAATCGCGATTTCAGCTTCTCTCCGCGTCCAAGACATTGGCGGAACGGGCACCCAATCTGTTGCGACATTCGCAATAGATTGTTATAATCTATCCGTGAATGAGAAGGGGAGGGCTGCGTGCAAACCATCTGGAACTACGAGCCGGACGAGAATGTAGCCCATATTGAGGAACATGGCCTGACGGTTGAAGACGTGGAATTCGTGCTGGAGAACTATGAGTCGGAAGGCGTAAGCCGGTCCTCGCAACGGCCTTGTGTGTTCGGTTACACGCCAGACCGTGTTTACGTCATCGTCATTTATGACGAAATCGACGAGAACACGGTCTACCCCGTCACGGCTTATGAAATCGCCGAACCCTAGGAGCCCGCCATGGCAAAGAAGAGAATAACAAAGCGGGTATCACGGAAATTTTCCGAAGAGGAAAAGCAGCAGTACCAGAAGATTCGTGATCAGGTGATGGAAGAGTTTCCGCCAGCCAAGCGACCCCGCAAACCGTCCCCACCGGGGATTCCGAGCCAAATCCGCGCAGCCCGTGAAGCCCGCGGCCTGACCTGGTACGCGCTGGCCCAACAGGCGGGCATCCCCAACTCGAATACGATCCGCGACATTGAACAGGGCCGCGACGTCAAGCTCACCAACTTGCAAGCCGTCGCCAAGGCCCTCGACTTGTCCGTCGAACTGGTTGAAACGGGCTAGACCAGCCGAAGCGAGTGCCTTTGCCGTCCTGTCTCTCCCAAAAACTCCGTCCCGTAGAGTAAATAAACTCAGCCCAATGTCAAATCCTCTTCCTGGACCACGACACCCTGCAGCAACGATGGTCAAGCTGCTATAGGCTGTACGGATCCAAGCTTCGCATTCTTTCTCTGCAAGCGTTCATTGGCCTAGCTTTCACCTGAATTACAGGTTGCCCGCCAATACAGTAACGTCAACCTTGAAATAGTCTGCCAGCTTGCGAATCACCTGACGACTGAACGGCTTCTTGCCCGCCAGGATTTCGGAAACAGTTGACTTAGCGATCCCGGCATCTCGATGCCAGCACAAGCCCCAGGTAGGAGTCACGGCCTTTTCCATTCAAACCGAACTTGGTTTTGGTTGTCATCTTTTCACCGTCCTTTTCGCTTTCGTTTGGAAGCCTTCTTGGAGACCTTTCGTGAGGCTTTTTTCCTGGGTGGAGGAGAGTAGCAGCCACATTCTTCTTTCCACGTATCCTCGTCGTATTCTTCGTGGGTCATCATCTTCAGGATGAAGACCTTCTAGCTGGAATACAGGATGCGGGTCACCAACCGGTACTTGTTTCCGCCGATGTTGAAGACGACACAATTGCCGACGAGACTCGCAGTGCCAAACTCGGCTTTCACATTGCCCCACGACTGCCACTCCACGGTTTTGTTGCTCACGTGTGTGCTGGTCCAGGTGTGCCGTGATAAGGTTCGTTGTTCCAGCAGGTGAAAGTCCTGCCCCGGCAAAGGTCGTCCCGGCCGGGTAGCTATCCTGACGGATGTGGAGGTAACAAAGCGTTCGAAGCTCGGGAGACAGAAGGCGGCGAAAGGCCGTCTGCAAGTTGGCAGGCCGTAACACGTGTGAACGCCGAGGCGGCCCCGAAAGTCACGATGCGAAGGCCGACCCTACCTGGACTGGGGGAAGGCTGGTACGAGTCGGACAACTTTGGACGACGGTTCGACTCGCTTCGCCGGGGTGGTGGGCGACAGCATGCCAACAAGGAGCAACGAGCAACACGGGAAGCCCGTTTGAGGTGGCCACCAATCGGCTCGGCGACCGCCCCGAGGCGGTCTTGGCACGTCCCCGCGGCGTGGCAGGCTTCAATCGCGTCGGCAGACGCCTTGGTATTCTTGACCTAAGCGCCCATACCGGACGCACAACGGCGTCAGCCATCTCGAACGTCCTAGAGCGGTATCTCGGACTTCGCCATGGCACAGATGTTCACGCGATAATGGGAAGAGGGACCCAGCAACCTGAGGATCGGCGCGGACCTTGAATTTGCACTATGGGACGATTATGGTACAGAGACAATCGAATTGAGTTGAAAGGAAGGGAAATGAAGACACTGATTCATTCACACCACCACCTGACGGCCGCTTGCGCAATTATTGGGAGCGTTCTGTCTGTGGCGGTGCAGGCAGCTGAGGGACCCGCCCGAGGAAAACCTGCTTTGGAATTCATCAACACGGGATTTGAGAACGCGTCGCCCCTGCAATGGGAAACCGACGCGGACGGGACCGTTCACGTTCGGCTACTCTACGATTACGAACGTAACTCGCCCAATCGTGCGGCTGGACACTGGCATTTCCAGCTCCAGGGGAGGCCGAACACCGATCTAACGCTGGTGCTGCACAACTTCGACAACATCTACAACGGTAGGCCCGGTGCGGCCGTGTCAAAGAAAAGCATCTGCTACGTTTCGGCGGACGGCAAACAGTGGAAGGTCGTACCGGCCGAGCTGCTCGAAGGGAACCTGCTGCGGATCCGCGTTCACCTCGAGGGCGCGTCGCTCTACCTGGCGCGTCTGGAGCCGTACCGTCTGTCGGACCTAAAGCGGTTGCTCGACGATATTGACGGTCATCAGTTGGTCGAAATCGAACCGATCGGCAAGACCGTGGAAGGCTGCCCGCTAGAGATCGTCCGCGTGGGCAATCCCCAAGCTCCCTACCGCGTTTTGCTCCGATCGCGGGCTCATGCTTGGGAACCAGGTGGAAACTGGGTGGTACAAGGCTTGATCCGAGCGTTGCTCGAGGATGATGAGACTTCACAAAAGTGTCTCAAGCGATGCTGTGTCTATGTGCTGCCGATGGCCAACAAAGATGCCGTTGCCCGAGGGCTCACCCGGTTCAACATGCTGGGCCGCGACCTGAACCGAAACTGGGACCGGCCAGCCGATGCCGAGCTGGCACCGGAGAACCATGCTTTGGAGAAGTGGATCGAGCGGATGACTCAACAAGGCAGGCCCCTGCACCTTGCGATCGACCTGCACAACGATGAGGGGGGCGGCCTGCACATTTCCCGACCTCCCATCAAGAACCTCGATCGACACTTGCAGCGGATGCGGACATTGGAGCGGTTGTTGCGCAAGCACACCTGCTTCACGGAAGGGAGCTCCGGGCCCGGGCACCGCAACCCCGGTTCGCTGGGTGAAGCTCATCTTCGACACCTCGAAATCCTAACTTGCCATTGTAGAACGACTTGCATGCACGCGATCCGGGCGTGGCACCAGGCGCGGCCGTTGGGGGCAGCATGAATCACCATGGTTACGGGGCCTCGATTTGCTGAACGGTTGGCGGTAGCGCCACGCCGGCCGCGGCGAACACGCGGCCGCAGGTGCCTTGCGCCTCGCTTCGCAGCAGGAAACGTTTGCCATCCTGTTGGACCTCGGCATATTGCAGGCCCATCAAATCGCGGGTGATGTCCGCCCATTCCAACTTCTGGCCGCTCAAGGCCAGACGGTCGTCAAGTTCCTTACGCAACACCAGAGCCAGGAACGAGCAGAAGATGTGCCCGCGGATCGTCTCGTCGCATTTGTGCCAGATCGGCCGCGTTTCCAGGATCGACTTCGTCGAACGAAACACATGCTCCACCATCCAGAGCTGCTTGTATTTCAGCGCCGCGTCGGCCGCCGGCAGATCGGTGTTCGTGCGAAGGACCCACTTGCCGTCATACCGGGCTTCCTGCTTGATCTTGGCCTCATCGACCTCGAACTTCCCTCGGCTTCGCTTCAGATACTTGCGATAGCCCCGGTTGCCCACCAACGATTTGTCGCCCTGCCTCAATTGGTCGCGCAACGCGGCGACGATGGCCTCGCGGTCGTGGGTATCTTTGCGGGCTTCCTCCTCATTTAGGCAGACCACGTAGCGGCGCCCCTCGACGACGACTTCCTTCACCTTCAGCGGCGAAGGGTCTTTCCGCTTCGTCCGCGGGGGATGGACCGTCTGATACCGGCCGGCCCGGGCTAGGACTTCGCCAGATACCTCCCGCTGCTTCCGCATCCGCGCGCCCAGGATATACTGCCAACGCCGCTGCGGAGATTCCAGCTCGTCGATTGTCTTCGCACTGATCATGCCCCGATCGGCCACGATGCAGACCCGCCCGATTGAAAACCGTTCCCGCAGCCGGTCCACGATTGGCACGAGCGTCGTCACGTCGGTGGTATTGCCCGGCCACAACTCGCAACACACCGGACGCCCCTCGCTGTCGAGCACCGCCGCGACCACCATTTGCTTCAGGTCGGGCCGATGATCCTTGCTGTGGCCGTATTGGCCGAGCGTCTCGCCTCCTTCGCCTTCGAAGTAGATCGACGTCGTGTCGAAGAACACCAAGTCCAGGTTCGTGAACAGGTCGCGGCGCAAGGCGAACAGTCCTTCTTCGATCAAATCCTTGGTGCATCGCGGAGCGAACGGCGTCGCCGCGAACTGTTGCTCTTCACCCAAGGCTTCGCCCAACCAAGCCATGGCCCGATAGAGGTGATGCAGTTGAAGCCCTTCGACACCGCCAATGTCGAGCGTCGCCTTCCACTGCTCGGCCGCCCGATCGCTTCCCGACGTGAACAGGCGGTGCAGCACGGTCAGGAAGATGGCCCGTTCGACGGGAAACTCGAACTTCCTGTCGGCCAACAACCGCCCGATCACTTGCTGGCAGCCCGTCTCTTGCCAAAGCCGCTCAAAGATCATCGCCGGCCCGATCGGACGAGTGTGCAGGGTGGTTGTCTCGCCACGTCCATGGGCGGCCAGCAACAGCACCGACTGGCAAAACTTCGCCCCGGAGCGGAGCAAACCCTCCAGTTGGCCGCTTTGTTCGAGTTGATCGAGTCGGCCGAGGGTTGCGATCACACGCTGTTTGGCGCGTCCGTCCTCCCAGCGGTTTTCGACGACCTGCAAGTAGACGCGGTTTCCCGACTTCTTGCGGCGAAAGAACATGGCGACCTCCTGTGCGAGCCACCATGATTCTATCGATAATCACCGAATAGTCAAGAGTCATATCAATGTGGCGTGGCACCAGGTTTCCGGCGTCAAGACAGCTCCTTCCGTTGAAAAACAAGGACTTACGTCAAGAACCACCCCCCTCAATTTGTAGGGCTGGTGTTGAAGAAAAGTGAAGGCCTGTTGGAGCGGTACGGGATCGACGCGTGTATCCTGGAGTTCAACTGCAACTGGATCGCCGGCTTGCGGCAGCATCCTACCGGGGCGGCCTGGGAAGAATTCGGCAGGCAGTTGCGACCCGTGCTATTCGAGTACTTTGGCGAGATAGACCTGACAAAAGGAGACAAACGATGAATCACCGCGTCGAGTCGAGCGCATGCCCGACCGCTTGGTGTGTCCTGGTTGCGCTATCGTTCGTGCCCGGCGTCGATGCACGTGCTGCCGAGGACAACCCGTTCGAGGCCAAAGTGTTGGACGTCCGACCACGAATCTTCCTGCGCAATGATTCCTTCGAGGGCCTGACGATTGCGAAGCTGCAGGCCCGCCTGAAGGAGCCTGAGTTCGCCGGCGTGCGTCAGAAGTGGCGAGCCAAGCCGATGGGACGAGGTCTGTTGTGGATGCTCGAGGGGAAGAAGGAAGATTTGGACGCGGCGATCGCAGGGCTTAAGAAGATGGATGCCAGCGGCGGGACCTGGAGCGACCGTGGTCTGAAGCTAGTCCGATTGGCAGCGCTGTTCGATTGGCTCTATAAGGACCTCGATGAGCCCACGCGACGGGCGACCATCGAGAAGATCGAGAAGGCCGCCGATGCGGCCATCGCCCACGTGCGCGGCGGGCACGCCCCTTTCTTCTACAGTCGCACGCCCGGCGCCCTGGCGGGCTTGTGCGTTGCCGGATTAGCCCTAGACGGAGTCAGCAACAAAGCCGAAGGCTACCGGCAGACATTCCGCGAGTTCGGCGTCAACGAATATTTCAAGGCCTACGAGTGGGTAGACGGGGCGCCCACCGGGGCGACCTACACGCTTTACTACACGTACGTGGACCTGCCCAGCATCTGCGCCGCTTGGTGGTCCGCCACGGATCGAAATCCGGCGGACTGGATCCGGACCCAACAGGGGAACTGGCTGGACGGCATCGTCCGATCGTATCTATGGTATATGCGTCCGGGATTCGCCTTCACTGACATCAACGACCAGTACCGAGGCAACTGGCAGTCGCACGACCAGTTCTGTCAAGGGCTGGATATTGCCAGCTACGTAACGCGCAACGGCTACGGTCGAGCATGGTCCCGTCGGTGGGCGGGTCGGTTCGGGCCCTCGCTCTATCATCCCCAGTACGGTCACAATCTGATCTTCCGGGATACGTCGCTAGCCTCGAAGCCGCTGACGGACCTTCCACTTGCCGAGCTGTTCGGCCACGAGAGCTGCGGCTACGGGTTCTTCCGTAGCGAGTGGCCCAGGGAAGGTCAACCGGACGAGGCCACGCACGTCTTCTTCCGTTGTGGCGATCCGATGGACGTACACGGCGGGGTGGCCGCCGGGGAGTTTCAGGTCTTCAGGCACGCGCCGCTGGCCGCGCGCAGCGGCCGGTACCGCAACTACGACTCGCCGCCCGACCAGTACCACCGCAACTGTATTTCGGCCAACGTGGTCCTCTTCACCGACCCGGCGATCCCCGAAGATCGCGGAGATCAGAACAGCCGCCGGGGTCTGAAGACGGACCACAAGACCTGGGCTCAGTGGCTCCAGATCCGCCAGCGGAACCGGTTGGACGTCGCCCGGATCACCGACTGGAAAGTTCGCCAAGGCGAGGCCCGATGCCGGGCCGACTTGACGAACACAAACCCGGATGGTAAGTGCAAGCAATGGACGCGGGAGTTTGTGTGGCTGGCTGCGAAGCATCTTGTCGTACTGGACATCGTCGAGACGCCCAAGCCGGAGATTCGGCGGCAGTGGCAGCTTCACAGCGAGAGCCGTCCCGAAATCGGCGACCACGTGTTGATCTTCACCAACCCGCCACCCCAGATGAATTGGGCCGAACGGGCGCTGAAGCCCAAGAGGCAGGAGGGCCGCCTATTCTGCCGGACCCTCCTTCCTCGTGACTATCGACTCATTCTTCACGGGGACGGGAAGGCGGAAGCCTTCGATCCCGCGGGCAAGCCACTTGCGGCAGTCGACGGGAATCCCTACCATCGGAAGTACGGCCAGAACGTTATACAAATCGACCCGGGAAATGACGATTCCAAGACGGTCTTCTTACACGTATTGACCGCGACTGAGGCCAACGAGATGGACCCACCAAGGGCATCGTATCGAGTCAGCGGGCGCGGGCAAATCGAATTGACGGTGGATGATTCGAAGGCAAGCCTGGCGGTGCCGGAGTGGTTCACTCGGTCCCACTGACGGGACTTAAGTCAGGGTGCAGTCTTGAGGGTGCGGGAACACGATATTCGCCACCGCCCGGCCGGGCGTATCCCGGATGCTTGCAAGCTTGCGTTGAGCGTCTGCTTCAGGCGAATGTGTGCGGCGCCGGTTAGGTACAGTTTCTCGATGTCGCCGTCGACTTCGCCGATCAGCTTCGTGGCAAACGTCGTCAGGTAACCGGTCAGGTTATTCATCATTTGCGTTTGCGGCGGAAAGAAGCGTCTTCGCCCCACTCAGTGGCGGGGTAGAAATCGGCCACTCAGCGGTGGAGATGGGCTAGAACGGATTGCACCGCTCTAATGGTGCCTGCCACCGTAGGTGTATCAGTTCGGATCGATTTGCATCGAAACTGCAGACTGAGAAGCGGTTGATCGGGGCGACATGCGAGAGAAATGCATTCGCGTTCCCGGGTGTCGACACTCAGCAAGAAGTTGCAGAAGTCAAGAAAGCACGACATCATCGAAGCAGTTGGGACGGCAGTTTGCTATAATCCGTCTAATGTTGACCTGAATCGGCTTCAGGTCCAATCCAAATGGGGAACATCAGCATATTGTAGAAGGCGTTGAATTCTCCCGGAGGACAGGTATGCAGCCTGCCCCTGTTCCATTACACACCGAGGTCGTTCTCATGAAGAGCATTTGTCAATTCACGGTTGGCTTCCTGCCAATTCTGTTCCTCCTTCCAGCCGATCTTCCAGAGACATTCGGACAGACAACGCAAAAGAAAGCCTCGACACCGAACTTGCTCTGGTATCGCCAGCCGGCAAAGAAGTGGACCGAAGCATTGCCACTCGGAAATGGCCGTCTCGGAGGGATGGTTTTCGGCGCCGTGCCGAAAGAACGGCTGCAACTCAACGAAGAGAGTCTTTGGGCTGGTGAGCCGTTCGATGTCTACCCCGACAACTTCGCGGAAAACCTGGGCAAGGTGCAGCAACTCGTGCTCCAAGGAAGGATCGCCGAGGCACGGGATCTCGGCTCTCGAACGCTTACGATGTCTCCGACCTCCTATCGTTCGTACGAGCCGTTGGCCGATCTTCGGATCGAGATGGGGCATGGTGCCGGGGCAGAGGACTATCGCCGCGAACTGAACTTGCAGGACGGCATTACACGGACCCAATACCGGATCGGCGACGTCCGGTTCGAGCGCGAGGCGTTGATCTCCGCCGTCGACGATCTATTGGCCATGCGACTAACGGCTGACAAACCGGGCAAGATCAACGCGAAGATCTCACTCACCCGTAAGAAAGATATGAAAGTGACCGCCGCGGGACAACAGCTGCACATGGACGGACAAATCATAGACATCCCGGCACCGAAGGGCTACGACGACAACCGGGGCGGATCGGGGCCGGGGGGCAAACACATGAAATTCGCCGCACGGCTCCTCGTCCGGACAAGAGGAGGAACCGTCGCGGTGGATCAAGACACGCTGGTTGTCAAAGGTGCCAACGAAGTGGTCGTGTTGCTTGCCGCGGCCACCGACTTCAATCTCGACGCCATGACCTTCGACCGGTCCATCGACCCGGGCGAGCGGGCAGACGCGATTCTGTCCAAGGCGGCCGACAGATCGTGGCAGAGTATTCTGCGCGACCATGTCAAGGAGCATCGGTCCTATTTCGACCGCGTGGCCATCGACCTGGGCACCTCGCCGCAAGACAAGCTCCCAACTGACGAACGGCTCGCGGCCGTCAAGAAGGACACCGACGATCCGGGGCTAGCCGCACTTTACTTCCAGTTTGGCCGCTATCTGTTGATGTCGAGTTCTCGTTCGCCTGGGCGCCTTCCGGCCAATCTACAGGGCATCTGGAACGAACACATGTGGGCCCCGTGGGAAGCCGATTACCACCTGAATATCAATTTGCAGATGAACTACTGGCCGGCCGACCTGTGCAACCTGCCGGAAACGCTTGATCCCCTGTTCGATTGGTTCACCAACGTGGCGGAGAAAGGCAAGGTCTCGGCGCGCAGGCTCTACCACGCTGACGGCTGGGTCGCGTTTACGTGTACCAATCTCTTCGGCCGCACCACACCGGGTGGCTCGACGACCGGCTCCCAGTTCGTCAACGGCGTCCTCGACCCGCTGGCAGGCGCCTGGATGGCCATGACGTTCTGGCGCCACTACGAATTCACCGGTGACAAGACCTTTCTTCGAAACACGGCGTATCCGGTGCTCCGCGGGGCAGCGGAGTTCTTGCTCGATTACCTCGTCGAAGATCTCGACGGACTGCTGGTCATCGTCCCCTCAACTTCGCCCGAGAACTCTTATGTTTGCCCGGAAACGGGAAAGGCGGTTCGGATCACGCGAGGCTCGACCTACCACATGACGTTGGTCCGTGCCGTGTTCAAAGCAGTCATCGAAGGATCCACGATCCTTGAGACTGACGAAGAGTTGCGATCGAAACTCGAGCAGAGCATGAACAAGCTACCGCCGGTTCAGATTGGCCGCGACGGTACCATTCAGGAATGGATTGAAGACTGCAAGGAGCATAAACCTGGACACCGCCATGTTTCCCATTTGATCGGGCTTCATCCGTTCTCCTTGATCACGGAAGAGAATCCTACGGTGTTCGAGGCGGCTCGAAAGACGGTCGAACGACGCGGGTTCGGCGGCGATGTTGGTTGGAGCAACGCCTGGAAGACGTGCTTCTACGCCCGGCTTCGCAACGGTGAGAAGGCCCATTGGTACCTCAACCGGCTCATCAGCCGGAATGCCTTTCCCAACCTTTTGGACGCCTGTTGGCCAGGGCGGGTCTTTCAGATTGACGGCAACTTCGGCGGGACGGCCGGGATCGCCGAAATGCTGGTGCAGAGCCATGACGAGCAGATTCGGCTTCTCCCGGCGTTGCCCAAGGCATGGCCGACTGGTAGCGTCAGCGGGTTGCGAGCCCGCGGTGGTTTCGAAGTCGGCCTTCAGTGGAAAGACGGTAAGTTTGCGGCCGCGACACTCTGCAGCGTCGGCGGCAAACACTGCAAGGTCCGCTACGGCGAGAAGGTCGTCGAGTTGGATCTCAAACAAGACGAAACCGTAAAACTCGACAGGAATCTCCAGAGAGTCCCGAAGTGAGTCCGTAAGGTGAAGGTATCACCGGAAACAACAACACCGTCTCAGCATCTTGGCCCGGGCACGAGTGCCAATACGTGTCCATCGTCAGCGTAATCGTCGAGTGCAGCATCGCCGAGCCTCGTGGTTTGCGGTTCGTTGGAATTCTTTGAAGCCTTCACAGCTATCTGGCCATGAAAGGCGATAGGGTGCCTGGGTAACGACTGAGCCCGCAGGAATCACCAGGTACGAGAAACTTGCTATCTGACCCAACAATGCAGGACAAGTGAAGATGAAGCAACGCAAGTGGATCATATTGTCGATGGCAGTGGTGTGGGCAGCCGGTCTTGCTGGGGGCCGGGCCGAGTCGGTCAAAGAGATGTTGGACATTACGGGCGTCCATGGCGGGCTGATCGTTCACGTTGGCGGCGGCGACGGGCGGCTGACCGCCGCGCTTGGCGCGGGCGATGGATGCGTTGTTCAGGGCCTGGATACGAACAAAGGCAATGTGGAAAAGGCACGTGAGCATGTCAAGTTACTCGATCTCTACGGGAAGGTTTCCGTGCGCATCTTCGACGGAAGTTGCCTCCCTTATGTCGATGAGCTGGCCAATCTGATCGTGGCCGACGAATTTCGCCGCGCCGGCCAACCTGCTTTGGGGTGCGTCACTCCGCGCTTTAGGGCTGGGGTACAAACGCTCTCGGTGGGCGTGCGGCAGGCCGCCGGCGAACTTGAACTTGGAGTGTTGGAACCAAGGAGGTAAGGTCTGGCTATGCACAATAGGGGTGAGCGTTCGGCAAACCCCATCTTGACGCCGTTGGTAACCTGAATTGGATAGTTTCAGATTTCCCAATTCAGGAGTGATCCAATGAGCCAGCGATCGTATCTGCGTAATGCAGAGAAGGAGCGGTTTTGGCGAGATGTCCTCACGCGGCAGGCGAAGGCCGAGTTGACGGTCCGAGAATTCTGTCGTCGGGAGGGGCTTCAAGAGTCGTCGTTCTACTTTTGGAAACACACGATCGCTGAACGTGATCGGGAAAGCAGGACCAAGACAACGAAACGGCAGAAGAGAGCCAAGCCGACCAAACGGACGTCGGTCCAACGCCGCCAAAAGAGTTCGGGGACGTCGAGTCGTTCGGTCCCCACGAGATGCGGAACATTTCTGCCGGTCACGGTGACACGCGAGCCCTTTGCAGCGGGGCCATGTCTGGAAGTCACCTCGCCCGAGGGTTGGCAAGTGCGCGTGCCCGGCGGAGTCGATCCGAAGTCGCTCGCGCAGGTTCTCGACGCCTTACAAAGCGCCGACCGGGAGACCGCGTAATGCTGAGTCTGCCCTCTGCGGTTCGCGTTTTCATCTACACGGGGCCGACGGACATGCGCCGGAGCTTCGACGGTCTGGCCGGAATGGCCGAGGAATTGATCGGCGAGGACCCGTTGTCGGGACATCTGTTTCTGTTTCGGAACCGGCGTCGCGACCGGATCAAGATCCTTTTCTGGGATACCGACGGTTTGTGCATCTGGTACAAGCGGCTCGAAGACGGATGCTTCCAGTTGCCCAGCGACCGCCATGTGGCATCGACGGACACCGAGTCGAAGCGGGATTCGGATTCCCCGCCGGCGCGTTGGGAGATTCGGGCGGACGAATTGGCCATGTTGCTCGGCGGCGTCGATCTGACGAGTGTGCGACGGCAGAAACGCTATCATCGCCCGGCACACCGTGCGGGTTGATCTCGCAAGGAACAAGGCCGTCACCCGGCGAAGTTCGTCTCGCTCGCGGTCATCGTTTTTCCGCGGCGAAAAAATTTTGTTTTGCCGGGAATAATTTCCGGCCCAAAGGTATCTAATAGGGCATGAGCACGGACGTTCCATTTCCCAACGATCTCGCCAAGCTGAAAGCGTTGGTAAAGCGCGAGCGACAACACCACGAACAGGTTGTCGCCGAGTACGAAGAGACGCTCGAATCACAACGCCGCAAGCTCCAGCAACAGGAGCACATGATCTCGCAACTTCTGCGTCGGCTCTGCGGTCCCAAGCAGGAGCGAGTCGACCCGGATCAACTCATGTTGTTCGACGTGAAGGAGCTGGAAGCGCTGGCCGAGGAGCAGGCGGCCTCGCAAGATTCCTCGGACAAAGCGGACGATGACACGCCGCGCCGCCGGCGTTGCCACAAGGGTGGCCATGGCCGAGGGCGTCTGCCGAAGAACCTTCCTCGGGAGCAAGTGGTTCACGAACTTTCCGAGGAAGAACGTCGATGCCCGTGCTGCGGCGAGCCGCGTGTGGAGATCGGGCGCGAGACGAGCGAGCAGTTGGAGTATGTGCCCGCCACGTTGAAGGTGATCGTCCATGAGCGGATCAAGTATGCGTGCCGGCACTGTCAGGAACACGTCGCGATTGCCCCGAAGCCGCCGCAGCCGATCGACCGGGGCTTGCCGGGGCCGGGGCTCTTGGCCCACACGGTGCTGAGCAAGTACGGCGACCATCTGCCGCTGTACCGCCAGGAAGACATCTTCGCGCGATATGGGGTGACGATCCGCCGCAGCACGCTGTGCAACTGGATTGCCGCGATGGCGGACCTGGCCACGCCGCTTCACCAGCGGATGTGTGAGTTGGTGCTTCAGTCGGCGGTGATTCACACCGACGACACGTCGGTGAAGTTGCTCGATTCATTCCTGGGCCACGCCCGCAACGCCCGGTTCTGGGCGTACATCGGCGACCGGGAACATCCGTATTCCGTCTACGACTTCACGGCCAGCCGGGCGCGCGACGGCCCAGCGAAGTTTTTGAACGGTTTTGAAGGTTATTTGCAGGCGGATGCTTACGGCGGTTACGACGGGATCTATCTTCAGTCGGGCGGCAAGATCATCGAGGTGGCATGTTGGACGCATTGCCGCCGGTACTGGTGGGAGGCCCGCACGACCGATTCCCGCCGCGCGCATCACGCGTTGGGGCACATCGGGCGACTGTATCAACTCGAAGACCAGTTGCGTGAGCGGACCGATAACCGGCGACGTGATCTGCGCATCGAGCACGCGTTGCCGATCCTCGACGAGTTCCGCGCGTGGATCGACGATCAGGCTGGTTCGCTACTTCCCAAGAGCCCGATCGCCCAGGCGCTCACCTACACGACGAACCAGTGGGAGGCGTTGCAGCGATACACGGAAGATGGACGGCTGTCGATCGACAATAACATTTCGGAGAGGACGGTGAAGATCCCGGCCATCGGACGCAAGAACTGGCTCTTTGTCGCGAGCGAAAGCGGCGGCCGGCGTGCGGCGATCTTGTTCAGCCTGGTGGCCAGTTGCAAAGCAAACCAAGTCGAGCCGTTTGCCTACCTTCGCGACGTCTTCACTCGCATGCCGACACAGCCAGCCGATTCCCTCGACGAGCTGCTGCCGGACGTCTGGCTCGCATCGCATCCCGAACACCGCTGGGAGATCGACGATGTTCGCCGCAAGGAGCGCCACTCCCGCCGCCGCACTGGGCGCCCACGCACCTGATCCAACTCAACCGGATAAGCGACCTGGACGTGTAGTCGGTGGAACGCTCACCAATAGGGCACGGAGCTTCGCCTCAACGTGGGGTTCGAAGCCCACACGGAAGCGCCGCCGAAACTCGCTGATACCATGAAAGAGCGGGCCTCCTGCGAAAGGTACAATTGGAATCGTCT
>CAZJRB010000067.1:0-40994 GCA_964547995.1 uncultured Planctomycetaceae bacterium | reverse complement strand
TCACCGTGCCGTGCACGATGAACGGTCAGCTCGCCGCGGGCTGGGTGAACCGGTACCGTTTTCAGGCGAGCAAGGGGCAACGTCTGGTTATCTCTGCCATAGCTCGGGAGTTGGTCCCCTACGTCCCCGACGGCGTTCCCGGTTGGTTTCAAGCCGTGCTGACACTCTACGACTCGGAGGGCAACGAGCTGGCGTACAACGACGATTTCTTTTTCCACCCCGACCCGGTCCTCTATTTTGAGGTGCCCAAGGACGGTGAGTATGTGCTCAGCATCCACGAGGCGCTTTATCGCGGCCGCGAGAGTTTTACCTATCGGATCACCATCGGTGAGCTGCCCTTTGTGATCAGTATCTTCCCGTTGGGCGGCCGCGTGGGCGAGCCGGTCAAGATCGAGATGAACGGCTGGAATCTGGAAAAGGCCACCATAGCGCCACCCCCCAAGGACGCAAAGCCGGGAAAGCATCTGATTGCCGCCACCGATGGGAAACTCATCTCCAACTACGTACCGTTCGCCGTAGGCACGCTGCCCGAGTGCATGGACAAGGAACCCAACGACGAGCCCGCCAAGGCACAGAAGGTGACCCTTCCCATCATCGTCAACGGGCGAGCGGATCGCCCGGGTGACTGGGATGTCTTCGAGGTGGAAGGAAAAGCTGGTGAGACCATCGTCGCGGAAGTGCATGCACGCCGGCTCGGTTCCCCCTTCGATTCCTTCGTCAAGGTCACCGGCGCGGATGGCAAGGTGATCGCACTCAACGACGATCACTACGACGCGGCATCGGGGCTGAACACCGACCACGCCGATTCCTACCTCATGGCGAAGCTGCCCGCCGACGGAAAATATTTCATTCACATCGGCGACACGAGGCGACACGCAGGAAAGGCATATGCCTACCGGCTCCGGATCAGCCGGCCGCAGCCCGATTTCGAGTTGCGTGTCGTCCCTTCCAGGATCGTTATTCGCAGCAAGAGTTCCGCCGCGTTGACGGTCTACGCCATACGCAGGGACGGATTCGACGGGCCGATCAAGCTGAGCTTCAAAGACTTGCCGGAAGGGCTCGAATCGCCCGGCGCCACGCTGGCGGCTAAAAAAGAGGTGACGCGACTGGCGCTGAAAACCAGCCGTACCGAGATGGAAAAACCGGTCAACCTCACCGTCATGGGCAGTGCGAAGATTGGGGATCGGGAAGTCGTCCACGAGGCCGTGCCGGCGGAAGACAGAATGCAGGCCTTCCTGTGGCGGCATCTGTTGCCCGCGGAAGACCTGCCGTGCCTGGTCTACGATCGATCCTACCAGCCGCCAGAGGATCGCATACGCCCGCCGATCCGTGACGAGGATCGACCGAAGAATGTGAATCGCACGCTGAGAAGGTCATGGGTCGTCCGTCGTTTGAAAGAGATCGAACGCCTCTATCAAGAGTGGCTCTTCACCGATGAGTTCGCCAACAGAGAGGTCGCGAACATAGAAGCCCGTCTGATTAAATAAGAGCCATCGTAGTGACAGGTCCGCCGAAAGGGCCCTTCACGGCCGAAGAGAAGGCGACTTGGTACATGCTCTTTGGCGACCAGTACGCTGGGGGTTGCGGTTACTGCCTCTTTGATACGGAGCAGGAGGCCTGAACGGCCACCGCCAAGAAAAGGACCGCCCTGGCGGCGTTGTTCGCAACAACCGCCGCTTTCCCGAAGAAACGGTAAACTCATGCAAGTCGGAATTCACGTCAGCACGTTCCACCGTTCGACGCTGGAAGAGACACTTGACGCCGTGGCCGACCACGGCATCAGGGCCGTCCATTTCAACATGGCGGCGGCGGGTGTCCCGTCGATGCCCGAGAAAATCAGCGATGAGCTGTGCAAACGGATCGCCCGCGAGATGACAGCGCGGAACATCGTCATGGCGTCGCTCTCGGGAACGTTCAACATGATCCACCCGAGCATCGACGTTCGGCAGGCCGGCCTGAGGCGACTCGCGGCAATTGCCTCACGCGCCCGGGAGCTGGGAACCTCGCTGATCGCATTGTGTACCGGTACGCGCAACCCGGACAACATGTGGCACACTCATCCCGACAACGACACGCCCGAAGCCTGGGACGATCTCGTCGCAACCGCGCACAAGGCCTTGAATATCGCCGAGCAGCACCACGTCACGTTGGGTATCGAGCCGGAGGTCTCCAACGTGGTCGATTCGGCGGCCAAAGCGCGCCGGCTGCTCGACGAGATGCACGCGCCCAGGCTGAAGATCATCATCGACGGGGCAAATCTGTTCCATGCCGGCCAGTTGCCGCGAATGAACGAAATCCTGGACGAGGCGTTCGACCTGCTCGGCGATGATATCGTGTTGGCGCATGCCAAGGACCTCGACCGCGACGGCCAGGCCGGCCACATCCCGGCCGGCGGCGGCGTGCTCGATTACGACCGCTATCTCGGCTTGCTGGACAAAATCGGCTACGACGGGGCGGTCATCTTGCACAGCCTCAACGAACAGGACGTTCGCGGGTGTGTCGCCTTCTTGCAGAAGAAGTTGAAGGCACTGGCGAAACCGCAGTAGCGGGAACCTCCGGACGCAGCCTCATTCCTCGGATTCTCCCGGCCGCGGGGCATCCGTCAGCCAATCTTCACCCGCACGAACAGGAAGTAGGCCACGAGCACCAGCGCCATCACGTACATCAGCCACTTCACGTCGCGTCCCTGCTTGGCACAGAGCTTGATAATCGGGTAGGCGATGAATCCCAGGGCCAGGCCGTCGGCGATCGAGTAGGTCAACGGGATGCCGATAATGATCAAGAATGCCGGCATCGCCTCGGCGTAGTTCGACCAGTCGATCTTGGTGATGTTCCGCATCATCATCGAACCGACCACGACCAGGGCGGGCGCCGTGATCGGCAGATAGCTGCCGACCATGCCGATAATGGGGGAGAAGAAGATTGCCACAAGGAAAAGGCAGCCGACCGTGACCGCGGTCAACCCGGTGCGGCCGCCTTGTTCGACACCCGCGGCACTCTCGATGAAGCTGGTAACGGTGCTGGTTCCCATGGCGGCCCCGGCCACCGTCCCGACGGCATCGGACATCAGAGCCCGGTTCGCCCGCGGCAGTTTCCCGTCCTTGACCAGTCCGGCCTGCTCGCTGACGCCGATCAGCGTACCCAGCGTGTCGAAAAGATCCATAAACAGGAAGATCAGGATGAACGGGACCATCCTCCAGCAGCACGCAAGGACCAGGTCCATCTTGAACAGCGTCGGCAGCATGGAAGGCGGGCGCGAGACGACCCCCCGGGCCAGCTTGAATTCGTTCATCAATTTGGAGTCGGCGACCACCGGCGGCAGCGTGGGAACGGCAGTCCAGTCCTTTGACGAGAGCCCCGCAATCGCCTTGTCGTCTTCGGTGACAACGATCTTGTAGAACGCGGCGCGAGCCAACGGAGAAGCATTCATGCTGTCCTGCACGTGCTCTTCATTGGCCGGAATCTCGACGTGTCGAATGATTTTCTCGTCGGGCTCCGGGTCTTCCGCGTTGGTGCCCAACAGGAGTTGCACGGTCAGGGCCCGGTCCTCTTTGTCGGGCACCGGCGCCGTGAACGTGATCTGAAGCGGTTCCGTGCCGGGTTGCCTCTTCCAGGAAGTTGTCGCGTCCATCGTCAGCCCGGCCCCCGAGGTCTTCACGGCAATCGTTTTCTCAAAGGAGGAATCCTTCAACAAAAACGGCAACCCGATAAACAGGACGACGGTCAGCACGGTCGAAGCGGCAATTCCCCAGATGATTGCCCCGCGAACTCGCAGGGCGTGCAGGCTCGCGGTGACCAACAGTCCGTAGAAGAAGATGATCAGATCGGGGGACGCGAAATGGTGATTCAGCGTGACGCACGTGTAGGGATTCGCTTCTACCAATGTTGCGTTTCTCAGCCCGATGAATGCGATGAACATGCCGATCCCGACCGCAATCGCGTTTCTCATGCTTGGGCTGATGGCCAGAAGAAGTTTCTCTCGCACACCGAGAACCGAGAGCAACAGAAACAGCACACCGGAGATGCAGATCACCCCGAGCGCGATCTGCCACGGTTCGGTGGCCGTCGAGAGGATTTCACCGCCCGGGCCGAGTTCCCCGGCAATCTTGCCCTCGGCAATCAAGTCCTTCACAAGATCCGCGGCAGCCGGGACGAGGGGATACACGAAGAAGAAGTTCTCGCCCATGCCGGGGGCCTGGCCAATCGGATATCGGGCGTACAGCCCCATGATCAACGTGGCCAGCGCCGCGGCGAGACAAGTGGCCATCATGATCGAGTAGAAATCCATCCCCGCTCTCGACAATATGGTCGGCTGGACGAAAATGATGTACGCCATCGTCAGAAACGTCGTCACCCCGGCGAGCAACTCGGTCCGGACGGTTGTCTTGTTCTCGGAGAGCCTGAAGAACTTGTCGAACATCGGCCGGTCTCCTTTTTGCGGGCAAAACAATAGTATGCAAAGGTTCCGCCGCCAAGACAAGTGCCGTGCTCCCGGCTTTTCGCGGAAACGGGGCGGAAGCAGGGCGGCTTCGACCTTGCCGTACCGGGCCGGTGGGGTACAATACGATATAGATGGACAGCTACAGCCCCGACGACAACAGCGAAACCCCCCGCGGCGGGCCGCCGGCCGGTGAGCCCAATCCTTATGCATCACCTCAGTCCGCGGATTCGGAGTTCGTCGCGGTTGACGTGGTCGCCGAGCCGCCGCACACGGCGCCGGCCCGACGGACCTCCCGCCTGCGGATTTGGTTGCCCGTTGCGCTGTTCGTCGCCACCTGCCTGAGCACGTGGTTCGTCGGGAGCTTGCTGCCGGTTGCCAGCAATCTCAACCGGGGGATTGCCTATCCGATCCTTCTAGGTGTCTTGGAAGGCCTGAAATATGCCGTGCCGTTGATGACGATCCTGATCTGCCACGAAATGGGACACTTTCTTCAGGCCCGGCGATACCGCGTTCCGGCCACGCTCCCCTTCTTCATCCCGATGCCCATCCCGCCGTTGGGGACCATGGGCGCGGTGATTGCCATGGACGCTCGAATGGGCGATCGCAGGGCGCTGTTCGATATCGGCATCAGCGGGCCGTTGGCCGGCCTTGTGCCCACCATGATATTTTGCACCGTGGGTATCTATCTCTCCGGCTATGTCCCCGGCCGGGACATCTACGGCTACCCGCTCCTGTTCCAATGGCTTGCCGACGGGATCCTGGGGCCGAAGCCGCCGGGGCAGTGCATCCACCCGCATCCCATGGCGTTCGCCGGCTGGGTGGGACTGTTGCTGACCGCACTGAACCTCATGCCGATCGGCCAGCTCGACGGCGGACACATCCTCTACGGGTTGCTTCGAAAAAAGGCCTTTCCGGTGGCGGTGACGCTGCTGTACGGGGCAGTCGCCGTCGTGATCTTCATGGGGTTGATGCAGTGGTCGCTCATGCTGATCCTGTTGATGCTCATCGGGGCGAGACATCCCCCGACGGCCGACGACGACGTGCCGTTGGGTTTCGGGCGTACGGTCCTCGGTTGCCTTGCCCTGGCCTTCATACCCATCGGCTTCACGCCGACGCCGTTTGTCTTTCCACAGTGACGTTCCCGGGGCGATTTTGCGGTTGAAAAGACCCCGTTCGGCCGGGCGAGGATGACGAGACCTCTTTCTTGGACTGTTTGCGTTGTTTGTCCAACGCGACGGCACGCTCAGCATGTTGTCGGGCCGCTCCAAGGACGCCGAGGCTGGCAATCAGCGCTCCGAGAGCCAGCCAACAGGCAAACGTGATCGCGGCGCAAATACTGACCTTTGCCCCCGTCGGTAACGAGCGACTCCGCGCCGTGCCAAGGCAGCCACCTACGCCGCCGAAGCCGATGGCGGCCGGGATCGCGCCGCCCAAGGTGATAACCGGAATGATCCCGCACGCCCGGTCCTCGCGCAGGTGCCGGGCGGACTCTCGGAGGCGGGGACCCGAAATTCGCTCCCGCAACCGGGGCACGAGCCCACACGCCCCGCGAATTCGTCCGAGATTCTCAGTCCCCGATGGCATTGCGGGCACGAGACTTTCATCAACATGTCAACTCCACTTCTCGCATTTTGGAAAGCTATCCGAACAGCTTGACACCCACCACCTCGTCCAGCACGACAAACGCATGGGCGCTGTGCATGATGCCGGACCGATACTCGCCGTCGCAGCGCAGCCCGGCGAGGAAGTCCGAGAACGCTCTCCGGTAGCCGAGGTACCACTCCACGCCCAGGTTCATGAATACTAGTTTGCGGCGCATCGGGCTTTGAACGACAAGAAGGTACTCTTCGGTGCCAAGGGGAATTGCCTGGACGGCCCATTCGAGCTTGAAGGTTGTGATTGTCGTAGAATCAGGGCCCCCGCCTTCGGCCCTGGTCATGTTCCACTTGATACCTTCCTGCAGTTCTTTACGGCTGTTGGCCGCCTCGGCAACCGGGTTGTCGACAAAGCCCTCCGCGTTGGTCCACTCTCCGGATCCCCACGACCCCATGGAACCGCGATTGAGCACGATCGCCGAGGGGAGCGATCCCGGCTGGATCGAAAAGAACTCGTGGGGCAAAACCCGCCCCGCGTCGAACGGCATCGCGGCATGAAACTCGCCGGACGGGGCCGCGAAGGAAAATACGTGCAATTGGTCGACGTGTGTTTCACCCAGCCTGAACGCGGGGGTGATGGGGAAGTTCCCCGGCATGGGAAGACCGGTAACCGAGTGCGCCCTGAGTTTTTCCCAAAACGAGCGGGGCTCCCCGACGTCGTAGCGCTCGCTGCGCGTCACCCGGGTTCCGGCGCCGGCCTTTCGCGCCTCTTTCTCGACATTCTTGTTCGTCAACTTGTTCATCCACCCCGATTGCTTCCTGGCGAGCGAGAGCAGCCGCTGCCGGGGGCCCGTGTCGACGAAACCGCCCCCGGTGTCGACGCCCGGCGCAACCGGCTCGGCGGCGAGTTCGGGATAGACGTCGCCGGCCCATTGCCATTCGGGATCGCCGTCGCGCAGCACCTGGCACTCGGCCGTGACGCTGCCGTCGGCGACCCACGAGTCGAGTTCTTCCTTGTCGACCGGGCCGTACTGTGTCTCGTCTTCCATCGTCACGTACCATTGCCTGGCGACTTCTCTGCGCTTGGGCGGTTTCCGCGTTCGCGGCGGCTTCCTTTGCGGCGGCTCCGGCTCGACGACGGGCATCGGCGCCGGTTCCTCTGCCGCGGGCACCTGGACGGGTTCGCGACAATTCGGGCAGCGGACGGTTTTTCCCGCGTAATGATCTTTCAGCCGATAACGCTTGTTGCAGTTGTCGCACCTGCACTCGATAGACATAGGATGCTCATTCTCAATAAAGGTTCCCGTGCGACGGTCCGGTCATTTTCCGCGTGGGATCGACCTTGCCCTCGACGGCGATTTCTTTGACGGCGATTTGACTTCCGTGTGCCGGGTAGATGGTGACCGTACCCTCCAACGTGCCCGGATGCGCGAAGTGTCGTCTTCCGTCGATCAGCACGACAACGGCGTTTCCGATTTGTTTCACCTCGATGACGTGGAATTTTCCCGGGATCAGAGCTGGTGGTCGGGTCACGCCTTTCGAGCTGCGCGCGCCTTTGGGACAGTATCGGATGTGGTTCTCGTTCCCCATTTCCCAGTTGAGGATCATGTTGACGGGCCCTACCGACGCGCGGAAATTGTGCATCTTCGGCGGGACAATTCCCCCGACGATTTTCACCGAGGATATCGACTTGAAATACGGCCCGTAGGTAACGCGCCCGCGCTTCATGCCGAGAACTCCGTTTTGGACCATGATTTCGGCGCCGTCCTGAACCACAAAACGCTTCATGACGTCCGCCGAGGTGAACCGGACCGTGTGCTCGGGGAGGACAGGTTTGGGCGGTACTTTCGGTTTTTTGGCGGCGGCAATTTTGCTGCCGGCAAGGCCGCCGGCGGCCCCGCCGCCGACTTCTCTCAGCCGCTTTTCCAGCCGGACCTTGTGCAACCCGCTCAGTTTCGGCAGGACCCGTTTGTACCAGTGGACGGCACGGGCCCGAAGGTGTGATTCTGCGATGCCGTCGGCCTTCTCTGCCAGGTCCCACCAGCCGTCGCCCAGGGCGAGTTTCTCGCGCGGCTCGGCGACTTGCCGGAGTTCCTTGACGGCCAATTCCTTGAGCGCCGGATCGCTTCCCAAGGCCAACATCGACAGGCCCTTGTCCCAATCGCCCTTCAGCAGGCAATAGTACCTTCCGGCCGCGAGATTGGCCTCCGGATCGGCGGGATTTGCTTCGATCGCATCGAGTGCCGTCTTCAGACCGGCACTTGCGCTGGCCAATTCTTCAAGATCTCGCTTGATCGCGGCGACCTGCTTCGCCAAGGCGTCATCGCCCGCTTTACGGGCGGTCGCCAGGGCCGTCTCCGCCAGCGTGCCTGCTACGGTCAGGCGGTCCTCCTCAATGGCTTGGCCGATCAGCAAGACGGCTTGTTCCGCAACCGCCTTATTCTGCTTGGAACCCTTTGCCGTCGAACCGTATTTGGCCAGGACCTTCGCGTTCATATCCAAGCCGTCGATTTGATACGACCTGGCCATCTCGTCCACCGCCGCAAACGCGGTCGTGCCGCCTGCCTGGATCGAAAGATCCCGCGCGACCCGCAGCAGGGCATATCGTTGTGTCGTGTCCTTTGTCCCGCGAGCTTCCCGAAGCAGTTCTTGGGCGAGTTTCTCTTTCTGCTCGGGGGTCTTTGCCTCGGCATACTCCGACTCGTAGACTTCCTTGACCAGCGTCAAAGCCTCTTGCACCGCCTTCCCAGCCGGAACCGGCTCTTTGGTTTGCGCCAGGACATAGGAGGTTTGGAGCAATATCGCTACAGCAACAAACAATCTCACCGGTCACCGCCTTTCTCGCTTGGTTTCTGTTCATTTCGCTTTGGTGATTCTTCTTGGGCCGGTTCGGCTGTTGTCGAAGAATTGCCGGGGGCGAATTCGACGACGAAAGGCATCCCGAACACCCCGCCGTCGATCCAACAGCCGCCGCTGTACATGTAGACGAAGTCGCCGCGGCCGGTTTCCCTTCCCCAACTCGTGTAGTCGGCCGGTTCGCCGGTAACCCACACCCACTCGCCGGGCTTCGGCTTGTTGCGGCTTTCGGACGTCGGCGCGGTTTCGTCCGTCTTCCGGGAAAGGCCGATCCAAATCGTGGATATTCCCAGCACGCGGTTGGAAACGAAAAGGTTTTCCTGCGGGGTCGTGATCGTCACGAGGTGGCCCTTCATGCCCTGAAAGGTCATCGATTCGGCCAGGGCTTTGGCGTTGGCCCAGGTGGCATGCTGGTCGACGCGTTGATAGTAGTGGCCGTTGCCGCCCGCAGCCTTTGACCAGAGGACCGGCACCGTCGGATCGGGACGCCGCGGTGCAAAATGCGAGACGATCTCATGGCGTTCGCTGCGGATGACGGTTCTCCTTGTCACGCGCCCCGCCCCTTCAGACACACGGGGCGGCGACTCGCCCGGCTTGAGGGCCTTTGGGGATGGATCGAAGAAACTCATTTCCGGAATGGGCTCGTTGGCTTCGCCCTGCCTGCGGTCGGGGGCCGGTTCGTCCGTTTGGGAATCGGGTAAGCGGCGCCGGGCGCCGGTGTCGCCGGCGGGCGTCTCCGTGCCGGATCCCTTATCCGGTTTTTTCTCCTCGTACACGTCAATATCAACGCTGACGTTGCGGGCCCCGGGATGATCGACGACGGTGGTTGTCCCATCTTTCTGCGTGATACGAACCCGGACGGCCCAGGCCGCGAAGACCCCGCCGATGATAATCAGCGCCGCAAGTAGTGCCAAACCAACCCATCGCCGTCGCGGCGGTGCTTCCGACTCGATCGCCGAGAGCGCCAACTCACTCGACGGGGGCGATGCGATGGGTTTTTCGATCAGCCGCGGGAGATCCGAGCCGGCCGCAAACGGCAAGAGTGCATCGGCCAGTTCCCCCGCGGTGGCAAACCGATCGTCCGGGGCCTTGGCCAGCGCGCGGTCGAGCGCGGCCACGAGCGGCGGCGGAACGTCGTCGCGGAACTCGCTGATCGGCACTACCGGCGACCGAACGTGGGCCAGCACCCTCTTGGCAAACGTGTCTTCCTCCGGATCGTTGAACGGCGGCTGCCCTGCCAGCAGGAAATACAGAGTGCAGCCGAGGCTGTAAACGTCGGATCGGGCGTCGGCCTCCCGGCTGTCGAGCCCCTGTTCCGGGGCGATATAGTCCGCGGTACCGAGCACCTGTCCCTGGGCGGTCAGGTCGTCGGCAGTCGCCGAATCGACCATCTGGAGCCGTGCCAGTCCCAAGTCGAGCACCTTGACCTGTCCTGCCGGGGTGACCATCAGGTTCGACGGTTTGATGTCCCGGTGCAACAGCCCGCCTGCATGGGCGTATTGGACCGCCGTGGCCGCTTGGCAGACCAACTCACAGGCATCGGCGACCGCCAGCGGCCCGTGGCATCGGACCAGGTTCTTCAGATCGGCCCCTTCGATCAGTTCCATGGCAAGATAGTAGTTGCCGTCCGCTTCGCCGGCATCGAGTGCGCGTACGATGTTCGGATGATCGAGCTTGCCGACGGCCTCCATCTCGCGAAGGAATCGCGGCACCGCGTGCGGGTCGCCGAGACGATGTGGCGCAAGGAGCTTGACCGCGACGATTCGCTTCAGCCGGACATGGTTGGCCTTGTAGACGGTTCCCATTCCGCCTTTGCCGAGCTGTTCAAGCAATTCGTAGTTTCCCAGCCGGCTGAAGGTTTCGGCCGGTGTTTCCCCGCTCGAGGAAGACACTTCCGGAACGATGCCGTCGGCCATGGCCATCAGCCGCCGCAGTTCGGATTCGGGAGGGGGCAGCTCCGAATCGCGAGTTCCCTGCAATCGCTCGACCAAGGGGTCGGTCAGACCGTCCATCGCCGTCAGCGTCGAATCGCACGTCCGGCATCCATCGACATGCTCGGCAATCGACTCGAGGGCCTCGGCTGGCAGCTTTCCGAGCACATAAGCGGCCAGTTCCTCCCGATCCGGACAATCCGAAACCGCCGACGATCTTTCAGGATTGGATGTTTCCAAAACGGGATTCCTGCATGATTTCGGAGAGTGGCACGACACTCCGTGTCGTGAATTACGGTACGGAGTGCCGTACCACACTGATTTCTTCAGACGCACGGAGTGCCGTATCTTCAGTGTACATAACGGGTAGGTGTGACAGCAACCCTGCCATTTCGAAGGGCATGCACTACAGCAATTCGTCGAATTCGTCCCGAAAGCGTCTGAGAACGCGGGATTTCGCCTTTCGGACCGCGGCGGCCGTCATTCCCAACTCCTCGGCGACCTCGTTGGACTTCTGGCCGTCAACGGTGGTTCGCCAGAACGCCCGCCACGATTGATCGGTGAATTCGCCTTGGATCAAGCTAAGCGCCTGGTGAAAAAGGGTTGTTTGTTCCCGCTCGGTCCACCCGTCATCTTGGCTTGCACTTCCGTCGTCCGCGGTCGCCAGAAGCCACTGCTGAGCTTCGGAGCCCCCGGCGGCCTTTGGTTCCCTTGCCGTTCGGCGGAAGTAGTCGTGGAGCTTGTTCCGGGTGATTGTCCGCAGCCAGCCGCGGAACGAATCGCCGGGGTGGTCATGCCGGAAGCCGGGAAGGTATTCCGCCACCGCGCGGAAGACATCCTGAAAGACGTCCTCGCGGTCGCTCGCCTGCAAGTCGGCCTGCCGGCACCAATAGTATACCAACGGCCCGTACAGCCGCACGAACCGTTGCCACGCCGCCTGATCGTGCGCCGTCAACCGCTGAAGCAAGCTGGACGACGTTGAGCCGACCGATTCAGATGCCGGGTTGGGTGGAGTGGTCACGTATCCCGCTGCAATACCTGTTTTACTCTTGCCCAGGTCCGGTTGCCGCCCGTCGAATTCAAAACACCGGCGTCAAGACGGCCGGCTACCATAATACCACAAAGCCCTGGCCAACAGAATGATTAGCAGGTTCATCCGGTCGACCGCTTGGGGATCGATGGCCTGTGTCAGAGCAGCCACCCCCCTTCCTAAATCGCAGCTTTCCGGAAGCCTTGGAATGGAAATTGTTTCTCGACTTCCTTACAATGAACTCAGTTGTTATTATCACAAGGAGTTCACGTCGGACCGAACCGTCCATGTTGGGGGTGCCGTGTTCTGCGTTTCGAGAACCTCCGGCAGCCCCCCGACGTGAAACGGATTAACCCAATCAGGAGAGCAAACATGTCAAAACAAGCATTGCGCCTTCATCGGCGCCGGTTTCTGAAGACCGCGTTGCAGGCCGGCGCCGCAGTAGCAGCGGCGCAGGTGATTCCCGGCTCTGCGCTGGGGAAAGACGATGCCGCGGCCCCCAGCGAGCGGATCATCGTGGGCGGCATCGGCATCGGGAATCGTGGGTCGTACGACCTCAGTTGCTTTTTGCCGCAACCGGACGTCCGGTTCGTCGCGGTTGCCGATGTGAAGGCCAGTCGCCGTGCGGCGGTCAAGAAGATGGCCGACGGCCGCTACCGCAATCAAGACTGCAAAACCTATCGCGACTTCCGCGAACTGCTCGACCGCGACGATATCGATGCGCTGCTGATTGCCACCGGACCGAACTGGCACGCCACGGCCTCGATCTACGCCGCCCGTGCCGGCAAGGACATGTATTGCGAGAAACCTTGCACTAAGAACATCGCACAAAGCCTGGCGCTCAGGGACGTGATGCGGCGCACCGGGCGCGTCTTCCAGGCGGGCACCCAGCGGCGCAACCTGCCGCACTTCGCGTTTGCCTGCGAGTTGGCCCGGACCGGGAAGCTCGGCAAACTCAAGAAGGTCCACGCCCACCCGGGCGGGATGGGAACGCACATGAGCGGCTGGTCCGCGCCGGAGCCCTTGCCATCGAAGGAAGTGGTCGACTGGGACATGTATCTCGGGCCCGCCGCCTGGCGGCCGTTCAACAGGCGGCATCTCAACGGTTTCAATTTCGAGAAGGGGGGCGGGCTGGTCGGCGGCGGCGTCCTGGAATGGGGCTCACATTGTGTCGACCTTTGCCAGTGGGCCGTCGGCGCCGACGATACGGCCCCCGTCGTCTACAACCCGGCCGAAAACGGCCAGGCAACCGCAGTGTACGAGAACGGCGTCGAGCTGGTCCTCCGCCCCGGCGGTTGGATTGGCCTTGGTTCGTGTCCCGTGCGGTTCGAGGGCGAGACCGGCTGGGTCGAGGCGGGCGACAGCGGACGGATGGTCCTCAGCTCGCCGGAACTGCTGGCCGGGCGAAAGGTCGCCCAGATCGGCGGCTATCCGGCCACCTTCCACGTCCGCGATTTTCTCAACTGCGTGAAGACCCGCAGCCGGCCGAAGGCCAACGCCGAAGCGGCCTGCTGGGCCCACATCGCCTGCCACGCGTCGAACAACGCGATCTTCCTGAAACGCCAGTTGAAGTACGACATCGACAAGCACGAGTTCATCGACGACGAAGCAGCCAACCGGCTGAGGTCCGAGGCCCTTCGCGATCCGTGGAGGATCTGACCAAAGAAGTAGCCGTCTTACGGAACACTCAACCACAACAGGATAATAAGCCATGTACAAGACTCGAAGCATTGTGATTCATGCCGCGTTGATTGCGGCGGCCGCCGCCTCGGCCTTTGCCGCCGACGCGAAGAAAGAAGACGAAGGCAAGTTGATCGAGATTCTCGAATCGAAGACCGCCCCGAAGGCCGACAAGGCGATCACCTGCAAGAAGCTCGCGATTTGGGGTTCGCCTAACGCCGTGCCGGCGCTGAAGCCGCTGGTGGCCGACCCGGAACTCGCCTCATGGGCACGGATCGCGTTGGAAGCGATTCCCGGGCCCGAAGCCGACGCAGCTCTCCGCGACGCATTGGGATCGCTCGAAGGCCGACTGGCCATCGGGACGATCAATTCGATCGGCGTCCGCCGCGATGCCAAGGCGGTCGACGTGCTGGCCGGACGCCTCAAGGACAAGGACCCCCAAGTGGCGGCGGCCGCCGCCGTCGCGCTGGGGAAGATCGGAAATGCCCAAGCGACCAAGGTGCTCCGGCAGTCGTTGGCCGCTGCCTCACCCACGATCCGTTCGGCGGTTGCCGAGGGCTGCATCCTGTGTGCCGAGCGTCTGTTGGCCAATGACAAAGCGGCCGAAGCCGCGGAAATCTACGACGAGGTCCGCAAGGCCGACGTGCCCAAGCAGCGGATCATCGAGGCGACCCGAGGCGCGATTCTCGCCAGAAAGTCGGACGGAATTCCGCTGCTGGTCGAGCAACTCCGCTCGAAGGACAAGCGGATGTTCCAGATCGGCCTGCGCACGGCCCGTGAGCTTTCCGATGAGAAAGTCGCCGAAGCCCTGGTAGGCGAGTTGGCCGGCGCAACGTCCCAGCGAGGGGCTTTGCTGCTGGCTGCCTTGGCCGATTGCAGTAGCGGAACGGCTTCGCCCGCCGTGATCAAGATGGCCACCAGCGGCACGAAGCCGGTGCGCATTGCGGCGATCGGCGTCCTCCAACGTTCGGGCGACGCTTCCTGCGCACCCACGCTTCTGAAAATCGCGACCGACGAGGACGCCGAACTGTCCCAAGCGGCCCGGACAGCGTTGGCCGAATTTCCCAACAAGAAAATCGACGCAACCATTGCCGCCCAACTTCCCAAGGCCAAGGGCAAGACGTTCGTGGCGCTGATGGAGATCATCGGGCAACGGCAAATCGCGGCCACACCGGCCTTGATCAAGGCCCTGGATGATTCCGACGCAACCGTCCGCCAGGCCGCACTGACGGCGCTGGGCGAAACGGTCGAGCTGAAGGACCTCGACGTGTTGATCTCGCGGGTGACTTCTCCGAAGAAGGCCGAAGATACCCCGACCGCCGTCAAGGCGCTCCGCGCCGCATGTGTCCGCATGCCGGACGGCGATGCGTGTGCGGCAAAACTCATCGGCGTCATGTCGCGAGCCCCCACGGAGACGAAGTGTACCATCTTGGACATTCTGGGCGCCATGGGCGGCCCCAAGGCGCTCGAAGCGCTCGCCGCGGCCGGCAAAAACGCCAATCCGGAACTCCAGGACGCGGCCACCCGGGTGCTGGGCGAGTGGACGGGCGTCGACGCGGGGCCCGTTCTGTTGGATTTGGCCAAGAATGCGCCCGGCGAAAAGTACAGAATCCGCGCGATACGCGGCTACATCCGGCTGGCGCGCCAGTTCAACATGCCGGCCGCGCAAAGGGCCGAAATGTGCGCCAAGGCGCTCAAGACCGCCCAGCGCACCACGGAGAAGAAGCTGGTCCTGCAAGAGGTGATCGGACTCGAAAAATATGCCAGTCCCGACATGCTCCGGCTGGCGCTGGAAGCGAAAAAGGACCCCGCACTGAAGGACGACGCCACCCGAGTCTCGATGGCTATCGTCGGGAAGATCGCCGGCAACTCGGCCGAAGCCCGGAAGCTGCTGCTCCAGATGGGCCAGAGCCCGGTGAAAGTGGAGATCATCAAGGCCCAGTACGGCGCGGGCGCAAAGCAGAAGGACGTGACTGAGATTCTCCGCAAGCACGTCGGCGGTTTGCCCTTGATTACCCTGCCGTCGCCACAGTACAACTCCGCCTTCGGCGGCGACCCGGCCCCGGGAGTTGTGAAACAATTGAAAATCCAGTACCGGATCGACGGCAAGGCGGGCGAGACGTCTTTCCCCGAGAATGCCACGATCATGCTTCCCGCGCCGAAGTAATCGTGCCCGGTGCAGTGGTCCGTCTCTGAAAGATCGCTTTGTGTCAAGGCCTCCTGGCTCGATTTTTTCGGCGTTTTCCCCCGGTTTGGGACGTACGTTCCGCGCCGGCCCAAAATTCAGGCTTCTCGCTCCCGGCCGGTGGCTCGCAACGACTACCCGTCCAGCTTCCAGCCTTCGCGGTATTTGCGGCTGAGCAGGGCGTTTGCATCGGCGTTGTCGGTCACGCGGCCGGCCTTGCCGTCGTACTGGATTTTCTTGCCGACGCGGAACGCCACCAACCCCAGCAGCAACTGCTCGATCATTGTGCCGCTATAGTCGAAGTCGCTGCAGGTTTTCAGGTCTCCCTTGCAGGCGTTGACCCAATTCGCCTGGAATCCGCCGATGGACGGGATCCGCTCGGATTCCGGGCGCGGCTTGTAGTGGGCCATGCCGGCGGCCTTGTCCCGGGGGAAGAACTCGTGGCGGCCGAAGTCCGCGACGATGCACGCCTTGTCGCCTACGAACAACGCCCCGTGGCCGGGCTTGGTGGGCACCCCGTCGATCTGGTTCGGCTTATCGGCGCCCTGGTACCAGGTAACCTTGATCGGCGGGCGCCATTTGTTGGCCGGGTGCTCGAACGTCATGGTCAGCCTGCTGGGCGCGACGTCGGTGCTGACCGGATCGCCGCTCGCCTCGGCCGAAGTCGGCAGACCGGCGTCGATGGCACACCACGCAATGTCCATGGTGTGGCTGCCCATGTCGCCCACCTGCCAGGAGCCGAAGTCCCAGTACGGGTTCCATGCCAGGCAGCCGTGGAAATAGCCGGGGTTGTAGGGATGCATCGGGGAGGGGCCGATCCACAGGTCGTAGTGCAGGTACTCGGGTGGATCGCCGGCGGCGGGCAGGTAGGCCTTTTTGTTGTGGCTCCGGTTGCCCCACACGTGTACGTGCTTCAGCGTGCCGACCGCCCCGTCGAGGACCGCCTCGCGGACGCGGTAGAAGTTCGGGTTCGACTTGCGTTGCATGCCGACCTGCGTGGCCACCTTGTCCTTCTTTTTCAAGTAGTTCGCGCGGACCACGCGGGCTTCTTCCACGCAGTTGGCCAGCGGCTTTTCGCAGTAGACGTGCATGTCGCGATTGAGCGCCCAGTTCGAGATGAAGGCGTGCGTGTGGTCGGTCGTGCTGCAGACGACCGTGTCGATATCTTTCTGTTCGAGGCACTTGCGCCAGTCGACGTAGTGTTTGGCATCGGGGAACGTCTTGGCGGCCGATGCGAGGGCCTTCTCGTTGACGTCGCACAAAGCGACGACGTTTTCACCTTTGATTGCTCCGAAGTGAGCCCGTCCTCTTCCCCCCGAGCCGATGACGGCGACGTTGAGCTTCTTGCTCGGCGCATCGGCACCGAGCAGGCCGCTGGGCAAGATCGTCAGCCCGGCCCCGGCAACCGCCGTCGACTTGAGGAATTGCCGCCTGGCGACGGCCTGGGTGGACATCGGGTTGTTGGACGTTGGGTTGCGTGAGGTAGTCATGGTCGATAGGCCCTCATGTGGGTGGTTTCTGGAAATCGGCGGTCAAACGCCATACGACCCCCCCTTGCGGGCAGGACCCGGGAGAGTCTCAACTGGGTTCATGGTAACATAAAGGTGTTCCGCAATCCACTTTCACAGAAGTGGCGCCCGACCGGCATGATTCGTGGTATCATGGCGGCAGCCGTTTGATCTGGCGGGCAGCAAGGTAGCTGTCCGGAACCAAGTAGGCCGCGCCGTTGGCCAACCCGCCAGTGCATTGCTCAAAGGGAGAACGACATGTTTGTTAGGCCGGGTAGCGTTTTCATCAGAGCTGTTTTTTTCGCGGCGATTGCGGCGAACGTCGCTGTGGCCCGCGACGGCCGGCAAGTCATCAATCTCGACGGGACCTGGGAGATCACCCAGGGGAAGATGGACACCGTGCCGGAGAAGTTCGACCGGCGTGTTCCCGTGCCGGGGTTGGCCGATATGGCCAAGCCGCCTTTCAAGAATGTTGGGTTCAAGAATGATTTGCGCGAGGCATTCTGGTACCGGCGGACCTTTCGCGTCGACGGCGACGTGCCCGGGGTCGCAATCCTGAAAGTCGGCAAGGCCAAGTACGGCACACGGGTCTATCTCAACGGCAAACTCGTCGGCGATCACCTCCCGTGCTTTACGCCCGCGTTGTTCGGCGCCCGCGAACAACTCAAAGGCGGCGCCGAGAACGTGTTGATCGTGCGTGTCGGGGCGTTGCGCGACTCGGTGCCGCCGAAGATCCCCACCGGCTGGGATTTCGAAAAATACCGGTACATCCCCGGCATCTACGATTCGGTCGAGCTGACACTGACCGGCACGCCGCACATCGTCAACGTCCAGACGGTTCCCGACATTGAGAAGCGCCGGGTTCGCGTGGTGGCGGAACTCTCCGGCGGCGAGAAGAAAAAACCGTCGTCGGTGAAGTACAGCGTGCGGGAAGCCAAGTCCGGCAAGGTCGTCGCTGACGGTGAAACGGACGGTGCTGCCAAACTCGACTTCCAAATCCCCATTCCCAACTGCCGGCTTTGGTCGCCGGAAGATCCGTTTCTTTACCAGCTTGAATTGGACACCGGCGGCGACACCTACCACACCCGCTTCGGCATGCGCTCCTTCCGGTTTGACCCCGCGACCGGCCGAGCGGTCCTCAACGGCAAGCCCTATTTCATGCGCGGCACCAACGTCTGCATCCTGCGGTTTTTCGAGGACGACTCGCGTGGCGATCTCCCCTGGCGCAAGGACTGGGTGCGGAAGTTGCACCAGAAGTTCAAGGGCATGCACTGGAACTCGATCCGCTATTGCATCGGCTTCCCGCCCGAGTTCTGGTACGACATCGCCGACGAGGAGGGTCTGCTGATCCAGGACGAGTTCCCGATCTGGACCCTCGGCGACCGCCGTCAGACCGGCAGCCTCGATGCGGAGGAGATCGTCCGCGAGTACACCGAGTGGATGCGCGAGCGCTGGAACCATCCGTGCGTGGTCATCTGGGACGCCCAGAACGAATCGAGGACGCCGGCAACCGGGAAGGCCCTGACGGCCGTCCGCGGGCTCGACCTTTCCGGACGCCCGTGGGACAACGGTTGGGGACAGCCGCAGGCCGAAACTGATTGCCAGGAACAGCACCCCTACCGCTTCATCAACAGCAACTTCCTTTTGCGGCAGATGGCCGGCGACGGGGGCATCCGGTCGAGAAACAAAAACCCGATCATCAACAACGAATACGCCTGGCTGTGGCTCAACCGCGACGGCACGCCGACCGTCCTGACCCGCAAGCTCTACGACAATCTGCTCGGGCCGGACCACACGACCGAGCAGCGCCGGATGCTCTACGCCCGGTACCTGGCCGCCTTGACCGAGTTTTGGCGTTGCCGTCGGCAGTGTGCCGGCGTGCTGCACTTCTGCGGGCTGGGCTACTCGCGTCCCGGGCCGGCCAGGGCCCGGCCGGTCGGCGGCGCGACCAGCGACCACTTCATCGACCTCGAAAAGCTCGATTTCGAGCCGCTCTTTGAACAATACGTCCGCGACGCCTTCGCCCCGGTCGGCCTGATGATCGACGAGTGGGCCGATCAACTGCCGCCGGCGTCCGAGCGGGAAATCCCTGTTGTTGTGATCAACGATCTGCCCGAGCAGATGCCGGTCATGGTGAATCTGCGGCTGCTGCGGGGCAACAAGATCATCTCGGAACAATCGAAGGAATGCACGATCGGCCCGCTCGGGCAGAAGGTCGTGAAATTCAAGATCATCGTTCCAAACACCTCGGGCAAGTACCAACTCGTCGCCGAGTTGACGCGCGACGGTGTACCGGCGGTCCGTTCGTTGCGAGACTTCGAGGTCATCACGGCCGAAGATCGCAAAAAACGCGCCGGCGTGGCCGCCGGATGCCCGGTAACCGCTTCCTCGAATCTAACGACGGCCGGGGCGACCAATCCGGCCGCCGCAACCGACGGCAACGCGGGTACCCGTTGGTCGTCGGCGTTCTCCGATCCCCAGTGGATCGCCATTGATCTGGGAAAAGAAACGAATATTTCCCGCATAAAACTCCTCTGGGAAGCCGCCTACGGCAAAGCCTATTCGATCGAAGTCTCCCCCGATGGAAAGACCTGGAAGGAAATCTACAAGACCGACAAGGGCAACGGCGGCACGGACGACATAAAATTTCCCCCAACCCCTGCCCGCCACGTCCGCCTAACCGGCACCCGGCGCGGCACCGAATTCGGCTATTCTCTCTGGGAATTTCAGGTGTTTCCGTAGGGTGCGTGAAACGCACCGGAGACTCAGGATGGTGCGTTCCGCTTCGCTCCGCGTACCCTACGAGGCCTACAATCAATGAGGTTAGATTCTGATAAACGTTCCGAGCGGACGCGTTGGCAATCGAAGGGATATTTCCTTCATGCTTGGGATGTGAGAAACGCCGGTCCTTCACGGATCCTTAGTGAACCGAACACGAGATACAGGGATCGTACGACCGCACGAGCATGGAGCAGAGCAGCTCGAGCCGCTCGTCGGTCATCCCCTCGACGGCGAATTGCTTCACCAGCGGGCCCAGGTCGTAGTGGATGTTGGCGTTGTTCTGGGTGGTGGGGATGACGCAGTTTGCGCGGATGATACGGCCGTCGTCGCCGTACTCGATGTCGTGGTAGAGGATGCCGCGGGGAACCTCGACGGCGCCGACGCCCCGGCCGGCGCGGGGCGTAACCGGGGCCATGGTCTCGGCCCCGACGTCGCGGACCAGCTCGTCGATGATCCGCATCGAGTCGTGGACTACGTGGACGCACTCGACCAGTTGGGCAACGTTGTTCATGAACGGGTTGTGGCACACCGGGGCAAGATCGAACTGTACGGCCGCGATGCGGGCCTTGGGGTGGAGACGGTGGTAGTTGTTGTTCAGTCGGGCAAGCGCGCCCACGGCGAACGACTCGCGCGAGAGCTTGCACCACTTCGACGTGTTGTTCTCCGTGACGTATTCGTTGGTCATGGCCCGGTAGTCTGCTTCGGGCATTTCGGCGCCGTCGGTCGAGATCATCCGCCCGCCGATAAGGGCATAGTCCCGCTCGCCCTTGAGCGAGACGAACTCGGTTTCGCGCGTGAAATCGGGGATCTCGAACGTCTTGAACACTTCGACGGTCGCATCCAGATCGGCCAGGGAACGTTCGAGCCGCGACTTCAGGTCGAGCAGGACGTGCTTTTCGGGCATTTTTGCCATCCCGCCGACCTGGATTGAGACGGGGTGGGTGGCACGGCCGGCCACGACGTTACCGATGTGATTGGCAAGCCCTTTCAGCCGCATTGCCAGGGCGAAGACCTCGGGTTTGACATTCTTCAGGGGAATTGCGCTGGGTAGGCCCAGGAAGTCGGGCGCGGCAAGGAAAAACAGGTGCAGCAGGTGGCTTTGGAGAATTTCGCCGTGCTCGGCCAGCAGTCGCAACCTGGAGGCTGCCTCGGGGACTGTAAGGCCGAAGGCGTTTTCGGTGGCCCGCACGCTGGCCAGGCAGTGGCCGATCGAGCAGATCCCGCAAATCCGCGCCGTCAGGATCCCCGCGGCCGTGTAGTGTTTGCCCTTGAGCATCACCTCAAAGAATCGCGGCGTCTCGACGATCTCCCAGCCGGCTTCGGCCAGTTGTCCGTTGGCAACGCGGACCTTGATGTCGCCGTGTCCCTCGACGCGTGTGAGGTGGCGTACGTCGACGTTGAGATTGATAGTTTTGGAACCGCTCATAATTGTATCCCCTCGAAGCCGCCGAAAAAGGCGAGGCGATCGTTGATCTCTTGCCCGGTAAAACCCTTCTCTTCGGCCAGTGCGAAGAACTCGTCGTAGTTGGGAGCCTCCGCCGGTCCGCGGCAGCCCCAGCACCCCAGCCCGCCCGCCGGGCACGGAGCGCCGCAGCCGGCGCGGGTAATCGGTCCCAGGCAAAGCTCGCCCACGTCGAAACGGCAGACCGTGTAACGCTGCTTGCACTCCAGACAAACCGGATAGGCATACTTTGGAAGCGGCAAGTCCCAAACGAGATGCTGGACCACCCGCTCCATTTCCGCTTTCGTAACGGGACATCCGGGGACCTCCAGGTCGACGGGAACCACTTCCTTGACTGCCATCGTGGGCATGGTTTCCTTGGGATGGTCGCCGTAGACCTCCCGGTTGGCTTCATCGAGATCGCAGGCGTTTTTGAGCCGGTTGACTCCGCCAAAGCAGGCGCAGCTTCCCATGGCGACCAGCAAGGCGGCCCGATCTCGGATGGCCTTGAGCCGCTCGACCTCGTCGGGGCGCGAGATGGCGCCGTCGATCAGCGCCACCTCGTAATCATCGCCCTTGTCCGAGGAAACCTCGCGAAAGTTGACGATTTCAATGGCATCCAGAAATGCCCCCAGAGTATCCTCTTTGTTGGACAATTGAAGCGAGCAGCCCTCGCAGCCGGTGAAGTCGAACACGGCGATCCTGGGACGCTTCTGTTCAATCCTGAGATATTTCATCGCCACACCCTGTTTTGTCCGGAGGAACTCTGCATTGGAAACTTAGGAGGAGGCACCTGCCCCCGGATCGCACCGTTCAGTTCCGATGGGTCGGGGGCGGGTGCCCCCTCCTATACTCTCCTTTGATCTATATCGCTTCTTTGAGGTTAATCACCGACCAGTAGTCGAACACGGGGCCGTCGGTGCAGGTGAAGGTGGACCCCACGTTGCAACGGCAGCACTTCCCCATCCCGCAGTGCATGCGGCGTTCCAGGGAAACGAACATCCGGTCCATCGGAACTCCCGCCTTGCTCAGCCGTCGGCAAACGAACTTGAACATCACGGGTGGGCCGCAGACGATGGCATATGTTTCGTTCGGGTCAATCTCCACGCCCTCGAGCAGTTGTGTAATTACGCCCACCGGCCCCGTCCAGGAATCGTCGGCCTCATCCACGATAATCTCCATGTTGACGTCATCGATGCGCCGCCAGGCCTCGTACTGGTAGTCGAACAAGAGCTGGCCGGGGTTCTTCGCTCCGTACAGGATATGGACATCTTTGAACTCGGACCGGTTTTCGGTGGCATAGTAGATGGCTGCCCGAAGCGGAGCCAGCCCGAGGCCGCCGGCAATCAGCAGTATCGAGTGTCCTTTCATCCGTTGCATGGGGAAGTATGTTCCGAAGGGTCCTCGAATCCCCACTTTGGCCCCGCGCCGGGCACGGTGCAGGGCGTTGGTAACCGTACCGGCCTTGCGAATGCACAATTCGATGAACCCCTTGTTCGAGGTGGAGCTGGAAATCGAAATCGGCGCCTCGCCGTAACCCGGCACCTCGATCATTACGAATTGCCCCGGCAGAAACGAGAACCGTTCCCGGTCCTTGTCGTCGATGATCCGCAGATGGAAGAGTTTTTCCATCTGCGTCAGCCGGATCACGTTTGTGATTTCGGCCTTGAACACCTCGGCGACCGGCTTGAGCCCCAACTTGTTGTTGAAGTCAAGGCGTTGAACCATCTCGCTTTCTTGCCGCACGTCGTAGGCGTGGCGCAGCGCGCACATCACAGGTTCTCCTCATAAAGATCATTGATGACTGCCGCCGGGTTGATCCCCGCCAGGCAGACCCGACCGCAGCGGTTACAGCCCACGCACAAGGGCTCGCCGAAGCCCTCCATGAATCCCCGGTGCTGGTGGTAGTATCGGTACTTCAAGCGTGTTTCCTTGTCGGGCCTGAAATTATGTCCGCCGGCCACCTCGGCGAAATCCAGAAGATTGCACGAGTAGAGCTGCCTGACCTTGGTCGCCTTGGTGAAGTCCATCGCAACTTCCTCTTGGACGCCGTAACAATAACAGGTGGGACACACCATCGCGCAACTCCCGCAACTGAGGCACTTTTCGCCCCATTTCTTCCAGACTTCCGAGGTAAATTCGAGATCGAGCAGGTTCGGCAGGTTCGCCACGTTGATGTGCGTCTTAAAACCTTCGAGCACCCGCCGGCGCACTTCCTTGTAATCGTTCGTGTCGTCGTCCGTGACTTCCCGGACCTCGACCCGGTTCAGCAGGTTGAACGCCCGGTCCGAGTCAACAGCCACGAAATACCGGTCGCCCAGGTCGGTCAGGAAGAGATCGAACCCGTGGGTGACAATGTCCGTGGCCATCGACTGGCTGAATTCGTCTTCCAAAGGAATGTGCTCGAACCCCACGACGAACGTATTCTTGCGGCGCGAGATGTAGTAGGGCGAAGGAAACCGGTCGCGGGTCAGCACCTTATCCAGCTTCACCAGCGCGTTGATGTCGTGCGCGCGGAGGCCGACGATCGCCCGCGGCTGTATGCGGTACGAAATCTCCTGCTCCCAATCCTCGGCATCGAAATCGAACGTACACAAATTCTCGCGATAGGGCAGGAAATACGTCTTTGCCGAATACTCCGTCGTCCGGTAATCCAGATCCATCTCCTCGAAAGAGTTGATCGGAAGGAACTGGTGGATGGGCTCACCGGTGGCCTTCGTCCCGATCTTCTTCGGGGCGATGATCTCGTTGGACTCCAAGATGATCTCGACCAACGAGCGAAACGGTCCCTTGTCCAGAATTTTGAATAACATTGGCCAGGTTCCTCAACGCTCTCAGTCCAACATGGTCAACATCGCCGGCCTGCGGCTTTTAGGTAGTGAAGTATCCGCCGGGTGTTTCGGCTTGTCAATCGCCTGCGGGGTGGGGTTGTTTCTACATGACATATCTGCTATATAGTGGGTTTGTAACTCATGGTACAGCCGTCCATCGGATTTAGACCGACAGGCTTCCCCTTGTTGGGGGGGGCGGGACGTGCTGCTGCAAATCGAAACTGGTAGGAAAGGAAGCTCATAATGCCGGAAGACGTCAGCGAGTTCATTCGTTCCCAGCAACAATGGGAATACATGCGTGTGGAAGCCCCCGCCGCCGAGTCTCTCAACGACAAAATGAAGGACATCGGGAGAGATGCCTGGGAAGCAGTTAGTGTGGTCTACAGCCCCGGGGCGGACATCTGGCACGGTTTTCTCAAACGTCCCCGGGCCTACCCCGAATAATTTGCCGATGGTGCAAGAGACATGTTCCCGGAAAACTGCGCGACGAAGCTCACCGATGTTCTTGTCAATGAGCATCGCATTATCGAGCAGGTGCTCAACTGTCTCGAAAGAATGCTGGAGCGGTGCGAGTCTCAACGCAAGCTGGAACGCGGCCCCGCACAAAGTGCAATCATCTTTCTTCGCGGCTTTACCGCGCGTTGCCACTACGGCCGAGTGGAAACCCAGTTGCTTCCGGCGATGCAGGCCATGGGCATTTTCCCAGAGCGGTGCGGAGGCTGTCCCGTGCATCGTCGGCTTGAAGAGGGTAACTCCCACCTGAATACGATGGAGGCAGTAATCGAACCTGCTTCAGCCGGCGATGCCGTGGCATTGAGGGAGTTCACGGAGCATGCGCGTGCGTACATCGAGTTGCTCTTGGAATACATCGCCGTGCAAGAGGATTGCGTATTTCCAATGATCGCTCAAACGCTGCGCGAAGCGGATAAGGCCGAACTGAGGAAAACGTTGCCGACAGCCGGGGGCGAACCCGAGCCCGATTGTGCCTGCAATACCTATATTGATGTTGCCAACCGTCTGGCGGACGACTTTGACGTGCCGCGAGCGATGATCGTCGGCTCCCCCGGCATTCCGAGCGTAAAGAGCCACTCAAGTGAATCCGACAAATCATGAACGAACACTCATGAACGAACACGCACCTTGCCCGTCACTCGATCGTTGCAGCATCGTCGCCTGTGGAACGCTGCGCCGTGAGATGCGTCACCTGGCCGAGGCCGGTTTCCTCAAGAGTAAGCGGGTTTTTTTCACAGCCCCCGGGTTGCACGAGTGGCCCAAAGAGCTTGAAAAACAACTGATCCGGCAATGTCATAAAGCCAGGGCGGTTTCCGCGAAGGTTATCGTTATCTACGGCGAGAAATGCTATCTGGATTTCGATGCCGGCGTCGACACGGACGCTTTTCTTGCCGGTTTGGGAGAAGGATTTGCTCGCGTGCGGGCGAAAAACTGTGTGGACATGCTCGCTGACGCGGAAACACGCGACCGCATTGCCGACGGCGCGAAAGTCTATTGGCTCACGCCGGGGTGGTTGCAGCATTGGAAATACATCTTCAAAGATTGGGATGCCGCCATGGCCAACGAAACGTTCCCGGCAAATGACAAGGCAATCGTCCTTGACGCGGTGGGCTATTTCGACGAGATATCGGAAACTGCTCCGGAGAAAATACTGGAAATCTGTGCCTGGACCAAGCTGGAAATCGAGCCGCACGCAGTGTCGTTGGAACGCCTCGAACGGCTACTGTGTGAATGTGCTCAACAATTGGAGAGTCGTCGGCCGTAACCATCGCACCGATGATCTCGATTCACAGAACGACCAAGGAGAAAGCCATGCCGTTGTTCGAATACCGCTGCAAGAAGTGCGGACACGTGACCGAGTTTCTGGAAAAGGCCCGGAGCGAATCGCAGCATGAATGCGAACAGTGCGGCTCTGAGGAAACCGAGAAGATTTTGTCGGCCTTTGCGGTTGGCGAAGGCAAATCTTCCGGATCTGCCGGGTCGAGTTGCCCCACCGGGACGTGCCCACTTTCCTGAATGTAACGCATGCCATCCAATAACAGCACCGAAGAAGGTTCGGGGCCGCTCATCTGTATGCGCGACAACGTACCGGTTTCGAGTGAGAACCCACAATGCCCGCACCCCTCAAGTTCTTGCCCGTTCCGGGAACTCTGCCAGGTTAGGGAGGCAATGCGCCGAGCGCAGCGTCTGGCGGAAAGCAGTCCGGAGGGATAGGCGGCCCGGCAATCCCGCCGGCCCTTTATTCTTCCGCTGCTCGGTGTAAAGCAATCGTTGCTGTCTGCGTTCCTGGTTTCCTGGCCGTGCAGCGGGAGCAAGTTTCCCCGGACCCCACACGGGGGGCAGTGCAGCACCTCGTCGCCCGATCTTTTGCAAAATATGCCCTTGACGTAATATAAGCGAAAGAATATATACCCCGCCTTCCGATAAGGTCCCGTAGCAACCGGCCTCGGTCGGAGGAGCCGGAATCGGAGGAGCCGGAAACGGGGAAAAGCGTCTGTTTGCAGAAGGGTCCTCCTTGCCTGGGAACGTAAATACACGGTGGAAGAGAGGTGTGTCATGACAAGTCTCATGTTGGCGGCGGTAATCCAGATTTCGGTCATCGCTGCGCCGCAGCAGGATACCAACGAAGACTATCGCCGGGCGTACCGGCGGAGCGTGACGACAGGACGCCCCCTGGTGGTCTTGATCGGCGCAGACTGGTGCTCGGCTTGCCGCACGATGAAGACGTCCGTCCTTCCACGAGTGGCGAAGATCGGCGGTCTGGACAGGGTCGAGTTCACGTACGTTGATTTGGACCGCCAGCGGGATCTGGCTTCCCGACTGGTCCATGGGAAATCGATTCCGCAACTGGTCCGCTTCACCAAGACGGGCACCGGGTGGAAGAGTGCGTACCTGGTCGGCAGGAAAGACGCACGGGAAGTCTACTACTTTATCAACCCCGGGCTGGCGCACGGCAAGAATTCCAATAATCTCTCGACCATGCGGGACCCTTGGTGGAAATCACTGTTCTACCGGCGGTAGACCGGCCGCTCTCATCCAGCAGGGGCCGACGTCGGGAAAGGCGGCGAAGGAGGCGCGAACTCGGACAGATTGCAGTAAGGGGATCGGATATGCTGATGTTAAGTCGGAAGGAAGGAGAAAGCATCGTCATTCAGGGTCCAATTATTATCACCGTGCTAAAAATCCGGGCACATAAGGTGCGGATCGGCATCGATGCACCTAAGCACATAGATGTATATCGCGGAGAGATCTTTGAGGCAATAACCAAGGGAAAACCCGGGAGGCGACTCGGTGCGGAGAATGCTAGCGACGAGAAGCCGCCCAGCTAGCGTGTTTGCTGCCGGACACTTTTTGGTGCAAGGCATTCCCGCTCTTTTGGTGAAAAGACTAACAGCACTAACTGAAAGAGGAGGTTTGTTTCATGTCCAATTCGTGTGAACTCTCGCAGAGCAATTTCAGGGCGGAAGTCCTGGAATCCCCCATGCCCACGCTGGTCGACTTCTGGGCCCCCTGGTGCGCCCCCTGCCGGATGATTGGCCCGGTTGTCGAGGATCTGGCGGCCGAGCGTGCCGATTCCGTCAAAGTCGTCAAAGTGAACATCGACGAGAGCCCTGAGGTTGCCGCCGCCTATGGTATTCACAGCATTCCTACCCTGATGATTTTCAGGGATGGAGAAGTCGTCGACCGGTTCGTCGGAGTGCAGCCGAAGGCCGAGTTGCAGCGCGCCCTCGACCGAGCCGCATCCTAATTGCCAGGCCCGTCTAATAATGAATAATGTAATACTAGAAGACCGGTAACATGGCCTTGACACTATATTACCCTTATGTTATTAAAGCCCTTTGCTCGGCTTCGCACATGGCAAGCGAGGCCGGTCGGCAAGATACATTCAGGGTAACAGCGATGGCGAAGAAGAAATCAGTGCCGGATACCGGGGGGGTGGAGTTCTGGAACGATCGAGCACGGTTGCTCGCCGTCATGGCTCACCCGGTGCGGCTTGCAATTTTGGAGACGCTCTGCGAGCGGCCGAGTTGTGTGAAGGACGTCAACGCCCTGGTGCCCCTCGCTCAGGCGCATCTTTCGCAGCACATGGCCGCTTTGCGCAAAGCCAACTTGATTGCGAGCCACACGTGCGGAACTCTGCGCTGCTATTACATCCTTCAGCCGACTTTGGTAAAGAAGCTGATCGCACTACTGCGCCAGGAACATTCTATTCAGGAGCACGACTGCCAGTCTATCATACGGCAGTCACGGTCCAAGCAGAGGTGCGGGCAAAAGCGGGCCGAGTCTTAACCCGGTCTCGACTCTTGCAAAACATAGTGCCTTCCGAACACATCCCTTCTGCGAAAGGATTCAAAGAAGATGTCAACGACGTATCGCTGCCGCATATTCGGGATTATCTTTCCGGCTAACCTTCTGATCGCCATAGCGCCTCTGTTGGGGCAAGTCCGCGACAATCAAGACCGCGCGGCGGGATGGTTCAGCCGGGGGTTTCAGGAACCGGTGGTTTCCGTTACGGCACACTTCACGGCATCGACCGACCGGAAACCAGCACGATTGTCTATCACCGCCGCCATCGAACCGACATGGCACATTTACTCCATCACACAGCCGGCGGGCGGCCCCCTGCCGACGCAAATTAAATTGCAGCCTTCCGAAGCGTTCCGCTTTGCCGGAGCCTTTCAGTGCAGTCCGACCCCGGAAAGGAAACCCGAGCCGGCCTTCGACAATCTCATCGTAGAGACTCACCATAGTCGCGTTACCTGGCAGGCGCCTATCGAGATCGACTCCCGTGCCGATCCGGCGACACTAAAAATCGAAGGGGGGGTGCGCATTCAAGCGTGCAGTCCAAACAACTGTCTCCCGCCGCAAGAAATTCCGTTCACTGCCACGCTTGTGCAGACCGCCCTTTCGTCGGGCGAAACACCCGCCGAAATGAAGCCGATTGCTGTTGATCCACAGCAACTTGCCGGACGCCAAACCCAAGACTGCGGCACGGTGGCCCTCGACCCCATGCTGTTACAGAGCACCGCCGACAACGAACTCAACCAGATGCCGCTGGCACTCGTCATGGGCCTCGGTTTCCTCGGGGGCTTGATCCTCAACCTCATGCCCTGCGTGCTGCCGGTGATCGGGTTAAAGATTCTCTCGTTCGTCGAGCAGGCAGGCCACAGCCGACGCCAAACGTTGGTGCTGAATATCTGGTATTCGCTGGGCCTGCTTTCGGTATTCCTCGTCTTGGCCAGCCTGGCCGTTTTCATGAGCCTCGGTTGGGGACAAATGTTCAGCTACACGGCGTTCAACGTCACGCTGGCGGCCGTGGTTTTTACGATGGGCTTGAGCTTTCTCGACGTATGGGAAATCCCCATTCCCGGTTTTGTCGGCAGCGGGAAAGCGAATGACCTGTCGCAACAGGAGGGTGCGGTCGGCGCGTTTTCCAAGGGCGTGCTCACAACCATTCTCGCCACCCCTTGCAGCGGGCCTTTCCTTGGCGCCGCATTGGCCTGGGCGGTCGGCCAACCGCCTGCAAAAACCTACGCCGTATTCACCTCCGTCGGGGTCGGCATGGCCAGCCCATATCTGCTGATCGGCGCATTCCCCAAGCTGATCTGTTTCTTGCCGAAACCGGGCGCCTGGATGGGTACGTTAAAGCAAGTCATGGGCTTCGTGTTGCTGGGCACCGTTGCTTATCTTCTGACACTTGTCCCCTGGGCGCTGGTCGTTCCAACCGTTGCGTTCCTGTTTGGCCTCTGGGCTGCCTGCTGGTGGATCGGCCGCATGCCGGCGACATCCGGCCGCGGCCGGAAGGCGAAGGCGTGGCTGTCAGCGGCGGTCTTTGCCGGTGCGGTCTGGTTGGTTGCGTTTGGCTGGCTGGCCGAGGTGATGGCCGGCCGTTTCCAACGCACTCTGCAGACCGCCGGCACCACCTCCGACAACCGCCCGGCCGGCCAGGGCAACGACGAATTGCACTGGCAACCCTTCTCCCGCCAGGTCTTGGATGAATTGATTGCCTCACAGAAAACGGTCTTGGTCGATTTCACCGCCGACTGGTGTATGACCTGCAAAACCCTGGAGAAACTCGTGCTGAACACTCCCCAAACGTGTGGGGCCGTGCGACGAAACGGCATCGTGACATTGCAGGCAGACTGGACGCACGGATCGCCGGAAGTGACCGAAATGCTCGATCTATTGGGGAGCAGGCAGGTACCGGTGATCGCCATTTTCCCCGCCGGCGACCCACACCGTCCCGTCATTCTCCGCGGGGCCTATACCCAGCAATCGCTACTGGCCGCACTGGAAAAAGCCGGCCCGTCGCAATCCCCGGGCAACTTGCGACTCGGCAAACAACGGGCCCTCGGAAACCGATCTCCCCTCCACCGCCAGCGCCTTTAGCGTCGCGGGGGCCACGTGACCCCCGCCGGCCCAACCGGCAAAGTCCGGGCCTCGCCGGATCGTCAAGATCGGCACCGGGTCGGATGAGCATTACGGGTGGGACGGTGCGGTGGACGTCGGTCGTGCCAAATAAAGCCGCGACCGGCGGTTGCGCCGAACACCGCTCGCGGCGGTTTCAGGCAACGGCATTTGGCGAGTTTTCCAGAAAACGGTTGATTGTCGCAGGCGGGTCCTTTATCATGAGGGAACGTGCCGAGTATGCCTTCCCGCACGTCTATCTCTCGCCACTGCAACAGTTCCCCCCGAAGGAAATGGAGCCAGCCGATGAACCGACCGCAAAAACATTCCCGACGACGTTTTCTCCGCTGCACGGCCGCCGCCGTTGCCGCGCCCTATGTGATTCCCTCGGGGCTCCTGGCCGCCGAGGGAAACCCAGGCCCGAACGACCGCATCGGCATCGCCGGGATCGGTGTCGGTCGGCAAGGAAGCGGGGTCTTTCGAGGTGCATCTCGTTCCGGTTGGGGGCGACCGGTGGCCGTGGCCGACGCCAACATTAAACGCGCCAAGGGCATGGCCGAAGGCTTGAAAATCGAGGGCTACCAGGACTACCGCAAAGTGCTCGACCGGAAGGACGTCGACGCAATCACCACCGCCACGCCCGACCACTGGCGGGCGCTGGTCTGCATCCATGCCTGTCAGGCCGGAAAGGACGTCTACGCCGAAAAGCCGATGACGCTGACCATCCGCGAAGGGCGGCTGATGGTCGATGCGGTCCGCAAGTACAAGCGAGTCTTCCAGACCGGCAGCCAGCAGCGTTCCCACAGGGCCAACCGCTTTGGATGCGAGTTGATCCGCAACGGGCGGATCGGCAAGATCCACACGGTGATCGGCGCCAACTATCCCAGCCCTTGGAACTGCGATCTGCCGGCGCAGCCCGTGCCCGACGGCCTCGATTGGGATCTCTGGTGTGGGCCAACCGAGCCGGTACCGTACAACAAGGACCTTTGTACCCCGAGGGCAGCACCGGGTTGGATCTCCTTCCGCCCTTACTCCGGCGGCGAGATGACCGGCTGGGGCGCCCACGGTTTGGACCAGATACAATGGGCCCTGGGAATGGACGAGAGCGGGCCGGTCGAGATCTGGACCGAGGGGCCCAAGTTCGACCCGCCCACCTACACGAAACCCGAAGGCCGCGGCCGCGGTGAAAAGATATGCCGCATCCCGATGGTCTTCTACCGCTATGCGAACGGGGTGACCTTGAAACTCGACAACGGCAACCCCGGCGGCGGAATCTTCATCGGCGATAAGGGCAAGATCGAAATCTTCCGCGGCCGCGTCACCTCCAATCCAGCCGAACTGGTCAAGGAGCCGATCAAGGACGACGAAATCCATCTCTACAAGAGCGACAACCACATGCAGAACTGGCTCGACTGCATCAAGTCGCGGGAGAAACCGATCGCCGACGTCGAGATCGGTCACCGATCGGCCACCGTCGCCCACCTGGGCAACATCGCCCGTTGGACCGGCCGCAAACTCCGCTGGGACCCCGTCAAGGAGGTCTTCATCAACGACCCCGATGCCGACACCTATCTCGATCGCAAACGGCGAAAGCCCTACCAACTTCCGGAAACCATCTGATGGCGGCCTGCGCCGTTGTGTTCTAACGAGGCTTTGTCTTAGACCGTTGGGCTGTAGGGATTGGGGATTGGGGCCGGGAAATCGGGACTTGTGGAGAACCCCCTCAACCTTCCAACCTTCCACAAGTGAAAACGTCCTGCTACGGGCGGCGGCTGCCAGTGGAGAATCGTGCGGTTCGGTAATGCCTGCTGGAGCTTCTTTATGCCTTCGTTGGTGACCGTCGTTTCATCGAGGTACAGGTCTTCGAGTTTGGTCATCCCCGTCTGCCAGTGTTCGTTGTGCATAGCGCGCAAAGTGCCCATGGACGTCCTGCGCATACTGCCTGAGGATGGCCGTCGCCGTGCCGTGGCGGTCCCCGCATCGATAGAGCATGGCCGCAATGATCAGCTCTTTGTACGCCTTGTTCAGGTTGGTGTCGTTTGCCGGTTTATTCCCACCCGTGGTTACGAGTCGGTCTGCCGCGGCAGTGTGCCGGTTTCCCTCGCGGTCTTCCTTCCGCACCACCGGGTCGACCGTGGCGTGGCCGGTGAACCCCGGCTGTTTCAATAGGTCCAGCAGCGGTTCAGCGGCGGCGTCGCAGGGCGGGTGATGCCGCAGTGCCAGGGAGATTGCCTTGTAGTGGGACAATTCGCTGTCGGGTTTCAACTGCCGCAGCTTTGTGATCAAGGGCTTCAATGCTTCCGGCGCGCGGCTCTGGCCCAGTGCGATAACCAGCCGATCGAGATCGCTGAACGTGTTGCCCGTCTTGCGCTGCGATGTCAAAGCCACGCCGTCGTCCCACCCTTTGCTCTTTTCGACTGCCTCGATGAGCGCCGGCACGCCGGTGGGATCGCCGAGGATGGCGAGGAGTTGCGCGTACCTCAGCCGGGCGGCGCCGGCGGGGATGTTGCGATAGCCTAATCGAAGCACCGCGATGGCGTCCTTCGGATCGGCGGCCATCACGACGGCCAGGGGGCCGAGCATGTTCTCGCCGCTTCCGGTCTTGCCCAGCGTCTCGACGGCTTCTACGATCTGCCACAGGCCGATCGGATACGAGTCACGGTCGGTGGCAACCCGCTCGTCGAGTATGTCTTCACGGACAAGTTGCTTCTGCACTGCCTTGACGTCGACCTTGCGTGTATGCCCGGCGATCTTGGCGGCCGCGGCGGCGGCCACGCCCGCGGCGTAGCCCTGGTTTTGCATGTCGGGCTGCATTCGAATCAGCGTCATGGCATCGCGCTCGGCACTGCACCCCAGGCCGACGACGAGGATCCCGTCGAGCCCCTTGGGCAGCAGGCAACGGTAGGGCACGTCGGTCCGGAAACAGAGCCCCTTCGCGTTGGCGACAAGGAGCAGGGGGGCGTCGGGAAAGGCGGCCGCGTCGAAATTGCTGTAATGCTGGCTAATCGTATCGGGAAAGGTGCGGCGGTTGAGGATGTCGTACACAGTCAATATGTAATCGCCGACGATCCGGCGCCGATCCCGCGAGTCCACGAGTTGCCCGACGTCGAACGCCCGCGGCTTCTCCGATGTCGTCCGCCGCCAGACCATCAAGTGCCACACGTCGAGCACGTCGGTATCATCGACCATCGTGTAGCACGTATTGACGTTAGAGCGTCTCATGGGACGTTCGGGAAAGCCGGCAATCTGGACGTTGAGGCTGCCCGCTTCCGAGATGCTGTACTGGGTGGGCGCGCCGGCGCACGCGGCGATGTCGGCGTTGCCGGTCGCGTCGATCACGGTCGTGGCCAGCACGGCCCCTCGGCCCCACGGCGTGGCCACGACGACGCCGCAGACCTGGCCGTCGCGGACCAGTGTACCGCAGCCGAGCGTGCCGTACCACACGTGCGCGCCGTTGCGCCGGAGTTCCCGGCGGAGCCACTCGGCCTTCTCGACCACGTTCCACTTGTGGCTCCCGGGGTTCACTTGCTCGTCAACAAACCCCGTGTAGCCCCTGCGCAGGCCGTGCCAGTAGCTGCCGATCAGTCCGACGGTGCCAACGCCGCCCAACTCTTGCAGGTATTCAACAACGAGCGTCTTGGCACCATTCTTGGCGGCGGCGATGCCGGCCGGTGCGCCGGAGGTGCCCCCGCCGACGACCACAACGTCGTATCGCCCGAAGACCGGCAGGGCGCGACTGCCGGCGCGGATCGTCCCGAGCTTCTTTGAGCGGATCCCGTCGAGATCCTCGCCGACCGCGAGTGTGAGCGCACCTTCGACACCTGTTTCCGGTAGCGAGGCGCCGGCCGGCAGCGGAAGTCCCCGGGCCTCATCGGCCGCGGCCCGGCCGATCCGCGTGCCCATTTTCATCAGCTCGAGCGGCCGCAAGAGTTCTCCGGCGGCCTTGCCGTCAAGGTCGGCATAGGCGCTCAGCACGTACAGGCGGGGAATCGCCTTGGGCCGGAACGGGCCGAGATCTGCTCTCTCTGCGCCGCGCCACGAGTCCATGCGCTGGCGGCCTATGATCGTGTCGGAGGGCACGCATGAAAGGATCTCGGAGGCCATTTCCGAACCCTTTGCATAGGTCATGTCGCGGGCCACCTGTTCCGCATTGCGGAGGGCGCCGGCGCTGTTGTCCTTCATCTCGATCGTCAGCGTATACTCATATACCGGCAGGCGGTAATCGGCTTTTCCCGCCACGGAGTTGTAGGTAAACTCCTTCTTCTCGGCCGACAGGTTGTCGCCGCTTTGCATCTCTCCACCGGCCACGATGCGCGTGAATGTCTGCGGTCCCGGCCTGAATGGACGGAACGCCGCCGTCGCGAGCCGGGCAACGTTTGCCCGTTGTGTCGCATCGATGACGACCTTTGCGCGGACGGCCTGCCGCCCGCTGCGATTGGCCATTACGATGCCTGCGATCCGGCCGTCTTCGTCGCGGAGAACGTCCGTGACATAGCACCCGGTCAGGTATCGAACGCCCGCGCGGAGCAGAGCCCGGTCCATGGCAGCCTTGACCGTCAGCGGCGTCGTGACGCGGCCCTTGCCAAAGCACGCGGTGGCCAGTTGCGACTCCGGTTGCTCACCCGGCTCGAGCCAGAGCCGAAGCGTGGAGCACATGTCGGTGCCAAGATAGGGGCGTGGTGCGATCAGAAACACGTCTGCGCCCTGCCCTGCTGCTTCGCAGGCGGCGGCAACCGCTCCGGTGGAGCCACCCACGACCACGACGTCGGCGTCGCAGGCAACGGGGATATCCTTCGGCGGTTCCACGATGTGCTCGGCGCCCGCAGGGAGTGTCGCCGGAATGAACAAGACAATTGCGGCAAGAAGCCCGAGCATGATTCGAGACATGCGAACAGATCCCCCTCTTGCAGCACAACCTGCTTCTAGTTTTTGTCTGCTTGATTTTCGCATGGCGCGATATTTCCCATCAAGTGGAGACACGGCTTGAACCCCGGGGCGGCTCGCGAGTAGCCGCTATGCGGATTATGAATGCTTCGGTTGCCGGTATGATAGCACAAATCCGTGATGTGAGCAAAGGAGTTGGCGTCCTCGTCATACCTGTCACCGGCATCCGGCACTTCGCAACCAACCAGCGGCGCCCTGGTTGCCGGCACTCCTTCGATATGGTAGGATCATGGCATCACGGAATCCGGCTAAGCGGGCATGCGTAATGATTGCACAGTGAGATGGGGGGCCACGGGCATCTTGCCCGTGCCCTGGCGAGACGCCAGTGGCACCCGACTGAACAGTCTTTGCCGTGGCCTGCTTAGCCCCGTAGCCGTACGGCGGTTTTGCAGTTTATCGCCCGACTCCGGGCAAGGTTTTGACTGAGAACGTGTTTTGAAATACAATACGGCCGGTACGACGGCCTTCCAAGGCCGTCGATTGGCAGCGGCCCGACACACGCGACGGCCTTGGAAGGCCGTCGTACATTGATTTCAAAACACATTCTGAGCTTCACTTTTCACGGAGACACACGGAGACACACAATGAAACGATTGCTTTTCATTTTGGCGTGGGTTGGTGTTTCGGTCTTATTCAGCCCTGTAGACGCGGTATCGAAGGACGACGTTGTCCCGGAACTTCTTCGCAAGTCCGCAAAGAGTAACAATATGGCTGAGTCGCTGCGGAAAGTCCGGATGGCACAAACGGCCTTGCAGACAAATCCTGACGACCCGAAGGCAAACCTGGTTGTCGGTCGCTGGTTTTGCTTCGAGCGTGGCGACTGGCCCAGGGGCCTGCCTCATCTGGCAAAGTCCGGGGATCCGGTGTTGAGTCGTCTTGCCCAGCAGGAAATATCAGCGCCCGGAGACCCCAAATCGCAAGTTGTGGTAGGCGACAAGTGGTGGGACGTGGCCAGGGAGGTTGAAGGGACCGCGAAGGTTACGTTGCAACGCCGCGCCGGCTACTGGTATGGAAAGGCCCGAAAGAAACTCCCTGCCGGGCTGGCCAGGACACAACTGGACAAGCGTTTGGCATTCGTTGCCAACATGGATAAGCAACCGGTTGTCTCGTTCAAGAAGCTCCAGTTGAGCGACAAGTTCTACTGCGAAGGGGCCTACTGGGCCGACTTCAACAAGGACGGGAAGCCGGACGTGGTCGCGGGGCCGTTCTGGTTCGAGGGGCCGGATTTCCAGAAGAAGCACGAAATCCGCCCACCCAAGGAGTTCGATCCCAAGGGCTATTCCGACAACTTCCTGACCTTCACCGGCGACTTCAACGGCGACGGTTGGGCCGACGTGCTCTACGTGCCGTGGCCCGGCAAGGAGGCCTTCTGGTACGAGAATCCCGCCGGCAAAAAGCGGCCGTGGAAGAAGCATTTCGCGTTGAAAGACGTGGGGAACGAATCGCCGACATTATCCGACATCAACGGCGACGGGCGGCCCGATCTGCTCTACAACGTCACGGGCTACCTCGGCTACGCGACCTACGACCCGGCCAAACCCGGGGAGCCCTGGAAGTTTCACCCGATCACGCCCAAGGGGAAGTACCAGCGGTACACCCACGGTATCGGCCACGGCGACATCAACGGGGACGGCCGCGTTGATATCGTCGAGTCGGGCTGCTGGTGGGAGCAGCCGCCGAAGGGGAACGCCGACAAACCGTGGACGAAGCACCCGCACAAGTTTGCCGACGCCGGCGCCCAGATGCTCGTCTACGACGTCGACGGCGACGGATTGGCCGACGTGATCACTGCCTGGCACTGCCACCAGTATGGCTTGGTCTGGCACAAGCAGGTCCGCAACGACAAGGGCGAGATCACCTGGCAACAGAGCGAGATTCTGCCGCCGAAGCCCGACCTGAAGTCCGACGCCCTGCGGATCAGCCAGCTCCACGCCCTGGACCTTGTGGACATCAACGGCGACGGGCTGAAGGACGTCCTGACCGGGAAGCGGTTCTGGGCCCACGGCCCGAAGGGGGATGCCGAGCCGGATGCCCCGGCCGTGGTCTACTGGTTCGAGCTGCGCCGCGACAAGCAGAAGGGCGTGCGGTTCATCCCGCACGAGATCGACGACGATTCGGGCGTCGGCACGCAGGTGGCCGCCGCGGACCTCAACGGAGACGGCGTTCGCGACGTGATCGTGGGCAACAAGAAGGGGATTTTTGTCCATCTCAGCCAGCCGGCGAAGTGACACGCCCCCTTGCCACCGGCGGCAACAGCAGGTATTCTCTGATTCGGCGGTGTTGCTTGCAAAGGCTTTGGTGGGCAGGGTTCAGGGTTCAGAATTTCCCTGCAAACGTTGTCCTCAGAGTCCTGAACCCTGAATCCCGAACCCTGAACCCTCAGCCGTCAACTTTCCTCCTTTGGTTGCGGCCTCGGCCGCACGCCGGACAAACCATACGCGAGGCGCCCATGGCCCATATCAACCTGGTTGTCGGCTGGACCGCGATCCTGACGGGATTGCTCGCCGGGGCGATCATCGGGATGTTCTTCCATGCCGACGGGTGGCTGGGGGGATACGAAACGTGGCGCCGGCGGATGTTGCGGCTGACGCACGTCGCGCTTCTGGGTACGGGGCTCTTGAACCTGGCCTTTGCACTGTCGGTCGACTACCTGAAGATGGACCCGGCGCCCCGCGTTGCGTCGGTCCTGTTCGTTGTCGGTGCGATCACGATGCCGGCGGTCTGCTGCCTGTCGGCATGGCGAATTGCGCTGCGTCACCTGTTCTGCATCCCCGTCGTCAGCCTTGTCGTTGCGACGGCAGACTTCATCTATCGGGGGTTGGTGCCATGAGAATCGGTCTGATTGCGATGAGCGGGATCCGCGTGTGCGACGCGGAGTTGCTGCGGCTGGGCCTGACCTTGCCTGGCTTCGTGGAACGGAGCAAGACGATCGCCTCGCTGCCGAGTCTGGGGCTGCTGACGCTCGCCGGGATGACGCCGCCGGAGCACGAGTGCGAGTATATCGAGGTCGAAGACATCCACAAGATGGACTCGTTGCCCGAGGAGTTCGATCTGGTGGCGATCTCCAGCTTCAGCGCCCAGATGGCCGAAGGATACGAGCTGGCCGACCGTTACCGGGTCCGGGAAGTGCCGGTGGTGCTCGGCGGGCTGCACGTTACTGCCTTGCCGGACGAGGCGGCCGGGCACTGCGATGCGGTGGTCGTCGGCGAGGGGGAAGCCACGTGGCTCGACGTGCTGCGCGACGCCGAGGCGGGCAAGCTGAAACCGCGTTACGAGCCGGCCGGCGAGTTCGACCTGGCCGGCGCCCCCATGCCGGCCTTCGAGATGCTCGACATCGAGCGCTACAACCGGCTGACCGTCCAGGCGAGCCGGGGTTGCCCTTTCCGTTGCGAATTTTGCGCCGCTTCGACGCTGCTGACCTCTCGCTACAAGCAGAAGCCGATCTATAAGGTGCTGGCCGAGATCGACCGGATCCGCGAGATCTGGCGCCGCCCGTTCATCGAATTCGCCGACGACAACGCCATGGTGAACAAGCGGTACTGGAAGGAGTTGCTGGCAGGGCTTCGGACCCGCAAAATCCGCTGGTTCGCCGAAACCGACATCTCGATCCACGAGGACGAGGAGTTGCTCACGCTGATGCGTGAAAGCGGCTGCGCCCAGGTGTTGATCGGCCTGGAAAGCCCCGTCGAGGCGGGACTTTGCGGGCTGGAACTGAAGACCGACTGGAAACGGAAGCAGTGGCCCGCCTACAAGGAGGCGATCCGCCGGATCCAATCGCACGGCATTCGCGTCGACGGGTGCTTCGTTCTCGGGCTGGACGGGCACGGGCCGGAAATCTTCGACCGCGTCTACGACTTCGCCGCCGAGGCGGAATTGTTCGACGTGCAGATCACGATCCAGACGCCGTTTCCCGGCACGCCGCTGTTCGAGCGTTTGAAACGGGAGGATCGCTTGCTGTACGATACGGCATGGGAGCGGTGTACGCTGTTCGACGTGAACTACCGCCCGCGGGGCATGACGGCCGAAGAGCTGGGCGAGGGGTTTCGCCGGCTGGGCGTGCGGATTTACAGCGAAGAAAGAACCAACTGGCGGCGCGAGAACTTCCATCGGAAGTATCTCAGGGCCGTCGTTCACGAAGAGAGGGAATCGTCATGAAAACGCTTCCGTGGATCCGGCTGTTGTTTCTGCTGGCCGCGCTGTACGACGGCTTTTTCGGCGTGGTGTTTCTCGCGGTTCCGGGCTACCTGTTTCAACTGTTCGACGTAACGCCGCCGAACCACATGGGGTACGTACAGTTCCCCGCCGCGCTGTTGCTGATCTTCGCGCTGATGTTTCTCGCGGTCGCCGGCGACCCGATCCGCAACCGCAACCTGATCGTGTACGGGATCTTCCTGAAGTGCGCCTATTGCGGCGTGACTTTTTTCTACTGGTTCACCGGCGATATCCCGTTCATGTGGAAGCCGCTGGCGGTGACCGACCTGGTGATGGGCGTGCTGTTCGTGCTCTGCTACGCCGTGCTGGGCCGTGCGATTACGGAAGAACCCGACGGCTGATCCGTTTGCCGTCAAGCGGTGGTGGGATTCCCGAGGGAGAAGCTTACGTTCCGATTTGCACCGGGCGACACGGACTGCTTGCCAGTCCAGCATTGTGGCACAATGGTCTACAAGTTACCACGCCTTCGTCGCGCCGGGGGTTGCACAGGCGTAGGTGCCGTCAGGTCTCGGCTTTACGGGGGTTTCGGCGTCCCAAGTGAGTTTCTCCGGCATCAGGTCCAACGTCGAGTTCAGGGCCCCCAAAACGCTGGATGCCGTAACCATCGGAAAACTCATCGCCGCGGCGGCGACGGACGAACGCTTCGCGAACTCTCTGCGTGTAATTGGCATGGCAGGACTCCTCCTATTGTCGGTGTTTGACCGCTTTGGTACCGAGACCCCATCATCATATTGAAAGGCCAGCCGGTTTTCAAGGCCCGCGGCCGGTCATTGTTGTCGGGCCCAATCGGGGGCTTCGCCACCACGGGGCCTATCCGGCTTGGCTTGCCTCGGGGGGTTGGGAATCGCTTTGTTGACGTCCGAGGTGTTTCCAGCTATCTTGATGGGCAGACAACGAGGGAGCACCTGGGGAGAACGGGATACGATATGTGAGGAACCAAGGAGTAGGACATGCCGGAGCGAAATGCACAACGGGAAGTAGCGGCGACCGCGAATTCACGCGATCTAGAGCAACGACTATCCTCAAGTGTCCTTGTGCCCTGTGCCGCGTGTCGCAAACGAGTTAGCCAATCAGCAGACGCTTGCCCTGTAATGGTTCACCGTGAACTGGAATCTCGGCGGGTCAGAATAAGCAACAAT
>CAZJRB010000066.1:0-41474 GCA_964547995.1 uncultured Planctomycetaceae bacterium | reverse complement strand
ATTGGCCAAGAATCTTTGTCAAAAACTTAACGATGTTTGAGGTTAGTAGTATAGAAGGGGCGTGAGGAACTCGATGCTCTTCTTTAGTGCGTCCGTTCCGCTGCATTCGATCGACAGACAACCGTCGTAGCCGGCGTTGCGCAACACGTCGAGACATCCCCGAATATCCACTTCGCCGTCGCCGATCGCGTTGCCGGCGGTCACTCCGGTCTCATGTCCGGCTGCCTTCTCCCGGACGATGTCTTTCAGATGGACGTGCTTGACGTGCTTGATCACCGCCTGGAGAGTCTCCACCGGGTCGTTGCCCGCGACTGCCACGTTGCCCGTGTCGTAGTTGATTGCCAAGTGAGGTGAATCGCTCAGCGCCATGATCTTCAACAAGCCTTCGGCGTTGGTCGTATACACACCGTGGGGTTCGATCGTCAAGGTGATGTCATAGTTGGCACACATCTTCAGCAGTTCGTCGAGATTGTATTTCATGACGCGAAAGGCGTCTTCGTCGGTCATCCAGCTCGGCTTGGGGCCTTCCGCCGTATTGACGATCGGCGCACCGAGAATGTAAGCGTAGCGGATCGCTTTTTTGAGATAATCGACGCCGTACACCGTGTCCAAAAGGTTCGAGTGTGCGCTTAAGCACGCCACTTTCAGACCGGCGGATTCGATGGCCTTTCGCATTTCCATCGGATCGTCTTCGAGACTGGTTATGTTGCAGTACCCGTAAACGTTCAGCAAACACCGGCCCGTCATCACTTCCGGTTCGATATACTTAAAGCCCAACTTCTTGGCCATCTCGATGGCATACGAAAAATCCTTCTCCTCATGACGAAACGTATCGGCCTCAGCACACAACGTCATGGCGCACATCGTTCACGCTCCTTTCAACCCAAGTTTCCCCAGTGAATTGTGCCGAACGAATCCGGACTCGCGACAAAGAGCAATGCGGTACAGTGTAGCACCGGGCAGGAACGAGACACACACCCCCGCTTGGGGGAACTCAGATGACGGGCCAGCGGGTGAAATCCGGGTACGGTAATCTTCCTCCAAGCACCTTACCCGGGGTTCAGCCACGCGATGATTTCTTCCTGGGCTTGTGGTATCATGGCGGCGTGGCAGTTGAGGACACCACAGATTGGGGGGTAGCCGTCATGGCGAAGAAGAAGGCCGCTGCACAACATTCCAACAGAATTGAAGGCAAGGTTGGTGGGGCTCGCCACTGCCGGCGTGATTTTCTTGTTGCTACTTTGAGCGCTGTCGCCGGCCCTCAGATCATTGCGGCTTCTGCCCTGGGCAAGGGCAGCCAAGTGGCGCCGAGCGAGCGTATTGCGGTCGGTTGCATCGGAATGGGAAACCGCGGCCCCATGCTCATGCGCAGCTTCCTGGGACAAAAAGACGCGCGCGTGGTTGCCGTCTGTGACGTCAACGGAAAGCAACGCGAAAAAGCCGAGCAGATCGTTGACCGTCACTACGGCGACAGCGGGTGCGCTGCCTACAACGACTTTCGCGAGTTGTGCGGCCGGCCGGACATCGATGCCGTCTGCATCGCTTCGCCGGATCATTGGCACGTGCTGCATTCCCTGGAAGCAGTGCGCCGCGGGAAGGACATCTACACGGAAAAAGCCCTCGGGCTGAGTCTCGCCCAAGACAAGGCCTTGCGGGCAGCCTGTCACCGATACGGCACCGTGTTTCAATGGGGTACGCAGCAGCGCTCCAGCGAGAACTTCCGGTTCGGCTGCGAGTTGGTCCGCAACGGGCGAATCGGCAAGTTGCACACGATCTTGGTGGGCGTGCCGCATGATTTCGCCTTTCCGAACCAGCCCACCCAGCCGGTGCCGAAAGACCTCGACTACGACCTGTGGCTGGGGCCTGCGCCCTGGGCCCCGTACACCTATCATCGCTGCCGTCCGTGGACCCCAAAAGAGAGCTACTCGATCTGGTATCACATCTCCGATTACTGTCTCGGCGGAATCGGCGGCTACTGGGGGATCCACCACCTGGACATCGCCCAATGGGGCCATGGCACCGACCACACCGGCCCGGTCGAAGTCGACGGGACGGCCACGTTCCCCGACGACGGGCTGGCCGACTGTGCCGTTCGCTGGAAAGTCCGGCACAAGTACGCAGACGGCGTGACAATGGTCTACACCGATAAGACGCAGAACAAGCAGGGGGTCGTGTTTCAAGGGAGCGAGGGTTGGGTGTACGTCCGCCGCGGTCACATCGACGCCGAGCCGAAATCGCTGCTGACTTCGCAAATCGGCCCCGGCGAGATCCATTTACCCAAAACTCCGGGCCATCAGCGCGAGTTCCTTGATTGCATCAAGAGCAGAAAACAAACGGTTTCCAACATCAACATTGCGGTGCGCAGCGATACGATCTCGCACCTGACGGATATCTGTACTCGACTGAAACGCAAAATCCGCTGGGATCCGGACACCGAGCAGATTCTCGGCGACGCCGACGCCAGCCGGATGCTCAGCCGCTCGATGCGCGAACCGTGGCACATTTAGGGCGGCAGACGGTGCCCGTCATTCCCGCGAAGGCGGGAATCCAGGGGGTACGGGGAGGACCGTGGCACAAGAACTGGGATGCCGTGTTCGCGAAGATGGTTATACTTCACTGTCCCTCGGTTTGCTGGATTCCCGCCTGCGCGGGAATGACGGTTAGACAATTCGCCGAATCGACCCTCCTTTCAATCCAAAGCAGAAAGGGATGACATAATGACCCGACAACAACGAGTCACTCGCCGCCGGTTCTTGGGCACCACGGCGGCAACCGCCGGCGGAATGTTGATGGCCGGCGCACATGGGCTCGGCGCCGCCCCAAACGATACGCCGACTGATTTCCCTTCGACGGATCATTTCTGGTATCGCCCGCAGCCGGAAGGTCCCTACATCGACTCGCAGCGAGACAACAAGGCATTTGGTTTTGCGGATGGGAAGGTTTTCCTCTCCGAAGACAACGGCCGCACCTGGCCGCACAGCATCGCGTTCCCCAACGCAAAGAACATAACGTTTAGCTGTATTCTGAAGAACGGGAACATTCTATTCAGCACTCGCTCAAAACTATACCTGAGCACGGACAACCTGAAAACGCTCAAACCCATTACGGTGAAGGACGCAGACGGCGCCGATTACATCCCGCATACGCCCAAGAACCCGGACCGGCCCGGCTGGTACTTCCATACGCTGACCGGCGTCAACACGTGGGATGTGGGCGGCGTGGAGATGCTTGTGTGGGGGAATTACTGCAACGTCCTTGGCGGTGCGGCCCCGGTGAACATCTACTACTCAACCGACAACGGGCAGACCGTGAAGATCGCGTATTCCTTCGGACAGAATCCGTACAATCGGGACAACGGCTCCGGGGGTGGAGGCACGACGGGTACGCGGTTGGGCAACGCCGACAACCCGGTCATTTGCCGCCACATTCACTCCGTGGCCTACAATCCCGCCGAAAACGCCTTTTATGCCTGCACAGGCGACCATGATAAACCGCAGGGACACGAGTGCCACTGGCTGAGAGGTACGTATGACGCGAAAAAGGACAAATGGCGTTGGACGGTCCTCGTCTCCGACAAACCGAACTCGCGGTACAAATCCGGCGGCATCAACTTCGTCGACGGCAAGCTCTACTGGGCGGCCGACGCCAACGGCGCGAAGCCACACGACCGGGGAATCTTCCGGTGCGACCCGGCCGACATAGCCAAGCCCGAGAAACACACGAGGCTGTTCAATCCGCAGGTCGAATCGGCGAATATGATTATTCAAGACGGCGTGATTCTGGCGTCGCATTGCGCCCCCGCATCGCCGATGGCCACGGGGATTATCGTTTCCTTGGATTTAGGTAAGACATGGGCGCAATACGATCTCAAGGAGTTCGGCAAGCGATCTCCCGTCCGCTTCCACAAGAAGAATAGTGACGGCTGGTTCAGGGTGGACTTGAGATCGGGATGGGTTACGCCTGCCGGGGTGATGTTCATCAAGCCAAAGAAACCTTAACGCGAATCGGCTTTGCTGGGAAGACGGATCTCAATGACAAGACGCTACGGCGTGAAGGTCGAACCGAAGCATCTGCACCGGCTGATCGCATGGGTAGACGCTTGTTGCCCCTACATGGGCGAGAAGGAGGTCCGCGCACTGGGCGACCTGGACTTCCCGGGGATCGAGCGACTGCCGATCCGCCCCCGGGTGGCCACCGCCCCGGTCATCGAGCGACCGTGACGCTTTGGGGGAGCTAATCTATTACCGGGCGGGTCGTCGGGCTGGGGGCAGTTGCTTCTCCACGTGGATTCCGGTAGCATGCTGGGGTGAGTAGATCTTGGAGTTCCGTGCTTAGCCAAGACAAAGTTGCCGCGTACATCCACACGGCTTCTTGCGAAGTCGTGGCACACCGGCAAGCAAGCGCACCCGCGCGTTTGCAGGAGGTTGTCCTTGCAAGATGGAAGACAAAGATATTTCAGAAGCTGAGATGGAGATCGTGATCGAGGTAGCGTCTGCTTATGCTCGTAGTGAAAAGGGATGGAAAACGGCGGGCTTTCATGTTGACGTTAAGCGCCGACAAGATGACCAGACGATCGTAGCAAATGTTGTTTACGAACACGGTTTGAAAGGCCTCCGTAAGGGTGGAGGCAAGTCGGTTGAGCTTTGGGTCAACATTGAATCGAAGAAAGTGACCAGGGAATTGGGTTTCCAGTAACTCCGATGCCCCACACATTGCCGTAATGCAGGCTCCTGGGGTTCGTGCATGAGTGCCCGTGATTGGCAATCAAGACGGGTTGGTGTGCCGTTGCTTCACAAGAAGCAGTGTGGAGCGGGGCAACCGCAGCCATTCGATTCCGGGCAAGTCGTTGGGGTGGCCACGGCAGGTTGCGAACTTTATGCCTGTCACCAGCAAGGACATGCTTGACACCGTCCCGACAGCCCGAGATACTGATTGCCGGACAGGCGGCTAAGGGGCGGCCGATAGATAACTTCCCGGATTCAAGAATAAAGGAGGGGGCACCTGCCCCCGGCCCATAACCAAACGAGCTAAGTCCCGGGGGCGGGTGCCCCCTTCTTTCAATCCAAATCCTGACCCCGTCGGTGATTTCCATTGTTACGCAAATGACCCGATGAAAGGCAGTATTATGTCCAGAGTGCTACTGACGAATGTTGTGCTTGCATCCATGTCGCTGCTGACGATGGTGGCCCGGGCCGATACGCTCGAAGTTGGCCCGAACAAGAGGTTCAAAAAGCCGTCCCAGGCGATTGCCGCGGCCAAAGACGCAGATACGATAGCCATCGCTGCGGGAACGTACCTCAACGATTGGACAACCATTCGAAGAAACAACCTGGTGTTGCGCGGCGTCGGCGGGCTGGCCGTGATGAAAAGCCAGGGGATGATCTCCAACGGCAAGGCAATCTGGGTCATCGCCGGAGACAACATCCGTATTGAGAACGTCGAGTTTCGCGGCGCCCGGGTGCGCGATCGCAACGGGGCGGGAATCCGCCAGGAAGGCAAGAAGCTGACCCTGCGGCACTGCCGGTTCATCGACAACGAAAACGGCATTCTCGGCGGCGGCCGGGAAACCGTCTTCGACATCCAGCATTGCGAGTTTGCACACAACTCTCTCGTCGAGCAGCCGGGAACGCACAATCTCTACGTCATGGGAGACAAGCTGACTTTTAAGTTCAACTACTCGCACCACGCGAAGATCTGCCACTTGTTGAAGAGCCGGACGGCAACGAACATCATCGCCTACAATCGTCTCAGCGACGAGCAGGACGGCTCGAGCAGCTATGTGATCAACCTGCCCAACGCCGGACGGGCCTACATTGTGGGAAACGTCCTGCACCAAGGGCCCAACTGCCAGAACCGGACGATTGTGGCTTACGGCGAGGAGGGGCCGCGAGGGGACGACCATGAGCTACAGTTCATCAACAACACGGTCATCAACGATTGCCGGCGCGGGAGCCCGACCTTCGTGAGTATCCGCAAAATCCCTGCCGATACAAGAGTCGTTCTCCGCAACAACATCTTTGCCGGAAAGGGCACCGTGACAAACTGGCCGCAAGCGGTCAGCGCAGCCAATTTCAACGGCGCGGCCGACGCTGTAGGGTTCGTGGATCGGCCGAAGTGGGATCTTCGCCTGAAGGCGAACTCGCCGTGCCGCGGACGGGGCGTCGATCCCGGAAAGGCCGGCGACGGCACGGATCTGACCCCCTCAATGCAGTATGTGCATCCCATGAAAGGCGAGAAACGGCCAACCGGCCGCAAACTCGACGTCGGGGCGTACCAGCATGTTCCGAAGTAGGTGCGATTATGCTGTACCTGGACGACAGTGGGATGACCCTACCGGTTCTTTCGCTGGTAGGCATCGCTTGGGACCGGTTGCTGTAGGTCAACGGCTGCAGACAAGTTGACTCCTCGGGTTAGCGGTTCCATCGCGTTTGGCCTCGCCTAACCCGGAGAGGCCATCTACTTCTGTGAGCTATTGCACCCGGAGAATCCGCCCGGTAACGCGGGCCTTCCCGTCCTTTTCTCGCTTTTCATAGACACACAGAATGGTTCCTGCGCCGTCGGAAGCCACAGCGGGTTTCGCCTCGTCCGCCTCGGTGGCGGCCACCGGCACGCCTGTCCTGTCGAGCGATTTGAAGCCGTCGACGCGAGCGGCGATCAGATCGCAGTTCTCGAAGTTGGTCATCTTCTCGCCGCAGAGGTGGTGCCGCTGCCAAATCACCAGCGAGTGTTTGCCGGCCCAGGCGCCGATCAACCGGTTCCTGCGAGATGCTGTCCGGCGTCCACTGTGTCATATTGCCCAGCAATCCGATGACGGCCAGAACTCCGATTCTTCTCATGATCGCATCTCCCGAGGCTATCCGTAGTACCCTTTATACGGATACCAGTGTATGTAGTTTGGGGCTGCGATACCAGCGTGACGGCAGGACATCCTGCCGAGATATGTTCGGTCTTCAACTGCGTGCGTATCGCCTTCTAGCGCAACAGGCGCCACCGAGCACGGCTGGACCTCCTGACCGCAGTGGTGGAGTGATCCTGGCAACGTATCGAAGAACCGCAACGTTGCTACAAGAGCCGATCCACGGCCGAGCGGTTTCCAGGCGAAGGTTTTGCGAAGCTCCGGCAGTTCCTTTGTGAACCGATCTTCCACGACGAAGAGATCGAGCAGGCCGTCGGCGTCGTAATCGAATGCTCCGATGTTGCGGGCGGTGCCAAGCGGCTTTGGACACGCCCCGCACGCGGACGAAATGTCGGCGAGCCACCCGGCGTCGTTGCGGAAGAGTTTCGACCGGCAGAGTTGGGCGTCGCGCTGCGGCCCGGCGTCGAAACCGGTCTTGCCTTTGCAGTTGTTCGCCACGTAGAGTTCCAGGGTTCCGTTGTTGTCCCAATCGGCGAACAGAGCCCCGCTGGTTCGGGCGAAGAACTCAGAACTCAGCCGGGGTGTCTTCGACGATCTCGAAGGTTCCGTCGCCCCGGTTTCGAAAGAGCTTGTTCGACAGCGGCCCGTCGGCTGGCTTGTACCTGTCGTCCGGCCGGCAAACCCGCCGACATACAGATCGAGATCACCATCGCCGTCGAAGTCGCCCCACGCCCCGCCATGGCCCATAAAACCCCGAAGCGGGCTTATTGATGTTTGCGTTAATAATGATCGGGTGCTTCTTGCCGGCACCCGAAGAGGCCGGCTTCCCGTTGGTCGGCCTCGATCATTGGCTGTGCAAGCCTCAATAGGTAATTCTCTGTTGCCCATTGACGGCTTTGGAAGGCTCAAGTAGAAAGACGGACGAGTTGGCATCCTTTCCCCTATGGTCCCGAAGCGTGCGAGATGATCCACGAGCCGTGATCCGACTTAGAATCTCCGACTTAGAATCATTGAGGACCGAATTAGGCAACGGGCTAATTCCTAGCACCTGGAGAATCAACCGACATGAAAAGCTTTGTGGATCAGTACCTGCTTGAGTTGAGCGATCTTCTAAAACACCTCGACACTGCACGAATCGCGCAGGCCATCGGTTGGCTGCGAGCAGTCCGCGATTCGGGGCGGACCGTCTTCATTTGCGGCAATGGCGGCAGCGCGTCCATCGCCTCGCAGATGGTGGTCGATATCCTCAAAGGCGGGGCGTTTCGGAAGAAGACTCGTTTCAAGATGATCGGGTTGAACGACAGTGTGTCGATTCTGACCGCTTACGCGAACGATGAGGGATACGCTACGGTCTTTGTCGAACAGTTGAAGAACTTTGCGCAAGTCGGCGACCTGCTCATCGCGATCAGCGCCGGCGGCTCCAGCGAGAACATACTACGAGCAGTGGAGTATGCCAATTCCATCGCGTTTATCGAGGGAGACTGATGCCTTGCCTGATTCTGCCAGTTCCTTAAGCCATCCAGTCCTTGGCATCGAAATTGGGGGTACCAAACTGCAGTTAGGGATTGGACGCGGATCGGGTTCTCCCCTGACGCATTTTAAGCGGCTTCTCGTCGATCCGTCTCAGGGGGCACGGAGAATTTTGCGGCAGATTCACGACTGCGGCAGCGAATTGCTGCAAAGCGTGCCGGTTTCGGCCGTGTGCGCTGCCTTCGGAGGACCGGTGCAGGCCGATGAGGGACGCATCCGGAAAAGCAACCAGATCGATGGCTGGGCGGACTTTCCGCTTCGTGATTGGCTCCAGGAAGTCTTCGGCCACCCCGCAAAGGTGCTCAATGACTGCGACGCCGCCGCGTTGGCGGAAGCATCATTCGGTGCGGGGCGGACTCCACTCCGCGAGTATGTCGACCAGATGGTTTTCGCTCCGCTGAGGAATTCGTACCATATTGTGCCAGCCTTCTTGGGAGAAGAATGACTTCAGACTATCACGAGGACGACTACCGCCGGGTGGCCGAACCAGCCGGGCCTAGCCAGTTCCTTCAGGGAACGGGCATTGAGATTGTTGGCCACCCTCGGCGGGAGCGATCGCCCCGTCATGCCCTGTTCGACTTTGACGGAACGTTGAGCCTCATCCGTGAGGGCTGGCCGGAGGTGATGGTGCCTATGATGGTCGAGGTGTTGGCCGAAACCGAAACCGACGAATCGCCGGAGATACTTCATCAACTGGTCGAAGGTTTCGTGATGCAGCTTAACGGAAAGCAGACGATCTACCAAATGATTCGCCTGTGCGAAGAGGTCCGACGTCGCGGGGGCACGCCGCACGAGCCCGCGGTCTACAAGCAGGCGTACCATCGCCGCCTGATGCAGAGGATCACGCATCGCCGCGAGGACCTGCGGTCCGGTCGCGTGCAACCGGCAGCGATGCTGGTGCCGGGGTCGCTCGACGTGTTGCGGGGGCTTCGCGAGCGGGAGGTCCGCCTTTACCTGGCAAGCGGCACCGACGAGGCGTACGTCCTTGAGGAGTCGCGGCTATTGGGTTTGGACGAGTACTTCGGGACACGGATCTACGGCGCCGGCGACGACTACAAGGCATTCTCGAAGGCCATGGTGATCGAGAGGATTCTGGCCGAGAACCACGTCGACGGCTCGTCGCTTCTGGGATTCGGCGACGGCTACGTGGAAATCCAGAATGTCAAGTCGGCTGGCGGAATGGCTGTGGCCGTGGCTAGCGACGAGGCCGGACGCAGCGGCAAGCCCGACCCGTGGAAGCGCGATCGCCTTCTCGGTGTGGGGGCTGATCTGGTAATCCCCGACTTTCGCGAGAGCCATCCGCTTCTCGCGTATCTGTGGAACGAAATCAAGGAGTAATGCCGAGGGCCGCGTCATGAAAGTGTTTTTGGAGATGGCACCGGCACGGCTCGACGAGCTGCTCGGCCGATTCGGCAAGCTTCGGGTCGCGGTGCTGGGCGACTACTTCTTGGACAAGTACCTCGATGTCGAGTCGTCGCTGGTCGAGGTGAGCGTCGAGACGGGTAAGCCAGCCCATCAAGTCGTTGGTGTCCGCCACAGCCCCGGAGCGGCCGGTACGATCGTCGCCAATCTGGCGGCGCTGGGGGCAGGTGAACTCCACGCCGTCGGGTACACCGGCGACGACGGCTCGTCGTACGACCTGCGGAAAGGCCTGTCGAACTTGGGCTGTTCGACCAATCATTTACGCGTCGCGCCAGGCCGAATGACACCGACTTATCTGAAACCCCGCGATCGTACTGTCCCCAGTCTTGCTGGCGAACATCCTCGCTACGATGCCAAGAATCGCACGCCTACGTCCGAGGAGATAGAGCGGCAAGTGATTGAGTCGCTGGACGAACTGTTGGAAAGTGTCGACGCTGTTACCGTGCTGGACCAAGTGGAGGAACAGGACTGCGGCGTGGTCACCAGCAGAGTCGTCGACGCGCTGGCCGAGCGTTCTGCGCGGTCGACGGGGACAATCTTCTGGGCAGACAGCCGCCGCCACGTCCGCCAGTTTCGCCGCGTGATCGTCAAGTGCAACCAGTTCGAGGTGGCTGGTTGGACCGACCCCCGGCCTGGGGACGCGGTGCCGCCGGATGAACTCACCGCGGCGCTGAGATCGCTCCGCACGACCAACGGTGCCCCGGTTTGCGTGACGCGTGGCCCCGAGGGGATGCTAGTCACGGATCCGGAGCCGATGATCGTGCCTGGCGTCAGTGTCGATGGCCCGACCGACGAAACCGGTGCCGGTGACAGCGCCACTGCTGGTGCGGTCTTGGCCTTGGCCGCCGGCGGCACGTTGGCCGAAGCCGCATTAATCGGCAACCTCGTGGCTTCGATTATAATCCAACAGTTGGCGACCACCGGCACAGCACGGCTGGACCAGTTGCCACCGCGACTCGAACTGTGGCGGCAACAACGTGCGGTCGGTTGATTTCAGGTTAGACGTACAGGGCGGCTATTTCTCGGGCATCTTCAACGAACGCCCAACAGAAATGCGAACGTGGCTGATGGCGCGTCGATCGTGACGGTCACGCCGCTCGACGCGAACCAGATAGTGGCCGGGTTTCCGGTACCGGTGTCGCACTGCTGCGTATCCGTCCTTCGCGAGCGACTGCACGTTGCCGTCGGACTTACTGGTCGTCGTTGGGCTGTCGTCCCCGAAATCCCAAGTTTCCTCTCCTTCGGTGGTGCCGAAAGTGCGGACTTTGAAGGTAACGTGGTCACCCGGCTCAATTCCTGTCGTCGGTGCATAGGCAACGTGGATGGTCGGTGGGAGGGGTTCGGGGCGTTTGCGATCGAGAACATGAACGACGGCAAAATCATAGTCGATCTGGCCTGAGGCGTCGGTCACCTTAAGGATTTCGCTAAAATATCCAGGGTCAGGGTAGGCGCGACGAATGGTCGGCCCTTTGGCCTTACTGCCGTCGGTGAAGGTCCACTGGTAGCGGTCGATGCCTTCGGACGCCCACGACCTCGTGGCGTCAAGGGTGACGGTTTCTCCGGCCCAAACGACGTGGTGCGGCCGCGCGACGGCGATCAGCTTTGGCCGATGTTGCCGCTGGTAGGCCTCCCATGCAAAGCCGTAGGCTTCTTGACAGCCCCACTTCCCCGAGGGCATCCGGCAGAAGACGTCGAAGTGCAGGTGGGTCCAGCCGCCGCTTCCGCCCTCTTTACCCAACAAACCGAGACGCTGCCCGGCCGTGACCTTCGTACCGGGGCGAATGTGTTTGTCGATTTCCAGCAAGTGGCTGTAGCGATAGAACCATCCGCGGCCGTCAAGCACGTAAATCACGTCGTAGCGGGGCCGCACCGGTGTGTCCTCGTAGCCGGGTAGGCGCTCCTTGCCGGAGGAGACGACCAGCCCGTCCGTCGCTGCCACCACCTCCACAAGCCCCTCACAGCCGCCGAAGTCGAGGCCGTAGTGGTAGTATATCTTGCGAACCGAAGGCTTTTCACACGCGTTGACGTAGCACGGCTCGTTGGCCATCTGGGTGTCGGTGGCAAACCAGCGCTGCTTGACGGGATAGACGAACGTACCTGGCCGAATCAGCGGCGAGTCGGCCGGCCAGAGCCGCAACCGCACGTCGCATTTGAGTCCCCATGCGTCTTTGTTACTATTCTCCCGATAGCCTCGAGTCACCGGGCAATCGATCCGCACGCCGGCCACGGTCTTTGGCAATTCGTAGTTGGCCGAGGTGAGCCAAACCGATTTCCCGTTGACGTCGACCTGAACCCGAGCTTTCCGCACGGCGTCGCGGACCGAATCGCTGACCTCCTCCAGCTTGAGAACTCGGACGGTGGCCTTTGAGCCGTCGCAGAGTTCGACTTCGCGAGACTCTCCCAAATCCAGATCCGCAACTCGCACTAAAGGCTCGATCTCCGATTTGGGCAATTCACCCGCAAACAACGTGAACGACAAAGTTCCCAAGAGCACGGCCAAAACAGAACGGCATAGCATGGCAGGTTTCTCCCTGGATGATCGAACAGACTTGAAGATCATGGTCTGTCACTCTCCGCCGTAGAGTTCCACTTTGCCCTTTGGCAAATCGAAACAGACCAGCGCGTGCTCGCCTTCCGCCATCCAGGTACCCGGCTTCAGATCCCGCCGTTTATCGACCTTCTCGAGCGGAATCGGTTTTCCTTTGGCCACCATTTTCGGCGGCGTGTTGCCCTTGGCGACCATGCGGAGTGTGAAGGCGGGAGCCGAAAAGGGTGCGGTGAGTGTTACATTTTCGCCGGCCCGTGTGATGCGCGTCAGTTCTTTAGCAACCCAGTACCGGGCGATCTCGCTGACCTTCATCCAGACGGTCCGATCACGGTAACGCTCTTCCAGGGCCGAGGCAACCTGCTTGAAGGCCTGGAATCCCGCCTTGGTGCCCTGGTTGAACAGCCCGGGCCAATGGCAGAGCATCACGGCGGGGTCACCGCGCTCGATCAGTTCGACCATTCGCCCGGCGGTTGCGTTGCGGTTGGCGTACTTGTCGCCTTCGGGCGTTCGGTCCCCGTCCCAGCCGCCAAACCAATCGCCGGTCCCGGCAGGAACGTTGACCGTTACCTTCGGGTCGTCGCTTTCGAGATCGCGCACGTGTTCGAGCTTCGGTTCGGTGCTCTCTTTTCCGCCCGAGACGTACTTGAAGTAGTGCGGCAACTCACAGCCGTAGACTTCGCGGACCGCATCGTGTACGGCGAGCGACAACTCCGACTTGACCACGTTGCCAAATCCGCCCGGTGTGGTGATCCCTTCACACGGCAGGTCGCAGTTCTTGAGGATCTGCAAGGCGTAGGCCAGATAGGCCGCCAGTTCGTCCACGCTCTTCTTCGTGCGCGGATATGAGTTCTCCATGGTAGCCGAGCTAATTTCGGCCATTGGCCGGCCGGTCTTCAAGTCGATCACTCGCGTGTGGGTGATCATCTCGGGATGGATGTCCCAGTTGGGAACCATCAACTCGCGGACTAATTTCAGGCTCGCGAGGAGTTCCTTTCGCGACCAGCCGGGCAACTCGCGGTCGAGCCAGCCCACGCAACACGGATAGGGCACGACACTGTACTTGCCTTTCACACCGTGCTCCGCACACCACTCGCCGAACTCGCGGACGAAAGCGTCGGGAATCTCGCGAGGCCACTTCTTCCACGGCTTCTTGTAGATGTCGCGGTCTGGCATCGCTTCGGCAAACTGCGGCATGCAGAAGTGCCCCATGTTGACCAAGCACGTCGAGTCGTCGATGACGAACGACAAGGGCACGCGGCCTCGAGGGTGGAGCACTTCTACGCCCGCGTCCCGCCTTTGCCGTTCCCCCATCGGGGCCTGAGCAAAGATTTCTCTCCCGCCAAAGCTCAGCGACGCTGCCGCACCGGCGCTTGCGGTCTGCAGGAAATCGCGACGCGTCCCCGTCCACATGATCACGTCCTCCTTACCCTGTAACGACTTACGTGACTTCGGAAGATTAAGATGTCGTACATTGTTTTCTCACAAGCGAATGGTAAACCGGCTGCCTAGGCCCCGTCGGCCACGACTACCGCGGTGCCGTAGACGTACAGCTCGGCGGCCCCGGCGGTGATCGAGCTGGTGGCAAAGCGGACGTTCAGCACGGCGTTGGCGCCGAGTTGCCGGGCCTGGGCAATCATGCGTTCGACGGCCTCGCGCCGCGATTCGATGAGCAGCTCGGTGTAGCCCCGAAGCTCGCCGCCGAACAGGTTCTTGAAGCTGGCGGCGATGTCACGGCCCGCGTGTTTCGCGCGGACCGTATTCCCTTGAACCAGTCCCTTGACCTCGATGATATCCATCCCCGGGACAAACTCCGTGTTCAGGACAATCACTTGTCGGCTCCTTTGTCAGAAGGGTCGGTTTCTTGCGGTTGATGAAAGGTCGCCCGGTACGGGAAACCGGGAACAGAGTTCGGTGACTTCGCCTCGGATCCGTTTGCTTCGCGCCTCGTCGCCGGGCGAGTCGAGTATTTCGAGCATCCAAGCGCCGATTGCCCGCATCTCGCCGACTTTCATGCCGCGCGTGGTCAGCACCGGCGTGCCGATGCGGATGCCCGAGGGATCGAGCGGCCTGCGCCGGTCGAAGGGGATCATGTTCTTGTTGACGGTCATGCCGCATCGTTCGAGGGCCTCTTCGGCAATCCGGCCGGTCACCCCGGCGGAAGTGACGTCGGCCAGGATCAGATGGGTGTCGGTTCCCCCGCTGATAATCCTGATCCCGCCCGAGGCAAGGACCTCTGCCACCGCAACGGCATTATCGATCATTTGTTGGGCGTAGGGCTTGAAGTCCTCCTGGAGGGCCTCGGCAAAGCAGACGGCCTTGCCGGCGATCACGTGCATGAGCGGTCCGCCCTGAACGCCGGGGAAGACGGCCCGATCGATCTCCTTGGCGTACGCCGCCTTGCAGAGGATGGTTCCGCCGCGGGGGCCGCGGAGCGTCTTGTGGGTGGTCGTCGAAACGTAGTCGGCCACCGGCACCGGGTTGTCGTGCAGTCCGGCGGCGACCAGCCCGGCGTAGTGGGCCATGTCGACCAGCAGTCTCGCCCCGCAATCCTCCGCGATTTGAGCGAACTCGCCGTGCGGGGTCTCGCGGGGATAGGCACTGCCGCCGGCAACGATCAGCTTGGGTTTGTGTTCCGCGGCCATGGAAGCCACCTGGTCGAAGTCGATCCGGTGCGTGTCTTCGCGGACTCCGTAGGTGACGAACCGGTAGCGCCGGCCGGAGGAATTCTCGGGCATTCCGTGGGTAATGTGTCCGCCGTGGGCGAGGTCCAGTGCCAGCACCGTGTCGCCCGGTTCGAGGGCCGCGAGATAGACGGCCGCGTTGGCCTGCGTCCCGCTGTGGGGCTGGACGTTGGCGTGTTCGGCCCCGAAGAGTTCCTCGGCGCGCTGCCGGGCAAGCTCCTCCGCCAGATCGACGAACCGGCAACCGCCGTAATACCGGTTGCCGGGATAGCCCTCGGCGTATTTATTGGTCATTACACTGCCGGTCGCCTTCATCACCGCCGGGCTCGTGTAATTCTCGCTGGCAATCATCTCCAGCCCGTTCTGCTGTCGATGGATCTCACCGGCAACAGCGGTCCACACCTCGGGGTCTTGCTGCTGGATATAGTTCATGGGGGGGGCGGTATAGCTTGAGAATGGGAATCGACGGCTGCAACTTCAGCGGAATGCCAACAGATTATCCGCTCGGCCGCAAATAGCAAGCGGGTGGGGACAACAACGGGGAACAAGAGACAGAGAGCTTGTCAGTCTTCCGTCGGTTCTCCTTCCGTCCCATTCGGCCCTGGCTGCCCTTCCGCCGGTGGAGTTTCTTGCGGGACCTCTGGTGGAATCGGCGGGGGCGGAGGTGGTGGTGCCCGTTTCACTTCGACCCACAACTCCCCGGCGTTGTCCTTCAACTCGGCCGCCGAGTCGTTGATCCGCATGAAAAGGGTTCCGCTTTGCTTGGGCACAAACGTCGTAGCTAGGCCGATCGGATCCGGTTGTAGCAAGGGGTTTAGGCCGTTTTTCCGGGAGACTTCGGGACGGACGGCGGCCAGCAAGATGCCCAGCGGCCGGCCGTGGTAGTAGCGGATCGAGACGCCGCCGGGCTCGCACCACCAGACCTGCGGTTCGTTGTCGACCTGATACCGGCCGACGGAGCGAATAGCGTACTTCTCCCCGGCGACTAATTGCAGGCCGGTATTTTGCCAGCCGCGGACGGCGGATATTTTGAACCGGGCCGGTTTGGCCGGCAGCGGCTTGCCCGGCCGGTAATCGACGGCGGTGGCCGCAATGTCGTGGCCGTATTCAATGTTGTTGATGAAAAGTTGCCAATCCTGTTGCATCAGTTCCCAATCGGCGGCGAAGGCCTGGTGGAACCGCTGGTTGAAGTCGGGCGCCAGCACAATGCGGTAGAGCTGCCGGAAGCGGCCCTGGTAGCGGGGATGGCGGTCCATCATGACGGCGGCCGCCCAACTCCAGGCGTACGGCTCGGTCTTGAGATGCGCACCCCACTGGTAGTCGATCACATCCTTCAACTTCATCGGCTTGCCCGCCGCTATGGCGTCCTTGATGATCCGGACGCGTCCCCACAGCGGGACCTCGTCGCGGTTTGTCGGTATATAGTTGGCGGTCAGCTTGCCGTCCTTCCAGTGGTGCGTCGACAGCAGTTCGGCGATTCCTTCCATGTACCATGGCGGGCCGCAGGAGCCCAGCAGCGTGTTCATGAAGCAATGGACGCCCTCGTGCAGCACGAGATGGCGGGTGTAGTATTCGCTTTTGTGCTTGTAGAGCCAGAAGTCGTAGTTGCAGGCGAAGCCGTGCTCGAACGCGGGGATTTTCTTCGGCAACAACCCCAGCCGCACAAACAACCCCTTCTCGTTCATCAAGAAGCCAGTCAGGTTCCAATCGGGAATCTTGTCGGGGGCGATGTTGAAATACGCGCAATATGCCGGGAAGGCCTGGTCGAAGACCGCAGGCAATTCATCGATCCACGGTTCCGACGGCAGGTCGGTGTAGAGCGTCAACCGCTTGCCGGCGATCTTGCGAACTCCCGCCCGGGCGACCTTGTCGTCGTCGACCACGATCCGCGGCACACTTGGCAGGTACTTTGTGGCCGAGTCGCGATTGGCCTTCATCATGTCGCCGAGCGACTGGTAGCTGCCCGGGATGCGTGGCTTCTTCGGTTCCCGCAGTTGCGCGACGGCCGATCGGCCCGAGAAACCACTCAACCCCACGGCAAGGCAGCCGAATGTCAATCCGATCGCGAGGCGGGTTCTCAAAGACTGGAACATCGGGCCCTCAGCATACGGGAACACAACGGAGAATACTTGCCGATTTGGGATACCCCGGCTAGACTATCGACTATTGTACGTTGTCGCGGGGAGTCTTGTGTAGTCCTGTCTTTGTAGCAAATAGAGCGATGCCACGAAAATACAGAAAACCAATAGGAGGGGGCACCTTCCCCCGGCCCTAACAGAGCTTGCCGATAGTCTCGGGGGCAGGTACCCCCTCCTCTGTTTTTGGCCGGTGCAGACTCGGCGTTTTCGTAGGAGGTAGCGACCAAATGACGACACGATTTGCACTAATCGCCGCCTGCCTGATCACCCCCGGTTGCTGGTCCTCATCCCCCGAGAAGGAAGTCGTCGTTTACACGGCGCTGGACGAGGAGTTTTCGGGACCGATTTTCGAGGATTTCACGGCCGAAACCGGTTTGACCGTCTTGCCGAAGTTCGATACCGAGGCAACCAAGACGGTCGGATTGGCCAACGCCATCCTCGAAGAGGCCAACCGGCCCCGCTGCGACCTGTTCTGGAATAACGAGATACTGAACACCTTGCGTTTGCAACGGGCGGGCCTGCTGGACGTCTACCGCTCGCCGGCCGCCGAGAGCTATCCGGCGATGGTCCGCTCGACCAAGGGCCTGTGGCACGGGTTCGCCGCGCGTGCCCGGGTGTTGATCGTCAATACCAATCTCGTGCCGGAGGGTGAGCGGCCGACCTCGATTCTCGATATGACCGATCCGAAATGGCGGGGGCGGTGCGGGATTGCCAAGCCGCTGTTCGGCACCACGGCTTCGCACGCCGCTTGCCTGTTCGCCCATTGGGGAGATGAGCAAGCGAAGGAATTCTTCAAGAAGCTCAAGAAGAACGACGTCCAGATCCTTGCCGGGAACAAGCAGGTCGCGTTGTCGGTGGCGGCCGGGGAACTGGCGTTCGGCATGACCGATACCGACGACGCGATTATCGAGGTGGAAAAGGGGATGCCGGTCGCGATCGTCTACCCCGACCAGGGCGAGGACGAGATGGGCACGCTCTTTATTCCGAACACGCTGGCGTTGATCAAGGGCAGCCCGAACGGCGAGACCGCCCGCCGGCTGGTCGATTATCTCCTTTCGCCGGAAGTCGAGGCCCGACTGGCCGCCGGCCGCAGCGCGCAGATCCCGCTCAACACGAAATGCGAAGCAGAAGTCCGCGTCGAAACGCCCAAGACGATCAAGGCGATGCAGGTCGATTTCGACGCGGCGGCCGAGAAGTGGGACACGGCGGCGGAGTTCCTGCGCGACGAGTTCACTGGCGGATAGGCCGGATTATTCGTTGGGGAGGCCGTGTAGCGGGCGGGCTTGCCCGCCGTTGCCATAGTGTCACCGGTTGGCATCCCGTCGCAACGGCGGGCAAGCCCGCCCGCTACACGTTGCATAGTGCCGTTGGGTGGTGAGGTCGTAACTTGGATCACGGCAGGATGGAGGACCCGAACGGGGCCTGGCTCTTGCCGGATTGCAGCGTGCGGACGAAAAGGCCAATCCCCACGATCAAATAGGAGGGCGCACTGGCCAGCAAGCCCGCATACGAGGTGAACAACGCGGTGGATATACCGATGGCGATGTCGGAAGGGCGAGGCTCCGCATGCCCTATGAAGGAAAGCGCAGAGATCACGCCCTGGATTGACCCAAAGATTCCAATTAAAGACGGCAACGGCACGAAGACCAGATAGGAAGCGATCAAGGCCGGGCGCTTGCTCAAGGCCACCACTAGACAAGCCCCGGCAAACACGACCAGGCCTGCCAGTGGAATTATCAGACCGTAGAAACACCCTAACGACTGGACCATCCAAGCCAAGCGGGACTGACGGACAGGTATTTCCGCCTGTTTTGCAGGTGCCGGATGGTCTCCAGGTAGGACCTCGAAAGTTCCTTCTTCAGGCGCCGCGGCCTCGACGGGCACCGCGAATTCTCCGGATTCCGGCGTATCTGCCGCGAGGATCAAGCAGAAGAATGCGAGAGGGGCGAGATACATGGTTTTACTCCGGGAGTGAATGCACTTTGCCCCCGCCGACCGCAGTCGGCGGGCGTCTGGGTGGGTGTTTGTGGCGTGTGGCACATAATCGTGGCACAGATCAGAGCGACAGCACAAACTCGACCAGATCGTTGATCTGCTCGTCGGTGAGCTTGGCCTTTTTCAGGCCGTGCTTGCCCTCGGTGAACAGGTCCTTCATGGTTACGTAGTGGCCGTCGTGCATGTAGGGGGCGGTCCGCCAGCACTCGATCAGCGTCGGGCTATCGAAGGTGTCGCGGCGGTCGTACTGGCCGCGGCTGCCGACGTCGTGCATCCCTTTGTCGGTGTAGAGGGGTTCCGGATGGCACTTGGCACACCCGATCTTCTCGTCGAAGAAGATTTTCTTACCCCGTTCGGCGGCCGGGCTCAGCTTGCCGTCGACCAAATGAGGGCTGGGAACCGGTTGCATCGACTTGAGGTACTCGTCGATGGCGGCCGATTCCTCCTCGGGCCGGACGGCAAAGAGGATGTGTGTAAATCCGGCACGCACTCCCGTCTCCGCATCGGGGCGGACCCCCGAGACCATCGCCGGCGGTGTTTTGTGGGCCAGCAGCATGCTCTTGGCGTTTTTGGGGTTCCCGAGCCCGTCGTTCATCAAGTCCCAGTTCAGCGCGTCGGCCCGGGAGTCGGGATGGCAACTGGCGCAACTCTGCCAGTGCTGGAAACAGAGCGTGGCGTCGTTGAAGAGCATCTCGCCGCGACGTTGGACGGTCAGTTTCGGCCTTGGGCCCAAGGGAATCGGCGTCACCGGGTCTCGCATCTTGGACTCAAGGTCCACGGCGACCAGGTTGTCGGTGAAATAGCCGGTGATAAAGACGTTTTGACCGATAATGGCCAACCCCCGCGGACCGTTGAGCTTCGTCTCTTCAAACGGCGGCGGGTTGTACAGGCCGCTGCCGTGGAGGCGGATCCGGCGCCGCAGGCCGACCAGATAGGCCAGGTCGTTCGGTACGTCGGCCGCGGTGGCCGAGGCGTAGACGCCCCGGTCGTCGCTCGCAGTGCCCTTGTCCGGATCGCCGGGTTTGGGCATCGCCAGGAGCTTCTGGATCAATTCCTCGGCGTTGATCACGCTCAACTCGTGCGTTCCGGCGTGGGACACGCAGATTTGCTTGCCGTCGGCGGTCGTGGCGACGCCCCACGGGTTCGACCCACCCAGGTCGACGTCGTCGAGCAGGACCGTGTTGACCAGTTTCTTCTCCGCTGCATCGATGATGCTCATCGCGTTGGTGTTCATCCACCCGCGCTCCAGTTGCGTGGTGGGCATCTGGTACCGGGAGAGAATGTGAACCGCGTAGACGTACTTCCCGTCCGGCGAAACACAAACCCCCCGCACGCTGCCACTCCCGTTCGGCAGGCGGATCGAGGAAGTTTTGTTGGTTTCCGTGTCGATTACCGTCACCTCGGCCGCGACGTCGTAGGCGTCCGCCTGGTCGATCGGAAGGTGATTGATCACAAAGACCGACTTGCCGTCGGGGGTCGCCACCGCACCGACCGGCTCGCGGAGAGCCGGCACCCGGGCGATTTCCTTCTTGGCCGCCAGGTCGATCACCGAGACGTCGTTGCTGAACCGGTTGCAGACGTAGAGCTTCTTGCCGTCGGTGCTGATCGCCAGTCCGGTTGCCGTGTGGCCGGCCGGAATGCTGGCGGTCACTTTGCCCGACTTCACGTCGATTGCGCAAACCGTGCTCTTCGGTGCGGCGCAGGTGACGTAGAGAGTATTTCCATCCGGACTCAGCACCAGACCGGTTGGTTCTGCGGGAACGGAAACAGTCTTCGAAACCTTGCGGCTGCCCGCATCGACGATAGCCACCTGTTTGCCGTCGGTGTTGGCGACGTAAAGTGTTTTTCCGTCCGGCGACGCGACGATGGCCGACGGGCCCAGGTATTGGGCCTGCGCAACCGAAGCGCCGACCGTCATGCCGCAAACGACCAAGATGCCTGCCACCGCTGAAAGTCTGGAAGTACGGAAACGGTTCCTGTTCATGGAGCAACTCCTTATGCCAATTAGGGATCGAATTCGCCTTGCCAACTACACTGGGGAGGGAATTGAAGTTGTAGGCCATTCAGGTGGGATTGTCAAATCTGCCGCAGTGTTGCGGGCAACCGAGAATTAGTATACTCGCTCGAAAACCGGTTGTCGAACGATTCGGGGCGAAAATTGGGTAAAGGGATTAAACGCCCCCCCAACACGGGGTAACCGCTTTCGGTTTTGCAGCGCAACCTTTTGCAGCCCGGTACCTTGCAGAGGAGGTGCCCCGTCGACTATAAACGGGGAAAACGTCACCAGCGCCGGTGCAGGAAGTCTTCCGGAGAAAAGTCGGCTCTTCCTTGATCTAGCGCTGGCAATGCGAATAATTACATGTGATTGTCTTGCTCCCTACCAATTGTTTTTAGGAGGATGATTCTATGGCTCGCAAGTGGACATATACGACTTCGCTCGCGATGGTTGCCCTGTTGATTGCCTCGGGTTGTCATGCCGCCGACTTGAAGATCGGCGACGCCGCCCCCGACTGGTCGGGCATTCCCGGCACCGACGGCAAGAAGCACAGTCTGTCGGACTACAAAGACGCCAAAGTGATTGTCATGGTCTTTACCTGCAACCACTGCCCAACGGCCGTAGCTTATCAGGACCGGTTAAAGGAATTTCAAAAAGACTACGGAAAGAAGGGCGTTCAACTCATCGCCGTGAACGTCAACAATCTCCCGGCCGACAAACTCGACAAGATGAAGGAGCGTGCCGAGAAGGAGAAATTCAACTTCCCGTACATCTACGACTCCAGCCAGAAAATGGGCCGCGACTACGGGGCCAAGACGACTCCCCACCTCTTTGTCCTCTGCAAGGAGCGCAAGGTCGCATATATCGGTGCGATGGACGACAACGGGAAAGCAGACAAGGTGAAGGAGCACTACCTCCGCGACGCGGTCGACGCCCTGCTGGCCGGGAAAAAACCCGAAAAAACCGAGACCAGACCAACCGGGTGCAGCGTCAAGTACGAGAAGAAGTAGTTTTGTCCAGGAACATGCGGTTCGTTATCCCGGCCATTCTTGCGATGTTGGTATTGGCGGGTTGCTCGAACAGATCCGGCGAGGGCGGTTCGAGCCCCGCTCCACCGCAGCCGCACCGCAAGTCCGGGAGTGTTGCCCCGGAGGACGTATCGGTCGAAATCATTGACGAGGCCGGGTTTGCCGATGTGCTCAAGCGGCACCGCGGCAAGGTCGTGTTGATCGACTATTGGGCAACCTATTGCGCACCGTGCCTGAAGCTGTTCCCCCATACGGTCGAACTTCATCGGAAGCTGGCCCACGAAGGGCTGGTTGTGATCTCGATCAGCCTGGACTACCCGGAAGACGAGCCGGACGTGCGTAAGCGGCTCGCCGAGCAAGGGGCCGCCTTCGAGAATTTCATTAGCCGCTACGGGACCGGCACGCGATCGGCCGACGTGTTCGACCTCCCCAGCGGCGTCCCGTACTTTCAGCTTTACGATCGCGACGGCAAGCTGTCGAAGACGTTTGCCGCGCCCATCGACCCGGACGAGATCGACAAGGCAGTTGAGAAGTTTCTCGCCCTTTCTCGGAACGGGTGAATACGATAAAACTTGACTGAGGTTGACAGACCATGCGATTTCATGTTCATGAACAGGTTTCCTTTTGTTGGATGGCCGTTGTGCTTCTCGGCGCGGGGATGTCGGGAATCGGCGAGGCCGATCTGGCGGCTCAGGAATCCCCCGGGCAAGCGGAAGGGGCCGGGCAGCGGTCCGAAAAGTCTCCCAACGCAGCCGACGTTGACGCGCAAATCGGGCGCCTCATCAAGCAACTCGGCGACGACGACTACTTTGTGCGGGAGCGGGCCCAGAAGGAGCTGGCGAAATTTTCCTTCGAGGCCTTCGACGCGCTAAACGCAGCAACCGCGCACGAAGATCTAGAGATATCCGCCCGGGCGAAGTACCTGCTGCGGCTGATGCGAGTCGAGTGGACGACCAAGGAGGACCCGCCCGAGGTGGAGCGGCTCTTGTCGGATTACGAAGCGCAGAACGAAAAGAACAAGGTGGCACGGATGGTGGCATTGGCGGAATTGCCGGACGGGTCGGGGATCTCTGCTTTGTGCCGGTTGGTTCGCTACGAGAAATCACCCCTCCTGTCGCGGCGTGCGGCGATCCAGTTGCTCGGCCGCGAGCCACCCGACAAAAAACACGTCGGGGCAATTCGGTCGCATCTGAAGGGTAGCCGCCGCCCGGCCGCCACTTGGGTGCTGACTTATCTCCGGCTGGGCGATGACCCGGACGGTGTGATCAAGGATTGGACGGGTCTGGTCGAAGCGGAGCAGAAAATGCTGAAAACCGGTCGGACCGACACCGCCATTGTCGCCGAGCTGGTCCGCCTGCAAATCGGTTGGCTCAAAGCGGCGGGCCAAAACGACCGGGCGGTGGCGGCCATGCGAAAACTCATCGAGCTGGAAGACGGCGATCTGCAAAAGCTCGCACTGCTCCTCGGTTGGCTGCACGAAGAAAAGGCATGGTCGGTGGTCGAGGAGTTGTACGCGAAGTTCAAGCCCCAGTTCCACGAGAACTCGTTTCTGCTGTATGGCCTGGCCCAGGCCCGGCTCGAACTGGGAGAGCAGGAGAAGGCCGAGGCAACCGCCAAACGGGCGCAGAAACTCAATCCCGGCAAGGACCCCGAACAACTGATCGTCCATTTGATGACCGCATATCGCCTGCAAAACGCCGGCCTGTTCCGCTGGGCAGACGCGGAATTCCGGCACGTCATCGAGACCGACGATGCCAAGGGCGGGATGGGAATTGCCGCCCGGTCGTGGCTCGCCGAAATGTGGCACGACCGGGGACAAGACCGCCGCGCCGCCGACATGCTCAAGGCGCTGGTCGACCCGTTCGGGGACGAGGCGCCCGACGACACGGACATCGGCACCCCCGCGCTCGAGATCGAGAGGACCCTCGGCGACATCCGATCGCGGATGTACTACTTCTTCGCCTGTGACGCCAAGGAGAAAAACCTGCCCGCCAAACATCGCGAGTTTCTCGACAAGGCGGTTGCCGTCGATCCGGCCGACCTCGACGTCTTGATCGCCTGCCACCAGCTTCCCGAACAAACGCCCGAGTACCGGAAGAAAATCCGCGAGTTGATCGAGAAATCAGCGGACGGCCTGCGCAAGGACATCAAGGAAACACCGCAGGCAGCCAGCGGCTACAATCAACTCGCCTGGCTCATCGGAAACACCGCGGGCGACCTCGACGAAGCGATGAAATGTGCCGAGACCGCCGTCCGGTTGCGGCCCCAAAACGGCGGATATCTCGATACGCTCGCCCACGTCTACTTCGCGAAGGGCGATTATGAAAACGCCGTCAAAACCCAAGTCAGAGCAGCGGAATTCGAACGCCATTCCGGATTGATCGCCAAAAAACTGGCGGTCTTCAAGAAGAAACTCGAAGAGGAGAAAAACCGGAAAAAGTAGTCCCTTGGGCCGGGGCGCGGAGAGCCGCATGCAGACGAAAAACGTCAACGGAATCGAACTCGCACTGGTCGACCGGGGAACCGGGCCGGCCGTGATGCTCGTACACGGTTTCCCGCTGGACCACACGATGTGGAACGCCCAAATCGACGCGTTATCGCGGGAATATCGCGTGATCGCGCCGGACTTGCGAGGCTTCGGCCAAAGCGAGGTGACCCGCGGTATTGTTACCATGGAACGGATGGCCGACGACCTGGCCGCGCTGCTCGACGCGCTTCAGATTGCCGAACCAATTGTGCTTTGCGGCTTGTCGATGGGCGGTTACGTCGCCTTCGCTTTTCAGCGGAAATACGCGGCGCGGCTCCGGGGATTGATCCTCTGCGACACGCGGGCGGCGAGCGACACGGCGGAGGCGGCCGCCGGACGCCGCGAGATGGCCGACCGGGTCCTGCGCGAGGGTCCTGCCCCGCTCGTCGAAACCATGATGCCGAAGTTGTTTGCCCAAGGCACGGTGGACGAACATCCGGAGGTGGTCGAATCGTTGCGGCGAGTGATGCTCGGCACCGACCCGCGGGGGATCGCGGCCGCCGCTCGCGGCATGGCCGAGCGGCCCGACGCAACCGGCAACCTGGGTGAGATCGGATGCCTCACGCTCGTTCTTGTCGGCCGGCTTGACGCGCTCACGACGCCGGCCGAAATGATCGAGATCGCCAACGCTGTCCCCGGGGCGGAATTCATCGACATCCCCGGCGCGGGACACATGTCGCCGATGGAAAAGCCGGCCGAGGTCACAGCGGCAATCGCAGAGTTTCTTGCCCGGGTGTGAGAATATCGAAATCCGAAGCTCGAAATCCGAAACAATCTCGAAATCAGAAATCAGAAGGTCCGAAATTCAAAACAGTTACGCGATAACCGCATGGCACGAAAGGAAAAGCTCGAAACGGTTGTTTCGAGCCTTTGGATTTCGTATTTCGGATTTGTTTCGTATTTCGTATTTCGATTTTACCTCCCTACGGCAACTCGAAGATCGACTGGCTTTTCACAATGGCGTAATCTTCGGGAAAGGTGTGAAAGGCCTGGATGAGCAGTTGGCGGTTTCGGGTTTCGATGTTGATGTAGCTCAGCGCACCCAGGGCGATGCGACCGCCGGAATCGAAGCGGTGGAGCAGTCCGTTGTGTCGGGCGTCGCCGGCGAGTTCTTCCTGAAAGGTCCAGAAGATCTCCGGTTCGGCGGTTTCGAGCTGGAAGGAGACTTGATAACAGGCCCCGTCGCGGCATTCCACCCGATCGTTCCGTTGCCCCTTGAGCCGGTGGGAGAAGAGCCGCCGCTGTTTGGGTAAGGGGTGATTCGCCGCCGTGGCGACTTCGGTCAACGTCAGCCCCGCGTGACACCACGTCACCATGTGGCCGGCGGTTGTAATGTCGATTTTCGCTTCGTAATCCCCGCGTTGGATTCGGCGAGACCGGTGAACGTGAAACAGTTCCGGGTGCAGCGGCCGCCCGTAGAGCTGAAAAACCAACTCTGCAACCTTCGGTCGAGCAGAAAGCACAGTGTTTCCTTTTCGGCTTATCGAATTATCCCGAAGAGGGAATGGTTCCTTACGTTAAGTCGCCATTATAAGCAGTTCCGGCGCGACGCGCGAAGGGCGTTTTCAAAAAAATGTTCCGGTGCCAAATAATGCAGGAAAATTGCCCTTGACAAATCGGCGGGAGTTGTTCTTCGCCGCGATGTGCTAGCATTCTTGACACGTTCGGACCGGATACTGCCGGACGAGCGGTCAAAAGACCCCAACGAGGATGTCGTACCCGGCATGGGCCCCGGCGGCGATCCCGAATCCACGGCAAAGAAACAAGATAGAGAAAAAGACCCCCGCCAAAAACCGGAAGAGAAAGCTGAAGGCGTCCAGCGTTTCTCGATTGCCGACGTAGTGTGCTGCGGAAAACATGAAACTGGTCAGTAAAACGGCAAACACCATGCTCCACCGGGGTTTGACCCCCGCCCGGCAAAACCCCCAAGTCGCCAGAGACAGCAGAATCAGGCGAAACAGCAATTCCTCGTAGATCCCTGCCCCAAGGAAGCCGATGGCGTTGCCGACCGTCTGGCCGATGCTCAAATCGACGACCGGCACGGGGGCGATTTCCAGTAAGGTAAGTTGAATTTGATAGATCAGACGCAGGCAGAAGGCCAGCAGGACGCACTCGGCGGCCATGCTCGCAAGAATCCCGCGTGAGAACCGCCAAGGCTGGCGCGAGAGATGATGCCATGCCAGCAAGATACAGACCATCAGGACGGGCAGCAGAAAATGCCGGCTGAACCCCATTAAGTCCAGAAATCGCCGCATCCAGGCGTCGGCGCCGTTCTGGACTCCAAACACGACCACGCCCAACTCGTATGCGATCAGCAACGGGGCGATGAACAGCAGGCTCACCAGCGGACGCCGCGATTCGGCCCAGTAGCCCTGGGCAAGCCAAGGGAGCAGGTTGCCGTCGGGAATCACGGTCTGTAGTGATTTGGACGGACTCGCGGCCTGTGGCGATTTGTACGAATTCCCCATGTTTTTGTCCGGGGGGCAATGATGGGTACCTATCCCATCTTCGACCCGAGGCGACCGCCCGCTTGAACCCCGCCGGAAATGACCCTGTTTTCGCAGCTTGCCCGGTTGTGCAGCCTTCCGCTGTTGACACCACTTTCCCTCTTGTGTGGACTTATTTAGAACAAGGGGTATGACTGTCAATGTCCGGGAGATTTACAGCCGCCTGTTCGAGACGTTCGGGCCCCAACACTGGTGGCCCGGTAAAACGCCCTTCGAGGTGCTTGTGGGGGCGGTGCTGGTGCAGAACACAAACTGGCAGAATGTCGAGCGGGCCATTGCCAATCTCCGCGAGGCCGATCTGCTCGAGCCGCACGCCCTGGGCGAGGTGCCGCCGGAGGAGCTCGAAGAGCTGATTCGCCCGGCCGGCTACTTCCGCGTCAAGGCCCGGCGGCTCCGCAGTCTGCTGGAATTCCTCGTCGAGCGGTACGACGGTTCGCTCGAGCGGATGTTCGGTACGGAGCTTTCCGCGTTGCGCGAGGAGTTGCTCTCGGTCCACGGCGTTGGCCCCGAAACGGCCGATTCGATCCTGCTCTACGCCGGCGAGTTGCCGGTCTTCGTCGTCGACGCGTACACCCATCGCATTTTCGCACGGCACGGCTGGATCAGCTTTGAGGACGACTACCACGCGATCCAGGAGTATTTCCAGAGCAACTTGCCGGACGACGTTCAACTGTACAACGAATATCATGCACTGATCGTCCGTCTCGGGAAACACTTCTGCCGGAAGTCGAACCCAAAGTGCGCGAAATGTCCGCTGCACGATTACTTGCCGGACGGCGAACCGCTGGAGCCGGAGTTTTGAAATCCGGCAGCTTGCGGAGCAGGTGATCTCGAATATAATGAAACCGCCGGCACGGCAAGTGAAAAAACGTTTAGCCGTCGCCGGCACGGCGACGAAACCGGGTGAGGAGATAAACGTGATCATCGCATACCATGCAATCTTCACCACCTACGGAACGTGGCTCCCGAACGATCCCCGGGGTTCTTACTCGAAGAAAATCTATCAAGAGGAACTTGCCGCGCTGGGTAAGATCAACTACGGACGCCAATACCCTCAGCCGGATCGCGAAACAACCCGACGATTTCGCACGGCCGCCGTGCCGCGACTGAAGCGACGTCCCTATTATCTCGATGACTCGACCCGCCCGATTGTCGCTGAAGGATTTGCCAACGTGTGCGATCGTTTGAACCTGGTCGTTTGCGCATGTGCAATCATGAACGACCACGTTCACCTATTGGTGCTTCGATCGAAATACAAGATCGAATACTTGACGAACCAATTCAAAGGAGGCGCAACTTCCGCTTTGCAACTGAACAAGACGCCATGGACGCGGAACGGATGGAAGGTATTTATCGACGATGAAGACGCACTATGCCCGTGTGTACAATATATCGAAAGGAATCCGGAAACCGCCGGGTTGAGTCCGCAGCAATGGGAGTTTGTGACACCCCTGGCATTGGCGATCGGTGAACCTGCGCCCCACGCTCGCCGCCGTACCGGCGGCGGCTAAACGGGCAGCCGACACGGCCGATCGTACCGGCGGCGGCTAAACGGATAGCCGATCGACGAAAGCTCATGACGTTTGACTGCCGACCGACGAAAGCCCGCGATGTTTAGCCGTCGCCGGTACGGCGACGAGAGCGCGAGAACAATGTCGTTATTTGAAGCCAACGAAGCAGCCAACCGACGGGAAGCCCAGCCGCTTGCGGCACGGATGCGGCCGCGGTCGCTGGACGAGTTTGTCGGGCAACAGCACTTCCTCGGCGAGGGGAAGCTGTTGCGCCGTCTGCTGAAGGCGGACCGGCTCGGGTCGGTGATCTTCTACGGCCCGCCGGGTACGGGGAAGACGTCCCTCGCACGGCTGCTGGCCGCCGAAAGCAGAAGCCGCTTCCGGCAGATCAGCGCGGTTGCCAGCGGCGTGAAAGAATTGCGACAACTGCTCACCGAAGCGTACGACGAACTCTCCGCCGACGGCCGCAAAACGCTCCTGTTCATCGACGAAATCCACCGCTTCAACAAGGCCCAACAGGACGTGCTGCTACCCGACGTCGAAGAGGGCGTCGTCGTGCTGGTCGGGGCGACGACCGAAAACCCCTTTTTCACGGTCAACAGCCCGCTGGTCAGCCGCAGCCGCGTATTCCAGTTCCAGCCGCTCTCGAACGAGGATATTAAGATATTGCTCCGCCGGGCGGTTGCGGACAAAGACCGCGGGCTGGGGCAATACGAGATCAATCTTCACGACGACGCCTTGGAGTTCCTGGCCGAGGTGAGCGACGGCGATGCCCGGCGAGGGCTGTCGGCCCTGGAGGTCGGCGCGCTTTCAAGCGACGAGTCGCCGCTGGAGTTCACCCGCGAGCTGGCCGCCGAATCGGTGCAGCGGAAGGCGGTGCAATATGACCGCGACGGCGATGTACACTACGATACCATCAGCGCACTGATCAAGAGCATTCGCGGCAGCGATCCCGACGCGGCGCTCTACTGGCTTGCCCGGATGCTCGAAGGGGGCGAAGACGTCCGGTTCCTTGCCCGGCGGATCGTGATCCTTGCCAGCGAGGACGTGGGCAACGCCGATCCGGCCGCACTGCCGCTTGCGGTTGCGGCGGCCCATGCGTGCGAACTCGTCGGCCTGCCGGAATGTCAACTGACGCTGGCCCAGGCGGTCACCTATCTCGCGTGTGCCCCGAAATCCAACGCGGCGACCATCGGGATCGGCGAAGCCAGGGCCGATGTCCGCGAAAGCCGTATCCTGCCCGTCCCCGTCCATCTCCGCGACAGCCACTACGGGGGCGCGAAACGCCTCGGCCACGGCAAGGGCTACGAATATGCCCACGACCACGAAGAGGGCGTGGCGGCCCAGGACTATCTCGGCGTTGAGCGAGAGTACTATCGCCCAACCGACCGGGGTTTTGAGCGCGAGTTGCTGCAACGCCTGGAGGCGATCCGCGCTCGGCTGCGAGGGTCGCGAAATGAACGCGAGGAGGAGTAGCCCGGATTAGCCAGTCGTTTGGGGTCGGATCGCCACACACTGGGCATTCCGGGCAGTCTGGGCAATCGCAGCGGCCCGTTTTCCCCCACTTTTGCCGTAGCAACGTGGGAGGGATTCTTCTATGATCCTTCCGCCTTGAAATGACTCAAGGTGTGCGCCGGAAGTCTACCAGACGGCCAAGGCAACGATGATGGCGAGTACGCCCAGCACGGCGAGCACGATCCACCAGGCGGGACGTCCCGCGAAGACGTCGGCCCGGTGGATGATGTAGGTCCCACAGACGGGACACTGTTGGGCGTCTTCGTAGACCACGGCCCCGCACTCGGGACATGAAACCGTTTCGGCCAGATCATCGTCGTTGCAGCAGTCCGGATATTCTTCGTCGCGGAGTTCATCGCCTGATTCTTCGAACCGTAGAGGATCGGACATCGTAGACTTCCCGCATTAGCTTGTCTTTGAGAACGTTAGACCCGAGTTGGAATAATTCGTCAAGGAGGACGCTCATGAATTCCGTGAAGACCGTGTTCGTCATTGCGATTCTGGGAGCAGTGGCATACGGGGCCTACCTGACCATCACGCGCAAAGAAGAACAGGCGAAACCGCAGACGGAAGCCCCGCCGTTCGTGAGTTCGACGGGGGGCTCTTCCAGTGTGCCGGCAAAGGGAGCGCCGGCTGTCGCGGGTCCGCAGGTCTCGCTGCCGAGAGTGGACTTGACTCCGCCGGCGGTTGCCGCGACCCCCAATTTGCGGTACGGGAACGAAGTCGGCGCGCCTTCGGTGCTCATACCTTCCGAATCGAAGGCCGCGGTTGCGGCGGCCGGTCCTTCCGAAGGCACACCCTCGCCTTTGTCTCCGCCGGCCAATCCGACGCCCGTGGCGCCGTCGAAGGCCTCGACGAAGATCGCTTCCCGGGGATCGGCGACCGGCACAAGCGGAGCGTTGCTTCCTTCCGGTTCGCTGGTTCGGCGGGCCGATCCTCCGGCTGCCCCGCCGGCAGGCGGCGGTCCCGGCAGATCGCCGACGGACAAGCATGCCGCCTCGATGGAAATCATCCAAAAGCAACTGGACGAGGGGCGGCTGAAACAGGCCCATCTGGCGCTGACGAACCTGTACAACCAGCCCGATTTGCGACCGTATCAACGCAGCCAGGTCACCGACTTGCTCGACCAGCTTGCCGGGCACATCATCTATTCGCGGGAGCATTTACTCGAGCCGCCGTACGTGGTCAAGGCAGGCGACACGCTGGAGACAATCGCCCGTTCGTACAACGTCCCGGCCCAATTACTGGCCAACATCAACGGTATCGGCGATCGACGCCAGTTGCGTTTGGGCCGGAAATTGAAGGTCGTTCGCGGACCGTTCAACGCCATCGTGAATCTCAGCGATTACGAGCTGACGCTGACGGTGGGCGGCCGCTATGCCGGGCGGTTTGCGATCGGGGTGGGTGAGGATTGTGCCCAACTCACCAATCGCCGGACTCTCCTCGTGTCGGGTAAAACGACGAATCCGACATACTACGGATCCGCCAACGAACAAATTGCGGCCGGGGACCCGAGCAACCCTTTGGGCAAGTATTCCATCGCTCTGAGCGATCCCAACGGGGCCCCCACCCGCATCAGTATTCACGGCACCAACACCCCCACCAACCTCCATCAGACCGGAGGACGCGGCTCGATCTGCCTCGATGCGAAGGACATCAAGGACATCTTCGGAATCCTCTCGGCCGGGCCGGTTCCCCCGAGCCCCGGCAGCCCGATCGCCTCGAAAGTGACGATCGTCCGCTAATACCTTGTGACAACTGAGATTGTGGGTTGTCGGGTGCCATGCCCACGCTTGTCGGGTGCCATGCCCACGCTTGTCGGGTGCCATGCCCACGCTTGTCGGGTGCCATGCCCACGCTTGTCGTGGGCATGTTTGCGGGCGTTGCCGGGTGCCATGCCCACGCTTGTCGTGGGCATGTTTGCGGGCGTTGCAAAACATGCCCACGGCAAGCGTGGGCATGGCACCCACAGTTTCAATGGTCGTGCTAGAGGGTGGAGGACAATCGGCAGAAAACCCCTGTGCTGCGTGCAGGGGTTCTCGAACACGAGCGGCGCTCACGGCCCCTTCCCATTCATCGTGGCCCGGCTATAATTCAACGCATTGAACCCCGCGCTGAAGACCCCCTGCCGGAAGGCCACGATGTACGACAAACAAGCCCTGACCGGCCTGATCCGTGAAAAGGCCCTGAAGTTCGGCGACTTCACACTCGCCTCGGGCAAGAAGGCCACGTACTATCTCGATGGGAAGCAGGTCACGCTTGACCCGGCCGGGGCACGGCTGGTCGCCGAGGGGATCCTCGATCTGCTCGATCCGGACAATCTGCCCGACGCGGTCGGCGGGATGTCGATCGGGGCCGATCCGATTACCGCCGCCGTGGTGACCATGTCGGGCGTCCGCGGAACGCCCTTGCTCGGGTTCATGGTCCGCAAGGAGGCGAAAGGCCACGGCACGGACCAGTACATCGAGGGGCCCGTCAAGCCGGGCGATGAGGTCATTGTCGTCGAGGACGTCGTCACCACCGGCGGATCGTCGCTTACGGCCATCGAGCGGATCGAGAAGTTCGGCATGAAGGTCCGCGGCGTGGTGGCCATCATCGACCGGATGGAGGGGGGCCGCCAGGCGTTCGAGGAGGCCGGCCACACGCTGCAAAGTCTGCTTACGATCAAGGATTTCGGAATCGAGCCGCCGGCGCCTTGATAATGTAAAGCCGCGACCAGTGGTCGCGGAAACCCACGGCAAATGTATCTGATACGATCGTGGAATGTCGGGTTGGCGGATTGTTCGTTGACCGTCTTGTTCCCCGCTTCTCCGCGACCAGTGGTCGCGGCTTTACAGTACGAGTAGACGACTCCTCCCAGATTCCGCGGACGGCACACGGAGTGTGCCTGCTACCTTTCTTGCCGGACAACGTTCCCGCTTGGCGGCAAGTTTGCCCCCTTGTTTTGCCGATAATCCCTTCTATGGAAACATCGCTCCACCGTGAACTGAAATCCCGCTACGCCGGGCCCGAGGCGAAGTCGGAGGTCCGGGTGGGGAAGTACCGCATCGACGTCGTCTCGCAGCGGCGGTTGATCGAAATCCAGCACGGGGCGCTCGCCGCCATCCGCGACAAAATCCGCCACCTGCTTCGGCAGCACGACGTGCTGGTCGTCAAGCCGATCATCGCCCGAAAGATGCTCGTAAAACAAGCGGCCAAAGGCGGCAAGGTCCTCCAGCGGCGCACCAGCCCTAAGCGGGGACAATTGCTCGATCTGTTCGACGAGTTGGTGTACTTCACCCGCGTGTTCCCGCACCGGCGGCTGACGCTGGAGGTGCCGCTGGTGGAGATCGAGGAATGGCGTTACCCCGGGCACGGTCGGCGGCGGCGTTGGCGGGAGAACGACCATCAGGTCGAAGACCGGAAACTCACGGCCGTTTTGGAAACCCACCGGCTTCGCACCCGGGCGGATCTCGTCCGGCTGATCCCGTGCAAGCTGCCGAGCCCCTTCCACACGGGTCACCTGGCCGAAGGCCTGCAGGTCGAACGCTGGGTTGCCCAACGCATTGCCTACACGCTTCGCGAGACGGGCGCAGCCAGGAAAGTCGGCAAGCAGGGCAACGCGTGGCTCTACGAACTGACCCCCTCGGCCCGTCGAGGCAAGACGGCCGCGTAGCACGCAAAGTTTGCTTGGGGGCTGTCAAGAAACAACTTGTGGTGCAGCCGGGACGGCACCTTAGAGTTTTACGTCGCAACTTCTGCGCGCCGTGCGAGCATGTTTTCTCGCGGGAATATTGAAAATTGCAAATTGCAAATTGAAAATTGCAGATTGAAGATCGGCTTCCCGTGGGGTCGATCCGCAGCCAAATGCGGAAAAACCACCGACCAGACGCAAGACAGAACCAATTTGCAGTCTGCAATTTTCAATTTTCAATTTTCAATTTGCAATCTCTTTGGTTGCGGCCTCAGGCCGCAATCCAGCTTCGCGCCTCGTCGGCTTCAGCTTCGTCGAAGCACTTCTCCTCCGCGGCGACGAACGTGCCGACCACCGCGGCGATCCAATGTTGCCACTGCTTGCCGGCAATGATGGCGATCCGCTCGACCTTGTGGTGGTGGTCCTTGATGAAGCTGAAATGGGTCCGGGCGGCCGAGACGTCCGCCCAACCGTGGAAATCGGTCAGGTCCAGAAGGACGCGGATCTTGCCGTGCTCGCCGATCAGTTGGTCGGCCTTCGGTGCGACGGCCCCAAAGTCTTCTGCGTGCAATTGGTCCTTGATCTTCACGCAAACGACGTTGCTGCCGGGCGAGTTGTCGAACTCGATCATGGGATCTCCTGAGATGAGAGGGAATCGTTGTTGACTATCTTCTGTACGTCCGCCGGGCGGGTGCTTTACGAAGGAACGGCGCGGGCGAGTGGTAGCTCGGCTGCGGCAGCTTTGCCTTCTGGCGCTTGACGCTGCTGGAGTCCTTCAGGGCCTCGACCTTGACCTTCTGGACGAGGCCCTCGCTGACGTTGAGGCCGTAGTCCGCCAGCAGCGCAACGACGTCTTTCGCGCTGGCGTGCCACCCCAGTTGCCCCAGTGCATTGCGGATCGCTCCCGATCTGCTGGTGCGGCGATTCTTGCGTTTGGGCATGGTTCGGTCCCGTGCCGGGCGCAATTTCATAGGGGCGCGACCTATTTAGTTTCTGTTGCGGAAAGTTGGGTGCCATGCCCACGCTTGCGTGGGCATGTCGTGAATCCCGCAAGAAACCGCTACATGCCCACGCAAGCGTGGGCATGGCACCCGAAGCGTGGGCATGGCACCCGAAGCGTGGGCATGGCACCCGAAAATCCGGCTTTCCGCAACAGGTACTATTTATCCTCGGCGGGCGTCTCGCACGGATGTTCCTCGACGTCGCCGTGGCACTCTTTGGTCTGCTTCGGGGGGCATTCCTCCGGCTTTTCCTTCTGCGCATCCGGGTTACAGCAGCAGCCTTCTTGTCCGTCACACATGGTATTTCCCTCGTTTGCTAAGGAACTGGATTCGTACAATACGTCAGGATATTCTTCCAGGAGGCGGTGTCAAGGGGGTGCAGTATCCTGGAGACGCTTTTCTTGGTACTGAAACTGTAAACGACGGCTTGGCCACCGCCGGGCTTGGCCCGGTGGAGCCATGATTGACCACTACCATGGCCCCGAGAACAACCCACCCTCCCCTTCCGGCCGCCGCTGCCAGCGGCGGCCGGAAGGGGAGAAATATAGGGGCGATCGGTTAGTGGTCAATCATCGCTCCACGGGGACGAGCCCCGTGGTGGCGTTTACAATCTGAGCTCGTACGTTACCCCGCCTGTTAATCCACTTCCTCCTCGACCAGGTACATGTTCCCGTCCTTGACCGCGAGATAGTGAAATTTCTTCGGGGAGTCGAAAAGGAGTCTCGCTTCCGGCACGGTCCAGATGGCGTCGTATTGGGAGGCGGCCGGCCTCTCGTCGACGACCGTGAAGGTCTTCTTGCCCTTGATTGCCGCGTAGACGTAGTGACCGCCGTCGGGTGTGAACGTGAGATAGCCGGCCATGTCGTATCGCGGCTGCCGCCGGCCGTCGACGACTGCGAAAGATGCGCGGCCGACCTTGGCGATGTAGCCGAGCCGTCGTCCGTCGGGGCCGAACGCTATGGTGCCCCCGCCGATGCGGTCGTAAATCTTCTGCTCCCGCCCGTCCAGGACGACCGTCTCGGTGGCGCCGATCTTTGCGGTGTAGGCGAATTGTTTGCCGTTCGGGCTGAAAGACATCTCGGCGATCCCGTCGTACGGCTTGCCTTCCTGCTTGTTGACCACGACGAACCACTTGCCGCCGCTTGAAGCTGCATAGGCCAGCTTCGCGCTGTCGGGACTGAACCGCAGGGTGTCTTCCCCGATCGCGTCGTACGGCTTCCCCTCCTGCCCGTTGTGTACGACGAGCCATTTCCCGCCGGAGCCGGCGAGATAGGCGAGCTGTTTTCCGTCCGGGCTCATCGAGAGGCGCCCGACGTTGTCGTAGAGTTTTTGCTTCTTTCCGTTGACGACAACGCACCACCGCTTGCCGGCCATTGCCGCAAAGGCCAGGTGCTTGCTGTCGCTGCTGAAGTGGATGCCTGTGCTCGCACCAAGGAAGTCGAACGGCCCGATCGGCCTTCCGTCGACGACCATGTACCATTTCTCACCGATGCGGGCGCCATAGGCCAAGCGTTTGCTGTCGGGGCTGAAGACGAGTTTCCCTTCAAAAATCCGCTCGTAGGCCTTGCCCGGCGGCTGGTTGATTTCCACGACGGCGACGTGCTCCCCGTCGGCTTGCAGGGCCGTGTAGACCAGCCGCTTGCTGTCGGGGCTGAAGACCGGCGTCCCGACGCGGTTCTGCGGCGGCTGCTCGCGGCCGTTGACGACCAGCCGCCACGCGCCGCCGGACAGCGCCCCGTAGGCGTGCCACTGGCTGTTGGGGCTGAACGTCAGGCCGTCGACCTTCTGGTACGTCTTCTCCGGCTTACCGTCGATCACCGCCGCCCGAGCTTTGCCGTCCGGCCGGACGTACGCAATCCGCCGGCCGTTGGGGCTGAGGATCGTCGAGTCGTAGACCTCCCGCGGGAACGGGGCCAGCAGGGTTTCCGTGTGCTTGCGGTCGACTTGGGCCGAAGCGGCGCCGGGAAAAGCGCACGCGAACACAAAGGGCAGAAATGTTCTGCATAAGAAGCATGTGCGGTTCATCGTATCGCGGCAATCGGATAGGAGGGGGCACCTGCCCCCGGCTTGTCGCGGTGAATTTGTGCAGCCCGGGGGCGGGTGCTCCCTTCTATGCTCTTGTGTCAAAAGCCGTCTTCATCGCGCGAGCAACTCATCCATCGTACTTATTAAACCACGCCCGCTGCTCGAAGGGAAGCTTCTCCTTCTGGGTTCCCGGCTCGGCGGCAACGCCGATCGGCAGGAGAATCCGCACGTACTTGCCCTCGGGTACGCCGAGCACTTTGCCGATCCGCTCGGCCTTGTTCTCGCCCCGCAACACCCCGTCGAGCCAGACGGTGGCGTAGCCCAGGGCGGTCACCGCCAGCAGCATGTTCGAGACCGACGCGGCGCAGTCTTCCGCGACGAACGACAAGTTCCCCAGCACGGGCCGGGGATCGCCGATACAGGCGATCATGGCCTTGGCCGTGCGGCAAGTGGGCTTGCCGACAATCTCGGCGATCTGCTTCAGCAGGTCCGGGTTGTCGATAATCACGAACGACGCGACCTGCTCGTTCTTGCCCGTCGCCGCCCGAATCCCGGCCATGACGATCTTCTCCAGGTCATCCCGCGGCACCGGTGCGTCGGTGAACTCGCCGCGGTAGCTGTAACGCTTTTCAATGGCTTCGAATAGATCCATGGTGGCAAGTGTTGGGTGATAGGTGATGGGTAATCGATAATCTGCCCTCTGCCCACTGTCCTCTATTTCTCCGCTGCCGGCTTGCAGTAGGCCAGCGCCAGCAGGGCATAGCCGGTGACCAGGCTGGCGTCGCCTTCGAGCCATCGGGGGTTCTCGTTGATCCAGGAGCCGTCGGGGCGTTGGCGTCGGACGAGCTCTTCGAGCAGTTCGCGGCGCCAGTTGTGTTTCACGCCCTTGGCATCGGTAATTTCGTCCTGGCCGGCTGCGTCGAGCGCCTTGGCAAACATGTGATAATAGTAGTAGAGTCCCGCGTTGCCGAGCCCGGGATTCGACTTCAGTCCGTAGTGTTTTTCGGCCCATTTCACGGCGGCCTTCACGCGCGGATCGTCCGGCTTCACACCGGCGTAGATCATGCTCTTCAGCCCGGCGTAGGTCATCGAGCCGTAGCTGCGCAATCCGCCGCCGGGCGTTTCGCCGGCCTGGGAACTCCCGCCGGCGGCCGGGGTGTAGTAGAAACCGCCGTCCGGGTTCTTGGCCGCAAACGGCGTGGTGTTGTTCTCCGTTTCAAGGTTCTGGCACCGCGAGACGAAGATGAGGGCCTTCTTCATGGCCTCGTCGTCCGGCCCGGTCCCGGCCGCCTGCAATGCCTCGATCAGGAAGCTCGTGTTGGACAGATCGGGCCGCTTGTGTTTTCCGTAGCCCGCCCCGCCGTAACTGGTGCTGGCGCTATTGTGGCCTTCGTCCTGGTCCCACTGAATCCCCTTGAGAAACCGCTGGGCATCGGCGATCAGCTTGTCGTAACGGCCGTCCTTGTTGGCCTCGGCAAAGCAGAGCAACGCGATGCTGGTCTCGTAGTTGCGGTAGAAGTTGTCTTTCTTGTAGATGCCGCCGTCGGGCTTGACGAACCCCTTCAGGTATTTAAGGCTCTTGGCCACGACGGGGTCGTCCGGCGAGCGGCCGTGTTTCAGTATTGCCGTAGTCACCACAGCGGTAACGCCGGGGCCGGTGTAGCCGGCGTACGATCCGTCGGGCGATTGCCCCTTCGTCTTGAGAAACTGGATGGCTCGATCGACGGTCCGGCCGTAGGTCCCGGCGTCGATCTGGATGTTGGGCTTCGCATCCGGTTGCTGGGCCGAAGCGGACACGGCGAGTCCGACGAGGGCTGCAAACAGGGCAAACGGCGGCAAATGGCGAGCGGACATGGCAAATTCCCCCTATCAGGAGTGTTGGAACAACAGCCTATTGTACCTCGGCGACCGGCGAAGACCAGCGGCGTAGCACGATACTCAGGACATAACCGCCAGAATCTCGTCCTCGCCCATAATCAGCAGATCCTCGCCGTCGACCACCACTTCGGTGCCGGCATAACTGCTGAAAAGGACGCGGTCGCCCTCGCTGACCTGATGGGCCGCCCGGGAGCCGTCCGCGAGGAGTTGCCCGTCGCCGACCGAAAGGACGCGGCCCTGATGCGGTTTTTCCTTGGCCGTGTCGGGCAAAACGATCCCCCCGGCGGTGACTTCTTCCGCTTCCAGCCGTTTGACGACCACTTTTTCGCCCAGGGGCACGACTTTCATGGGCCTCGCTCCTTGTGAGGAATGGGACGCAAAAGCCTGATTCTTACGTCAAACGCCGCGGGATTCAAGGGCCAACGGGGACCGGCCATGAAAGAAAAAAGCCGTCCTATTTTGAAAAATCGCCGTTGAGCCGATTGGCCAAATTCGTACACTTTACCATTGATTTCGCGGCTGGTGATTGTTGCGAGCACCATGCTGTGCGAAACTGCCGAGCAATTGGACCTTCAGCGGGCGTTGGTCTGTGTGACCATAGCCGGCCCCCGCTAGGGTGTTTAACCTATCCACCCATGCGTATTAAGGAGGGAGGTGAGTCGCCTCAATTCCGGGCCGGTTTCTGGCTAGGATGGGCCGTCGGCGACGCGAGCGATCACGGCTTGGCAACAAACAAAGGGTGTGGCGGATGCGCTGAGGAGTAGCAACGTCATGTTCGTGTCCCGGCCGAACACGATCCTTTCCCGGTTCCGCTCTCCCGCAGGAGCGCCCGGGGGATGCGGCCACGGCCGACAACCAACGAAACCACACAACAGGTTCCAATTGCCAGAAGGCCGTCTCCCCGCAGGTGCGGGGAGGCGGTCTCTTCTTGTGCGGACTTCAGCACCCGCACAACTGGCACGGGTAGATTTCTCCAGAGGGGTGTGGTATGCTGCTATGCGGAGGACAAAACCATGATCGAGTCGATCAAATTTGAGAATTTTAAGGCACTCCGTAATGCTACGCTCCCATTGAGTCCGTGTACCGTTCTGGTCGGACCGAATGGCAGTGGAAAGACGACTGTATTACAGGCGTTGGAAATGATTAGTGGCAAGGAGGTGATGGATTTTAGAGAGGTGATGAGTGCGGGTGTACAACCCGACAAACGAACAAAGGTCGAGATTCGATTGTACTGGGGGCAACCATTTGGCGGAGCCGAGTCCTTCCTTCGTTGCTTGCCCACGTTGACCCGTACCAAGGACATTGATGTTAGCAAAGGCGGACCTCACGATACCAACGATTTCAACCGTTGCATGGACAACATGCGAGTATTCTCGCTTGATGCTACGGCCATAGCCGCGCCGGCAGCACTTGAGAAGAATGTCGAGTTGGCCCGCAACGGGGCCAAGTTTTCGGCCGTTCTCGACCGCCTGCGCGATGAAGATGAGGCACGGTTTGAAGCCCTCAACGAAGAAGTGGAACAGTGGTTGCCGGAATTCGATCGGTTATCATTCGATTTGACTGGGGATGGGCAACGAGTGATCTTCATGCGGACCCGGAACGGCCATTATAAGATTCCTGCACGGGACCTGTCGCAAGGAACGCTCATTGCCCTGGTCATTCTCACCTTGGCTTATCTTCCCAACCCGCCCTCGTTGATCGGTCTTGAGGAGCCCGACCGCGGAATTCATCCGCGACTGCTGCGGCGGGTGCAAGAGGTCCTGTACCGGCTGAGTTATCCAGAAAGCTGTGGCGAAGACCGCAGGCCCGTCCAGGTAATCGCCACAACCCATTCACCCTACTTTCTCGACCTGTTCAAGGACCGTCCGGAAGAGATCGTTATTGCCAACAAAGAGGGTGGGGAAGTGAAGTTCGAGCGATTATCCGAGCAACCACACCTTTTGGAGGTCCTTGGTGACGCACCATTGGGCGAAGTGTGGTACAGCGGAGTCCTTGGAGGAGTGCCGAGCAACTCATGAAAGTTGCCGTCTTTAGCGAATCCCCTGTTGACGAAGCGGCCATTCGCATACTGGTCGACGCACTTCTGGGGGAGGAAACGGAAGTCCCTAAGATGCCTCCCCTGCGAAGTCGTGGCCATGACGCCGTGCTGGCAAGTCTGCACACGGTGTTGAAGCATCTTCACTTCCGCACGGATACAGACGCATTGGTCGTTGTCATGGATTCCGATCGCTCCCCCGTACATGAAAAATCACGCGATCAAGCGGGCAAGGCCAATGCGAACTGCCGGCTCTGTAGACTCCGATCTGTGATCGACGGAGTAAAGTGTCTCCTGTCCCCACGCTCTCATCGAGAACCGTTGAAGATTGCTGTGGGGCTCGCCGTGCCACAACTTGAGGCATGGTTCCGTTGTGGAATTGATCGGCAGGTAAGCGAGGCAACATGGCTGCGTGTGCTTCAGAATCGCGAATTTCCCTATGACGGAAGGCGGCTGAAGCGAGATGTCTATGGACACGAGACCCCTTTGCTCGCGACAATGATGCCGATAGCGATTAAGCACGCAAGGCGTCTGGCTCAACCGGATGAGCTTGTGTTTTGATTCCCTTGGAACTGGAATTCTCCGTGGTTTGAATTAGCATCGAACCT
>CAZJRB010000065.1:0-42176 GCA_964547995.1 uncultured Planctomycetaceae bacterium | reverse complement strand
ACACTTTCATGGAAAACAAGAAAAGCCCTCTTTGACTTCGCTTCTGTAAGGACTAATTTGGACAGCGCCAAGAATCACCGCTAAGGCGTTCACTTTCATTGCGATAACGACTTGCGTAACCGGCGGCGAAGCCGTCCGTGTTCACGCTGTGGTTCGCCCCAGTCTACCTGATTATGAAAACGAATCAATACAAACGGTTAGTATTCAATCTCGCAGTTCGGTAATGCCTCTTGGAGTTCCTTGACGCCATCGTCGGTGACTTGAGTCCCGTTCAGGTACAACAGCTTGAGTTTGGTCAGCCCCCGAAGATGTTGCAGCCCGGTGTCAGTGACTCGCGTGCTTGTCAGGTTAAGAGTGTCGAGGTTCTGCGTGCTGCTCAAATGAATCAGACCTGCGTCACCTACTTCCGTATCACCTAGATCCAGGCAGGTCGCCAGGTCAGCCCCCCAGAGGCTCTTGAGCGTTTGGTCCGTAATAGGCTCGGGAGTCATCGCCCGCACAGGACAGAATTCTGCAGCGTAGGCAGGGCCATTTGGCGTGGACCGCGTAAGTTCGTCCCAGATCCACCTAAGCGTTTCAAGGCTGTCGCCGTCAGCCATTCTCTCTCGCAAACCGGAATCGAAATCTTCCCTCTGAGCACGATCAAGCGGCAAGTTCACAAAAGCAGTGCATGCCCAGTCAACTGCTTCCTCCCAACGCTCTGGAGTGATATTGCCTGGCCGTTGATTATGAAGAGAACGGATTCGCTCACTGACCGAGCGGATATGCAACAGGTAGGCACGTTGCGGATAGACCGTATAGAACATCCAGCCGAACAGAATCGCGGAAACGGTTACGACGACAAACAAGTGTACCAGCCGGTACTGATACCAGCGAAGTCTGAGTTTCGGCTCTGTTGCGGTTTCCCCCATGGCCGCATCCTGTGAAGAGTTGAGGGCGAACATAGGATTGAGCAGTTCCGCGCCAAGGCTTAACCCTCCCCGGCGCGCCTGATAAGCCCCCCTCTGAATCACTGCCGAATCCCGACTTCACTGAGGCCGTCCGGGAATTCGCCTCTGTAGGGAACGCCCTCTGTGGCGTTCCGCAGATGGATCGTTGCCCAAACGGAACGGCACAGAGGCCGTTCCCTACAGCAGATGGATCGTTGCCCAAACGGAACGGCACAGAGGCCGTTCCCTACAGTGATTTCTGTCTACAATTCCCGGACACCCTCACTTAACTTGTTGAAACCTATACACTTCCGTGATCCGCCCCCTCTTAGCGCGGGGGCTTATCAGGCACAGTATAAGCAATCCCCCCCAAAAGTCAAAGGAAATCTGCGGGGCTCTTCCGCGGCGGCCGAAGTTTCGAGACGGGCCGAAAATGGGAAGCCGACCTTCAGGGCCGGGCTGCCGTTCCCTTTTCGCGCAGCCCGCCCAAAACGGTCATCCAGAGAATCCACAGATCGAGCCAAAGCGACCAGTGCGAGATGTACCAGAGATCGCACCGGAGGCGGTGCCGCAGGGAGGTGTTGCCTCGCCAGCCCTGGATTTGGGCCCAGCCGGTCATGCCGGCCTTGACCTGGTGGCGCTGGGTATAGCCGGGAAACTCCTTGCGGAACTTCTCGACGAACACGCCGCGCTCCGGCCGGGGGCCGACCAGGCTCATATCGCCGCGCAGCACGTTGAACAACTGCGGCAATTCGTCGAGGCTCCACCGCCGCATGAAACGCCCCAGCGGCGTGCAGCGCCCGTCGTTGCGGGCTGCCCAAACCGGGCCCGTTGACCGCTCGGCGTCCACGCGCATGCTGCGGAACTTCAGCATGTCGAACGTCCGCCCGTACAGCCCCATCCGCTTCTGCCGGTAGAAGACCGGTCCCCGGCTGGTCAGCTTCACGGCTGCCGCCAGCGCGATCAGAAGCGGCGCAAGCAGGATCAACGCCACGGCGCCGAGCACCAGGTCCATGGCCCGTTTCACTACCTTCGGCCAGCCGTAGTGGGGACTCTGCCGCAGCCCCAGAAACGCCACCTGATCGACCTCGAGCATGCGGAGTTTCATCCCGGCCGAGTTGGGCAAATCGGGCACGAGCTGCAATTCGACGACCACGTCGGACAGCGCGCGATATACCTCGGGCAACTCGGCGTAGCGCGAAAGCGGCAAGGCGATGAACACGTGATCGACGTTCCGTTCGGCGACGATGCGGCCCAGTTCGCCGATCTCGCCGATCCGCGGCAGGATGGCCGGTTCAATCCCCGTCGGCCGGTCGACAAACCCGATGGCTTCCAGGCCGGTCCATTCGTTCCGCCGGATGGTCCCGGCCACCAGTCTCGCGGTCCGCCCGGAGCCGACGATCACGGCCCGACCGTAGTTCAACCCGCGACTGCGCAAGTACTTGATCAGCCGCCAGACTGCCCTCCGCACGAGCATCAGCCCCACGGTGTTGAGGACCAGAAATATTCCCAGGGCAAGTCGCGATTCATAGAGATCGCGGCGGTAGAACGTGGTGGTAATCGCCAGCAGGAACAGGAGCCCGCCCGCCTTGCAAACAACCGAAAGCTCGCGCGGGAGTTGTCTCAGCCGGTGAATCTCGTAGAGCCCGCAAAGCCGGTACGACACCGCCGCAAGGACCAGCACCAGCGGCAAAGCGCACAGCACATACCGGAAGTCGGGAATGCCGTCGGGCGAGGGCAACGCGGCGAAACGCAGCCAATAGGCCCCCATCCAAACCGCCGTTGTAACGGTCAGATCGCAGGCCAGAAAGACCAGGGCCAGTTTGTCACCGTGGCGTCGATACATGGCGGGGGGCTTTTAGCAGGATGGTGTGGCGGGGTCAAGGGGAAATGGGTAAAATGGGTTGCGGGCTACGAAACGAGAAATCACTCCTCTTTCTTGATAAGCCGCCATGTCGGACGTGCCGAACCTCGAAAATAAAAAGCTGATCTGCCCGATCTGCTCCACCGAATTGGACGCAACGGACAATTTCTGCCGGCATTGCGGGGCGGCGACCGGCCACGACGACCCCAACTCGAACCCGTCGGCCGCCGAAATCGTAAACGTTCACGTCGTTCAAGAGACACCGCCTGCCGGGAGAAGACTGTCGGACAATCGCACGTTTGTGCTGATCATGCTCTTCTTGGTCCTCGGCCCGATCGCCTTACCCTTGCTTTGGCGGGGCCGGGCGTTCACCGGCCGGCAAAAAACCCTCCTTACTCTCGTGGTCATCGTACTGACGATCTTCGTCGTATGGCTGACCTGGTACGTCCTGGTACACATGGTCATCGAGCCGCTTCAAGAGCTTTTCGGCACCGTCCCGGGAATGAAATCGTGAGAATGAGGGGATGCCACACTTTCAACCACGGGCACCCGTGTGCTTGGTTGTCGAGCGGCGGACGCGGCGTAACTGGGACCCCCTTGACAACGCAACGACGCGTCAATACACTGATGGGGCTGGAAAAGCGGTTATATACAATACAAGGGGTTATATACAATACAAGGGGAGCTTGCCGTGGGCCGAATACGACAGATGATCAAGGTGTGCGGGAGAGACAGTTGGACGCTGTTCGACTCCGGGGCACGGAACACCTATGTCATTCCGGATGTTGCAGCACTCCTTGCCACCACGGACCTCCCTTGCCCGACTCACACGAAGCTGGGAGGCGAGACGAAGACATCTTCGCACGCCGCCGTGTTGCTGGGCGAAGTCGCAGGAAAGCCCTTTCACACGGAAGCCATGGTGATCGATCAGATCGGAGTTGATGAGGACGGCAAGGCGCTGGAAGTCCTCTTCGGCGCGTTGGCAATGCAGCAGTGGGGGATACGCTTGATACCGGAGAGCGAGAAACTCGATCTGTCTCACTATCCCGACGAGTTCATAGAGTTCTAGCTGCTTGTGGTTTTTCTGGTGTCCCGTCGGCCGGACCGGGCTGCTTTGGCCCCATGGTGAACATTCGCACGGCGGCGACGATCATCAACACGGCGAAGGCCTTTCGGAGCCAGTGGCCCGGCAGGTGGTTGGCAATCTCGGTGCCGATCAAGACGCCTCCGATCGAGCCGACGACGAGCAAGGCCACGAGGTTGAAGTTGACGTCGATATTGGGGTTCCGCCAGTATCGGAAAGCGGCCAACATCGCCATGGGGACCATAACCGCCAGTGCCACGCCTTGGGCGTCTTTTTGCTCCGTTGAAAAGATGATGACCAGCGCCGGCACGAAGATGATGCCGCTGCCGATACCCAGCGCGCCGCAGACGATCCCCCCGACAAATCCCAGCAGGACAAACATCCACCACGTGCCGGCAAGTTGTTCAACCTCAAACATGGTAATCCTCGTTGTTTCTTGCTTCTTCAGCCGGTCCTGGCATCGCGCAGGTTCCGATGACCGGATTATCCTATCCTGTGCAGGCAGCGCGGTAAAGGTAACCCGAGTCGAGGACTGCAAATTCACGCGTGGAACGCGGCCACGGCGAGACCGGTTGCGTCTCGCACCTTTTCGGCGATGGCGTCGATCTGTTCGTCGGGCAGGGCGGTTACCCAGCTTTCGGCCGGCACTCGCGCGACCGAGTGGATTTGGACGAGCTTGATCCGCCCGCCGGTGGCGGCGATCTCGGCGAGCCGGTCGCAGTAGGCCTCGATTTCGGCCGGAGCGGGCGGTTCACCGTGGAGCCTGGCGAAGAGCGATTGGATCACGATCGGCCGCCCCTGCGCCGCTTGGCGAAGGTTGCCGAGAATCTGCTGAAACGGAACGCTCGAACGATTCACCTTGCGATAGTGTTCTTCGGAGCCGGCGTCGAGTTTGGCCCAGATTTCGCCGTTGTTCCGGTCGAGAGTTTCCAGTGCCCGGCGGACGTGATCCCGGTGGAGCAAGCTGGCGTTGGTGATCAGCACGAGCTTCAGGGCGTCGAGCGAGCGGCGCCGGCGGATTTCGGCAGCGATGGTCACCGCCTCGCCGAATTCGACGGCCAACGTCGGCTCGCCGTCGCCGCTCAGCGCGATATCGTTCAGCCGCTGGAGCGGCTCGGGGGTTTGGGCGAAAGGCGGGGCATCGAAAATCCGCCCGGAACCGGCCAACTCGACCGTCCGGTCCAACTCCTCGCGGAGCCGCCCGAGGTCGACCGGCTCCTTGGGCCGTTTGCCCTCCCGACGGACCTGACAGTAGACGCAATTGAAGTTGCAGGTTTGATCCGGGTTGAGATTCACGCCGATCGAGATTCCCCCGGCACGCCGGCTGAGAACCGGGTAGACGTAGCGGTTCGCCTGGAAGTTACGCGGGTGGGATTCGAAGAGTCGGCGATCGGGATCGTCGGAATCTTTCATGGGACCGCAGACTATACCCGGCGCAATACCGTAGACTCGTCCACGCCGATCGAAGTCAGCTCGCCGTCGGGCATCTCCAGCAGGATGGTATCGCAGGAGAGTTCGTCGCCGGTTTGACGGGAATGGTCGCCGTGGCGCCGGCACTCGGTGCGGACGACTATCCCCTTGGTCACGGTGGTCCGGCTCTCCTTGCCGACGGTGACCGTCTGCTCCACTTCAATTCGGTCCCCGACTTTGAGTTCGTCGAATAGCGTGCGGGTTTCGCTGGTACGATCGTCCATTGAGACCTCCTCACCTTCGACAGGCAATTGATTATCCCATAGCCCCACCCCAACAGGGAGAGGTCACGTTGTCACACTTCTTTGGCGTCGATCCAGGACATCAGCCGGCGGAGTTGCAGTCCGACCTGCTCGACGGGGTGCTCGCGCTCGCGGCGGCGCAAGGCCTTGAACATCGGGGCGTTGGCCTTGTTTTCAAGGATCCACTCGCGGGCGAAGCTGCCGTCCCGGACCGCCTCGAGGATTCGCTTCATTTCGGCCCGGGTTTCCGCGGTGATGATTCGCGGGCCGCGGGTATAGTCGCCGTATTCGGCCGTGTTCGAGATGCTGTAGCGCATGTAGTTCATCCCGCCCTGGTACATCAGATCGACAATCAGTTTCACCTCGTGCATGCACTCGAAGTAGGCCATCTCGGGCTGGTAGCCGGCCTCGACGAGCGTCTCGTAGCCGGCCTTGATCAGGGCGGTCAAACCGCCGCACAGCACGACCTGCTCGCCGAACAGGTCGGTTTCGGTCTCCTCGGCGAAGGTGGTTTGGATGACGCCTGCGCGGGTGCCGCCGATGCCCTTGGCGTAGGCCAGACCCAGTTGGAGTTCCTTGTCGCCCGCCCCTTCGCCGAGCCCGATCAGGCACGGCACGCCGCCGCCCTTGACAAACTCGGAGCGGACCAGGTGCCCCGGGCCCTTCGGCGCCACCAAAATCGCGGCCACGCCCTCCGGTATGTCGAACTGGCCGTAGTGGACGTTGAACCCGTGCGAGCAGACGATGATATTGCCGGGCGACAGGTTCTCGCGGATTTGGGCGCGGAAGATGTCGGCCTGGAGTTCGTCGGGCAGCAGAATGGTGATCATGTCGCCCTGCTTCACGGCTTCTTCCGCCGCGACCGGCTCGAAACCGTCCTTGACCGCCTGCTCGTGGTTTGCCGTGCCCGGCAGTTCCGCAACGACAACCTTGATGCCGCTGTCGCGGAGGTTCTGGGCATGGCCGTGACCCTGCGAACCGTAACCCAAAATCGCAATGGTCTTGTCTTTCAGCAGTCCAAGGTCGGCGTCTTTGTCGTAGAAAGTCGTAGCTGGCATCGTGGCGGCTCCTGAAGTTTTCTTGATTTTCGATTTCCGATTTCTGATTTGGCGTTTTGACAACTCGGCGGACTACTTGTCGTCGGCTTGCTTGTTATGGTTGGCTCCGCGTACCATGGCTATTCGTCCGGTGCGGACGAGTTCGATGATGCCGAACGGTCGCATCATCTCGATAAAGGCTTCGATCTTCCGTTCCTGGCCGGAGATTTCAATCATCACCGCTTCCGGGGCAACGTCGACGATCCGCCCGCGGAAAATGTCGGTCAACTCGCCGATTTCGCTCCGGGTGCCGGGAGGGGCCTTCACCCTAAGAAGGATCAAGTCGCGCTCCACGTAGTCCTGCGAGCTGATGTCGTCCACCCGAACCACGGTCACGATCTTTTCCAATTGCTTGCGGACCTGTTCCAGAACGGTATCGTCGCCGACGACGACGAACGTCATTCGCGACAATTGGGGGTCTTCAGTCTCCCCCACCGCAAGGCTGTCGATGTTGTAACCCCGCGAAGCCAACATCCCCGAAATGTGCGACAGCACACCCGGAACGTTCTGAACCAGGGCCGATAGTACGTGGCGCATGGCACGCTCCCTCAATAGAGGCAAAACAGTAATGATACCCCCCGAAAAAGAAATGAACAAGGGGCCCCGAAAGGGATGGCTCGCCGAGTATCGAGTACGTCGAATGTCATGCCCGGGATTCTCAATCTCCCGGGTTTCCCCCTTTCATGGGGGAGCATTGTTACCGGATTGGTCTCTGCCGGCGGTCGGCCCGTTGCTCGAATTGCTCCAGGAACTCCGGGAGCTGCAGCATGGGTTTGCCCGCCAGGAGCAGCGACGCCGTTGTGTTGTGCGTGCCGTTGAGGATCGCAACGTCGCACTCCTTGCTCACCTGCCCCAGGTAAGGCGGTTCGTTCTCGAATCGGATCGTCGGAGCGGCGAATTCCTGCTGCAGTTTGCGAGAAACGGCGGGGGCGAATATCAGGGCCGGACAGCCCCAGGTGCCACAGTGGCACCCGTGCGTATACGAAATCCGGAGACTCATCCAGCCGAATCTCTAAGGCAAATAAACGGGACGGATTCACGGAAACGTGTTCGGCACCACAACGAGCCGGGGTATTGCCAAGCTTTCCGGCCACCCAACAAGGGCTGACAAGCAGCCCGTAGCACCCGGCGTGGGCATGGCACCGTGGTCCCGGGCGGAGAGTTCTTTGACATCCTTCGAGAATGCTGATACGATAAACCGCCCTGTGGCTGGCGCCGCAAGAGGTAGTGTGTCAGGCATCCCAAAACGAAAACGGCACACATGGATACTGATACTCCGGCCGACCGGCTTGAAAAGATCGCGTATCCGCCTCTGAGCGACGACCTCAAGGGCGGCTTCGGCTGGCGATCGTTGAAGTATTTCGGGGCCGGGGCCATCATGGCCTCGGTCACCATCGGCAGCGGCGAGACGCTCTTCGCCTCGCGGGCGGGGGCACTGTTCGGCTACGCACTCCTGTGGTGCTTCGCCGGCGGGGCCGTCATGAAGGGCATCCAGGTCTACGTCGGCGCACGGCACATGACACTGACCGGCGAACACCCCATGACCCACTGGGGCCACATGCCGGGGCCGCGCAACTGGGTGCCGCTTTTGATCGGCGTCATCAGCATCGCGTGCTTTCCCTTCTGGCTGGCGGGCATCCCCTCGATGATGGGCCAGATCCTCAATTGGATCTTTCACATCGATCAGCAAGTGTTGGGGATGAGTGCCGGTGAGCTGAACCGGATCATCAAGGCGGCAACGCCGGAAAACCCGGCGCCGGAAGAGCTGCTCCAGAAGAAGGCCCAACTGCTGGCGATCCAGCGGCTCTGGGCAACCCTGGCCATCGCCGCGGCGGTCACGTTTACATGGCTCCAAACGTACCGCGTGTTCGAGAAGATCCAAACGCTCATCGTGGGCATCCTGCTGGTCAGCTTGCTGGCGGCGTGCTTCGCGTGCCGCCCCGATTGGCTGGAAGCGATCCTCGGGCTGATCCCGTCGATTCCGAAGTACGGCCCGTGGGTCGAACACGAGTGCCCCGGTGCGTGGGCGCAGAAGGAATGGGTCGCGGTAGCAGTCTGTCTCGGTGCGGTCGGCGGCGGCACCTACGACTATCTCGGCTATCTCGGCTGCTTTCGCGAGAAGGACTGGGGGGCCTTGGGGTTGAAGCACCATCGCGGCATAACCGACGAAGACGTCGAGCCGGACAACGTGCTTCCGATCGACACGAGCGAGGAGAACATCGCCCGCGGCAAACGATGGCTTCTGCCGGCGCGGATCGACGTGACGATCGGTTTCCTGTCGGTCCTGGTTTTTACCATCTGTTTCATCCTGCTCGCGGCGGTCATCCTGCACCCCAAGCACGACGTGCCCGACGAATTGGAGTTGCTTTCCAAGCAGTCCCAATTCCTCACGACGTTTCATCCTTCGCTGTTGTACGTGTATCAATTGGGCATTTTCATGGCATTTTGGGGAACGACGTACGGCGCGTACGAGATCTACCTCCGCACGGCCTACGAATGCCTGGCCCCGGTGAGCCGCCGCATCCGGCGGATGCCGGAAAGGAGGTTTCGGGCCTGGACGCTCGTTTACTGCGCGGGCGGCGGATTGATCGTACTGTGGTTGGGCCCGGAGAACCCGATGCAAACCGTCAAGCCGGCGGCGATTTTCGGCGGCGTGTTCGCCTGCGGCTTGTGGTGCTTCGCCATGATCTGGGCCGACCGTCGATTCCTACCCAAGCCCCTTCGCATGGGCCCTGTTCTGCTCTTGCTGACCGCGATTTCCGGGACGGCGCTCACGACTCTGGGCGTCAAGGCGATCTGGGACGATTACTTGTCGACGTTGTTTTAACTCCTTCAGGAACACCGAGTAACGGAGTCGGCCTTCCATGTACAGACGCTACCTTGTGACCGGTTGTGCGGGTTTCATCGGCTGGAGAGTCTGCGAATTGCTCCTGGAACAGGGCGAGCTGGTCGTCGGCATCGACAATCTGAACGACGCCTACGATCCCCGGCTGAAACAGTGGCGGCTCGAACGGCTCGAACGCGAGGCGAGTTTCCGCTTCTGCCCGATCGACATCACCGACATGGAAGCGACGGACGCCCTGTTTGCGGGCGACGTTGAGGCGCCCGAGGCCGACGACCTGGAGCGGCGGCCCTACTCGGCGGTGATCCACCTCGCGGCCCGGGCGGGAATCAGGGCGTCGGTGGAGAAGCCCTCGGCCTACTTCAAGGACAACGTCGATGGGACCCTCGGTCTGCTGGAACATTGCCGGAAGTTTCAGACGCCGAAGATCGTCCTGGCGTCGAGCTCCAGCTTGTACGGTGCGCACAACCCGGTACCCTACCGGGAGGATGCCGACACGGACCGGCCGTTTTCGCCCTACGCGGCATCCAAGAAGGCGGCCGAGACGCTCTGCTACACCTATCACCACTTGCACGGGCTCGATGTCTCGGTGCTGCGCTATTTCACGGTGTATGGTCCGGCGGGCAGGCCCGACATGAGCGTGTTCCGCTTCATTCGCTGGATCGCCGAGGGGAAGCCGGTCCGGGTGTTCGGCGACGGCCTGCAAAGCCGGGATTTCACTTATGTCGACGACATTGCGCGGGGAACCGTGGCTGCGCTGCGGCCCTTGGGCTACGAAGTAATCAACCTCGGCGGCAACCACCCGACCAAGGTGTCCGCCCTGATCGACAAGATTGCGGAATTGTTGGGAAAGGAGCCCCAGATCGAGCACCTTTCGACCCATCCGACCGACGTTCCAGCCACGTGTGCAAGTATTGAGAAGGCATCTCGGCTGCTGGATTGGGCACCGCTTACCCTGCTTCCTGAGGGGTTGCGACGCTCGATCGAGTGGTATCAGGCCAACCGAGAACTGGTTTTGGCACTGGAATTGGGCCTACAATGAGTTCCCTCATGCACAAACGCATCCTAAACTTACTTATACTCCCAAATTACCGAGACTCCCAAATTACCACGCTGCCCCCTCAAGACCTTGGAGTGAGAAGATGAAGCTGACGTTGAAGCGCAAGGTTATCGGACTAACGGTTTTCACGGCATTGTTACCGGTGGTCGCAATGTTCATTCTCACTTTCATGCAGAAGCAACGGATCAGGAAGACGGTCCAAGGAGAGTTGACGCAACTCATCCGGGCCAATACCGAACGGATCGCCAAGGACGTGTATGCCATGTGTAAGAGCACCAACGCCTTGATCCAGGCGCAGCTCGACCACGATTTGAACGTCGCCGAGATGCTGGTGGAGCATGCCGGCGGACTCGCACTCGGCGACACGCAGGTCGAGTGGACTGCGATCAACCAGTACACGGACAAGCCCGTTACCGTAAGCCTGCCGGAGATGAATCTGGGTAACGGTGTTTCGCTGGGCAAGAATGCCGACTTGAGCGTTCCCACGCCCATCGTCGACGAGGTCGTCCAACTGGTCGGAGGAACCTGCACCATCTTTCAACGCATGAACGAGCAGGGGGACATGTTGCGCATTGCGACGAATGTTCCCAAGGGCGGCAAAAGGGCGATCGGCACGTACATCCCCGCCAAGTGGGTCAAGGACGGCGAGCTGATCGACGACCAGGTCATTTCCAGAGTTTTGAACAAAGGAGTTTACCGAGGCAAGAACTTCGTCGCCGCCGCCGAGTATCTTACCGTCTACAAACCCTTGATCGACAAAAAAGGCTATGTCTTCGGTATGCTTTATGTGGGTGTGAAACGCGATGAAGTCGCCAGCCTGCGGAAGGCCATTATGGACATCAAGGTCGGAACGACCGGCTACGTCTACGTGTTGCAGGCAACCGACAGCAAGCATATCAAGAAGGGCTGTTACATCATCTCGAAGGGCGGGGCAAGCGACGGTGAAAATATCTGGAATAAAAAGGACGAGAACGGTGATTTGTTTATCCAGTCGGCCGTCGCCAAGGCAATCGCCGCCGGAGAAGGCAACTGCGGTTTTCAGACCTATCGGTGGAAGAATCCGGGTGAAACCAACGCGAGAAACAAGACCGCCGCAGTTATCTGCTTCAAACCCTGGGATTGGGTTATCGGGGCGGGCGCCTACGACGACGATTACCAGGGCTTGCAGGATCAGCTCGGAGGAGTTCTCAACGACCTGATCCGAAACGCGATCATCGCAGGTCTCGCGTTGTTGCTGGTGATGGTGATCATCGCCTTCATTATGGGAGGGAAGATCGCCGGTCCGATCAGTAAAATCACCAACGTGGCACAAGTCATTGCCGAAGGCAACTTGCTGACGGCCACCCAGTTATTGAAAGAGCTGACCGGATCTCGTGCCGTGCGCGACACGCCAAGCGAAGAAGCAAAGGATGGAAAAGTCCGTGTAAGAGACGAAACCGGACAACTGCTGGCCGCCACCCGCACCATGGCGCGCAACCTCAGTTCGCTGGTCGGGCAGGTCCAGAAGTCGGGCATCCAGGTGACCACCTCGAGCACCGAGATCGCCGCCTCGGCCAAGCAATTGGAGGCCGCCACCGCCGAGCAGGCGGCTTCGACCAACCAGGTCGTCGCCACGGCCACCGAAATCTCTGCCACGTCGCACGACCTGGCCGCGACCATGGACGAGGTGACCGCGGTTGCCTCCGAAACGGCCGATCTGGCCGATTCCGGGAGAAGCGACCTGACCGGCATGGAAGAAACGATGCGCCAACTGGCCGAGGCCACCCGGTCCATCGGCTCGCGGCTCTCGGCCATCAACGAGAAGGCCAACAACATCAGCAGCGTGGTCACGACGATCAACAAGGTCGCCGACCAGACCAACTTGCTGTCGCTGAACGCGGCCATCGAAGCCGAGAAGGCCGGCGAATACGGCCAGGGGTTCTCCGTCGTTGCCCGAGAAATCCGACGCCTGGCCGATCAGTCGGCGGTTGCCACGCTCGACATCGAACAGATGGTCGGCGAGATGCAGTCGGCCGTTTCAGCCGGGGTGATGGAGATGGACAAATTCAATACGGAGGTCCGCCGCAGCGTGGAAGAGATGGCCCGCATCAGCGAACAGCAGGCCCAGATCATCGAGCAAGTGCAGGCCCTGACGCCGCGGTTCGGGACGGTCAACGCCGGAATGCGGACGCAATCAGAAAGCGCGCAGCAAATTTCCGAATCCATGATCCAGCTCAACGAGGCCGCCCAGCAAACGGTGGGATCGCTCCGGGAGTTCAACAAAGTGATCGAACAGTTGAACGCGGCTTCGCACGGATTGCAGGACGAGGTTTCCCGCTTCAAGGTGAGTTCGTAAGGGTTCCGCCGATGTTGATGCTGCTCTTGAGCGCCGGAGGAGATACTTACGCCGTCGACGTCGCGCGGGTGATCGAGGTGGTCCCGCTGGTCGAGATCCAGAGATTGCCGCTGGCGCCGGAGTATGTTGCCGGTTTATTGAACTATCACGGCGTCATGGCGCCGGTGATCGATCTGGGTTGCTTGATACGCGAAGCGGCCTGTGCCCCGCGATTGAGCACCCGGATCGTGCTGATCGATTATCCCGGCGCCGCCGCCGGTTCCACGCACGTCCTCGGCCTGATGGCGGAACGCGTCGTCGAGACAATCGACGTGAAACGAGAACGCATGATTCCGACCAACGTGCGCGTGAAGGAGACTCCCTACCTGGGAGAGATGATTTCGGATGACCGGGGAATGATTCCGCGGCTGGAGGTGGATCGGTTGTTGCCCGACTCGCTGCGACGGTCGTTGTTTGCCGGTCACTGTGAGAACACTTGACTCACTCGGGGCCACGGCACACTCTTATGAAAATACCTGCAGTAAGAACAAAGCAGGGGGCACCTGCCCCCGGACCAGACAAGCCCTCTGAAACGGACCGAGGACGGGCGCCTTCTCCCCGGCCCCACTTCTCCGCGACCACTGGTCGCGGCTTTGCAGGAAAGGGTTCCAAACGTTATAACGAAACTGCGGACGGCACACGGAGTGTGCCTGCTACTTTTCTTGCCGCACACCGAAAACAACAACCCGCAACGGCAGACGCCCATGTCGCTTGAGCCCGTCATTTCGCTATTGACCGAAAGGATCGGATTGCAGCCGAGTTCCCTCGGGACTGATATGGTTGCGCAGGCCGTCGAGCGGTGTATGACGGATTGCGGGCTGGAAGACGCCGGTCTCTACCGACAACTGCTGGAAACCTCGCCCGAGGAGTGGGAGGAACTTGTCGAGGAGGTGGTGATCCCCGAAACCTGGTTCTTCCGAGACTGGGAGCCTTTCGTGTTTCTCGGCGACTACGTGACCTCCGAGTGGTTGCCACGCTGCGGTGGCCGGGTATTTCGCGTGCTGAGCGTACCGTGTTCCAGCGGCGAAGAGCCCTATTCCATCGCCATGACACTGCTCGATCGCGGTTTCACCGGCAAGATGTTCCAAGTCGACGCCGCCGACATCAGCCGCAAGGCCCTCGAAAGGTGCCGGCGGGCCGTCTACGACCGCAACTCCTTTCGCGGTGAAGAAGTCCTGGAATTCCAAGACCGCTATTTCCAGGAAACACCGGACGGGCGCCGGTTGCTTCCCGAGGTCTGCCGGCATGTACAATTCGTGCAAGCCAATCTGTTGGAGGGGCGGCTCCCCGGCAGCGAACATTCGTACGACGCGATTTTCTGCCGGAATTTGATGATCTATTTCGACGATGCCGCGAGAGAGCGAACCATCGACGTGTTGCGCCGCCTGGTCAAAAACGACGGTCTGTTGTTCGCCGGCTACGCCGAAGCCATGATCATGCTGCAGTCGGGGTTTGCCGCGGTGGATCATCCACGGGCATTCGCCTATCGGGAAGGGAGGTCCCCGCTGCGGCACGCCCGGCCGGCCAGATCGCACGGCAAGCACGCGCGAAAGAAGGCCCTCGGCGCAGGTCGGCCTTCGCGCACTTCCCCGGCGGGGGCTTCCTCAAAGCCCATCCGGGCGGTCCGGCGCCCGACGCCCGATGCGGCCAACCTCGCCGGTAAGCCGGACGTGCGGGCACGAGCGGGCGAACCGGATCGGGACGACACAAAGCCGAATCCGGTCGAGCAGGCAAGATGCCTTGCCGACGAGGGACGCCTGGAAGAAGCCGTCGCCATCTGCAATGCGACGATCGAGCAGAAAAATGCCCCGGCCGAGTGTTACTGCCTTCTGGGCCTCATCCACGAGGCCTCGGGCGAGCGGGACGAGGCCGAAGGGTGTTTCGACAAGGCACTCTATCTTCAACCCGACTGCGAAGAAGCCCTGGTCCATCTCTCCTTGATTTTGGAGTTTCGTGGAGACACCGCCCGGGCAGACGCGCTCCGCGACCGGGTACGCCGGGGTGAGCAAACAAGTCCGACCAAGACAGAATAGGTCCCGCCGTGAGCGAAAATCCACCCATCAACAGCCATACCGAGGATTGCTGGAAACGGATCGGCATTGCCGGCGACCGGACCTGTCCGGAGTTGGAAAAATACGTCCATTGCCGGAACTGCCCCAAGTACTCCGAACAAGTGATCAAGATGCTCGATCGCGAGCCGCCGGAGGGCTATCTCGAGGGGTGGACGTCGCTGCTCGCTGCGGAAAAGGAAGTCGAAACGCGAGGCACGGTCCCGGTGACCATTTTCCGGCTCGGCGACGAGTGGCTCGCCCTGAGCACCCGGGTCCTCGAAGAAATGACGGAAGTGCGTCCCGTTCACGCCATTCCCCATCGCACGAACAACGTCCTGCTGGGCGTTGTGAACGTGCGGGGAACGCTCCAGTTGTGTATCTCCCTGGCGAACCTGCTCGGTATCGAGGGGGCGGAGGCGGCCGACCGGCAGCAAGCCCGGCTCGCACGAAAGCAACTGGTCGTGCTCAACCGGCACGGCAATCGCTGGGCCTTCGTGGCCGACGAAATCCACGGCATCTACCGCGTTTCTTCCGACGACTTCGGCAATGTGCCCGTCACGGTTGCCAAGGCGGTCCCCAAGTACACGAAAAACGTGTTCCGGTGGCAGGACCGCAACGTCGGCTATCTGGACGACGAACTGGTGTTCCATTCTCTCAAAAGGAGCGTTCTGTGAGCAGTTCCGGCGGCAACGACCTCGGCGGTTTCTCCATGCTCGATCTCTTTCGCCAAGAGGTAGAGGGGCACTCGGCAACCCTTACCGAGGGTTTGCTGCTGCTGGAGCAGGGCGAGACTACCGCCGAAAGCCTCGAATCGCTGATGCGGGCGGCCCATTCGATCAAGGGCGCCGCACGGATCGTGCAACTCGACCCGGCCGTCACCGTCGCCCACGCCATGGAGGATTGCTTCGTCGCCGCACAAGAGGGAAAGATCACGCTGGATGCCGACCACGTCGACGTGCTGCTCCGCGGCGTCGACATGCTCGGCGACATCGCGAAGGTTGCCGAGGGAGAAGCGCCGGCGTGGCTCGATCAGCATCGAAGCGAACTCGAGCAGCTCGTCGAGGCGATTGCCGCGATCCAGAGCGGCACCGTCCCGAAGAAGTCGCCGCCTAAAGGGAAAAAAAAAGCGCCGACACCTAGGAAGAAAAAACAACGATCCAGGCCAGCAGAGAAGGCCGTAAGCGCCGCCACGCCCTCCGTATCTGCCCAACAGGCCGCTCCAGAACCGCCGAAACAGACCCCGCCGGAACCCGAGAAGGCCCCGCCGGGGGCCGAATCAAGCCGCGTCGTCCGTGTCACGGCCGAAAACCTCGACCGGCTCATGGGGCTCGCCGGGGAGTGCGTCGTCGAGGCCGGATGGATGCACTCGTTTGCCGGCTCCCTGCTGCGGCTGAAGTCCAGCCACGCGAAGGTGGCCGATCTGCTCGACAAGTTGCGGACGCATCTGGAAACGATCGATCGAGCCGGGGAAGATTGCGGACATCTCGGCGAGGCCGAACAGCGACTCGACCAGTGCCACGTCGATCTGTCCGACAGCCTCAGCGATTTCGAGATGTTCTCGCGCCGGCTGGAGAACCTCACCGAGCGGCTCTATCGCGAGGCGATCGCCAGCCGAATGCGGCCGTTCGCCGACGGCGTGACGGGGTTTCCACGCATGGTCCGGGACGTCGCCCGGGAACTCGGCAAGGCGGCACACCTTGTTATCGTCGGCAAATCGACCGAAGTGGACCGCGATATCCTCGAAAAGCTGGAGGCCCCGCTGAACCATCTGCTTCGCAACGCGGTGGACCACGGCATCGAGACGCCGGAAGAGCGCACCGCCGCCGGCAAGCCCGCCGAGAGCACGATCCGCATCGAAGCCAAGCACCTCGCCGGCATGCTCTCGATCACCGTCTCGGACGACGGCCCCGGAATCGATCTCGACAAGCTCCGCGAGACGGTCGTCGCAAAGAAACTGGCCGACCGCGAATTGGCCGACCGCCTCAACGAGAGCGAGTTGCTCGACTTCCTGTTCCTGCCGGGATTCTCGACGTCGGAAAAGGTGACCAGACTTTCCGGCCGCGGCGTCGGATTGGATGTCGTGCAGAGCATGGTCCACCAGGTCGGCGGAATGGTCCGCGCCACGACCGAACAAGGTAGCGGCACCACCTTCCACCTGCAACTGCCGATCACGCTCTCGGTGCTCCGCACGCTTCTGGTCGAGATCTGCGGCGATCCGTATGCGTTTCCCCTGGCGAGAATCGATCGCGTCTTGATGCTCGGCAGCGATCAGGTCGAGGTCCTCGAAGACCGCCAGTATTTCATGATGGACGGCGAGAACATCGGGTTGATCTCCGCGCATCAGGTGCTGGAACTCCCCGGCGCCAACGGCCACGGCGAAGACCTTCCGGTGCTCGTGCTGAGCGATCGGTTCCACCGGTACGGGCTGGTGGTGGATCGTTTCCTCGGCGAGCGGGACCTGGCCGTGCGCCCGCTCGACCCGCGGCTCGGAAAGGTCAAAGACATCAGTGCCGCCACCCTCATGGAGGACGGCACTCCGGTGCTGATCGTCGACGTCGACGACTTGATACTCTCGGTCGATAACCTTCTTTCCGGCACCCGGCTGCGGAAGGTGACCGGTGCGGCGGAGACGGGCGAGACGGAACTGAAAAAACGCGTCCTTGTCGTGGACGATTCGATCACGGTCCGCGAGGTGGAGCGAAAACTGCTCGAAAACCACGGATATGAGGTCGACGTGGCCGTCGATGGGATGGAGGGGTGGAACGCCGTCCGGACCGGCCGCTACGATCTGGTCATTTCAGACCTGGACATGCCGAGGATGAACGGTATAGAATTCGTTACGCGGATCAAGCAGGATCCGCAGTTGAAAACGCTACCGGTAATGATCGTCTCCTACAAGGACCGCGAGGAGGACCGCCTTGCGGGACTGGAAGCCGGGGCCAACTACTACTTCACGAAGGGCGGATTCCACGACGAGGCCTTGCTCGGCGCCGTGATCGACCTGATTGGGAAAGCATCTACATGAGAATCGCCATCGTCAACGACGTAAAGCTCGCTGTCGAAGCGCTGCGGAGAGTTGTGGCCGGCGCGCCCGAACACGAGGTCGCCTGGATCGCCTACGACGGCGCCGAGGCGGTCGAGAAGTGCGCCGGCGACAAACCCGACTTGGTCTTGATGGATTTGATTATGCCGGTGATGGACGGAGTCGAAGCCACCCGGCTGATCATGAAAAACACCCCGTGCGCCGTCCTGATCGTTACAGCCACCGTCCAAGGCAACGCCCCGAAGGTCTTCGACGCCATGGGGTACGGGGCGCTCGACGCGGTCAACACACCGGTTTTGGGTCCCGACGGGCAGACCTCCGGCGGCCGGGAGCTGCTCGATAAGATTGCCATCATCGCGAAACTGCTCTACCGGCCGAGCGAGTTCTACACCGAGGCCGACGTTGTCCCCCCCGCGCCGCTTCCGCCCGGCTCGCTCCCCGATCTGGTCTTGATCGGCGCATCCACCGGCGGGCCCAAGGCGCTGGCGGAGATCCTCTCGCACCTTCCGGCGACGTTCCGTGCGGGAATCGTCATCATTCAGCACGTCAATGCCCAGTTCGCACCCGAGCTGGCCGAGTGGCTCGATGGGCAAACGCCGTTGCAGGTAAAACTGGCCGAGGAAGGGGAGTCCGTGCAAGGGGGAACCGTCCTGCTGGCCGCCAGCAACGACCACTTGCAGATGACCCGGGATCGCACGCTGACATACACGTCCGAGCCCCGCGAGTGTCCCTATCGCCCGTCGGTCGACACCTTCTTCGGAAGCGTGGGCGCCCATTGGCCAAAGAAGTCGGTTGCGGTGCTGCTGACGGGCATGGGTCGCGACGGTGCGACCGGACTGCTCGAGCTCCGCCGTGCCGGCTGGCACACCATCGCCCAGGACGAGGAAACCAGCGTCATCTACGGTATGCCGAGAGCCGCCGCGAAGTTGGATGCCGCCGTCGACGTCCTTCCGCTTCAACACATCGCTCCGAAACTCGTCGAATGGATCGGTGAGGCCGGAGCCGTCGAAAAGGAAACCTCATGAGCGAGTCCCTGCCCCGCACGGACGATCCGGCTTCGACCCTGACCGAACACGAGGTTACCGTGCTGCTGATCGACGACCAGCCCATGGTCGGCGAGGCGGTCCGCCGGATGTTGGCCGACGAGTCCGACATCATCTATCACTATTGCGGCGATCCGACGAAAGCCGTCCAAACGGCCCGGGAAATCTCGCCGACGGTGATCCTGCAAGACCTGGTCATGCCCGAGATCGACGGGCTGACGCTCGTGAAGTTCTTCCGTGCCGATCCGGCCACCCGCGATATCCCGTTGATTGTCCTCTCGACCAAGGAGGAACCCGCGACGAAGGCCGAGGCCTTTGCCCTGGGAGCAAACGACTATCTCGTCAAGCTCCCGGACAAAATCGAAGTGATTGCCCGGATCCGCTACCACTCGAACGGCTACATCGCACAACTCCAGCGGAACGAGGCTTACGAGGCGCTCCGCCGCAGCCAGGAATCGCTTGCCAGGGAACTGGCCCAGGCCGCCAAGTACGTCACGTCGTTGCTCCCCGAACCGCTCGACGGCGACATCAAAACGGTTTGGGAGTTTATCCCTTCCTCGTCGTTGGGGGGAGATTCGTTCGGATACCACTGGCTCGACGACGAGCATTTCGTCGTCTATCTGCTCGACGTTTGCGGGCACGGGGTCGGGGCGGCCTTGCTCTCCATCTCCGTCATGAACGTCCTGAGGTCCCAATCGCTGCCCGAAACCGACTTCCGCCGGCCGGCTGCCGTGCTGGAAGCGCTCAACGAAGCATTCCCCATGGAGCAGCAAAACGACATGTACTTCACGATGTGGTACGGGGTCTACAACAAGACGAAGCACCGGTTGGAGTACTCCAGCGGCGGACATCCCCCGGCCATCCTCATCACCGGCGAGGACGAGCAAACGGCCGAAACGCTTCAACTCCGCACCCACAACTTCATGGTCGGCGGCGTGCCCGATGTCGAATACGACACCGCCGCCGTCGAGCTGAAGACGTTCAACAAGTTCTACGTCTTCAGCGACGGCTGCTTCGAAATCAGCCTCGCTGACGGGACGATGTGGAAGTTCCAGGATTTTCTCGAACTGGTGACCCGGCCGTCTTCGCCGGGCAAAAGCGATGTGAGGCGAATCCTCGACGCTTGTCGGGCGGCCAACAGCTCCGAGACCTTCGAGGACGATTTCAGCCTCGTCCAGGTCGTTTTCAATGCCTGAGGATCGGCCGAAAAACAACTGCACGGTCGAATGGTTCGACCATGAAGGGCAGCGACGAAAGAAGGGAACGCGGATTGCCGACAAGGACGCGGCGATGCAGTTGGCAAACAAGCTGGAAACCGAGGCCGAGAAGCGACGCCAGGGCATGATCGACGTTACACAAGAGCGGTATGCCAAACATCGCCGCCGTTCCCTACAAAAGCATGTGGACGACTTCGAGGACTACTTGAAGGACAAGCAGAACACCCCAAAGCACGTCAGCATGACCTGTCAGCATATCCGGTGGGTAGCCGAGAAGTGCGGCGCCGAGAGACTCCCTGACCTGACCGGCGGTCCTGCGGGCGATCAGTGCGTTGCGAGAATCGGGGGCATCCCTGCGAACGTGCAATTCCTACCTGCGATCGGTCAAGAGCTTCTCCCGCTGGCTGTGGATGCAAAAGCGAACACCCGATGATCCCGTACACAATCTCAGCGGTCCTGACCGGGCGATGGTTTACCGGCTGGCTTTGGGGACGGGAAAACGCAACCCGTTACACTGTCAGTAGTTGGCGAAAAAAACCACCCTCGGCGGAGGGTGGCGAAAAGAGGCGCCGGCCGGATTTGAACCGGCGATGGCGGATTTGCAATCCGCTGCCTTAGCCACTTGGCTACGGCGCCAAATGCATCTTTGTAGATCGTCCATCAAACTCTGCGACGATGAAGGAAACCATATCAAAAATGTCGACGATGTGAAAGGTGCAAACGAGGCGAACACCCGTCACCTACCATTCAGGGGGACGGGAAGGTGGGAAAATTGCCCTTGCCCGACGTTGTCTCTTCCGTTACTATTCGCCCCCTTGTCGCGGTATGTGCTGCGCGGACACCCCCCATAAACGGGTCCCCCTCGCCGGCAGAGGCCGCAGCCCCTTTTCGATGGATTCTCGGGAGAACATGTCATGCGACGGTTCACCGGTGCTTCGTGGCTTGTCGCTGGGTTGGTCTTGCTGTTGGGTTGTGCCGACAGTTCGATGGTGCTCAAAGGCCAAGTCGACCAGTTCAAGCAGCAACAGCTCGCCCTCTCGCGGCAGCAGCAGCAGTTGCAGGGTCGGGCATCCGCCTTGGACAACGACAATCAGGAACTCGGCTCGTTGCTGGCCCAGTCCCGCCAACAGACCAAGCTGGCCGAGGACCAGGTACGCGCGCTGCGGGAGCAGCTTCGCAGCGTCACTACCGAGCTGGCCGAAACGCGGAAGGCACAGCGATCCAGCGATCAGAAGGTCCAGGCACTGACGGCCTCGCTCCGGCGGCGCGGCGGTGTGGCAATCACCCCGAACAATAGCCTGCTTCGGACGTTGCCGTCGATCAGTCTTCCCGACGCCCACGTCCGGCGCGACGGCGAGGTGATCCGCGTCGAACTGCCCGGCGGCCAGTTGTTCGAGCCGGGCAGTGCCCGGCTCCGGCCCGGCGCAGCCAGCCTGATCACCACGGCCGCCACCGAGCTGCTGACGGCCTATCCGCAGCAGATCATCGGCATCGAAGGGCACACCGACAGCGACCCGGTAACCGGCGGCCGCTGGCGGAATAATCACGAGTTGTCCGTCGCCCGGGCCATCGCCGTTTACGACGTCTTGTTGAACCGTACGCGGCTGAAGTCGGGCCAGGTGTTCGTCGTCGGGCACGGCAGCAACCATCCGGTTACCTCAAACGCCACACCGGACGGAAAACGGCGCAACCGTCGCGTCGAGCTGGTGGTGTATCCGGAGAAGGCACGGCAATAGGTTTAGCGGGCGGGCTTGCCCGCCGCTACCGTTGCGGGAAATCCCGTACACCGAGGCACCGCCCCCACTATGATCACGATCGTCGACTACGGCATGGGTAACCTTCGCAGCGTGCAGAAGGGTTTCGAGAAGGTTGGTCACCGGGCCCTGGTGACCGGCGCCCCGGCCGATGTCGCCGCCGCCGGGAAGGTCGTCCTGCCGGGCGTCGGGGCCTTTGAAGATGCCGTACACGAATTGCAGGATCGCGGACTGATGGAACCGGTGCTCGAGGCGATTGACTCGGGCAAACCCTTTCTCGGAATCTGTCTCGGGCTGCAACTGCTCTTCGACGTAAGCTACGAAAACGGCGAACACAAGGGGCTGGGCGTTCTGTCCGGCGAGGTCGTCCGGTTCGACCTGCCAAGTGAATTCTCCGTTCCTCAGATCGGCTGGAACCGGGTCTCGATTTCGCGGCGGGCCCCGATTCTCGAGGGCATCAAGGAGGGGACCTTCTTCTACTTCGTCCACTCCTACTACGTGATGCCCGAGAACCGCGACGTGATCGCCGCGGAAACCGACTATGGAGGGCCTTTCTGCTCCATGATCTGGCGTGAGAACCTCTTCGCCACACAATTCCACCCGGAGAAGAGCCAGTCCGCCGGGCTACGGATGCTGAAGAATTTTGCGGAATTGTGAGTGCCGAGTGGGATTTTGGGACGGGTGCCCCCCCTCCTGTTTTGCCGGTGTGCATCACCCGCTTTCGCCAACCATCTTGCAGCGTCGCCGGTTCTATGTCATATTGCGAGTTTTGGCGTTTTGCCCGATGGTGGGCAGGAGTAGCGAACGCGTGGAAATCTGGCCGGCGATCGACCTGCGCGGGGGGAAGTGCGTACGTCTCCAGCAGGGCGACTACGATCGGGAGACCGTTTTTGGTGATGATCCGGCCGCCATGGCTCTCCATTGGGGCAAGCTGGGGGCGCAGCATCTCCACCTGGTCGATCTCGACGGGGCCAGGGCGGGGCGCCCGGCCAACCTCCAGAGCGTTCGTGCGATTGTCGAAGCGGTCGACATCCCCTGCGAGTTGGGCGGCGGCATCCGAAACGAGGAAACGATCCGCGAATTGCTCGATTTGGGACTCTCGCGGTTGGTGATCGGCACGTTGGCACTCCGGGAACCGGATTGGTTCCGCGAAATGTGCGGGAAATTCCCCGGCAAGCTCGTCCTGGGGATCGACGCCCGGGAGGGCCGCGTGGCCACCGATGGTTGGCTGGAGACCAGCGACGTGAAGGCGACCGAACTGGCCGCGCAGTTTGCCGGCGAGCCGATCGCGGCGGTGGTCTACACCGACATCGCCACCGACGGGATGCTCCGCGGGCCGAACCTGCCGGCGATGGCCGAGATGCAGGTAGCGGTTGCGTGGCCGGTGATTGCCTCCGGCGGAGTCACCGCCAAAGAAAATGTTGCCCGGCTGGCAGCCGCGGGGATGGCCGGCTGCATTATTGGCCGGGCATTGTACGAAGGAACACTAACTCTACCGGACGCATTAGCTGCGGCCGGGTAGTAACGCCGATGGCGGCGCAATAGAACACCTGATCCCAGAGGAATCGTTCGATGGCGAAATACAAAGTCGAGGACATTCGCAACATTGCCCTGTGCGGACACGGCTCGTCCGGCAAAACGACCCTGGCCGACACGATCCTGACTTCCACCGGCACGTTGAAACGCCAGGCAAGCGTAGACGACGGCACCAGTATCTGTGACTTCGACGACGAGGAGAAGCAGCACCAATATTCGATCGAGGCGAGCGTTGTCCATTTTGGCCATTCGGGCAAGCACTTCCACCTGATCGACACGCCCGGCTATCCCGATTTCATCGGCCAGGCGATCTGCGCAATGGGGGGAGTCGACACGGCCGCGATCGTGATCAACGCCCAGGCGGGTATCGAAGTCAACACCCGCCGTGTGTTCAACGAAGCCGCGAAGGCCGGTCTGGGAAGAATGATCGTCCTGGGCAAAATGGATTCCGACAACATCGATTTCCCCGCGTTAATCGACGGCATCAAGGATCTGTTCGGCAATGCCTGCGTGCTGCTGAACGTTCCCTTGGGCCAGGGGAGCGGTTTTCGCGGCGTTGCCGGCACCTTGAAGGTGCCCGACGACACCGACGGCGCGCTGATCGACCCCAACGAAATCAGCGTTTCGTTACTCGAATCGATTGTCGAGGTCGACGACGACGTCATGGAGCGGTACCTGGAGGGCGAGACGCCGACCGATGAAGAGCTGTCGCGGCTGATTGTCCAGGCAGTGGCCGAGGGCACTTTGATCCCGATCGTCTGTTGCTCAGGGAAGACAGGAGTCGGCGTGCCGGAATTGCTCGACGCGATGGCTATGTGCGCCCTGCCACCCGGGGCCCTGAAGCGAACCGCCAAGACCGCCGACGGCGAAGAGGTTGAAGTGAAGGCCGCCCCGGACGGCCCCCTGGTCGCCCGCGTCTTCAAGACCCGCATCGACCCGTTCGTGCAGAAGCTGACCTTCATTCGTGTCTTCTCAGGCAAGCTCGCCAAGGACATGACCGTGCCGGTGGTCGGCGCACGCAAAGGGGTCAAGCTCGGCCAATTGCTGCGGGTTCAGGCGAACGAGACGGAGCCGGTCGAGTTGGCCGGCCCCGGCGATATCGTGGCCGTGGTCAAGATGGAAGAACTCCACACCAACAGCGTTCTTGGTGAGCTGGCCATCCCGCCGATGGTGTTTCCGACGCCGATGGTGGGATTGGCCGTCACGCCCAAGAGCCGCAGCGACCAGACAAAGCTTTCCGGCGCCTTGCAGAAGATCGTCGAGGAAGATCCCACGTTCCGCCGTGAGCTCGACATGCAGACGAAGGAAACGGTCATTACCGGCATGAGCGAACTCCATTTGCAGATCATCCAGGAACGGCTCGGCCGCCGCGACAAGGTGGCCGTCGACACCAAGCTGCCGAAAATCCCCTATCGCGAGACGGTCCAGGCGAACGCGGAGGGGTCGTACCGCCACAAGAAGCAGACCGGCGGCGCGGGGCAGTTCGCCGAGGTCCACATCCGCGTATTCCCCTTCCCCAAGGGCACCAATGTCGAGGAATATGCCACGAAGCAGCGGTTCCCCTCGATGAAGGAACCGCACTACTTCCCCGAGGACAATTTCCTCTGGATCGACTCGATCACCGGCGGCGTGATCCCCAGCAACTTCATGCCGGCCGTGGAAAAGGGCTTCCGCGACCGGATCGGTCGCGGCGTGATCGCCGGTTACCGCATCCAGGACGTCTGCGTCGAAGTCCACTTCGGCAAGGACCATCCGGTCGACAGCAACGAGCAGGCGTTCAAGACGGCCGCCACGATGGCTTTCCGAGACGTCTTTCGCGAAGCCAAGCCGGCGCTCTTGGAGCCGATCGTGAAGATCGAGGTGACCATGCCCGGCGACAACGTCGGCGACATCTCAAGCGACATGTCGGGGCGTCGCGGCCGCGTGCTGAGCATGGATTCGGCCGGCGGCGACCTTCAGACTGTCATCGCCGAGGTTCCCCTGGCCGAGGTGACCACCTACGCCCGAAGCCTCTCGAGCATCACCGGCGGCCGCGGCAGCTACTCGATCGAGCTGAGCCACTACGACATCGTCCCCTCGAACATCCAGCAGGAAATCATCGCGGCCGCGAAGGTGAAAGAGGAGGAGGATTAGGAGAGAGGGAAGAAGGAGGATTGTTTAGCCGCCGCGGAAAGTGGGGGGATTGTTTAGCCGCCGCCGGCACGGCGGCGACGGGCAAACCAACTCACGCCGCCCCATACGATCAATGCCACCCATGCCAGCCCGCTGAGGATTGCCCCCCACAGGAAACTCGCCGGCCGGTAGCGGAAGAGCAACCGGTGGCTGCCTGCCGGCAACGGCACGCCGCGCATGATGCTGTTGGCAGGCAGAATGGGCACCCGGCGGGTCTGGCCGGCGGTCGTAACGTCGAGCGTCCAGCCGGGGTAGTATTGCTCGCAGAGGACGACCGTGCCCGGGGCGGTCAGTTCCGCTTCAATCTCCACCCGGAGCGGATCGAAATGGACAATGCTGCACGATTCGGCAGGGGACGAGGACCGGGAAATCCATGCCCTGGGCAGGTGATCGGGGTTGTGCCATAGCGAGGCATCTGCGTCACCCGTTTCCACTCGTTTCCCACCGGGGAGGGACTTATTGCCCGGCATGATGACCCACTCGGCCAACCGCCCGGCATCGAGCGCATCGACTCCCGGCGGCAGTGCATCACCGCCGCTTCCGGTCCGCAAGAACTCCTCGTAGTCCGCCAGCCTCATCGTGCCGTCTACCCGGATGACCGAGATGCGCCCGAGCAGATTGTACTTCGGCCATAGCGTATCGCGATCCCAACGCATGGCATCGGCCAGGCGTCCGGGCGAACCGCGTTTTTCCCATGCGGGCGGCATCCAGATCGAGTGGCGGTAGACGCGGGGGGGCAAGGCAGCAGTTTCTTCAACAGCGTGAGCTTTGATTGCTTGTGCCAGTTTCGACGGCTCTTCCCACTGATTTGCCGGCGCGCAGGCGATCATCCAGCGGTTCGCCACCGCCAGATCGACTGCCACCAGGATCAAAACGGCGATCGGCGCCCACGCGGCGGGCGAAGCACGTTGCTTCTGGCGGAGCAGCCACCAGAACAGGCCGCTGAGAACGGCCGTTTGGAGAAACGCGAAAAGCAGATCGCGAAACGCGCCGGCCGTATCGAGCGGGCCGAAGAGCATATCGGGCGGGACCCCGGCAAGCCAGCCGTCCCAGAACGGCCGGACGCCCAAGGCTGCCATCGCCGCGATCAGACTCAACCCGCCGAAGACGAGCAACAGGCGGCGCACCCGGGCCGGCGAGCCGTCAAACGCTTCATCCCAGCCGCGCCCGGCCAGCGCGCTGAGGCCCAACGCCGCGACGACCAACAGCTTGGCCGGGTAGCGGAAGGCGGCATAGCCCGGCAGCAGAAGCGTCATCAGCCAGTACAACCCGCCGAACGGCCCGCCGAGGCCCGTCTCCAGGCGCATCTCCAGCATCAACCACCCAAGACTGTAGTAGCCCAACGCGGCGATCACCGCCAGGGTGACCAACCATGTGAGCCAGCGGTCGCGGGGTTCGCCCCGCCGCCATCGCATGGCGGAGACGGCCAACAACAGCGGCAGGATGCCCATGTAAAGCGATGGGGTCCAAACGCGGCCTTCAGCCGGAACGGTGCCCAGCCATCGGTGGTGGACGGGGAACTGCCGGCCGCTGACGTTCGGCCAGACGTATTCCGCCAGCCGCCACGGCCCGACGCTGAAGTGGTACGTGTGTTCCGAGTGGGCGCCCGGTTCGAGCGTGGCGAAGAAGCGATCGGCTAGCGCGGGTGCCCGGCGATTGCTGCGGCGCGTGAGCTCCAGCGATGGCAGGACTTGAATTGCAGAAAGCATTAGGGCGACAACAACTGCAACAATGAAAAGACCGCAACACGTGGAAATCCGAGCGAAAAGCCCCCGCACTGCGTGTGGGGGCTCCTCGTTTTGTGGTGGGGTCGGTTCTGCCGTTGCTGCGCGAACCCCCGCACTGCGTGCGGGGGCTTTTTGGAACCACAAGAGCAGTGCGTACAAGATTGCCAGCAGCCCCGCATTGTACGCCATTTGCGGATCGCCGCCGAGGACCATCATGGCCATGGCGGCGCCGAACGCAACCGCCCAGCGGAGGCTTTTCTTAACCAGCATCCCGTCAGTTGCCAGCATCGCCAGCGGCAGCCATGCGGCAGAGACCAGAAAGACGACGTTACAGTATTGAAATAGCACGTTGCCGGAAAAGGCATAGGAAATTGCGCAGATTCCAGCCGCGGCCACGCCGGCTTTGATGTGCCGGGCGAACCGATACGCCCCCCATGCCGCCAGCAGCACGTGGCCGGTGATGTAGATCTTGTACGCCCAGGCGTAGCCGATCGGCAAGGCGAAGATCAGCTTGCCGGGATAGAAGACGCTTGCCGTCGGGTTCCCGGCCAGCGGTTGCCCGAGGTTTTCGTACGGGTTCCATAGCGGGGCGCGCCCGGCCGCCCACTCGTCGGCAACCAGCTTGAACAAGGGGTAGTAGAAGTGGCCCGCGTCGCGAAAGACGAACACCCCCGAGCGGAACAACGCACCGAAAAACAGCAAGACGAAGAGCCCGGAGACGGCCGCGAGTACGATCAGTCGGTTAGGGTGCCTGGTCCTGCTCATCCTCTTCCGGCGAAGGGTGGTCCCCGTGGGTGGTCTCCCCTAACTTGACCAGTTGCCACATCCCGACGAAAAAGCCGATGATTACCCCTACAATCAACAACCAGGGGCCCGTTCCCAATTGCCGGTCCACCCACAGACCGACTAGCCCGGGAACAACCATTTCCATCGAAATGGTCGTGATGCGTGACGTCCATACCATGGCATGCGCCAGGGCGGAGCGATCGTCGGACGAGTCTTTCACGGCTGGACAACCTGTAAACGCAGCTAATCTATCGGGTACTTTTCCGATTGTCAACTGACGATGCCACCGTAGACTGCAACAGATTTCTTGGAAAGACACCACTCGTTCTTGGTACCTGATAACATTCTTGGTACCCGAGAATGGTCTCTGTGTACGTCTCAGTGAGGCAGTGAGGCGCGGGCACACCCCCAAGTCGAGCTATGTGCATGCCCGCTCGAAGCAGTTCGCGGCCAGAATGTCGATTTCACTTAACCCAAGGCAAGGCATCGTAACCTGTTGTAGATAAACAAGATACAGCTATTCCCCAATTCACAACTCCGAGTCCTGCAATGCCCGATCATTGCGTCCAAACGGTTGACCGAGTATAATCAACCTAACTGGAGTTTTCTGCCTGGTCCAACATTGCAGTTGGATTCCTACCGCTGGCAGAGACCCTGGCGGACGACAGAGATTCGCGGCACGTGGACCGGGTTTACGGGTATGACTCCCCACCCAAACCTCGGTCACACCTTTACCGGTTCCGTGGCGGGAAAGCTCATGGCGGCGGCCCCTCCGTCGCCTGTGGTGTCGCGAACGGCGAACATACCAACAACATCACTCCACAACGGACTAGTTGGACGAAATTGGGCACAAAACAGTTCCGGGTCACGGACGACGCGTAACGACCGACCAAGCAAGCCGCCTCGTCCCGCCTTCAACCGCGAGCGAGCGGCAACCCGGAGGTAAGTCCCATGATGACCGCCGCTAAACTTCGCACCCGCACGGTCAAGGATCTGGCCGCCATGGCCAAGAAGAGGAACCTTGCCGGCTGGCACTCGATGCGAAAAGAGGAACTTGTCAAAGCCCTGGTCAACTACGGCCGTGTCGCCACCGCCCGGGCAACCCGTCGGGCAAAAGCCAAGGGTAAAACCGCCTCGGCCACGACAACTGCGGCCGCAAAAAGGGCAAAAACCAACGGCACCGCCAAACATTCCCAGAAAAACGGCAAGAAACCCCACACCCGGTACGCCAAACAACGGCTGAAGAAAATCAAAGCCCAACTCGCGCTATCCAAGGATCTTGCCTTGAAGGCAAGCCGGGAAGGCAATGGCCACGCAAAGGACCGCCTAGTGGTCATGGTCCGCGATCCCTATTGGCTCCACGCCTATTGGGAGCTCAGCCGCGCCGCCATCGAGCGAGCCAAGGCTGCGCTGGGACAGCATTGGCACGGCGCTCGACCCGTGCTGCGAGTGTCCCAACTCTCCCGCAACGGCACGACCGATACCGCTCGAAAATACATCAAAGACATCGACATTCACGGCGGAGTGAACAACTGGTACGTCGATGTCCAGGACCCCCCAAAGAGGTACCAGTTGGAGATCGGCTATCTTGGGATAGGAGACCAATTCCTGGCCCTGGCCCGCAGCAATGTCGTCACTACCCCATGCCCCGGCTCAAGCGAGTCGTTCGACAAGAACTGGGCCGAAGTAGCCAAGGACTTCGACCGCATCTTTGCCATGAGCGGCGGGTATCACGAGCAGGGCACCAATCGCGAGCTGAGAGAGGTTTTTGAAGAACAACTGCGCCGCCCGATGGGCGACCCGATGGCAACGCAGTTCGGCGCCGCTGCCAGCGACCGGGATCGCGACTTCAATTTCAGTGTTGACACGGAACTGATCGTACACGGCTCGACGGACCCCGGCGCCCACGTTACGCTGCGGGGCGAGCCCATCCACCTCCGTCCCGACGGGACCTTCGCCGTCCGCTTCAATCTCCCCGATCGGCGACATGTCCTGCCGGTCGTGGCCAGCAGCGGCGACGGCGTCGAGCAGCGGACCATCGTGCTCGCGGTGGATCGGAACACCAAGGTCATGGAACCGGTGATTCGCGACCCGGGCGGATGACTGCCTAGTCCCGTACGCTGATTTCACCATTCCGACTCCTGCTTTTCACCCTTTTCCCCCCTGGTCTGCCGGTCTGTTCTTCTGTAGATTAGTGCTTTGTCAAACCTAGGAATTGGGGTAGCCACGCTCGCCAGAGCGTGGGATTCCCACGGTCTGGCGAGCGTGGCTAACTTCAAAATCTGACAGAGCACCGGGCTAGCACTGGGCTCTGTCTGAAAATCCGTAGGACGGCCCTCCGAGGCCGTCCATTGCTGGTTGGTTTTGCGTGAAAACACGGGCTCGACGGCCTCGGAGGGCCGTCGTACAATGACTGCAAACGACTTTTCAGACAGAGCCTAATGTTCGTGGGAGTGTGTCCGGCACCGTATTCCAAACCGGTTGGTGGGCCTATGTCCGAAGACATTACCGAGATCCTGCAAGACTGGCAGTACGAACCCGACGATATCCAGGTCCGTGTCGTGGAGGGGGACGACGGCCGCCGGAAAATCCAGTTGCGGGTGGATCTCGGCATGCTGCAAATGGAGATAGACGGGCGACCCGACGGGGCGCGACCCGAACAGTGCGAATCCTTGTTGATATACCACCAGAAATTGCAGCGGGCCCGTGACGAGGCCCATCCCGACGCGGCCCCCTACCTGCTCGGCGAAGACGATTGTGCCGAACTGTGGCGCGAGGGGCTCCAATACTACCACCGATACCTCGCCTTCTGGCACCTGAAAATGTACGAACTTTGTGCCCGCGACACCCGGCGCAACCTCGACTTGTTCGCATTTGTCTGTGCGCACTGCGACAACGAACAACACAGGGTGCAGTTCGATCAATGGCGGCCTTACGTCATCATGATGCACACCCGATCGGTTGCCACGCCGCTGATCGACAACAGGGAATTCGACGCCGGGTTGCGGGCGATCGAGGCCGGCATCGAAGGAATCCATGAGTTCCTCGACGAGTACCAACAGGATCACCGGGCGGAGGAGTGCGTCGAGTTGACGACCCTGGAGCGTTGGCGTCAAGAGATCCTGGCCAACGAAGAAGAGGCGGCCGCCGCCCGGCCAAAAAGCGCACTCGAAGTCCTCCGGCAGAAGCTCGACGAAGCCGTTGCCGCCGAGGAATTCGAAAAGGCCGCCCGACACCGCGATGAAATCCGGCAATTGAGGGCTGAAGCAGACCCGACAGATGACGAGTAGACGCTTGCGGCTCCGCGCCACTCACCACCCGCCACTCACCGCTTACCACCCAACACTCTCCACCCGTGCAACTCTTTCGCGATATCGACAATCTTCCTGATCGCTTTCGCCGCTGCGCCTTGTCGATCGGCAATTTCGACGGGGTACACCGCGGTCACGCCGAGTTGGTAGGGCGACTGGTGGCGACGGCTCGCGAGATGGACACCTCGGCGGTGGCGTTTACGTTCGACCCCCACCCTGCTCAGTTGCTCCGGCCCCGGGCGGCGCCAAAGCCGCTCGGTTGGACCGGGCGAAACGCGGAACTGCTGGGCTCCTTGGGTGTTGACGCCGTGATCGCCTTTGCGACCGACACGGCCCTTTTGCAACTCGAAGCCGGGCAGTTCTTCGACGACATCATCCGTCGGCGGCTTGATGCCCGGGCCTTGGTCGAAGGCCGGAACTTCTTCTTCGGCCGCAATCGGACCGGCAATATCGACGTGCTCCGGGAATTCTGCCGCGAGACCGGCGTCCGTCTCGAGGTCGTCGAGCCCCTGGCGATCGGCGGCCGGCGCGTCTCCAGTTCCCAGATTCGCTCGATGGTTACATCCGGGGAGATGAGGACCGCCGAAGAGTTGTTGGGACGCCCTTACCGGATCCGCGGCACCGTGGTCCGCGGGACGGGCCGAGGCGCGAAACTCGGATATCCCACCGCCAATCTCGAACGAATCGACACCCTCTTGCCCGGCGAGGGGATTTACGCCGCCAGGGCATGGCCTCAAGGTCCCGCACATGCCGGCTCCTCGCACGCGGCCGCCGTCAACATCGGTCCTAACCCCACCTTCGGAGAGGGGTTTCTCAAGGTCGAGGCCTTTCTGATTGACTTCCAGGCCGACCTCTACGACGAGCTCCTTGAGCTTGACTTTTTCAACCGACTCAGGGACATTACACGATTCGACTCCGCCGAAGAGCTCGTTGCCCAGATGGGGCGCGACGTGGCCGACACGCGGCGGATTGTCAAGCGGCGCAAATCCCAAATCCCAAATCATAAATCCTAAATCCGATGCCCGACTGGTCGCGATTTGCTGAAATCATCCACGCGAACCGGCGTTTTGCCGTCACGTGCCACATCCGCCCCGACTGCGATGCGTTGGGTAGCTCGCTGGCAATGGCTGCGATGCTGGAATCTCTGGGAAAAGAGGTGCTGATTTGTGTTCCCTTCGCCATACCGCCGAATTACGCGTTTATCGACCCGGGAAACAAGTTCAAGCAGTTGGGCGTCGACGTCACGGCCGAAGAGATTGACACGTACGACGTGCTCATCGTGCTCGATACGACGGCCTGGGCGCAACTCGGCAACATGAGTGATGTGATCCGCACAACCAAGGCCCGGAAACTCGTCATCGACCACCATGTCAGCGGCGACGACCTCCGCGCCGAGTTGTTCAAGGACAGCAATGCCGAATCGACGGGCAGCCTGATCGTCGAAGCGGCCGACGCCCTGGGCGTGCCGTTGACGCCCGAGATGGCCCGGGCCGTTTTTGTCGCCGTGGCCACCGACACCGGCTGGTTCCGCTTCTCCTCGACCACTGCCGAAACCTTTCGCCTGGCGGGGCGCCTGGTCGGTGCGGGTGCCGTCCCCAGCCAGCTCTACAAGGAACTTTATGAAAAGGACACGCTCGCCCGTTTGCAACTGATCGGCCGCTGCATGGCGCGGGTGAAAACCGATCTGGACGGCCGGCTGATCCACACGCACATCGACCGGGCCGACTTCGACGCCGTCGGGGCTCATCCCGCCGACAGCGAGGACATCATCAACATGATGCTCTCCGTCGCCGGCACCGAGGTGGCTGTCATTCTCGTCGAGCAGAAGGCCGGCGGGTTCAAGATCAGCTTCCGGAGCCGGTGCGAGCTGGATTGCAGCCAACTGGCCGGGCAGTTCGGCGGCGGGGGGCACAAAAAGGCCGCCGGGGCATTCATCGAGGAGCCCCTCGAATCGGCCCAAACCAAGGTCCTTGACGCAGCTCGCGCCGCCATGCAATAATACCGGCTTAAACGTTGTGAACGCAAACTTGTAGGACGGATTGACAATCCGTCCGATGATTCCGTGTCCTTCCTCCTTTGATCCACCCACCATCCGAGAGATTTTCCCATGGATTCCCCTTCCTCGAACACTTCCAATGCCGACTCGCCCGGGCCGCTTAAGCGCCGCGGATTCCTGGCAGGAACGATCGCCATCGTCGCCGGCGGATTTGCGCTGCTTGTCCCAGCGGTCGTTAGCCTGGTTTCGTGGCTGAACCCCTTGCGTCAAAAGAGTCCTGCCGGCGAGTTCAAGCTGGCGTTGCTCGACGAATTGCCCGAAAACGGCACGCCGAAGCGAATCCCGGTCATCACCGACCGGATCGACGCCTGGAACCGTTTCCTCGCCGAGCCGGTCGGGGCGGTCTTCCTCCGCCGCGCGGCCGAAAACGAGGTCGAGGCGTTTCAAGCGACGTGCCCGCACGCCGGCTGCACCATTCAGTTTCAGAATGCGTCCGAAGACGGGAAGTTTTTCTGCCCCTGCCACGCCGCCAGCTTTGGGCTCGGCGGCGAGCGGCTCGACAAACCTTCGCCCAGCCCGCGGGACATGGATTCGCTCGACGTGGAGATCCGAAACGAAAACGAAGTCTGGGTGAAGTTCCGGAACTTCCAGACCGGAACGGCGAAGAAAATCGCGAAGGCATGACAGCGTTGTCTACAACATTTCCGCAAACAAGAGTCTACCCCTTATGAAGACCTTGCTCGATTGGATGGACGACCGCACCGGCCTTTGCTCGGCCGTGCGCTGCTACTTTCACACTCCGATCCCCGGCGGCGCATCGCCGTTGAAGATCTGGCCCGGCGTCATCCTGTTCTGCTTTCTGGTCCAGGGCATCACCGGGTTAGTGTTGTGGATGCACTACAGCCCCAGCGCCCACACCGCTTGGGAGAGCGTCTACCACCTGCAACATCAGGTGCCCGGCGGATGGCTGTTGCGCGCCGTACACCACTACACGGCCCAGGTGCTGCTGGTGCTGATTGGGATTTACATGCTCCAGATGATCGTCACCCGCGCGTACCGGGCCCCGCGCGAGTTGCTTTTCTGGCTCGTGGCCCTGATGGGCATCTTCTGCCTCTGCCTGATGCTGACCGGCGACCTTTTGGCCTGGGACCTCAACAGCCGCGAGAGCACGAAGGTGCGTGTCGAGTTCCTCAACCTGTTGCCCCTGGTGGGCGGCCACCTCTACAAGCTGGCGGCCGGGGGGCCCGAGTTCGGCCACGCGACCTTGACCCGGTTCCTCGTCCTCCACATCGCCGTCTTCGGCGGCGGGTTCCTCGTGCTCTGGATCCTGCACAACCTGCTGCTGCGCGTCATGCGCACAAGGGAAGCCGAAACGTGCGACAAGGCGTCACCCTTCTGGCCAAACCAGGCGGCGCTCGATGCCGTGGCCTGGGTAATCGTGCTGGCCGTGGTGATGTTTCTGGCGTTCCAGCCCGGGGTGGCCGGCCCGCACCGCGGCGTCGAGCTTGGCGCCCCGGCTGCTCCCGGCGGCGAGTTCCCCGCCGCCCGGCCCGAGTGGGCCTTCCGCGGACTCTACGAGTTCTCGCACCTGTTCCCCGGCGAATGGGCCATCCTGCCGATCTTCGTCATCCCGGGCATCCTGTTCTTGATCGTGCTCGCCATGCCGTGGATCGGGCGCACGACCAAAGGCCAGTGCTTCAACCTCGGCTTCACGGCCGTTGTCCTTGTCGGGATCTTTGCCCTGTCGGCCCACTCCTTCCACAAAGACCGGCACGATGAAGACCACCAGAACGCGCTGGCCACCGCACGGCAAGAGGCCCATCGCGCCGTGTACCTCGCCCAAAGCCCAAGGGGGATCCCCGCCACCGGCGCACTCACGCTGTTGCGGGAAGACCCCCTGACCCAAGGGCCCAAGATCTTCAAGGATTGTGCAAGCTGCCACGACTACACCGACGCCGATGGCAAGGGCATCAAGTCCGAAGACTCCTCCGCACCCAACCTCTACAACTTCGCCACCCGCGAGTGGATCGCCGGGCTGCTCGACCCCGAACAAATAAAGACGGCGGAATACTTCGGCAACACAAAGTTCAAGAACGGCGACATGGCGGCATTCGTCAAAGAGACGTTCAGCGAACTCGAAGACGACGAAAAAGAAGACGTCCAAAAGGTCGTCATGGCCCTGTCGGCCGAGGCAAATCTCGAATCGCAAAGCACACTCGACAAGAAGGATGCCGACCTGATCGCCGAAGGCAAGCAGTTGCTCGCCGACGATTGGGGTTGCACCGATTGCCACAAGTTCCATGAGAAGGGCCAGCTCGGCGGCGCCCCCGACCTGACCGGCTACGGCTCCCGGGAGTGGCTCATCGGCATCATCGCCAACCCCGCCGACAAGCGGTTCTACGGCAAGAACAACGACCGCATGCCGGCCTACGCTGAGACGCTCCGCGACAAAGACATCGAAGTCGTCACCAAATGGCTCCGCGCCGAGTGGTACAAACCCGAGAAGTAGTCGCCCGAGCCGAATAGCCTCCTTCCTTTTCTGCAAACCATCCGATCGATTTTTCGCAAAAAGCCGTGCCGCGCCACCCCGCACAGCCAAATAATTTGTTATCCCGGAATTCCTTGCGCGGAAGAATTAAGGGGCGGCCGAAGAATAACTTTCCGATTTGGATTGAAAGTAGGGGGCACCCGTCCCCGACACTTGGCTCGTTCGGTTATGAGCCGGGGGCAGGTGCCCCCTTCTTTGTTCTTGGATCCGGGAAGTCATTTATCGGCCGCCACGAAGTATGCTGTCCGCGGAATTCACCCGGGGGCAACGGCGAATGGCGAGTGGTGAGTGGTTCGAGCGTTGCGCTAGAACGACCCGGCGGGGACCAGCTCATAGTCGGCGGAGCAAATCAGGTAGTCCCAGACGTAGAGGTCGATGAAATCGCTGATCCATTGGACGGTTCCGTCGGCCAAGGCGACGTGGACCCCTCCCTCGTGCATGCTCCTTGCGGTTTGTTGCTTGTTGGCGGAATGGTAGCAGCCCATTCTCTGGTAGTTCAGGGTGTCGATGTCATACACGGCCAGGAGCTTATCGCAGTTCCGCATGTCGTCGGGATTTCCGGTGGCGGCGTTGGGTCCGGAATCGTCGGTTCCGTCACCACAGGCATACAAGGTGCTTGCGCAAGCGCCGGCCATAGCCCAGGTTCCTCTGGTATCGTATTCGGTCAACCCGGCGCGGATTTCGGCCGCGAGTATGGTGTTTGTGGCGCCGTCCCTTATCTCGGCCATGCAGAGGGAATGGTTGGCGGCCATGACGCCCCGTTTTGTGGGGTTGTTGAACCAGGTGGTGGAGTGCTTATCGGCGATATCGCCCGACATCGTAAACAATCCGGCGCTGGCGGCGTAGTTCCCTCGTGCCCAGCCGTCTCCCAGGTCGTAGGTATCGCTCCCCGATCCTGCGCTGGTGCCGTTCATTTTCACCCGGTTGTAGGCATCGCTGGGACACAGCATGTATGGGATCTCCGCCCCTCGGGGTTGCCTGTTGACTTCATCGCTGATATACGTGTCCGGGACGAAGGCGTCGGCGAGACCCTGTTGTTCGATAAAGGGGAGAATGAGGATAACCCAGCTTTCGAGCAATTTCGATTCATCCCTTGTATCGACACTGGCCACGGTCGTATCCCATACGGAGCCGGGAGGGAAGATACCCCGCGATTCTTCGTATTCCAGCAATCCCAGGGCAACCTGTTTCAGGTTGTTCTGGCACTTTGCACGGCGAGCCGCTTCTCGGGCGGCCTGCACGGCCGGCAGCAACAGCGCGATCAAGATCGAGATGATCGCGATAACCACCAGGAGCTCGACCAAGGTGAAGCCGCGGGCCCTTGCCGGTTGACGGGATTTGTTCATGACGCGTGCCCTCCTCGTGTTAAGAAGGTTTCTTGACCTTGAATTCGAAATGGTTCTGGCCCGATTTGACCTCGCGTTCTTCCCCGCTGGTATCGGGTTTTCGGTATTTGGCGGGTACGGCGTCGGTCTCTCTTCCCTTGGTGTCGTAGCTGATGATGGCGACCTTGTGCCGCCCGACGACCGCCCCGTCTTTCGGTTTCCAGGTCTCCATAAAAGCGAACGTGCCGTCGGCGACGTTGACCTCGGCGGCAGCGAACTTGGGGTGGGTCTTCAGGTCGATCTCACCGCCCTGGGGATACAACAGGACCCTGATCCGGGCCGCGAGGATCACCGACCCGTCGTCGTAGGTGACTTTGCCGGAAACGGGCGCCATGTCGAAGGGATTGTCGGAACAGCCGCACATACCCAACAGCAACAACCCCGCCAACGTAACAGAGAGTGACAGCCGAATCCCGCTGAATGCGTGGAAGGTCATGGAGCGATCCTTTGGCGAAACGCCGAGACACTACCCAATACCCCAATAATCTATTGTCATTATCTATTTGTACTGGAATGCCGTCAAGGAGAATAGTTTAGTTGAACTGGGGGGTGGGCAACCAGTAAGGCAGCAGCGGGATTTCGTCTTGAGAGGAAATGCGGTATTTTGGTGCTTTTCCATCGACCCTTGGATCGAATCCGCCCTCGCCGCCGCTGCATTTACGATGCCATTCCGAGAAGAGCCCGAAGTCATTCTCTACACCGACGGCGCCTGCAGCGGCAACCCGGGTCCCGGCGGCTGGGCCTATATCCTCAAACACCCCGCTTCGGGAAAAGAGAAGGACCAATCGGGCGGCGAGCGGGAGACCACCAACAACCGCATGGAAATGATGGCCGTCATCCGCGGCCTCGAAGCACTGAAACGCCCCACACGCGTCGAGCTGGTCTCCGACAGCACCTACGTCCTGAAGGGGCTCAACGAGTGGATGCCCAAGTGGAAGAAGAACGGCTGGCGACGACGCCAGAAGGGCAAATGGCTCGAAGTGAAAAACGTCGACCTCTGGCAACGGCTCGACGAGTTGCTCGCCACCCACGACGTCACCGTCACCCACATCCGCGGCCACAGCGGCCACGTGGAGAACGAACGCTGCGATACGCTCGCTGTCGCCGCGTATCAGAAGTATTTGTAGTGGACAGTGGACAGAGGACAGTGGACAGTCGACAGAGGGAAGAGGGAAGAGGGAAGCTTCTTACACGGAATCCACTATCCACTATCCACTATCCACTATCCACTACCCACTCCGCTACTCACTCAGACCAACCGAATCCGCGACTTTTCGGGGTCGAACTCCGGCACGCCGCGGAAGAGATCGATGCCGGCGGCGGCGAGTATGTCAGCCTCCAGTCCGATCCGGGCGAGGTTCCGCCCGCCGATACTCTTGCGGAGCTGCTCGGCCAGTCGTTCGGGCTGAAGCGGCTCGCCCCCAAGGGCCTGGGGCAAGGCAAATGCCTCGAGCCACGTCTGGCGGGTGCTGATGGCCCGGGCGTTCTGCTCGTAGACCAACCCGCCGCGCTGGCGGATCCGCTCGACGAGCATGCCCGCCAGCAGGAGATCGTCCTGGCCGGCCTCTCCCCGGGTGCCCGAACAGATCAGGTGGATTTGTTCCTGGTCAACCAGCTCCTCGACGATGGCGGTCGCGTTGACGAACGCACCGATGAGGATTCGCTCGGCGGCCCGGGCGCGGTGCATGGCCCGTGTGCCGTTGGTGGTCGTGAAGACGACCGTTCTCCGCGCGACGCGGCTGGCCGCGTATTCGGTGGGTGAATTACCCAGCTCGAACCCCTCGATCCGCAGCCCGTTCCGCTCGCCGCCGAGCACGACCTCGTCGGGTGGGAATTGCTCGGCAATTTCTCGCGCCTGATCGACCTTGACCACCGGGATGACTTCCCTGGCGCCCGCCTCCAAGGCATAAACGATCGTTGTCGACGCCCGAAGCACGTCGATCACCACCGCGATACCGCCGGCCAGCTCTTCCGGCTCGGCGAGTTCGGGCAGGGCGTAGACATTAAGCGTCGGCGGCATTGGAAAATTTGACCCGTATCGGTTAGGAAAAGTTGGCCGGGTGCCATATCCACACTTGCGTAGGCAGTGTCGTAAGTCCCGGAACAGCGGCCACATGGCCACGCAAGCGTGGCCATGGCACCCATGGCGCCCAAATGCAAGCCTCTACCAGTTATTCTTATTAGAGTTGCGGCAATCGACAAGCGAAAAAATCGCCACTTCGGGCCCGATGCCGACAGGGATTGCCCGAGTACGACTTCCCAGCAGGGGGATTTGCCCGTACAATCGGCCCCATGTCCTATCGCTCCCTTGCCGATTTTCTGGAACAGCTTGCCCGTGCGGGCGAGATGGTCCGGGTGGAGGCGGCCGTCGATCCGGTGCTGGAAGCGGCCGAGATCTCGGCCCGGTCGATCAAAGTAGCAGGCACACTCCGTGTGCCGTCCGCCGGCCCCGCCCTGCTCTTCGGGAATCCCACCGGGCACGACATCCCGCTGCTTGCCAACCTGCTGGCCAGTGAGTCTCGCGTGTGCGAAGCGTTGGGAGTTGCTTCGCCTAAGGAGATTGTCGAACGGCTTGCCCTGTTGACCGAACCGGCGGAGCCGGAGGGGTGGTTCGAGCGGCTCAAGACGGCCCCGCACGTCGCGGCGCTCGGCAAGGTTCCGCCGCGGCGGGTCAAGTCGGCCCCCTGCCAGCAGATCGTCCGGCTGGGCGGCGACGTCGATCTGGGCGAGTTACCGGCTCTGCAATCGGCCCCGGACGAACCGGGACGCACCATCACCGCCGGCGTAGTTTTCACCGCCGATGCCGACACACACCGCCCGGTGGCCGGCCGCTGGGACGTACCGGTGCTCGGGCGCAACTCCTTGGCGATTGCATGGGCCGACGACGAAGAGCCGGCGCGGCTGCTGATCGAGTATCGCAGCCGCGGCGAGAAGATGCCGGTTGCGATCAGCCTGGGCGGCGACCCGGCCCTGCTGCTGGCGGCGATGGCTCCCGTGCCGGCGGCGGCGGATGTTCCCACACTGGCGGGGCTGTTGCGCGAAAGGCCGCTCGACGTGGTTGCGTGTCGCAACGTCGATCTGATGGCGCCGGCCGACGCGGAGATCGTGATCGAGGGCCATATCGACCCGGCCGAGCCGCCGCAGGAGATCGGCCCGCTGGCGACGCTTTCGGGCAGTTGCAGCCGGCCTCGGCTGATGCCGGTCGCCGAAGTCACGGCGATCACCCACCGCGCGAACCCCGTCTTCCCGGCGATGGTCCCCGGCCGCCCTCCGCATGAAGCCGGCGTCATTGCGCAGACGCTTGGGCGGATGTTCGTGCCGCTGATAAGAACCTCGTTGCCCGGGCTTGTCGATTTCCACCTGCCGATGTTTACGGCGCCGGGGCAGTCGGCCGTCCTTGCAATCCACAAGACATACCTCGGCCAGGCCCGCCGCGCCGCCCAAGTCGCCTGGAGCCTGCCGGCGTTTCAGCGGGCGAAGCTCCTGGTGCTCGTCGACGACGACGTAGACGTTCGCGACGACGCGGCGGTCCTTTCAGCGATCAACAACAACGTCCACCCCGCCCGGGACGTTATCTCGTACCAAGGCCCGCCCGACCCAACCGACCCCACAACGCTCCCCGGCGACCTCTCTCACCAAACCGCGCTGGACGCCACCCGCAAGCTGCCCGGCGAGCACGCCGCGACCTGGCCCCAACCGGCAACCATGCCCGCCGAAATCCGCCAGTTAGTAACCGACCGCTGGCCCGAATACGGCCTCGAAGCGTTAGAGTGAGGTTGCGGGTTCCGGCTTCTGCGTCGACGCGTTCCTACACGGCCGCTCTTACTGGTCGTCTTTGATGGCTTTGTCCGGCGACGCCGTCCGCAATTCCATAGCGGCTTTGCTTATTTCGTGGACGGATCTATCGGGCCAGAGTTGTCTCTGCCATTTCGTATAGTCGAAAGGCTCTCTCAAGATCAGGGCGACAAACCTTTCAGCGTCAACGGGCCCCAAGGCGTCGACCAATGCGCGAAGGCCGTTTGTTCGTACTTCTGTGTCGGTTATCATAGGCTGTCTCCCTTGCCTCCCCGCTTCTACAATCATACCAAGATGTACGCGCGATGCAACACTCATTTCAAGCGAGATCTTGCCCCTCTTGGCCGCGGCCGGCAACCATGCCCGCCGAAATCCGCAACTCGTGACCGACCGTTGGCCCGAATACGAACTCGGGCCGGAGTAGTGCCCGTGGCATCCCATACGACGGGTTTCTGGAGAGGCTCCTTCCGAAGTCTCACCTTCAACAGCAGGAACAGGAATGCGGCTTCTTCGGGAGCATCGACAGGATCGGCGCGCCCGGCTCGCTCGGAGCCTTCGCTTGCACAGCGGGACTGATCTTGACACCGGCCAGTTGCCCGAAGGCGTCGAAGTGCTCGTGCATGTCGCCGAGGACGTAACTGCTGTGGAACCCACATCTCTGGCCCCGGCGGTAGGTATGGGTGTCCCAGTCCTCCAGCCCGTCCACTTTCAGTTCAACCGCCGTTCGGCAGAGGAAGGCGGGGGGTTGGGCAATGTTCGACACCACGCTGCCCGTTCCCACGGCATATTCCTTGTTAGCATCGTGCGGGAATTTAGTGTCGGTGGTTTGAGGTGGTTTTGTTAGAATTCG
>CAZJRB010000064.1:0-42242 GCA_964547995.1 uncultured Planctomycetaceae bacterium | reverse complement strand
CTTCTTCCTCAGAATCCGGGCCGCATTCCCCGGAAATGGGAGATGAACCAAAAAACATCGATGCTAAATAGGCTACCAGAGCAACGCCCCATACACGTGTTAGCAAGATGAAGAGACCAATGGGATCGGTGAAAGAGATAGCGATTTTTGCTGCAGCACTATCTGGAATCAAGAAAAGACCGTTAAGGATGATCATCGTTGCTAACAGGTTAACGAGCCAAATCCGCAGGCTCGCGGAGTGGTTACCCGTCTTACACGACGAAAACGATACAAGTAAGCTGGCTGCGACGAGAATACCTGCGGTAAGGTAGACATGCCATCGAATCTGCATGTGGTGGTATCGAAACGCCGTACAGAGAAATGCAATACTTGCGCATACAAATAGTGACACGCTAACCGCGCGAGATTTCTTGATAGTGTCTGGCATTGTCTCCCTCACGGCGCGTCTGTCTATGACATACCTCCATAGTTTCTTATGGAGTGAGAAAGAGGCAACCAAGACCACCACTAAACCCACCAAAACGGTCACGATCTTCCAGATAAGTTCGTTCTCCATGATAGCTTCTTTTTGAGTGATTGAAAGACAGGGGCTCAGTCCACACCGCCCCTCTTACTCATTGGCGACAAGCTTTGGCACTTATAACGACTACCCCCGGATTCTACCACGGGCATACGACGTAAACCGATTACAAAGCCGATGGTGCTTGTGGAGATTTCCCTTCTGTGGGGTGGGTGATATGAGCGGCGATCCCGTCGGTCTGGTCTTTGCCGTGACCGATCCTTACTTCATTGAGAGGCTAGTCGTACGGCCAGTGGGAAATCTCGCAGTCCGGCAATGCCGCCTGGAGTTGCTCGGCACCCTCGTTGGTGACTTGGGTACCGTCGAGCCACAACGTTTCGAGTCTAGTCATTCCCTGGAGATGTTTCAGCCCATCGTTGGTGACTCGCGTGTCGCTGAGATCCAGAAACCTGAGTCGGGTCAGTCCTCGGAGATATTCCAACCCAGCGTCGGTCACTCGCGTGCCACTGAGGTCCAGTGCTGTGAGTTTAGTCAACGCCTGGAGATGTTCTAACTCTGCGTCGCTGACTCGCGCGTCATCCAGCCACGCCTCATTTACACTCGCCAGAAAATCCACACCCACCAAGTTGCGAAACCATGCTGGCCTCTCGTGGCCCTTAGCATCGAACTCACCGTTGGTATCGAAGTGACCGTTGGCATCGAAGTCACAATCATAGTAGACTCCTCCGCCCAAACCCCGAATCGCCTCGACCGCTTTCTTCTGCTGGTTGGCCTTGTGGCAAATCCACCCAAGCCAAAGTGCAAGAGCCAAGGTCACCAAAAACAGCGACCGCAGGCTGTACTGATACCAGCGGCGTTTGGGTTTCGGTTCTGTTGGTTCGGGTGTTTCGGCCATCATTGAACCGCTGGAAAGAGCAGGGCCATCAGAAAGCCGATAAGCGTTATCAACAATAGGATCAGGGATAGAACTGGCACGAACCATTTATCGTCGAACGTTAGTAGCCTCTTTGTCGGGGGCCGCCTGGGCTCACGCTTGGGTTCAAACTCTGGCGACTTGTACGGATTCTCATCAGTCATATTACTTGCCTTGGGAAAACACTTTCTTCCAGAGGCTGCGAACAACGCGATAGCCCAGAACAAACCCAGTGACAATGCAAACTCCCCCTGGAATCAGCAAGAAAGGGTTTTGTCTAACGAACGACACGAGAATGAACCCTGCGCAAACGGCCACTCCTGCGACGAACAACTTCGATAGTGTAACTGCCAGCATCTCCAGCATGTCCGGTACGAGAAAAGCCAAGATTGCCACAACATTTCCAAAGACAACAAGAAGCGAGAGGAACAAGACCACTCCGTATATCGGATGCATGGTGCATGCCGAGCAGACGATGGCGGACAATGTCGTCAGGACAAAGAGGTGCCACAGGTAGAATTGATACCAGCGTCGCTTTGGTTCGGCTGTCTCGTCCATACCCGCATCATACCACGATGTGGCGAGCAGGTGTTGTTGGTGGTTTTGGCAGCCGCGATTTTCGGCCCCAAACGCGATTTTTTTGCACCGACCCCAGCGACCACAGGGCAACGGCAGCGGCTTGGGTACCAAACTGCCCACCCCCATACCAAAGCCCATCAGCGGACGCCTGGGGGCCAATTTGGGCCTGTTGCGGCCTGGGTGGGGGCTGGCCTTTCCGAGACTAATCCAAACGATCGCGCGCCGGGGCAAGGTCCCAGATGAGCACGGTCGTATCCTGGCTACAAGAGGCGAGCAGTGATCCGTCGGGCGAGAAAGCCAGGCTCCGTATTTCGTCGTTGTGGCCGTGCAGCTCCAGGAGCTTCTTCCCCGTCGCCGCCGACCAGACTTGGATGGACCTTCGCTGGCCGAAGGTCGCCGAGGCGATCAGCTCTCCGTCGGGAGAAAACGCCATGCAATTCGGCGAGTCGATACACTCCGTCGACCAGACCTCCTCGCCGGACGCGTAGTCCCAAAGCCGAAGCAGCGTGACCTGTCCCTCGAGTTCTCCGGCGGCAATGCTCGCCGCGTTTGCCTCCTTGTCGATGCCCGGCGTGACAATCCGATGTCCCTTGGGGGACATGGCAAACGGACCGTAGAACATCGATACCGAGTCCTCGATCGTGCAGACTTCTTTACCGTCTGCGACCTCGCTTATCTGAACCGGTCCGCGGGAACATGCCCACCCGAGCGTTTTCCCGTCGGGAGCGAACTGCACATTGGCCACGTTCGCATTTTCACCAGGCTGTAGCCGATACTGGCGGACGGGCCGGAAGTCGGCAAGATCCCAAAAGCGGACGGTGCCATCGGTTCCGCCCGACACCAGTTCTTTTCCATCCGGAGAAAAGTCGATGGCGAGAACGCCTTGCCACACGTTCGCAATATCTTCATGCCCCGCGAGCGTCGCAACCGATTGGCCGGTTTCGGCATTCCGGAGGCTGACGGTTGCGTCTTCGTTACCCGTGGCGAGCATCTTGCCGTCGGGCGCGAGCGCGAGGCAAGACAGAACACCCCGCCCGGGGCTCAGCTTGCGAATCTGACGGCCGCCGGGCAATTCCCACCAACGAATCGTCCCGTCCGCGCTGCCGCTAATCACCTTTTCGCCGTCCGCGGAGAAGACCGCCGATGAGACGCCGGAATCGTGGGCGTCGCTCTCGAACCGCCGCTGCCCGGTGGCAACGTCCCAGAGCGAAGCCCGTTCTTCGGCGCTCGCCAAGGTCTTCCCGTCCGCGGAAAGAGAAAAGTAACGGCCGACACAGCCCGGACCCTCGAGTTTTGCCCGCTGTTCGCCGGTCTCTACGTCCCAGAGGCGGAGGGCTCTGCGCCAACTGCCCGAAACGATCGTCTTGCCGTCGGCCGCATAGGCCACCTGCGCGTATGTGCCTTCAAACGGCGGCCATCTCGCCGTTTCTCGGCCGGTTTCGACGTCCCACAGCACGACACAACTCTCTTCCTTACCAGATTCGGTTCCGCCGGCCAGAGTTTTCCCGTCGGGAGAGAAAGCAACGGAGCAGACCGTCGGCACGTCCTTTGCCGTCATGCGGGGTTCGAACGATCGGCAGTCCAGGACTTCGAGAATTCCTTCGCCGCAGACCGCCAACGAGAGGCTGTCGGGCGAGAAGTCGACGCCGTGGAGTTCCTCGGAGTACTTGCGCCGATTTCGCAGCTTGCCGCTACGAGCGTCCCACAGACAGACCTGGCGGCCCTCGGCTGCAAAACCGGCAATCTGCTTGCCGTCCGGCGACCAGTGCAGCGACCAGATGCCGCGTTCGGCCGCCTTTTCCAAGGTGCGAACCGGCTTGTGACTCGTCACGTCATAGATCTCGACGCAGTGCGTATGGGCAATGGCCAGGTGCCGACCGTCGGGCGACCAGGCAAGGCTCATCAGGTTGTGAGACGGCCGGACCAGGGTGGCAATCTTCTCGCCGGTTTCCACGTCCCAGAGTTCGGCCGCCTGTTCCAACCGTGCGGGACACGTCCCCGTAGCAAGCGTCTTTCCGTCTGGCGAGAGGGCAACGGCCCAGACATCGCCCAACGGGAGAAGCCGGACGGTGCCCAGCCGGGCAATCGCATGCTCCGGCAAAGGATCGCCGTAGAGGTCTGCCTGCCGGAGCACTTCCTTCTGCCGTATCATGCCCCGCATACGGTAGGCAAGCCAGCCGCACAAAACCGCACACAAGACTACCGATACCCCCAATGCTGCAACGATGACCAGGTGCAGACGGCGTTTGAGTTTGGGGTCACTCATGCCAATATAGGCTACCGGTTTTCCCAGTATCCGAGCATGTGGTCGTAGAGCCGCGAGAACTCCTCCAGCGCGGCCTGGTATTGTTGCGAGCTTTCGGCATTCGGCGGGACGGTCTTACTGGTGGTGCGGCGTTCGAGGGCGACGGCGGCGGGATCGCTGATCAACCCGGCGCCGGCGGCGCCGAGCAACGCGGCGCCCTTGAGGCCCGCTTCGGGTTCCTCGCCCAGTTTCAGCGGCGCCTGGAAGACGTCGGCCTTGATCTGGTTCCAGAGCCGGTTTCGCGATCCGCCGCCGACACAGAGCACGTTGTCGACCTTGACGCCGAGGCTTCGAAACAGCCCGACGTCACGTCCCATGGCCAGGGCAACGCCTTCCATCACGGCCCGGGCGAAATGGGCCGCCGTATGGTTGACCGTGATGCCCATAAACCCGCCGCGTGCCGAGGTGTTCTCGCGGCGCCGCTCGCCGAGCATATAGGGATAGAAAATCAACCCGTCGCTGCCGGGGGCGATGCCCGAGGCCATCTCGATCAGCTCGTCGTACGAAACGTCGCCGTCTCGGACGCCGCTCATCAGGTCCCTGAACCATTTTACGCTTAGCCCGCCGCAATCGAGAATCGTGAAGGGAATCCAGCCGCCGACCGCGTGGCGAAGGTTCTGCACGGCCGGGTGGATCAGCGGCTTCGTGCTGTGCGAGGCCAAGAGCGTGCTCGTGCCGGTAACGTCCGAGGCGATCCCCTCGCCGACGATGCCGAATCCGAGCATCGAGACGGGGAAGTCGCCGCCGCCGGCAACCACGGGAGTTCCGGCCCGAAGGTTCGTCAGCTTCGCCGCTTCTTCGGTCACCGTGCCGATCACTTCGTGCGAAGCGGAAACTGGGGCAAAACGCCCGAGATCGACCTCGACCGCCGCCGCTTGTTCTTCGGAGTACGCGTCCTTTTCGCAGTCCCAAAGGAACGAGCCGGAGGCCTCGCTCGGGTCGCTCGCCGCAACGCCGGTCAGGCGGAAGTTGATGAAATCCTTCGGCACGAGGAACCACCTGGCACGGTCGTACGCCTCCGGCTGGTTTTCCTTGTACCAGCGGACCTTCAGGCCGATCCACGCGGGATTGACGGGATTGCCGGTGACCTCCGCGAGCCGCGATTCGTCGTGGGTCCGGCGGACCTGCTCGCACTGCTCCCCGCAGCGTTTATCGCACCAGAGTTGCACCCACTCGGTCGTCACGTTCCCGTCGTCGTCGATTCCGACCGGTCCGTGCATCTGCCCGCAGGAGGCGACCGCGGCGATCGACTCCGGGGCCGCGTTCGTCGCATTGATTACCTGTTGGATTGCCCGGCAGGTTTCGCCCCACCAGGCGTTCGGCTTCTGCTGTGCCCAGCCGGGGTGCGGGCTGTCGACTTCGTGCGGGATCTGCTCGATACCGAGGATGTCGCCGTCTTGATTGACGACGGCCGCCCGGGCACTTTGCGTGCCGATGTCGATGGCGAGGATGTTTTTGGACATGGGAGAGACTTTCCTGCGGAGACCGTGGCCGGGCCGGGTCAAATGATAACCGCCCCTTGGTTCTTGAGTGTTGCACGGAGTTTCTTCACGTCGAGAGCGTCGACCTGGTCGCCCGAATCGAGCGCCAGCCACGCGGCCGCGCCGGCGGCCTGGCCCATCTGGTTGCAGTTGACCATGACGCGGACCGCGCCGAACGCCCCTTCATCGGCGTCGATGTTGCGGCCCGCGATCAGCACGTTCTTCGCAGCCCGGGGCACCAGCGACGCGAACGGAATCTGATAGAACGGCGCGTCCTTCAGGTGACGAAAACGGACACCCGCGCCGTGGGTGCTGTGGACATCGACCGGGTAGGTTCCGTTGCCGATGGCGTCCGGGAAGCGTTTGCCGCTGAGAACCTCATCGACGGTGAGCGTATGGAGGCACCGGGCGTGGCGGGTCTCGCGGACGTCGATCCTCGCCGGCAGAGTGACCAGCGGCACGGCGGGGGGTTTCAGGAAGTGCTCGCGCAGCAAGTCGCAGATGGCCGCGACTTGGCGCCGGCCTTCCAGCTCGGCCTCGGTAAGCTGGTCCGCATCGCTGCAATCGGCGCCGAAGACGCGGGTGCCGGCGAGCATCCTGAGGTCGTCTGCGCCGGGAACGCCCGTCTCGTCCGGGCACCCACAATCGGCAGGCACCGGCGCCGACCACGCGAAGCCCTTCTTGAGTGCCTGCTTGTACTTCTTGTCGAAGATGACCCGGTGGATGTTGAAGCCGGGATGGCTCTTGGCGATAGCGCCGAGGTCGCGGAGGATGCAACACATCGTGGGCGGCTGGACGTTCTCGCGGCGATAGGTTTCCAGCCCCATGCGCGTGACCACGTCGGCGTCGCCGCTGGCATCGACGAACTGCTTCGCGCGGATCGCCCGCCGCCCCGACTTGTCCTCGACGATCGCGGCCGTCATCCGGCCGTCTTCAACCGCCGGGGAGACGAACATCGTGTGTACAAAGGGGCGGATGCCCGCTTCGTTCACCAGACGGTCCAATTCCAGCTTCAGCATCCCGGTGTGCAGTGCGGAGTTCTTCCCGCGAGCGATCACGGCGTCGCGGCGGCGGAGGCGGTCGAGGATCTCGGCGGTCAATCCGCCGATGATCTGCTGTTTACCGCCCAGATCCTTGAGCGAGTGCCAGAGGTTCACCAGGCTGGCCGTAGCCACACCGCCGAAGAAGCCGTTAAGCTCGATCAGGGCGACTTTCGCCCCCAGACGGGCAGCGGCCACGGCCGCAAACACCCCCGTGCAGCTCCCTCCGACCACGCAGACGTCGCACTCGTGTACCACCGGGGTCTTACGCGCCTGTTCGCGGACGGCGTCCAACGTCGAGTCCGTCGAGGAGGGACCCTCTGCGGCCGCGGCCGTTCCAGCCAGGGTGCCGGCGGCAGCCAGGGGAACGGCTTTCAGAAAACCCCGGCGAGGCAGCTTCCTTCGCATCGCTTCTACTCCCTATTCCTTACGGCTTCTACTCCCTATCCTTACGAAAGCCACGAAAGCCCTTCCGTCGCCGCGGTTCCCGGGCCGTCGTCCGCTTGTTGTCAATACCGCAGCAATGCCTTGATCACGTTCCCTTTGCGGACTTCCTCGACGGCGTCGGCGACTTGCTCGACGGGGAACTCGTGGGTGAGGAACTCATCGGGTGTGATCTTGCCCTGGCGAAGCCACTCGCAGAGCGGCTCCTGGGCGGCGCGTTCCCGGGAGCGGGTGGGCCACTGATGCACGTAGAGGTTGAAGTTGTAGGGTCCCCTGCTCTTCTCGACCGTAATCGCATCCTCGGCAATCACGCCGTAGATGCCGATCGAGCCGCCCATCTTGATCATCGGCAGCGCGGCGTTGGTAATCGCCGGCACGCCGACCGCGTCGATCACCACGTCGAGCGGCTTGCCGCGTTTTTTCTTGAGTTGCTCTAGTTCCGGCGAGTCGGGTTCGAAGACGGCGTCAGCCCCCATGGCCAGGGCCTTCTCGCGCTTCTGCGGCAGCGGATCGACGATGCCGATGTAGCCGAGCCCGAGCAGCTTGCCGAACTTCAGGAAACTCAGGCCTACCGGGCCGGCGCCGAAGACGAGGATGTCGTCGCCCGGCTGGAGGTTGAAGTCGCCGAACCCGCCGTAGACCTCCCGCCAGGTGCAGAGCAGTACGGCGGCCTCGACCGGGATGTCCTCGGCCACGGGGCGCTGGATTTCGTAGCACTCGAACCAGCCGTGTTCCTCGTCGGCCACGCCGTCTTCGACCATGGCGTCGTGATCGGTGGCCAAGGTGAATTCGCAGAATCCGCCCCAGCCGCTGCCGTATTTCGGGTCGCCGCAATCGAACAGTAGCCCGCCGACGACGCGGTTGCCGGCCTTCATGTTCCGGACCTTGTTGCCGACCTTATCGACGATGCCGACGCCTTCGTGGCCGAGCATGAGCGGGTATTTGTCCACGCCGGGAAAATGCCCGGCGATGAGCTTCCCGTCCGTCGCATTGCAGAGGCATGCCACTTCGGTCTTTACACGGACCTCGTAAGGCCCGGGCGTCGGCTCGGGCAGGTCCGCAATTTCGATCTTGCCCGGTTCGGCAACAACGACGGCTCGCATGGGAACGGCTCCTTGTGCTTTATGAATCTGTGTGCTGGGATGTCGGTGCGACGATCACCTAATTCTGCGGCCTTTGCAGTGTTTAGCGGCCGACGGCACGTCGGCCGAAGTAAGTTGCCAATCCCTACTCTCGTCGTCGTGCCGACGGCGGCTAAACTCGCGCCCCGGGACCGCCAAGGATCTGGTCTACTCGCTCGATTTGTCTTCTTTCTTCTCCTCCTTCTCTTTCTCTTTCTTCTCTCCCCCGTTCTTCGCAATCGTGGGCGGCTTGATCACCGAGAGGTTTTGCACGTCGTCGTGTTTCGAGTTGAGCTTGTCGTCTCCGGTCACCATGTCGAAGTTGGCGATAATCAGCTCCTCGCCGCGGACGATCGGCTCGCCCGGCTGATCGAGCCCACCCTTCGATCCGTCGCAGTCGGGACTCTTGGCCAGCACGGAGACTTTCCCCTCGGGCGTGATCAGGCAGATGGCGTTGTTCGAGAAGTCGGCTGCGTAGATGTTGTCGTCGCGGTCGATGCAGATGCCGTCAATGCTCTTCATGCACTCGTCCTTGGCGAAGCGCTCCTGCTTCTCGACGTTGCCGTCCTTGTCAAAGGCGATTTTGTGGATCGTGGCGTCGCCGAAGTTGGCGACGTAGAGATTTCCCTTGCTGTCGAAGGCAAGCCCGTCGGCGCCGTACTGGCAATCCTTATTAAGCGTTTTGATCGTCAATAGCAGGTTCGCGTCATCGAGCGTATTGCCGACCTTGACCGGCTCGGCATCCATGTCGAACCGATACACGCCGCTGATCAGTAGACCGTCGTCTTTGTCGTTCGTGATCATGCTGTGCGTGACGTAGATTTTTCCGTCGTGAACGCGGACGCCGTTGGGGTGCTTCATTCCGTAGGCAACGACCGAGGTGCCGACCCAGCGGCCATCCTCGACGTCGAGGCGGAGGATTCGCCCGAGGTTCTTCGTCTCCTCGTCGCTTTTTCCCCAGTCCTGGTTGTCAACGAGGAAAATGTCGCCGTCGGGCCCGACCTCGACTCCCATCGGACATGCCGTACCGGTTTTAGGATGGATCGGCACCTGGCAGAACAACAGGAGTTTGTTCTCCGGCGTGATCTTCATCAACACGGCCGGGTGCTCCTTATCGCCGTAGTTCGGGCAGGCCAGGAGAATATTCCCGTCAGCGTCCATGGCCATGCCGTCGGGCGTGGGGCACATCTCCGGCAGTGTCATAAACAATTCCGGCTCGCATGGCGGCTTCGCGTCATCCGCGCAAAGCGCCGCCGTAACGAGGCAAACGAGCCCAACACAGAGGGCTACGGCACCCAGTCGAATGTTCATGGATTCTCCTCCTTTGTAGTTGTCGCGGGAAGCACAAAAAATCGAGAATCTCGAATATAGTTGCTGGGGCGCCGGTCGTCAACCGCCCGCAGATTTTGGAGTGCGGTGACTTGTTACCGCTTTGGATTTCTTTTCGCATCCACTGCCAAACACGGCCTTTTTAGGGGAGGAAAGCATTGCAGATAAAGAAAGCGGTGACAAGTCACCGCACTCCAAAGAGGCTACTTCGGTCCCATCGAGTAGATCGTCAGGCCCTGCAAATCGCGGCGGCGCCCCGGCACGACCATGCTGGCCACGTAGCCGATCACGAAACAGCTGCCCATTCCGATCAGCGGGTAGAGGAAGATGTGTACCGGTGTGTAAGTGACCGCACGCAGAATGACGGCACTGCCGAGGAATCCGAAGATTACCCCGACGCCATTGGTTCGTCGGGTGAAGATTCCCACGGCAAACAGGCCCGCCAACCCGCCACCGAACAGCCCGATAATCTTGATGTACTGGTCCCACATCGAAGCGCTGTTCAGATACGACATGTAGAGTCCGCACCCCGTGCCGACAGCACCCAACAACACGGTCAGCCATCGGGCCAGAACGAGACATTGGTGGTCGCCCGTGTCCGGCTTGAAGCGGCGGTAGAAGTCGGTTGTGATGGCCGTGGCCATCGAGTTCATGCTGCTGTCGAGACTCGACATGGCCGCGGCAAAAAGCCCGGCGATGACCAGCCCGGCCACACCCATCGGCAGTTCCCGGGCGATGAACCACGGGAAGATCTGGTCGATTTTGCCGACCGGATCGAGTTCCGCCGGATTGGCCTTGTAGAACGCCCAAAGTGCGGTGCCGACCGCGAAGAAAATGATCGAGGCGGGGATCGTCAGGACGGCGTTGGTCCAGATGCCGCGGGCGGCTGCTTTTTCGTCAGCGGTCGTCAGATAACGCTGCACGACGGTCTGGTCGGACGTGTAGGAGATCAGCACCTCAAACGGTTTTCCCAGCAGCACGACCCACAAGGCTGTTGTGGTGATGTCCCAGGTCAGATTGGCCGCTTTCAGCTTCCCGTGTGAGCCGGCCTCGGAGATGATCGCCAAGAAGCCCCCGTCGAGCTTGACGGCGATGAGGATCAGCGCCAGCAGCGCCCCGCCGAGCAGGACGAACACCTGGAGCACGTCGGTCCAGATGACGGCTTCGATTCCGCCGAGCACGGTGTAAACGGTTGCCAGCACGCCCATCAGGATGACGCAGACGTAGACGTTGATGCCGGTGACGGCCGAGAGTGCGGCGGCGGGAAGAAATAGCACGACGCCCATCCGCCCAAGCTGAAACGCCACGAACGCTCCGCTGCCTAACAGGCGCGTCAGCGTGTTGAAACGCTGTTCGAGGTACTCGTAGGCCGTTGTGACGTTGAGCCGCCGGAAGAACGGCAGGTAGAGATAGACGATCACCGGGGCGGTCGCCACGATCATCATGTTGCCGAGGAAGTAGACCCAGTCGGTGTGATACGCCTTGCCGGGGATCGCCATGAAGGTGATCGCGCTTAGCTGGGTGCCGAAGATGCTGATGCCGGCCGCCCACCAGGGAATGCGATGGCCGCCGAGGAAGAAGTCGTTGGTACTCTTCTCGCGCCTCGAGAAATAGAACCCCATGGCGACCAGACTGGCCAGGTAGACGAACAGCACGCCGTAGTCGACCATGCGGAAGCTGTGCGGTTTCTTGGGCGGCTTCGCCCAGAAAACGTTCGGCGTTCGCACTCCCGGCCTGGCCTCGCCGGTGGGGACCACATAGTGGCCCTTCCACACGGTTGTGTTCGTGGTCACTGGCGGCCAGATAGCAGCTTTCACGTCCTTGGGAAACCGCCCCTTGCCGACCCAGGTGTCGGTAACTGTGTGGTAAATGAGGATGTCGTCGGGGAAACCGGGATGGGTGTCCTTCAGTTCGTCCGACCGGCCGAAGAACTTGCCGTCGTCGCCGCCGACGATGGCAAGGTGTCCCTGGCCGAGCGTATCGGCCGGCGAGGGGGCCGCCGCGGCAAATCGCGGCATGTCGGCCAGCTTCGTCCACTGCTTGCCCTTCGGATCGTACGAGTAGCAGTCGTTCAGGAAGATTCGCCGGTTTTTCCTCTGCTCGGCTTCATAGGAGGGGGCACCTGCCCCCGGACCGGCACCTGCCCCCGACCCATCACCAACAATCTGCCCGGCGCGGCGGGTACCGGTCCGGGGGCGGGTACCCCCTCCTATAACCTCGAGCTGGCAGCCACCGAAGAGGAAGAACTTCCCGTCCTGGACGCCGGCAACGGCCAGCATTCGCGACTCGCCCGGCCAGGGTTTCAGTTCCTGCCACTTGAGTTCGTCACCCTGCTTTGAGAGGTCGAGCGCCCAGAAGTTTTTCATCGAGGCGGGCGGCTTCGGCCGCATCCCGTAAGGATGGACTTCCTTCGGCCAGTCCTGTCCCCCGGCAACGTAGATGGTCTTGCCGATGGCCGCCCCGCAGAAGAAGGCGGCCGGCTTGGGCATCGGCGGCAAACTCGTGATCTCGATCCGGCCCTGGTCTTCGCCCTTCTTCTCGACCCATTCGAGCATGAAGACGCCGGCGTAGTGCCGATTTGCATCGCCGCCGCCGAGACAGATGACCGCATCGTCGATTGTGACCGAAACGCCGTATGCCAGCGGCCGCGGGAGCTTGAAGCCGGTTTGCCATTTGCCGTGCCAAACGATCTTGCCGCCGGGCTTTTCAACCTCTTCCACATCGGGGAGCACGAACATCCGGTCGTGCCAGACTTTCTCGGCTCCGTCCCAAGGTCGCCCGCCGGGGAAATTGGCCCCGCCGGCGACGATCAGCGCCCCGTTGCTGGTTCCGCAAAAGGCCCCGGCGAAGCCGTGCTCGTCGGGCAGCGTCGGGAGTTGTTGCCACTTGAGCACCTCCCCTTCGGTGGCCGGTTTCTCGCCCGCGCCTTCCACCGGTTGCTCGCCCTGCTCCACGGCAAAGGCGACGAAAGGCACGATCCACAGAAGAACGAACCATGGGCAGCGCAATCTCATCGGGGCGACTCCTCAACGGGCAGATTCACGGGTGGCATGCGTCTATGGTACGTGTCGAAGCCCCCCGTTGTCAATCAGCCCGGACGCGTGTCTCGCTCGTACGTTCGTGCTGCAAAGCCGCGACCGGTGGTCGCGGACGAGCCCCCGGAGTTCATGGGCGCGCGAGTTCACCCGCGTGCAGTTTCGAGGTGTTCGGCGGCTAGAGCTAGGCTTTGTCCCTAAAGTCGTTAACAGCTCTTGTACGATGGCTTTCCGAAGCCGTCGAGCCCCCGGTTTTCGCGCGAAATCGACTGGCAATAGATGGTCTCGGAGGGCCATCCTACGGGTTTAGGGACAAAGCTAGACGGAATTGCCGGGTACCGAATCGTGGTACTCCGGCGGGTGCGTGTGGGTCATGGGCTCCGCGTCGTCGGTCCCCTCTTCCATCTGCACGACGCCCTCCCGAAGCGTCTCGGGCCACGCGATTTCCTCCGTTCCCTCAGCCGCCTGTTGACGTTGATGCCAGTCATAGCGATCCAGGGCATTGTGGCAGGCAACGGTGAGGTGTTCCCGCATGAGCTGCCGGGCGGCTTCGCCGTCGCCGTCGCGGACCGCGTGAAAGATTCGCAAGTGCTCGCTGTACACCCGCGCGATATCCTCTTCCGGGACGGCACACCAGATCTGGCTCATCAAGTGGTGGTGGTCGACGAGTTTTGATACCATCCGGTTTCCGCAACCCCGGATCAGCGCGAGATGGAACGCCAGATCGCCGGCCAGGTGACGGTCGAAAAGCTCTTCGGAAAGGAACCGCCGGCCGGTGCCTTGGTGTTCCCGTGCGACGGCCTGCATCTGGTCGAGCGCGTCCTGCATCTGCTTCAGTCGCCGCTGGCTCGCATGGTGCGCGGTTTCGGCCGCCGCTTCGCACTCCAGCCAGAGTCGCACCTGGTAGAGGTTTTCGAGATCGATCCGGTTCGGCCGCTTGACGAACGTACCGGCATTCGGAATCTGCATCACCAGTCCTTCGCTGGCCAACCGGTTGATCGCCTCGCGGACGGGGGCACGCGAGATCCCCATTTCCTTCGCCAAGGCCAGTTCGGAAACGCGCGTTCCCGGTTCCAACTCGCGTTTCAGCAGCCGTTGCCGAATTGTTTGATACGCGTTGTTTCGCAAAAGGGAAGGCATGGTAACTCTCCTTGTCGTCCTTGGACTTTGGACCGTGTCCGGAACTCAATTACCCGGCACCGAGCCGTAGTCTTCCGGCGGATGCGTATGAGCAACGGTTTTTTCGTTGTCCAAACCCTCTTCCATCTGGACGACGACTTCTCGAAGCGTTTCGGGCCACACCAACTCCTCGACCGCCTCAACCGCCTGTTGGCGCTGAGACCAGTCGTAGCGTTGGAGGGCATTCCGGCACGCGATCATGAGATGTTCCCGCATACGGTGCCGGGCGGCGGCGGCGTCGCCGTCCTGCACGGCGCGATAGATTCGCGCGTGCTCGCCGTATACCCTGGCAAGGTTTTTCAGGTCGTGCTTTTCCGGCAAGTCGCACCAGACCTGGCTCATCATGTGGTGGTGGCCGACGAGCTTCGACACCATCCGGTTTCCGCAACCGCGGATCAGCGCGAGATGGAACGCCAAATCATTGGTTACGTGCCGGAAAAGGAGCGTTCCGGAAAGCAGCCGCCGGCCGGCGTCGCGGTGGTTGTGGGCAACGGCCTGCATCGCGTCGAGTGCATCGTGCATCTGTTTCAGTCGCCGGTCGCTGACGCGCCGCGCCGTTTCGGCCGCCGCTTCGCCCTCCAGCCATATCCGCAACTGGTAGAGGTTCTCGATATCGATCCGGTTGGGCCGCTTGACGAACGTCCCGGCATTCGGAATCTGCATAACCAGCCCTTCGCTGGCCAACTGGTTGATCGCTTCGCGGACGGGCGCCCGGCTGATCCCCATCTCCTTGGCCAGGGCCAATTCGGAGACCCGTTTCCCCGGCCGCAGTTCACGGTTGAGCAGGCGCTGGCGGATGGTCTGATAGGCGCTATTTCGCAAGAGGAGAGGCATTGTCAACACCCCTTGTGTGGTGAAATGGTGTGTTCTGTTCCGTAGAGGCAAGGCTTGAATCATACACGATTCCTCAAGAAATGGAATCTCCAGAGCGAGAATTCTTGAGAAAAAAGAAAAAATTTTCTGCCCCAGAGGGGTGTCGACACGTACGGGCTTGCCATGTTTGTTTTTTGCGGGTGATCGACCGGTGATCTACAAGCCCCTACCCCAACGCTCAGTATCGCATTATGATGTTCGTTTGGGGGGGCAGCACCCGTTGTCCTCGCCAATCCGGTTTTGATAGCCTCGGGCGATATTCCGTTGGCATGTACGGCACAGAAGACTGGTTTTTGCCATGAACCGCGATAAGAGCCACGTTGCTTTCACCTTGGCCAAGGAACTCATGCCTGGCGGGGTCAACAGCCCCGCCAGGGCATTCGGCGGGGTGGGCGGCGAGCCGATCTTCTTCGACCGGGCCGAGGGGGCCTACCTGTTCGACGTCGACGGGAATCGCTACATCGATTACGTCGGATCGTGGGGGCCGATGATCCTCGGACACGGCCATCCCGGCGTTGTCGAGGCCCTGGAGGCGGTCATTCGTAAGGGGACCAGCTTCGGGGCGCCGACAACGGCTGAAAACGAACTGGCCGAATTGCTGATCGATGCCGTTCCTTCCGTCGAAAAAGTCCGATTGGTCAACTCCGGCACCGAAGCCGCGATGAGTGCAATCCGATTGGCGCGCGGATACACCGGACGGTCGATGATCGTGAAATTCGCCGGCAACTATCACGGACACGTCGACAGCCTCCTGGTGGCGGCGGGCAGCTCGGCGGCCACGCTGGCGGCGCCTAATTCGCCGGGCGTCACCGAGGGAACCGCCAAGGACACACTCGTGCTGAAATACAACGACCCGGAGGCCCTGGAGGCCGCTTTTTCCGAGCACGGTCCGCAGATTGCCGCGGTAATCGTCGAGCCGGTCGCCGGAAATATGGGCTGCGTGAAGGCCTCGCTCGATTTTCGCGAAGCCTTGCGGGAACTGACCGAGCGGCACGGGGCCTTGCTGATCTTCGACGAGGTGATGTCGGGGTTCCGCGTTGCCTATGGCGGGGCCCAGGCTCTGTTCGGCATCAGGCCCGACTTGACAACGCTGGGTAAGATCATCGGCGGCGGACTGCCCATGGGGGCCTATGGCGGCCGCGACGACGTCATGGATCATGTTCTGCCCGCCGGCAAAGTCTTTCAGGCAGGTACGCTCAGCGGCAATCCCCTGGCCACCGCCGCCGGAATCGCCACGTTGAAAACGCTCCGCGACCTCGATCCCTACGAAGAGTTGGAACGTCTCTCGACGCGGCTGGCCACCGGCCTGGAAGATTCCGCCGAATCGGCAGGCATCCCACACGCGATCGGCTGGTTCGGCGCAATGCTGACGCTCTTCTTCAGTGACGAACCGGTTACCGACTGGGAAGTCGCCGCCCGGTGCGACACCGAACGCTTCGCCAAATACTTCTGGGGAATGATCGGCCGCGGCGTCTACTTGCCGTGCAGCCAGTACGAAGCCATGTTTCTCTCGACGGCCCACACGGAGCAGGACATCGATGCAACCATCTCGGCCGCAAGAGAAGTGATGGCGGAGATTGCCTGACGGGTTATGGACTTTTCTCCAGCTCACCGCGGGCCCGGCGAACTCCGTCGGCCGCCCAAGGCTTGTCCTGGTACAGGTCGACGATCGCTTGATAGATTTTCCGGGCCTGTTCGGGCTCGGTCTGACGAAGCTTATCCGCTTGCGCGAGCCGGCTGTTGATCATGGTGAGGTTCTGTTCCGCATTCCGCTCGATCTGCTCGCGGAGCTGGTCCACGCGTTTCTGGGCCAACTTGAGGCACTGCGTGGTTCGATCTTCCGACTCCCCGGTTCGGTCGCTGTAGAGATCGATCAAGGCCTGAAGTCTGCCCCTTCCGCGTTCCGGATCGAGCCGCACGTACTTGATTGCCTCGAGATAGGCCTTTTCAATGGGGATCAAGTTCTCGCTCGCAGCCATGCCCTTCGCCTGGCGCTCGAACTTCCGTTCCAAGCGGTCCAAATCAATCTCGCTAAGGATGTCCCGGATCTCCTCGCACCGCGAATCCTCGGGATACCGCATGAGGAATTCCTGGATGTCGTCCTCGACCATCTTGTCGGTGATCCGTTCGTAGAGGTCATCGGCCGACGGGGGTTTCAGGAAGTGCCGCACGGTCAACCCCACCGCAACCAGGCAGATCGCCAGCACCCAGGTCTGAACGGAGATCAACGGGTGTTCCCTTTTTTCAGGCTCCACCTGATCGAGTTCGTCTTCACTGACCGGCGTGAATCGGCTGTCGGGCTGCGACTCCTTCTGCGGTTCTTGCAGGGCCGTGCCTTCAAGAGCCCCGGTGAGCTTGGTCTTTGCCAGTTGGTCGGCTGGCTCATCCGGCGAATCGGATTCGGCCGGCTCGTCCGCAGGCGGGGCAAACTCCGGGTCCGTTTCGGGGAGGTCCCGGGCGTCGGGAATGTCGGATTGCGGCCGGTCAGCCGTCACAACGGTGGAAGGCGGATCATCGGTGCTGTGTTTTTCGTGCAAGTCGGTGTCGGCTTCCGGCGTCACCGCCGCCTCCAATTCAAGAACGTGCTCCGTTGCCTCCAGCAACCGTGCCAGGACGGTCGGGTTCGGAACCCGCCGGTTTGGGTCCTTCTCGAGCATCTGCATAATAATTTCCGCCAGCGGACCGGGACAATCGGGAGCATGCTTGACTATCGGCTCCGGTTGTTGCTTGCATTGTTTCCGAAGAATCTCCATGAGAGATTTTCCCTGAAACACCTGCCGCCGGGCCAGCAAAACATACATGACACAGGCCAGGCTGTAGAGGTCCGCCCGGCCGTCGACAGGTCGGCCCTCTGCTTGCTCCGGGGCCATATATTCGGCGGTTCCCATCACGCTGCCAATGTTGGTCAAGCGGGAATTGCCGAAAAGCCGGGCGATGCCGAAGTCGGAAAGCATCACATTTCCGTCCGAAGACAGCAGGAGATTCGCCGGCTTGATGTCGCGGTGGATGATTCCGCGGTCGTGTGCGTGGCGCAGGGCCAGGCAGGTTTGCAGGGCGATGTCCGTCACCTCGCGCCAATCGAACCGGCGGTCGTCGAGCAATTCCTCTTCCAGGCTCTTGCCGTCGACCAGCTCCATGGCGTAGAAGAGCTGGTCCCCTTCCTCCCCGAAGCCGAATAACCGCACGATGTTGGGATGCCGGAGCTTGCGAAGGGTCTCGATTTCCGCGTCGAACCGCTGCCGGAACCCCTCTTCCTGGGCAAGGGCCGCGGAGAGGAGCTTAACGGCGGCCGGCTCGCCCGTCTCGACGTTGATGCCCTCGTATACGGTACCCATACCGCCGTGGCCCAGCTTGTGCAGGATTCGGTAAGGTCCGAGCTTCTCAATTTCCATCCGTTTTCCCCCAGAGACTCCTCCTATCCTAACTTCTTGGTGCAAGGAACGCCAGTACGAGACGGCGCAAATAGTGTTCCCAAAAAGCCCCTGCACGCAGTGCGGGGGTTGAATGTCCGGAAAGGATGGTTTTCCGTAGATTTCCAACGAACCCCCGCACGCAGTGCGGGAGCTTTTCAGAAGGGAACTTGTGCCACAGTGTGCAAGTCGCTTGTGAATTGCAAGACCATGGGACTTTCAAACCTCCCTCTTTTCGTGCAAAATACTCTGTTTCACCCGAGCTGGAGACCGATTGCGATGCCACCGTACGGTTTTCTCAACTTGCACAAGCCTTCGGGTATGACTTCCCGCCAGGTGGTCAACGTCGTGCAACGGCTGATCCGCCGCACCAAGGTGGGGCATGCCGGCACGCTCGACCCGCTGGCCGGCGGCGTGCTGGTCGTCTCGCTCGGCCCCGCAACCCGGCTGATCGAATACGTGCAGAGGATGCCCAAGTGCTACACGGGCACGTTCCTGTTGGGCCGGCATAGCCCGACCGAGGACGTTGAAGGAAAGGTAACGGAATTGGAGGACCCGCCCGTCCCGACACGGGAACGGATGATCGCCGCAACAAAGCAATTTACGGGTGAAATCGAACAGCGTCCGCCCATTTTCTCGGCACTGAAGGTGGCCGGCCGCCGCGCCTACAGGATGGCACGCCGGGGCGAGAAGGTCGAATTGAAACCACGGCCGGTTACCATCCGTCAACTCAGGGTCGTTGCATACGATTACCCTGCGCTGACTCTGGAGATCGAATGCGGCAGCGGAACGTACATCCGTTCGCTCGGGCGCGACCTGGCCGAGTCGCTCGGCACGGCGGCGGTTATGTCGGCCCTGGTGAGGACGTCCATCGGGCAGTTCCCTCTCGAAGAAGCGGTCTACCCAAGCCGTGTAACTCGCGACAATTGGACGGATCTGCTTCTCCCCCCGCTTCGTGCGGTCGAATCGCTACCGCGGATCGAGCTTTCCGCCGAAGAGGTTGTCGAAATCGGCCACGGCCGCAACATTTCGCGGCCGGGTATTTCTTCCGAAACCGGGGAATTTGCAGCGACCGATTCGGCGGGGCAACTTGTCGCAATTCTCGTCTCACGCCGAGCAGGTGAACTCGGGCCGGTGAAGAACTTCCCCCGGTCTTGATTACGGCCGGTGGTCGCGCCCCGACATAAAGCCGCGACCGGTGGTCGCGCCTGGCGGTAGCACTCCTTTCGCACGTGCGGGCGCGACCACCGGTCGCGGCTTTATATTGCCGGTCGTCGGACTTGACTCTTTGTAGTGATTGTGCATGCGGGGTAACCGGTTACCTTGCGGCCGGCACGCGTGGTGTCGATTATCCGCTACGGTCCGGTCTCGCGCATCACATGCCCTCGGCAAACGGCACTGCCGAAGAGATTGGGGTTAATTCATGGGCATGGGATAGGTCGATACCTAAGACGAAGAACCAGGACTACGGTCTGCATGGACGCGATTGACTTCCCCTTGCTTGACTGACTTGCAAATTCGCGTTTCTCGCGACAACCCAACACGCGTCCATGCTCCAAAAACGCAATCTCAAACTCGATCTTTTTGCGCTGGCGCTGTTGGCGGCGACCATCTTCCTGGCGGCGTCCCTGTTGAGCTATCATCCGGCCGATCCACCCAGCAAGCTCGTCTCGCCCGAGAGAACCGAAACGCTCAACGTCTGCGGACAGTGGGGAGCCCTGGTCAGCCGGGCCCTGTTCACCACCCTCGGCCTGGGGGCATACTACTTGCTGCTTTCCCTGGCGGCGTTGGACGTCGTGCTCCTCTCGCGGTGTGAACTGACGCAGCCGATTCTTCGCGTCGGCGGCTGGTTGATTTCGCTGGCCGGCGTCAGCACGCTTGCGGCCATGGCCGTACCGCAACTCTCGCCGGGCCCGGTAATCGGTTCCGGCGGATACCTCGGCGCCGCCGGGCGGGGACTCCTGCAAATGCACTTCGCCGCCTTCGGAACCTACGTGCTGGTGGTCAGCATGATCCTCGGCGGCCTCCTGCTGTGTACCGATTACCTGCTGATCCATTTCTTCGCCTGGGCCGTCGGAAAGCCGACCGCGCATCTCGGTCGCGGCGTCATACAGGTATCCGCCGCCTACGCCCAGAAAGTAGGCGGAAAACACGCCGGGCCGGCGGCAGCAAACCGGGCACGACCGACCGACGACGACGATGAAGAGGAACCGGTCGAAGAGGTTGCCATTCGCATTGCCGGGCGCCCCGAAGAAAAGGAAGAGGAGCCGGACGAGGAGCCCGAAGCCGACGAAGAGCCGGAAGCCGAGGACGAACTCGAAGAAGCCGATCCGCCGAAGCCGCGAAAGACCATCCGTTCCGTGCTCGGTATCGGCGGGCCGCGGAAATCGAAGGACGAACGCCGGAAAATTATCGCAGAACTGGACGCCGCCGATACCGATGACGACGCCGGCGATTACGAGTTGCCCCCGATCGATCTGCTCCTGGAGAGCAAGGCGTTTTGCTTCGAGGAACACGAAAAGGAGGTCCGCCGCAAGGCCAAGATCTTGGAGAAGACGTTTGCCGACTTTGGCTACAACGTGCGAGTCAGGGAGATCCAGACCGGGCCGGTCATTGCCCAGTTCGAGGTCGAGTTGGAGGCCGGCCTGCGACTGAGCAAGATCGCCTCCCTGGCCGACGACTTGGCAATTGCATTGCGGGAACCGAGTGTTCGGGTTGTTGCCCCGATCCCGGGCAAGAATACGGTCGGTATCGAGGTCCCCAATACGGAGCGGCAGCTTGTCCGGCTCCGCGAGGTCATGGAAGAGTCCAACGGCAAGGCCGCCAAGATGCAGATCCCGATCTTCCTCGGCAAGGACGTGGCGGGCAATTCCATGGTCGTCGATCTGGCCGGCCTGCCCCATCTGCTGATCGCCGGACGGACGGGTACCGGCAAGAGCGTCTGTCTGAATTCGATCATCACGTCGATATTGATGACGCGGCGGCCCGACGAGGTCCGCATGTTGATGATCGACCCGAAGCTGGTAGAGCTGAGCCCCTACAAGAGACTTCCGCACCTGATGCACCCCGTCGTGACCGACATGCAGAAGGCCGAGGCGATTCTTGCGTGGGCGGTCGAGAAAATGGAAGAGCGATACACGCTGCTTGCCCGGGCCGGTGTGCGACACATCCGCTCCTACAACCAACTTGGCGAAGAGGAGCTGATGGAACGAATACAACCGGCCGACGACGAACAACGCGGCCAGATTCCCTCGCACATCCCCTATATCGTGATCCTGGCCGACGAAATAGCCGACCTGATGATCACCGCCGCCAAGGAGGTCGAGAGCCACATTATCCGGCTGGCGCAGAAGAGCAGGGCGGTCGGAATCCACCTCGTGCTGGCCACGCAGAAGCCGACCGTCGACATTATCACCGGCCTGATCAAGTCGAACCTGCCCGCAAGGATCGCATTCCAGGTTGCCAGCCGGACCGACAGCCGGGTGGTCCTCGACGAAATGGGCGCCGACAGGCTGCTGGGGAACGGCGACCTGCTCTTCCTCTGGCCCGGCACCAGCACGCTCATCCGCGGCCAAGGCACCTTCCTCAGCGACGACGAAATCACCAAGGTCATCGGCTCGGTCGCCACGACCGAACCCCAGTTCGTCACCGAACTGGTCCAACTTCAGCCCGCCGGCGCAGGGTCCGACGACAAGCGACCGTTCAGCAGACGCGACGAACTCTATGAAGCGGCCATCGACATCGTCGTGCGCGAAGGCCGCGGCAGCGTGTCGCTCCTGCAACGGGCCCTGGGAATCGGCTACGGACGCGCCGCCCGGTTGATCGACTACATGGCCGAGGACGGGATCGTCGGGCCCTACAACGGCTCCCAGGCACGGGAAATCCTCCTCAGCTTCGAGCAGTGGCAAGAGATGAACGGCGAGGCACCCGGGCCGCCGCCCGAGCCCAAGAAGCCCAGCCACAGCAACAAGATCCTGATCGCCCCGGCCGGCGACCCCGACGCGATCGACGTCCCCTTCGATGACGAGGAGCAAGACTGCGAAGAGGACGAATACCAATCGGACGACGAAGAGGCGGCCGACGAAGAAGACTACCTGGAGAACGAATACGAGGAAATGACCGACGAAGAGGACTACGATGAAGAAGACTACGATGAAGAAGACCGCGATGAAGAGGATTACGAAGAAGAAGAGTATGACGAAGCAGAGTACGATGAGGAAGTAGAAGACGACGAAGAGGAGTGGGCAGCCGAGAGCGTGTAGCACTTTGGACACGACATCACCCCATCCCGCCGCACGCTCGCCCGGGCAGCTTTTCGATGCTTGCGAGGTGCGTTTTCTCCGCCGGAGCGGTCCCGGCGGGCAACGTTGCAACAAGACCGAAACGGCCGTCCTGCTGTACCACCGTCCGACAGGCGTAACGGCCGAGGCCAACGAGCGGCGGAGCCAGGCCGAAAACCGCGAGGTTGCCCTGTTCCGGCTCAGGGTAAATTTGGCATTGGGAGTGCGATGCCCCGACGCGGCAGATCGTCCCCCCAGCCCGTTGTGGAAGTCTCGTTCCCGGGGTGGTCGGATCGACGTCAGCTCGTCGCACGCGGACTTTCCCGCACTGCTGGCCGAAGCGCTCGACCGCGTGGCCGGTTGTGGTGCCGACGTGAAAACGGCCGCCCAAGAACTCCGCTGCACCGCCTCGCAACTTGTCAAGCTGCTGAAGAAAGAACCCCGGGCGATGGCACTGGTCAACGCATGGCGGCAGGAGCGAAATTTGCATCCCCTGCGGTAGCACCCACTCCCGCCATTTATTCGCCCTTGCAGAGCAGCGATTGACAACGCGTCGGCAGACTATTACAATTAGCGGCAGAGAGGGAGGAAACGTCATGGGTACAACGCACGTCACCGTCACGGTTCGGAATCCCGGTAACCCGGAGAAGACTTGGGACGGGCTTTTCCTGGTCGACACCGGCGCGGTGGATTCGCTTGTGCCCGGCAATCGCCTCAACGAGATCGGCCTGGCGCCCAAGGCAAAGCGTACCTACGAACTGGCCGACGGTTCCGAAGTACGGATGGACATCACCACCGGCGAGCTGGAATTCATGGGCGAGATCGCCGGCTCGACGCTCATCTTCGGCGCCGACGATGCCGAGCCCATCCTCGGCGTCACCGCCCTGGAGTCCGTCGGCATCCGAGTCGACCCCCGAACGCAAAAACTCAAGCGCCTGCCCGCAACACCGCTGAAGTAAGGACCCGTGTGCATGGATATGTACGGGCGTTTATGCCCGTTTCCGGCGTCAGCCGGTATTAGGCCCGACGTTTACGTCGGTTACGTCGGGTCGTGGAGACACCGAACACCCAGCCCTAAATCTCAGCCCCGTTCACGGGGGTTCTCCCTTGCGGCAAGACGGCTGAAGTCCGACAGCGAGAAGCCCCGCAAACGGGGCGGGGGCGGCGCCCGCCCTACACTTTCGTTGACGGGTCGAACGCAGTTGCCCAAAACAGCGACAGGTGTTATAAATAAAGGTCTGCAGAGAACGCCATCAGTGGTCCATCCGTATACATGGTTACATGGTGCCAGATACCGAAGTTGCCTTAGTGGGGGTTACTCCCACCCAAAGGAGCCTTAAATGGTTGAGACTACGCCAAGCAACGGTAATACCAATCCGCCTGACGATAGTACACCCAAGAAAATCGCATTCGATTACATCAAGAGCCGGCATTTCCGGGTAGTGAAGGTAAACGGTGTAGTTGGGGGCATTTCGCGTGGCGAATTGGCTATGTCCTTTTGGAGTGAACGGAGCCCTATTCCTCAGCGGATGGTCTTTGCTGTAGAAGAGGATGGCTCACTTGGCGATGAAGTGATGGACGAGCGGGTCAGCCGTGATGCGGTCATCCGCGAAGTGGAACTGTGTGCGATCGTCGATATTGACTTCGCGACTGAGTTGGCCGAGTGGCTACAGAAACATATTGCAAAGTACCGGGAGACGGTGCCCGAACCCAAGAAAGAGTGAGGTACAAGATACGACATGGCTGACTTATGTGTTCCAGCACCGCAAGTCGATGACTGTAGGGGGCATACCAACTACAACTACTTTACAGGTGAGGTTGACAATAGCAATTGCCAACGAAGAACGACGGCGGAAATCTCCGCGACACGACCCAAAGCCCACGGGAAAAGTGTCGACGGGGGAAGTGCAGACATTCTTGGCTGTCTGACTAAATACCTGCCAGGAACGTTGCCGGGCCCATCGGTGGCCTGGAACCATTACTTTGATTCGCTGGCAAAGCTTGAGCGTCTTGCGGATAACTGGGACGGCTATGGGGCACCTGCCCCGAATGGAACTGCGTTAGTCTTGGCTCGGCATACGGTCGAAAAGCTGCTTTCCATGAACTTCGAGCCAGGGGCCATCGTTCCGGCTGGTGATGGCGGTGTCGGTATCACGTTCCGCAACAGCACCCGGTATGCCTCGGTCGAGTTTCACAATGATGGCGAGATAGTCGCAATGATTGTGCCGGAAGACGCTGAACCAGAGGCATGGCTTGTTCATTCCGATAACCACAGCGTAAAGGACATGCTCGAATTACTGAGGAAGTTCATTGAATACGGTACCAGACCGATTAAGGATAAATAATCGCCAGCCGGATAACGAATTCGACGACAACGCTGAAGATCTCTATCGTCGCGTACCATCCGAATATTGGCCAATCCGTAGCGACACACTGCCGATATTGCTTTCAATACCGCTAAGTGTTGCTCGTGGACGGTATTGCGAATCTCCAACCGATGTTCTGTTTCCCAGTTATTCTAGTGACGGGGTTATATCCTGGACCGTCGGTGATATTCCATCTCATGTAAGAGAAGGGAAAGCACAAACCTTCCTTCGATTAGAACATTGCCCCGAGAACGATTTCTATCCACATTCTGAGATTCGCGCATACAAGTCGCTGGACGAAGTTCCGCTAAAGAAGCTGAAAAGCAAACCCCTCAAAGCCAAAATCCGGCAACTGCTGGCGCAGAAAGCATTAGACCGTCATTCCCCTTCCTCGTGATTTAGTCGCGCACTGCTTCTTGTGGAGCAGTGACACGTCGTTGGCCAGGTAAGGGCACCCGTGGGTAATCTACCGCGAAGCAATTTCCCAACGGTTGTCCTTGTCTCTCGCAAGGACGAAGTCTTTCGTTTCCGTTTTGTCACCGGCGGTGACCGTTACGCGGTAATCGCCGAGAAACCCGCGGAAGGTGGCTTTGCCGTCCTTGTCGGTTTCGATGGTTTTCTTCGTCCACCATTTGCCCTTGATCAGCTTCTTCAACTCGTCATACGCCGGTTTCGGGGTCATGTCTTTTCGGATGAACCCGGCGGGGGCCCGCTTCCAGGAGCCCTGGTCGCTGAAGTCCCACCAGGTGATCGCTTCGACCGTCGGGTGGGAGAAGAGCATCGTGTAGAAGCGGACGACCTCGCGGGCCTGGTACTTCTCGCCGTCGGGCGTAGAGGCCCACTCGCCGTCGGCGGGACCGCGCCAGCCGCGGTGGCCCGAAAGGATCGTCGTCTCGGTGAAGTGCAGCGGCACGCCGAACTTCGCGAAACGCTCGCACACCTCCCAGATCTTCTCGTTCGACCAGGCCCCGCCGTGCATGTGGCTCTGGATGCCGATCACGTCGTAGAGCCGCCGGCCGTCGGCGTCGACCAGGCCCTTGATGATCCCCTCGTAGGCCGGATCGGTGCGGTAGTCGTTGATCAGCAGCGTCGCTTTTGGGTTGGCCTTTCGGGCTTCCACGAAACACGCGCGGGTGAACTCGATCCGCCCGTACTTCTTCCACATCGCGCTGAACTTCGGCGCCCGGCGTTCGATAAAGTCCTTGCGGTCGAAGTGGGTCGCCTCGTTGACGACGTCCCAGCGGTCGATCAAGCCGGCGAAACGCTTGACGCAATCGTCGATCCGGGCGAGTTGCAGGCGATAGATTTCATCGGGGTCGTCGGGCAGCCATGCGGGATCAGAGTAGTTCCAGGCTAGGGGATGTCCCTTTGTAGCGATGTTGTGTTCTTTGCACCACTGGGCGACCCGCTTAGCGTAGGGGTGGTCGGGTTTTCCCCGCTGTCGTTCATAACTGGGCCAGTAGAACGCCACCGTGGCGTAGTTGAGCAACTCGGCGAACCGGTCGCGGTACGCGGCTTCGAGCTTCTCGTCGTCGATGCGCCCCCATCGGTAGATGTTGCAGCCGAAGAGAAATGCATGGTTCGTCTGCTCGGTTTGCACTTTTGCGCCCGGCACGGGCTTTCCAGAAGCGTCAACAACGCTGATCACCGCATCGGCCTTGCGGTGTTTTTCGATCCGCTGGTCGGCCCCGGCCAGTAGCTCTTCACCAGACGCGGCCAAGGCGGCAGTCGATGTTGCCAGTAGGGCAGCGACGGCTACTAGCGTGCGAACGGATTTCGAGTGATCAATCATGGCGAGTCTCCTGTGAGTCAGTCATAAAGCCGCGACCGGTGGTCGCGCCAAGCGTTGCGCGAAACCGCCGCGAGCCGCGTTCGGCGCGACCGCCGGTCGCAGCTTTATGAGAAAAAAGGCTATTGTCCAACAAAACGCCACGAGGCAGCGTTGCCACCCCGCTAAATGTGTGGTTGGCATCGCCCCGCCGGACGCAGATTTCCCAAATTGCCAAGTTTACTTCAAACTACCGGTCAAACTCTTCCACCGGGCGGTCGGATTCATTATACTAATCGAAGAACCGTCACGAAACCGGCGGTTCGTCCTGCCTGCTCGCTTCACTATCATCCCGCCAGGGAGGCCGGCAACATGAACACGACCCGCCGAATACGCCTTGTAGCACTCTCGCTGGCTCTTGCGGCCGCTTTCGCTTCGATCCCGCCCGGCGCGGCAAACGCGGAGTACCAGCGAGGCCCGATGTTGGCAAAGTTTCTCGAAGGCCCGATGCAGGGTATCGACGAGATTATCTTTGCCGTTCGGGTGCCCGGCCGCGATCACTGGTACGTGACCTTCGGCAACTACGCCAGCCCGTTGCAGCGGGGCCGGGCGTACAAGGTGGACGAAGACGGCGTCTGCTGGGGCTACGGCGAAGGCGGGCGGCTCTGCCGCTTCAATCTCCGCACCGGCGAGCTGAACGTAATCTTCGCCGATTCCAAGGGCGGCATCCGCGACCCCCAAGTGTACTACGACGGCAAGAAGATCCTCTTCTCGTATCGCAGGGGCGGTGAACATCCCTTCCACCTCTACGAGATCAACGTCGACGGCACCGGTCTGAAGCAACTGACCGACGGCCCGGACGACGACATTGAGCCGACCTACTGCCCCGACGGCTCGATCGTGTTCTGCTCGTCGCGTTGCCGGCGGTTCGTCAATTGCTGGCACACCCGCGTCGCAACGCTCTACCGGTGCGACGCCGACGGCGGCAACATCCGCATCCTTTCGAGCAACATCGACCACGACAACACGCCGTGGATGCTGCCCGACGGCCGCGTGCTTTACATGCGGTGGGAGTACGTCGACCGGAGCCAGGTCCATTTCCACCACCTTTGGACGATGAACCCCGACGGCACCGGGCAGATGGCCTACTTCGGCAACATGCACGGCGGGATTGCCATGCTCGACGCGAAGCCGATTCCGGGCACGAACAAGGTAGTCGCGTCGTTTTCGCCCGGCCACGGCCGCCCGGAACACTACGGCTTTGTCTCGGTGATCGATCCCCGAATGGGGCCGGACGAAAGGTCGTTTTCGCGAAACGTCAGCAAGCAGTCGCACTGGAAGGATCCCTACGCCCTGAGCGAAGACTGCTTTCTCGTGGCCCAGCGGCAGGGCATCTTCGTGATGAACGGCCGGGGCGAGACGGAATTGGTCTACCGTCTGCCGGATAGCGAGAAGCGGTTCGAGGTCCACGAGCCGCGGCCGTTGCGTCCGCGGCAGCGGGAGAAGATCATCCCCGACCGCACGAATCTTACGGCCCCGACCGGCCGGCTGATCCTCGAAGACATCCGCGACGGCCGGAAGATGGACGGCGTCGAGCCGGGGGAGATCAAGAAGCTGCTGGTGATGTCGCAGCTTCCCAAGCCGGTCAATTTCTCCGGCGGGATGGAACCGTTGACGATCGGCGGATCGTTCACCCTGGCGGAGCTGGTCGGCACGGTGCCGGTCGAGCCGGACGGGTCGGCCTACGCGGAGTTGCCAGCCTTGCAGTCACTCTTCTTCGTTGCGCTCGATGAGAACGACAAGCCGGTCAAACGGATGCACAGCTTCTTGATCCTCCAGCCGGGCGAGACGACAAGCTGCGTCGGCTGCCACGAGCAGCGGGTCAAGACGCCCCGGCAGATCGACACCGACCTGCTGGCCTTGCGTCGACCTCCGAGCAAAGTCGAACCGATCTCCGACGTGCCGAAGGTGTTCGACTTCCCCCGCGACATCCAGCCGATCCTCGACAAGCATTGTGTGAAATGCCACAACGCCGACCGCCGCGACGGCAAGTGCGACCTGACCGGCGACAAGACCGCACGCTACACGATGAGCTACTGGGCCATGAATCGGTTCGGGCTGGTCGCCGACGGTCGCAACCAGCCCTACGGCAACCGCCCGCCGCGCACCACCGGCAGCTCGACCAGCCGGTTGATGAAACTGATCGACGGGAGCCACTACGATGTGAAGCTCTCGCCGCACGAGACGAAGATGGTCCGGCTCTGGATCGAGACCAGCGCGACGTACCCCGGCACGTACGCGTCGCTGGGGTGCGGGTTTTACCCGGTCCATCTGCCCGGTGGCGTGATCCAGAAGCGGTGCGGCAGTTGCCACAAGGGCAAAGGGGCCTACTCCCCGACGTTCTGCAACATCTCGCGGCCGGCGAAGTCGCTCGCGCTGACGGCCCCGTTGGGCAAGTCGGCCGGCGGGTTGCAGCTCTGCAAGGACCCCATCTTCAAGGACACCAACGACCCTGACTATAAGGCGATCCTCGGCGCAATTCGCGACGCCCACGCGCGGTTGCAGAAAGACAAACGTTTCGACATGCCCGGCTTCCGCCCCAACGAGCACTACATCCGCGAGATGCAGCGGTTCGGGTTCCTGCCCAAGGATCTGAAACCGGACGACCCTGTCGACATCTACGCGGTGGATCGGGCCTACTGGGATTCGTTTTACTATCGGCCGGATGGCCGGTGACGTGTCTTCCCAACCCTTGGGGGACCGGCTATAATAAATGGCGAAGTAGGACGGGTTTGCAACCCGTCCTGGCCACGTTTACGACCCATCCCGGACAGGTTACAAACCTGTCCTACGATGAACCAAGGAGTATTGAGCCATGAGACGCTGTTTGCTGATCTTGCTGGCTTGCACGTTCTCTTTCTTTGCCGTTGCCTCGGCTGTTCGGGCCGTAACCACCAGCGAAGACGCCGCCGGCGGTTGTGACGGAATCAAGAATGGACGCTGGGGATTCCACACTGCCAGCAAGGAAAAGGATCCCTGGTGGCAGGTCGACCTCGGCAAGGCGTATCAGCTCGACCGGGTGGTCGTCTTCAACCGGACCGACAGCAATTGCGCGGGGCGGACCAGCCGCATCCAGGTGCTCGTCGCCAGCGCCGACGGCGACGACGCCTGCAAGGAGTTCAAACAGGTCTACCAGCACAACGGCCAGACCTTCTACGGCGTCAAGGAAAAGAAGCCGCTGGTGGTCGATCTGAAAGACAAGAACGTGGCGGCGCGAATCGTCCGGCTCCATGTGCCGGGGAACTGCTCCTTTGCGCTGGATGAAGTCGAGGTCTACGCCAAGGACGATCCGAAGAAGAACATCGCCCTGAAGCGCCCGGCCGATCAGAAGAGCGTCGGGCCGCACTCGTTTCCCGGCACGCTCGGCGACAAGCAGCACGCATTAGCCTACGCGGGTGGTGCCCCGGTGCTGCCGCCCGCTGCGAGACCGGCAAGCAACTCGCCAAGCGACGCGCTCGCCCGTGCCCGGGCTTTGCTCGAGCGGCTCCGCAACCAGGGCGGCTCGAAGCAACTCGACTCGCTGGCCGACGAACTCGCCGCGATGGAAAAGAACGCTGCTGGGGTGAAACCCGAAGAATCGAACGCGATCCTGCGGAAGATCGCGTTTGCCAACCCGAAACTCAAGGACATCGACAAGCTGTTGTTCATCAAACGCCACGACGCCGGCGGGCCGTACCACATGTGCGACCAGTATTACGGCTGCAACGCCAAACCGGGCGGCGGGCTTTTCGTCCTACACGATCCCTTCGGCCCCGAGCCGAAACTCGAAAACCTGCTGGAAAACTCCGTCGTCGCTGGCGGCCGCCTCAAAGGACAGAAGCTCGACTCCGGCTCGTTCCTCTCGCCCGAGGTCTCCTACGACGGAAAGACCATCCTGTTCGCCTACAGCGAGTGCAAGGCCAAGAAGACCTACACCTGGGAGCCCGAGTTCTGCTACCACATCTTCAAGTGCAACGCCGACGGCACCGGGCTTGTGCAACTGACCGACGGGGCCTGGGACGACTTCGATCCGTGTTTCCTGCCGAACGGGCGGATTGCGTTTACCACCTTGCGCCGCGGCGGCTACCTGCGGTGCGGCCGGCATTGCCCGGTTTATACGGTCTTCTCGATGGAACCCGACGGAAGCGACATCATCTGCCTGAGCTACCATGAAACGCACGAATGGCACCCCAGCGTCAACAACGACGGTATGATCGTTTACACCCGCTGGGACTACGTCGACCGCGACACGAACGTCGCCCATCACATCTGGCTCAGCTACCCCGACGGCCGCGACCCGCGCTCGTATCATGGGAACTATCCGGAGCGGCGCGAGACTCGGCCTTGGATGGAGATGAGCATCCGGGCGATCCCCAACTCGAACAAGTACGTGGCCACGGCGGCCGCCCATCACGGCCACGCGTTCGGGTCGCTCGTACTGATCGACCAGCGGATCGAGGACGACCGGGCGATGGCGCAACTTACGCGACTGACGCCCGAGGTCCCCTTTCCCGAATCGACCGGTCGCGGAAAGGCGAAGGAGCAGTACGCAACCGCCTGGCCGCTGAGCGAGGACGACTATCTGTGCGTGTACGATCCGAATGCCCGCAACCACGCCCTCTATTGGATCGACCGCGAGGGGAACAAGGAATTGATCTACCGCGACGAGTCGATCCGGTGCCTCAGCCCGATCCCGCTGCGGCCGCGGAAGAAACCGCCGGTGATCCCCGAAGCGACCACGCAAACCGCCAAGGCCAAGAAGATCCACGGCGAGCGGCTCGCCACGATTGCCGTTATGAACATTTACGACGGCGATTTCCAGTGGCCCGAGGGCACGAAGATCACCGATCTTCGGGTGATCCAGCTCCTGCCGAAGACAACCGCCCCGCCCAACCGGCCGCGGATCGGCGTGGCCGATCAGACGAACGCCCGGGCCGTGCTCGGCACGGTGCCGGTCGAAGAGGACGGCAGCATCTTCTTCGAGGCCCCCGTCGGCAAGGCGATCTACTTCCAGGCACTCGATAAGGACGGCCTGGCCGTCCAGTCGATGCGTTCGGTAACCTACGTCCACCCGGGCGAAAAGCTGACCTGCCAGGGTTGCCACGAACTGAAACACCGCCCGCCGAACGTCCCGACGCGCACGCCGCTGGCCATGCTGAGGCCCCCCTCGAAGATCGAGCCCGACGTCTCCGGCTCGAACCCGTTCAACTATCCCCGGCTGGTGCAGGGCGCGCTCGACCGCAACTGTGTCGAGTGCCACCGCGAGAAGAAGGCCCTGGACTTGACCGGGGACATCGGCAAGGGCGGGTTCACCACGTCGTATAACAACCTTGCGAAGAAGTACGGCTTCTACTTCAACGTCCGCAACGGCTCGATCAACGACGGCGTCCACGGCGGCGCCCGAACGATCCCCGGCAAGTTCGGCGCAAAGGCGGCGCCGCTTATGAAGTACCTCACCAAGGACCACTACGGCGTAAACCTCTCGCCGGAGGACTTCCACCGCATCACGCTCTGGCTGGACAGCAACTCCGAGTTCCTCGGCGCCTACGAAGACGCCCAGGCCCAAGCCCGCGGCGAGGTCGTCGAGCCGTCGCTGCACTAGGCAGACCCCGTAGCTGCAATCAGGTCTTGCAAGATGGCTATTGTTGGCGGCGACGGGGTGTTGCCTTATCGCCGTGGCCGTGCTATACTGCTTGTGTCGAAACTCCGGCGGGGACCATGGGTTACACGAGCACTATCTGGGACATGGAAGACGATCCAGCAGGGAACGTCCAGCACGTCGCCGAACACGGGATCACCAGAGAGGAGGTTGAGGAAGTGCTCTTGAACCCGGATGGCATCGAGTCGAGTCGGTCCTCGGGCCGACCGATCGCCTTCGGCCGCACGAGCACCGGTCGGGTAATCGCCGTGGTGTACGAGGAAATCGACGAGGTGACAGTCTACCCCGTCACCGCCTTTGAGGTCGAGTTGTGATGGGGCATTTCTCTAAATGTTGCAGGAACCGCCACCAGAGTTCCCACTAGGTGATAGCCATGAAACGCATCATTCGCGATCGCCCGCTTACGCCGGAGGAAGCGGCCGAGTACCGCGCGGTCCGCGAGGAGATCGCCCGGGAAAAGCCCGATTTGGAGGCCCGTATCCGTGCCCGCATGGCGGCGCAGCAAGAATCGGCTGTCTCAGGTGCGGCAACGCTGGGTCAGCGCATTCGTGCTGCCCGCGAGGCCCGCAGCGAGTCCCCGGCGGATTTGGCCGCGGCAGCGGATATCTCGCAGGAGTATCTCTCGCAGCTCGAGCAAGACGAACACGAACCGACGCTTTCGGTGGCCGCCCGCCTCGCCCAGGCGCTGGACATGTCCCTCGACGAACTGGCGGCCGGTGTGTCGTGAGAGCGACTGCTGCTGACCGCCGTGGCGTTCCCTACTTTGGTTGCGGGGAGAACGATGCAGCATAACCTTCTGAAGCAAACAGGGCTGGGGGCATTGGTCCTTGTGATGTTCGCGGTGTTCTCGGCGCAGGCGACCGAGGAGTCGCGGAAGCCGAATTTTTTGGTCATCCTGGCCGATGACATGGGCTTTTCGGACGCGGGGTGCTACGGCGGGGAAATCGAGACGCCGAACCTCGACCGGCTGGCGGACGGGGGGCTGCGGTTTACGCAGTTCTACAACACGGCCCGATGCTGGCCCACGCGGGGGGCCATCCTGACCGGCTACTACGCCCAGCAAATCCGCCGCGATGCCCTGCCCGGGCTGCCGGTCGGCTCGAGACCGCCGTGGGCACGACTGCTGCCGGAAATGCTGAAGCCCGCCGGCTACCGCTCCTATCACTCGGGCAAGTGGCACGTCGACGGCAAGCCGGTCGAGGGCGGATTCGACCGCTCCTACTGGGTGCAGGACCAGGACCGGTTCTTCTCGCCGCGGGTCCACTATGAAAACGATGAGCGTCTGCCGCCGGTCGAGCCGGATACCGGTTACTACGCCACCACAGCCATCGCCGACCATGCCATACGCTGTCTGAAGGAGCACGCCGAGAAGCACGCGAAGAAGCCGTTTTTCCATTACCTGGCGTTCACCTGCCCGCACTTCCCGCTGCACGCGCCGCAGGAGGACATCGCCCGTTACCGCGGCCGCTACGGCGAAGGGTGGGACGAGCTGCGCCGGCAGCGATGGAAACGGATGAAAGAGCAGGGCATCATCAACTGCGAGCTGTCGGCCCGGGACCCCGCGGCCGAGGCGTGGAACGATCTGTCGAAGGAGGAACAGGAGCGGTGGCAGATCCACATGGCGATCCACGCCGCGATGATCGACCGCATGGACCGCGAGATCGGCCGGGTGCTCGACCAGCTCCGGGCGATGGACGCGCTGGACAACACGGTGATCTTCTTTCTAAGCGACAACGGGGCCAGTGCCGAACGGCTCGTGCGCGGCGACGGCCACGACCCCAAGGCCCCGCCCGGCTCCTGGCGATCGTACCTGTGCGTCGAGCCGGGCTGGTCGAACCTGGCCAACACACCGCTTAGGCGGCACAAGATTTGGGTCCACGAGGGCGGGATTTCAACGCCGCTGATCGTCCACTGGCCGGCCGGCATCGCCGCCCGGGGCGAGTTGCGCCACAACCCGGGCCACGTGATCGACCTGGCGCCGACGATCCTGGAGCTGGCCGCCGGGCAGGCACCGAAGGGGTGGGACGGCAAACCGGTTCCCACGCCACCCGGCCGGAGCCTTGTGCCCGCCTTCAAGAAAGACGACGCCGTAAGCCGCGACTATCTCTTCTGGTACCATTCCGGCAACCGGGCGATCCGCATCGGCGATTGGAAGCTCGTCTCGGCCGGGAGGAAGGGGCGTTGGGAGCTTTACGACCTCGGCAAAGACCGTTGCGAATCGAACGATCTGTCGTCGAAGCACCCCGAGAAGGTTCGCGAGTTGGCCGGGCAGTGGGCGCGGTGCGTCGAGGAATTCCGGAATACGGCGACAAAGTAGCAGGCACGTGGAGAGGTTGTGATTTTTCCAGCAGCCGGGACGCAACGCGTCGCGGAGGCAGCGGAGAAATCGTTCAATGAGTGGCGAACTTCACCCCACTTCTCCGCCCCGCGTTGCGGGCCGGCTATTTGTCTCCGCCCCGCGTTGCGGGCCGGCTATTGACTTGCAAACGGGATCGGCATCGCTGATAATAAAGCCGTGGCCGCAGGACGGCTCCCGCCCCCCAGGATGAGGACTCCCGCATGAAACGCTTCCCCAGCGTGGTTTTGACGCTTTGTTGCTGCACTTTCGGGCTCTTGACAGCCCAAGCCAAGGACGACGCCAAGGGGCCGAACGTCCTGCTGATCTACACCGACGACCAGGGCACGCTCGATCTGAACTGCTTCGGCTCGAAGGACCTCTTTACGCCGAACCTCGACGCCCTGGCGAAGCGCGGGATCCGCTTCACCCAGGCGTATGCCCACATGGTCTGCTGCCCGTCGCGGGCGCCGCTCTTAACGGGTCGTTACCCGCAGCGGTGCAACGTGAACCACTGGACGCCTTGCCACCCCGACCGCAACCACCCGTTCGGCAAGGGACCGAACATGTTCCTCGATGAGATCACACTGGCCGAGGCGCTGAAGCCGCACGGCTACCGCACGGCCCTGTTCGGCAAGTGGCATCTCGGGGCCACACCCGGCTACGGGCCCAACGAGCAGGGGTTCGACGAGTTCTTCGGCCACCTGGGCGGATTCATCGACAACTACAAACACGCCTTCCTCCACGGCGAGGATTTCCACGACCTGTACCGCGACACGAAAGAGGTCCGCGAGGACGGCAAGTACTTTCCCGACCTGGTCGTCCGCGAGACGAACCGTTTCCTGGAGAAGAACAAGGACCGGCCGTTTTTCGTCTACGCGGCGCTGAACATCCCGCACTACCCCGAGCAGTGCGACGAGAAGTTCGTCGAGCGGTACAAGGACCTGCCGATGCCGCGGCGGTCCTACGCGGCGATGATCTCGACGGTGGACGACCGCGTCGGGCAGATCCTCGATAAGATCAACGGCCTGGGGCTGCGCGACAAGACGCTGGTGGTCTACATGAGCGACAACGGCCACTCGACCGAGAGTTCCCGCAACGAGGACGGCACGAACTACGGCGCCAACGGCGGCGGCGGAAACACGGGCAAGTGGCGAGGGGCCAAGGGTAGCTTTCTCGAAGGCGGAATCCGAACACCCGCGATCATCAGTTGGCCGGGGCACATCCCCGAAGATCAGGTCCGCGACCAGGCCGTTATGAATCACGACTTCTTCCCCACGATCCTGGAAGCCTGTCATGTCCCGCTGCCGAAGTGCAAGCTCGACGGGGTGAGTCTCTGGCCGATTTTGAAATCGGCCGATGCCCCTTCGCCGCACAAGGTGATGCACTGGCAGTGGGCCAACCAGTGGGCGGTCCGCGAAGGCGACTGGAAGCTGATCGTCGGCGGCCGCGACTCGACCAGCGCCGACTCCGGCCATCCGCAGCCGAAGCGCAGAATGCCGCGGATATTCCTCGGCAACCTGGCCGAAGAGCAGCCCGAGTTGAAGAACCACGCCGAGGAAAAACCCGAAATTGTCCAACGTCTCCAGAAGCTCCACGAAGAATGGGCCAAAGGGGTTTTCCCGAAGAAACACTAGCGAACCACGAATCAGAACGACCGGACACGGAACCCCCGGACGCAGTCCGGGGGCTTTTGGACCCCGCAAGACCACCTACTATCCGCTACGCCCGGCGAGAATCCATGAAACATCCGAAACTCGCAACCGTATATCTCGTCGTATTGTTGTGCGCGGCGTGCGTACCCCGCCATCGCTACGCGGGCCCAAACGTCACGCCGCCCAACGGGGCGGAAGCCGACTCGCAAGAACAAATCGACCGGGAAGACAAGTTCCGCATTGCCATTTGGGAGTTCGGACCGATCGAGAAGTCGATCCGCCGCGAGTGGGAATCCTTCTGCAAGGAATCGGGATGCGATTTGCGGTTAGAACTTGTTTCCATGGACCGCCAACCGCTCTACGAAACCCTCTTCGAGAAAGAGGGGCTCAAGACGGGCGACTGGGACATCGCCCTGGTCCATACCGATTGGCTGGCCGAGGCCCACGAAACCGGCGCGGTGACCGATCTGAAACCCTACATTACCGAGAACCCGCCGGGGGATTACCCCGAGGGGTGGGCGCCGTCGCTTCTGCGGTTGCAGGAGTTCGGCGATGAGATCATCGGTCTGCCCTACCACGACGGCCCCGAGTGCCTGATCTATCGCACCGACATGTTCGACGACGAGACATTGAAAAAGGTCCATTGGGCAAAGTTCGGCATGGAGATGCACCCACCCGAGACGTGGGAGGATTTCGCCCGGCTGGCACAATACCTCAAACGCCCGGAAGACTATCTCTACGGCACGGTGTTTGCCGCATATCCCGACGGCCGCAAGACGGTGTACAATATCTGCCTGCTGCTTTGGACCCGGGGCGGCGAATTGTCCGACGGCGGTAAGATGCGGGTGGACACACCCGAGATGATCGACGCGCTTACGTACTATCGTTCGTTGTTCGGCAAGAGTTCGATCGTTCACCCGAAGGCCCGCGAGTTCGATTCCACGGCCTCCGACGACGCGTTCCTGCGCGGCGAGGCGGTGATGATGATCAACCGGTTCGGCTTCGCGGCGGTCTGCGAGACGAGCGAGGATTCCAAAGTCCGGGGCAAGGTGGCGATCGCGCCGGTCCCGCACGCAAAGGGCCACAAGAGCGCGTCGCTGAATTGCTACTGGCTGCTGTGCATCCCCGCCGGCAGCCCGCACAAGCAAGTCGCCTACGACTTCGCCCGCCATTGCACGAGCAAGGCCAACGACAAACAGCGATCGCTCGACGGGGTGATCGGCTGCCGCAAGTCAACCTGGGCCGATGAGGAAGTAGTCGAAGCCGTCCCTCTCTACGCCCAAATGGAGGAGTTGCACGAAAACGCCCGCGAACTCCCGCGGCTGACCGACTGGGTCGAGTTGTCGGAAGTGATCGACCGGATGGCATTCGACACGATCAGCACCAACGACCCGATCAAGTCGATTACCGCCCGGGCGCAGCGACAAATAGACGAGGTGCAAGAGAAACGCAACTGAGGAAACAACAGGCGTAGGGTGGGACAATCGCAGCGCCGGCCCACCAATCCAAAAGCCACCGAAACCGGTGGGCCGGCACTGCGCTTGTCCCACCCTACGCCTACTACGTTCTACTACTCAGCAGCACAACATCCCTTTTTACGGAGAACCGAATATGAGCCATACGAAAACCACGTCGCGCCGCGATTTTCTGAAGCACTCGGCCGCCGCGGGCGCCGCGCTGGCCGGCGGGTTGAGCCTCGCCCGGAGCGCCCACGCCCAGGGTAGCGACCAGATCAAGATCGCGCTTGTCGGCTGCGGCGGCCGCGGCACCGGCGCGGCCGTCAACGCCCTGCACAACAAGGCCAACCCGAACGTCAAGCTGGTGGCCATGGGCGACGCCTTCCGCAACCGGCTGGACGGCTCGCTGGGAGCGATCAGCAGGCGGTGCAAGGACAAGGTCGACGTGCCGGAGGACCGGAAGTTCGTCGGGCTCGATTGCCACAAGGGGGTGATGGCGAGCGACGCGGACCTGGTGCTTCTGTGCACGCCGCCCGGCTTTCGCCCGATGCAGTTCGAGGCCGCCGTGGCGGCCGGCAAACACGTCTTCGCGGAAAAGCCGGTGGCCACCGACGGCCCCGGCGTGCGGAAATTCATGGCCGCCAACGAAGAAGCCAAAAAGAAAAAACTCGTGGTGGCCGTCGGCCATCACCTCCGCCATGAAGAAAAACACAAAGAGGTCGTCAAGCGGATCCACGACGGCCAGATCGGCGACTTGATGTTCACCAGGGTCTACTTCAACACGGGCGCCATCTGGGTCCGGCGCCGCCAGCCGGACCAGACCGAAATGCAGTACCAGGTCTACAACTGGTACCATTTCACGTGGCTTTCGGGCGATCACATCGTCGAGCAGCACGTCCACGACATCGACGTCGGCAACTGGTTCAACGGCGATATGCACCCGATCGAAGCCGAGGGCATGGGCGGCCGGCAGGTCTGCAAAACCCCCGACCACGGCGAAATCTACGACCACCATGCCGTCGAGTTCACCTACGAAAACGGTGTGAAGATGTTCAGCTACTGCCGCCAGATCAACGGGTGCTGGGGTAGCTTCGCCGAACACGCCCGCGGAACCAAAGGCCGCGCCGATATCCAGGGACACGGTACCAGTGTCCTGACGGTCGACGGCAAGGAACCCATGAAGTGGAAACGCACCGCCGACGGCCACCAGACCGAGCACGACGATCTGTTCGCCGCCTTGATGGCCGGAAAGGAGTACAACGAGGGCGGTCACGGCGCCGAAGGCACCATGACCGCCATCCTCGGACGCATGGCCACCTACTCGGGCAAGGTCGTCAAGTGGGACGAGGCCCTGAACTCGAAGTTGGACTTGATGCCGGAGAAGCTCGCCTGGGACGCCGAAACCCCCGTAAAACCGAGACCCGACGGCACCTACGCCTGTGCAACCCCCGGCGCAACGAAGGCGTGGTAGTGCATAGTCGACGGAGGTGTTTCCAGCAGAAACAAGTGCTTTGTCCCACATAGCAAAACAACAACATAACTAAACAAACGCCCCCGGACTGCGGTCCGGGGGGGAGCGATGGCAGAAGTTTGAGAAGCGAAGGTGTTTGGTGGGCCGCCTACGTCCTCCCTCGGGAATTCCACCACCGCTTGACGGCAAAGGGAGATTTTGGGTAGAATGCAGGATGTAGAATAATGAGTTCGGGTCGAGATGGCTTTCCGTGTTACCATCACCGAAAAGGCCGACGCACAGCTCCGATCTCTGCCGGTTCGTGATCAACGCATCGTCGAGGCGGCAGTGACGGCCCGGCTGCGGGAGCAGCCAACGGCGCCAACCGGCGCGATCAAGCGTCTTCGTCCGAACCCGTTGGCGGAGTTCGAGCTTCGTGTGCGCGATCTCCGCGTATTGTATAATGTTGAGGAAGAGAATTCCGAAGTGGTCCTGCTCATCGTGGGCCGGAAATCGGGCAACAAACTGATCGTAGGTGGCGAGGAGTTCCATGGACATCAAGGTGATCCCCCTGAGTCAACTCGAGACGGACGCTCCGGGGCTTCTGAGTGAGTGCTGCGACTCGGGTCAGCCCGTCGTGGTCGAGTTACCCGACCATCGGCTCGTCGCCATTGCGCCTCTGGATACGGACGACGAGGACGACTCCCTGGTCAGTGACTTGATCGAGACGAATGCGGCCTTTCGAGCCCTGCTGGAGAGATCAAGGGCGGCTGCACGGAAGCCCTTCCGTGCAACACCATAGGCCCGAACCAGGTTGAGGTGGTGCGGATCGGCGTCCTCATTGCCGCGTGTCACTGCTGGCAAGCAGTCCGTGGCACCGTGGTGCCCGGCGCGAATCGGAACGAAAGCTCCACGACTGACTACTGACGGCCCTGCCCCAAACTGCCAAACTCCTCCAAACTTCCACTAACCTGGGTCTTGCATATCCATGTTCTCGGTCGTCGTCGGGACGAGCCGGAAACGCAGATTTGGCCCAAGTTTCTTCCTCCATTCTACGAAAGCCTCTTTTGAGATACTATTCCTACTCGCAGGTATTCCCGTGGCATCAACGATGTGTGTAGGCCCCGTAACTGCCCACACTTCATCTGCCGATGGATCGGGGGCGTCCTGTTTTGCCTCCATGCGGAATGTGCCGCCTGGGTTCTTCGTCAAGCAGATGAAGACGGTCTTCTCTTCCATTGGGTTCTCCTTTTCTAGTTGCGAACCAAAGTAGAGGGGCGAGTTTGTGTTGGAACTTGTAACATTCTCCAAGAGCGAACAGATAATCGCAGAACATGAGTTGGAAAAAGGTGTGATGGGGCTCTGCGGGTAGTCTCTACGGCACCCCCCGCTCCCTTGCCGAACCTTGTGCGATGTTTGGGAAAAGGTGTCAGGAACCTTTCGCCTGCGTTCTAATTCTCCGATGATTGATTGTCAAGGCGCTCGTAGAGCTTCAGCAATTCTGATCGACATCGCTCGGGGTTCAGCAGCGCTTCTGCGCGCTCAACGTGCTGAGATCCTTTTCGCCACGAAAGCTGTATGTCGAATTCGTATAGTGCTCCATACTTACTTTCAATCTTCTTCCCCCAAGCACTAAGTGCAGTCTTGTACTCCGAAACACCCTGCTCTAGTTCCGCAGATAGCTCCCAGAGTTTTTTTCCTTCCGGGGACTCGATAAATATCTTCACCTCAGCCCACGCTTCGCCCAAGACGTCTGAATATTGCGAGTAGTTGATGCCAACCTCGGTTCTGGCTTCTACTCGTTTCAGGGCATTCAATGCGTTTCTGGCTGCCGACGATGCTTCTTCGTACTTCCTGGCCTGCTTACGAACAGTCTCAAGTCGACGTTGCTCTTCGTCTACTCGTTTGGCCTCTTCTTCTTCAGCAAGCTGCCTCGCCCTCTCCCGTTCCTTGGCGAGTCGCGCGAGTTCTTCTTCGGTTCTTCTCTTTTCTTCGGCCAATCGCTTTTCCTCGGCTTCCTGCCGCCTTATCTCTCCCTCGACTGCAGGCCACAATTGCGACTTTATTTCTTCCGCATGTTTCAATCGTTCGTTCAAATATGTACTTTCGATCTCGTGTCCAGCCGCCTCCTCAAGGACTTTCTCGTAGATTCTGAACGCCTTCAACTTGTCTGAACTAGCGAGTTGATCGGCTTCGCCGATGCTTTTGATCACAGCAGCACGATTGTCACTTTCCCATTTATCTCCTGTAAAGGTTACGACTAGTAGCGATCCGACAGCAATCAGCGTTACTATGGTAGCTATGATACCCACGATTAACACGGTCTTAGGATTTTCTTCAGCACGCATGCTATGTCTCCTCAAAACAAGTTCGCATACGACAAACGTTTGTCACCTCACGGCTCTGTGCTACTTTACAATGAGAAGATCGATGGTTCCTACAGCCTCGATCTCCCTCATGCGGTTCGGCCTTGTCGCCATCATAAACCTTCAACAGTTTGCCTTCTTTCGTTTTCAGCAGCATATCACGAGCCGAGATGGTTACCTTGCGACGCGACATATTGCGAACGAGCACGTCGAGTTCCAAGAAAGCATGCTCGTCACCTTTCGTTATTGATGTCGGGAGGGACCCATCTTTGCGCCCACAAACGTCACACCATCCTTGCAGCCCGCCCTCGCTGCCTCTTAGGAATACCCTTTCTACTCGTAGAAAACGTGACCCTGGAAACTCACCTTCCAAGTCAGGACTCCTTGCCTTGGAGAGCACGAGCAATGGTCTTGTGTAGGCGCGATAGACGAGGAAGATTATCAAGAGAAGAACAACACAACTGACCCCTATCGCACACCTGATTCCCATTCTTGCGGCTGCTTGCTGTCGTTGTCGTAGTTGAACGGCTAGCCGCTTCATCTCAGCCATTGTCGCGGCGTCGAATTTGTGCCCACACTTCGGGCTGTTTTGATTCCCTTGGAACTGGAATTCTCCGTGGTTTGAATTAGCATCGAAC
>CAZJRB010000063.1:0-42278 GCA_964547995.1 uncultured Planctomycetaceae bacterium | reverse complement strand
ATATGTCAATCACACTTCCAGGTTATTTGCGGGGCAGGACTTTTTCAACGGGCTGCTAGGGTAGGACTGTTCGATGGAGTTGTGGTACAGCTTCACGGTGCTGATGTTGGCGGCGGTGAACGAGCCGGCCGTCTCGACGATCAACCGGCTAGGTGCGAATTTAGCGACGTTGATCGTGTAGTCGTAGAACCAGTCGTAGCCGCCCGGCCCGCCCGTCTCTTCGTTGGAGACCTGCCAGTCGATGGAGAAACCCGTCGGCCAGCCGTTCCCCTGACCGGCCACGTCCAGGGTGGCGGGGTCGTCGCCCGGGAAGTTCATCCAACCCGTGTAGACCTCTGCCGCGGCCGGGCAGACCAACAAGGCCAGCACGGCGCAGAAACAACAAAATGGGATAGTATGCTTCACAGCCATCTCCCGCTACCCTAAAGTATCTACTTTAAGTATCTAATATTACGGTGCAAGATAAATTAAGTCAATAACTCTGGGTCATTTTTTCGATTTTTCCCGAATCCCCCCCTGATATAGGGAAACCGAGGTCTTGGCGAGAGGTCGTCAGTCGCGATTGCGGAGGGCCAGAACGTGGGTGTAACCCTTCCGGACGGAGGTCCGTTTGTTCACGGCAGCAACGGCGAGAGCAGTTCTTTCAGCTTAGCGATCTCGTCGGGGGTTGCCGGCAGTAGCGGCCGGCGGGGGGGACCGACCGGGTGGCCTGCCAGCTTGCACCCCGCCTTGACGAACTGGGTGTACTTGCCGCCCTCCATCATGCTCAGGACCGGCAGGAGCTTGTAGTACAACTCGCGTGCGACGGGGATGTCGCCTTCTTTCACGACCAGGCGGAACAGCTCGACGTGCTGCTTGGGCAGCAGATTGACGACACCGCCGACCCAACCAGCCGCCCCGAGGATGAAGCTCTCCAGGGCCGCCGTGTCGCAGCCGCAGAAAACGGTGATCTTTTCCCCGCACCGGCGGATGATTTCGCTGATGCGGCTCACCTGCCCGCTGCTTTCCTTGACGTACTGGATGCGGTCCAGCTCGGCGAGGCGTTCGATCACGTCGGGCGTCATGTCGACGCCGGTCCGGCCGGGGTAGTTGTAAAGCATGATCGGGATGTCGATCGACTCGGCCACCGCGCGAAAATGCTCGACTAGCTCGTCGTTGGTGGGCAAGGAATAGTACGGGGCGGCCAGCATGACGCCCGCCGCACCGAGCCGCTCGGCCTGGAGACAATATCCGACGACCTCGCGGGTCGCGCCGGCGTTTGCCCCGGCCAGGACGGGTACCCGCCCGTCGGCCGCATCGATCGCGGTGGTCAGGACCTCTTCCCGCTCCTGGGCACTCAGCGCGTAGTATTCCCCCGTGCTGCCCAGCGGGATTACCCCGTGGACACCCTGCTCAATTAAGTAGTTAACCAGGGTGTCCAGCGTTGCAAGGTCGATCTCTTCATCCGGCGTCATGGGTGTGACCAGCGCCGGAAAGATGCCGCGAAATTCGTTTGGCACGTCAGTCTCCTGTCATGGTGTTTTGTGTCAACGCGCCGCTTTCGCCGACGTACCGTCGGCGGCTAAACGGGGCGGGGAAACCTGTTCCAGGGCAACTCTTAACTCACGTCGACCAACGGATCGCCGAGCACGTCCATACGTGGTGTAATGCCCAAGCCGGGTGCGGTCGAGGCGGCCATGCGGCCTTTCGCCCGTTGCGGCGCGCCCTCGGCCGTGCTGACCGTGACGTAGCTGTTGAAGTCCGTCGCGGTGAACAGGAACTCCGTCGGCGTGCTGTGGGCAAGGTGTGCGATCGCCGCCGTGATGATGTCGCCGCCCCAACTGTCCTCGATCGTCATGGCAATCCCAAGCGAGACGCACAGATCGCGGGCTTGGCAAGCCTTGGTCAGACCGCCGAACTTGCTGATCTTGATGTTGACCACGTCCATCGCCTGCTCGGAGTTCGCGCGGAGCAGAATATCCATACCGTCGATCGATTCATCGAGCACGAAGGGGTGGTCGGTGCGGCGGCGAATCGCCAGACACTCTTCGTAGCTGAGGCACGGCTGTTCGATGTAGACGTCCACGTCGCGGACCGCCCGGACGACGCGTGCCGCTTCGTGCATAAGCCAGCCGGTGTTGGCGTCGGCCACCAGCTTTTCGCCGAGTTGCATTTCGGCCGCCACGGCGCGGATCCGCTCGATGTCGGTGTCGGGATCGCCGCCGACCTTGAGCTGGAACCGGCGATAGCCTTCTGCCCGATAGCCGGCCACGTTGGCGGCCATCTCGTCGGGCGGGCGCTGGGAAATGGCCCGGTAGAGCACGAAGTCGTTCCCATAGCGGCCGCCGAGCAAGGCACAAACGGGCACCCCCGCCACTTGCCCGAGGATGTCCCAGCAGGCCATGTCGATGGCCGATTTGACGTAGGGGTGGCCTTTCAGTGCAGCATCCATGAAGCGATTCAGACGCCCCAGCTCGGTAGGATCCCGGCCGATCAGGTGCGGAGCCAATTCGGCAATCCCGGCCCGGGCGCCGGGGCCGTATGCCGGGAGATAGAACGGCCCCAACGGGCAGACTTCCCCGTGGCCGACCAGACCGGCATCCGTCTCGATGCGGACGATCGTGCTGTCGAACACCGAGACTGACTTGCCGCCCGACCAGTCGTAGCTCCCTTCATGCAGGGGAAGATTGACTTTGTAGGCCGCTATTCTCTGAATCTTCATTGGCAGGCTCATTTTGTTGAGGAACGTTTCTGCCATTGTTGACCTGAGACTGCGTGATGTCAACCGCTCCGCGATGCGTTGCATCCCGGCTATTGTCGTTCCGGCTGCCGGGGGGCCGATTCCATGGCCAGGAGACGTGCCTTTGTCTTCGTGCCCCCCACAGAGGAATAGCACCCAACCCGGCCGTCCGACCGGACGACGCGGTGGCAGGGGATAACCAAGGGGATCGGGTTGGCCGCCATGCAGCTTCCGACGGCTCGCCCTGCCCGGGGAGAACCTGACAGGGACGCGAGTTGTCCATAAGTTCGTGTCCGGCCGTAAGATATCTTACGGCACTGCTTGAGGACCCGTCTTTGAAAATCGGTAAGATGGCCCGGACCGACCACAATGTCGCTGAAGTCAACCGGCACGCCGGCGGCATAGGCCTTCAGTCGCCGAACAAGCGGTTCGTTCCACGCGCCTCCCGCAGTCTGATTGCCCAGGCGGCCCAACGCCCGGGCGGCGGCTTCTTCGGTGGTGTGGCCGAAGGTAAGGGCTTTCAGCACCTTGCCCGCACCGATCAACCCCATCCAGCCGAGATCGCTGGGAAACACGATAAGCCTGTTGCGTTGCAGGGAGATGGACACGTGCTTTCTGGGAAAATCTGCCGGGGCGAACAACCCTTCGGGGGGGCATTTCAGGATGCCTTTGACAACCCGGGACCACTCAGCATATACTAAAATGAGCCGCAAACCAGTTTAATGCCTTTTCTTCGAGCCGCCAAGGCTCAACGGACGCCACCTCAGAAGGAATTGTTCCCATGAACCCCTACGCTTCGTTGTGCGACGACTTCTATGTCACCATGAACCTCGCCACCGAGATGGAACTGCCGTCGAACCGGGAAACGGTCCTCCACTTCTTCGAGCAGATTCAGAAGACATATCCCACGATGCGGAATTTCTATTGCCGCGAGCGGGGGGACTTCGTACTCGAAGAAGACAAGGAAAAAGGCAGCTATCGCTGGTGTACGATCGAGCCGCGACGCATCTCCTCCGGCCACGTCAACCCCGAATCGATCGAGGACGTGCTGAAGCAACACCGGCTCGTCCTCGAATTGTCGCCGTATTCGCTTTCGGTCAGCCCGCTGGATTGCGAAGCGCTCGATCTGTTGTTCGTCTTCGATTTCACGTACCAGGGAAACCACAACCAACTGATGACCGAGGCGCTGGGAGTCAGCCCGGCGCTGGAGGGGATCGCCGATCTGCCCGGCGCCCTGGTGATCAACCACGAGCCGTCGATCATCGTCGCGTTGAATGAAGACTGCCGGACTCAGTTCCGCGTGAGCGTCGAAACGCGGACGACGACCTATCAAATCCGGACGAGCGATTTCCCCGAGGAGCAACTGAGTGTCTACGTCAGTGCGCGGCAGTACGGCTCTCTGGGCCCCGACGCGACCTTCGTCGAAACGCTCGACCGGTTGGCCGGGATCTGTCACGACATGATCGAGAGTCACGTGACCGAGCACGTGCTGAATCCCCTTGCTCGCACAATCGCGCTGAAGTGAACGGAGCACATTATGGGCATTACTTACATTGAGGGTCTGGTAAAGGGACCTTCGGGTAAGCAAGAAAGCGTGAGATTTCTCATCGATAGCGGGGCGACTTATTCGGTTCTGCCGAAGTCCGTGTGGCAGGCCATTGAATTGGCGCCGAAACGAGAGGTGTCCTTTGCGCTGGCGGACGGCACGACAATAGAAAGGTCGGTATCAGAGGCCTTTGTCGTCTTACCGCAAGGAGAAGCTCACACACCCGTTGTTTTGGGTGCGGAAGCTGACGAAGCACTGTTGGGCGTCGTGACCTTGGAGATTCTAGGGCTCGTATTCAACCCCTTCGAACGAACCCTGCACCCGATGCGCATGTTGTTGTCTTAGCGGCTGTAGACTGTAGGGTGTGCCAGCGGGCGTCACGCCGCGCCGGCCCACCAACGCCAGAAAAACCCGGTAAGTCTGGTGGGCCGGCGCGGCCTGAGGGCCGCTGGTCCCACCCTACAACTCCTACACTCGCAACCGCCCGCTCGGGTCAAGGGGTCTTCTTTACAGGGTGACTTGCCGGCAACCTTTTCGCGATCACCGGTGTGCTATTCTTTCTGGTGGTGAGAAAATCCGAAAGGCAGGGTGCCATGTCGCGAACCAACCGGAAGAAACCCGCTCGGAAACGCATCTATATCGATCCGAAGGTGCAAGGGGCCCTGGCGGTCCGCGTGGTGCTGTACTGGGGCGTCTGCGTGATCGCCATTGCGATGATGCTGCTCTGCTGGCGGATCGTCACCGGGCCGGCGAGGATGTTCTACACGCACTTCGGCGACTTGTGGTTTTTCTATGGTCCTGCCGCGGTAGCGTCGTTTGTGTTGCTGCCGCTGGTGGTGATCGACATTCTCCGGCTGAGCAACCGCTTTGCCGGGCCGCTGGTGCGGTTGCGGCGTTCGATACGGGCGCTGGCCCGGGGCGAACACGTCGAGCCGCTCGAGTTCCGCAGCAGCGACTTCTGGCAGGAGATCGCCGGGCAGTTCAACGCCGTGATAAGGCGCGTTGAAGCGTTGGAAAACGCGCCGGCTGAAGATGCCGTACACAATACAAAGCGGGAAGATCAGGATAAACCCGTTGCGGCTGCTGCCGAGTAAGGACTTCGTCCCCGTGGATGAAATCATAGGAGGGGGCACCCGCCCCCGGCCTGATCGATTCTTGGCGATGTTTCGGGGGCAGGTGCCCCCTCCTATGATGTACGATTTCCTCACCGGAAACGCGAGTCGTTGGCGCCTTGCCATAAGTCGGGGTTGGGGCCCAGCGCCTGTTTGACCGGTTCGGTTGCCTCGTCCAACATTGCGAGCACGTCGTCGCCCAGCGTCAACTCCGCCGCCGCGACGTTGCGCCGGGCCTGGTCCGGGTTGCGAATCCCGCTCAGCACGCTGACGACGCCCTCCTGGTGCAGCAACCAGGCCAGGGCCACATCGCTCATCGGCCGGCCGAGCTGCTCGCTGATCTCGCGAATCCTCGCCAACGCCGCGAAGGTCTCCGCTTCACAACCCGGCTCGCCGTGCCGGGCTTGAGGACGATCGGTCGAGAAATGGCGGAGCCGCGCGCGGCCGTCGGGAACTTCGTCGGCACAGGAATACTTGCCCGTCAGGATTCCCAACAGCAGCGGGCTGTAGCAGAGCACGCCGATCCCCTCCTGCACGCAGCAGGGAAGGATTTCAAACTCGATCGCCCGCATCAAAAGGCTGTACGGAAGTTGGTTGGTCACAGGCAGCCCCAGCGCAAGCAGGTCACCCAGGTTGCCGGTCCCGAAATTACAGACGCCGATCTCGCGGATTTTCCCTTGGTCTTTCAGTTTCCATAGTGCATCCCACGTTTCCTCAAGCGGCACGGTTCGGCTGGCCCAATGGATCTGGTAGAGGTCGATGTAGTCGGTCTGAAGGCAAGCAAGGGTCCGCTCGCATGCGGCCGTCAGATCGGCGTCCGCGTTGTGATCGGGGCCGAATTTCGAGGCGATGACGGCCCGATCGCGCCGCTTGGCCAGGCCCCTGCCGAGTCGCCGTTCGGAGAGCCCGTCGCCGTACATTTCGGCCGTGTCGAAGAAATTGATGCCTGCATCGAGGGCCGCCCGCACCGCGGCGATCGACTCGGCCTCGTCCTGCGGTCCCCAAGTGGCGTCGCCCGCCAGTCCCCAGCAGCCCATCGCCACGGCCGAGATTTCGAGATCTGTGTTGTGCAGTTTCATGTATTTCATTCGCCACACTCCCGGCCGCCATCGTAACGCACCTCTTCCCGGAGCACAATGCCCGAACGACAACCCCCGCACGCAGTGCGGGGGCTTTTGCGAGGTTGCGGGTTTCTCTATAATGCTATCGCAGTGGCCAAGTTCCCCGCGGCGCGTTGCGCCCCGGCTATTTCCCCGCGGTGCGTTGTGCGTGGGCTATCAACGCAAGTTCCATGGACACCGAAACACATAACTACCGGCAGATCGAAATGCTCAATCAGCGGGGCGGGCGGACGTTGAGCATCGTCGATTTGATCACCGCACGCACCATCAGCGTCGAAATGGCGGCCTATGCGCTCCGCGCAATGGAACGGGGATATTCGTTGTTGACCGGGGCCCGCCCCGGCGGGGCGGGAAAAACGACGCTCATGGCGTCCATCCTGCACTTCCTCCCACCGGACGAACGGATCGTGACCGTCGATCATCCCGATATCCTTGCCGAAGGGCAAGAACGCTCCGTCACCGACCCGGCCTGCTATCTCGTCCATGAAATCGGCTCCGGCCACTACTACGGCTATCTTTGGGGCCGCGACGTGGCCGACCTCATCGCCATAGCCGAAGGGCCTCACCGGATCGCTTCCTGTCTGCACGCGGACACGCTGGAAGAAATGACCAACATCCTTTGCCTGCCGCCGCTTCGCGTCGACTACGATTCGCTCGGTTGTGTCGGGCTGATTCTCTTCATACACGCGGGGCGGGGCCCCGACGGCTACCGGCACCGCGTCACCACCTTCCACGAAGCCGACGGCCGTGGGGGACACCGCCTGCTGTTCGAGTGGAACCCGGCCGCCGATACCTTCCGGCAAGTCGGCGAATTGTGCAACCCGGACGAATTGGAACCCTATGTCAACTTCGTCCGTGAACTGGTTGCCGACGGGGAATCCGACTGCCGGGAGGTGCGGGCAAAGGTCGTCGAGTTCTATCGGAGAAGTCCTTGACGTTCTTTTGTAACCCGCTGTACAGCAATAACTTACGTCGATTCGACCGGCGGTGGTTCCCGCTGTTATTGCCCGTTCCCACAACCCAAGGCGCCGACGCGCATCGGTGGATTGGGAAAAAGAGTCTTTGCGATTGGCGTGCGAAAGGTAGAATACCATGGGAAACCACTGTTTGTGAGCAATCCACCAGAAGATGGGGAAGACCGTGGCGTTGACCAAAGAAGCAGCGCTTATGATCCATTCCAGCGGGAACCAGCCATGAAACTCCAGCCGTTCACGAAAATCGGGTCCGTCTTGCTGAAGACCGTCTTGCCTCTGGTGCTTGGCGTTGCCGTTCTGGTCGGTGTGGTCGCCTGGATGGTCGGATTCTTCGGAGAGAAGATTCAAGCGACCGAGGATGTTGTAACCCCGGCGACGGCGACCGCCGAACAGAGGGAAAACGCTTACGAAGTGCGCGAAGTCGAAAAAACCTATGTTGAAGAAGCCGTCGGTACGCTCAAGGCCGCCGATCGAACCGAAATTTCCGCCCGCGTAATGGCCACCATCGAGGAAGTCAAAGTCCGGGCGGGTCAAATGGTGGCCGAGGACCAATTGCTGATCGTGCTCGATCAGCTTGCGCTGGAAACCCAACGCAGCCAGGCGGAGGCCAATCGGACCGCGGCCGAAGCGGCGCTGAACCGTGCTGAAAAGGATTACGAACGGGCGGTCGAGCTTGCCCGAAGCCGGACGATCACGCGAGAAACGCTGGATCGCGTCATCGAGAAGGTCAAAGTTGGCAGGGCCAACCTGAAACACGCCCGGGAAGCACTCGCCGAAGTCGACGTGATGCTTTCCTACACGAAGATCACCGCTCCGAAGGCCGGTACGATCGTCGACCGTCTGGCCGAGCCGGGCGACACGGCCCGCCCCGGCGAGCCGTTGTTGATTCTCTACGACCCGAGTTCGCTGCGGCTGGAAGTCCCGGTGAAGGAGAATCTGGCCGTGAAGATGAAGCCCGGCGAGGAACTCACCGTGAAGATCGATGCCCACAACCGCCGGCTCAAGGCGGTCATCGACGAGATCGTGCCACAGGCCGAGGCCGGAAGTCGCTCGTTCCTGGTGAAAGTCAAGCTGCCGCGGTCGGACGACCTTTTCGAGGGTATGTTCGGGCGTCTGGAGATTCCCGCCGGCCGGCGACGGCACCTTTGCCTGCACTCCGGGGCGATCGAAACGGTCGGGCAGTTGCAGTTCGTCACCGTCATCCGCGACGACGACACGCTCGAGCGGCGGTTCATCAAGACCGGGCGCCGCGGCGACAAGGACCACGTCGAAGTGCTCAGCGGGTTGAAGGCGGGCGACAAAGTGCTGTTGAAACCCTCGTGCAAGGACGGCGTCAGCACCTGCCCGGAAAAAACCGTTCCCTTGCGGGAGGGTAACCCCGAACAGTCAGTCGAGTGACACGACATGCCCGTCACTGAAGAAAAACCCCCGTTGCTGACCCGGTTGGTCGAAGCGTTTCTTCGCGGCGACGTCGCCATCTTGTTGACGGTCGTTTCGCTGCTTTTGGGCGGTGCTGCCCTGTATCTGACACCCCGCGAAGAAGAACCGCAGATTGTCGTCCCCATGGCCGACATCTTTGTAAGTGCCCCGGGCCTGTCCGCCGCGGAGATCGAATCGCAGATCACCAGGCGGCTGGAGAAACTGATCTACCAGATCGACGGTGTCGAGTACGTCTACTCGATGACGAAACCGGGCCAGTGCATCGTCACCGTGCGGTACTACGTCGGCGAAGATCGCGAAGACTCGCTGGTAAAGCTCTACAACAAGGTTCATTCGAACGTCGACAACATCCCGCCGGCCGTGGCCGCGTGGGTGGTCAAACCGGTCGAGGTCGACGACGTTCCGATCGTCAACGTCACGCTCTGGTCGGACCGCGCGAGCCTCTACGGGGACCACGAACTCCGGCGGCTTGCCGAAGAGTTGCAGAACGAACTCCAGGCGATCCGCAACACGAACCGGGTTCGGGTAATCGGCGGCCGCCCGCGACGGATTCGCGCGGAACTCGACCCGGGAGATTTGGCGGCCCACCGCACCTCGGCGCTGGATGTGGCCGGGGTACTCGAAGCGAGCAACGTGAATGTCCGGGCCGGCAATGTCGAACAGCAGGACGAAGAGTTCATCATCGAAGCCGGGCCGTTCCTTCGCGACAAACACGAGTTGGAGGACCTCGTTGTCAACGTTTTTGAGAACAGTCCGGTCTATCTGGAGGACGTTGCCACGGTAACCGACGGTCCGGCGGAGGTGGAGAGCTACACCTGGATCGGTTTCGGCCCCGCCGCCGAGAACCCCAAGGCGGTCAAAGACCGGCCGGCCCTGGAGGAACCGCCGGCGGACGACGGCCGGCTTTATCCTGCCGTACACATCGCCGTTGCCAAGAAGAAGGGAACCAATGCCGTCAGGGTCGCCGACCAGGTCGAAAAGCGAATGCACGAGCTGGCCGCCACCCACCTGCCCGACGGCGTTTACTACCGGATTACCCGCGACTACGGTGAAACTGCGAACGAGAAGGTCAACGAACTCGTCGAGAGCCTTGCTATCGCGGTCATTACGGTCGTGGGGTTGATCGGCCTGGTCATCGGCTGGCGCGCGGCGCTGGTCGTGGCGCTGGCGATTCCCGTCTGCTACAGCCTGACGCTCTTCATCAATCTGCTTGCCGGATACACGATCAACCGGGTGACGCTCTTCGCGTTGATCCTTTCGCTGGGGTTGTTGGTCGACGATCCGATCACCGACGTGGAGAATATCGCCCGCTATTTCGCCATGCGGATCCTGCCGCCGAAGCAGGTCGTCCTAAGGGCGATTCGCGAGGTCCGGCCGGCACTGATTATGTCGACCCTGGCGATCATCGCCAGCTTCCTGCCGCTTGTGTTCATCACGGGCATGATGGGTCCCTACATGGCCCCGATGGCCGTCAACGTCCCTCTGACCGTGACGATGTCGACGGTCGTGGCGTTTGTCATCACGCCGTGGCTGGCGATGGTTGCCCTGCGAAAGCTTCACGAGAAACCCGGCAAGGAATCGGGACTCGACATCACCGCGCGGCCGATCTACCGTCTCAGCCAGGCAGTGCTCGGGCGAATGCTCGACCGCCGCTGGCTGGCGTTTGTCGTTTTGGGAGTAGTCGCGTTGTTGTTGGCCGGGGCGATGTCGCTGCCGGTCTTTCGCGTGGTGCCGCTGAAGATGCTGCCTTACGACAACAAGAACGAATTCCAGATCGTCGTCGATATGCCGGAAGGAACGACCCTGGAGGAAACCGATGCGGTTACTCGGCGTCTGGGACGGTTCCTGGCCGGCGTGGCCGAGGTCCGCGACTACCAGCTTTATACCGGGCTGGCCTCGCCGATGGATTTCAACGGCATGGTGCGGCACTACTTCCTCCGGCGCGGTTCGAACCTGGCCGATATTCGCGTGAATCTTGCCCCGAAACGGCGCCGGGCACAACAATCCCATGCGATGCTGCTGCGGATCCGCAACGAGTTGACGGACATCGCCCGCAAATCGGGGGCAAACATCAAGCTCGTCGAGGTCCCCCCGGGGCCGCCGGTCATCGCATCCGTTACCGCCGAGGTCTACGGCCCGGCCGACGCTGCTTACGGCGACCTGATCGCGGCCGCGCGGCGCGTCGAAGCCCGTATGAAGCGCGAGCCGGATATTGTCGATGTCGATATCTCTGCGGAGGACGACCAGCGCCGCTGGGACTTCCGGACCGACAAGCCGAAGGCGGCGTTGTCCGGCGTGTCGGCCGAAAACATCGCCGAGACCTTGCAGCTTGCCGTTGACGGAATGCCGGTCACTGCGGTTCACGTACCCGGTGAAGTCGATCCGCTTCAAATCGAGCTGCGCCTGAAGCGTTCGGCGCGTTCGGCCACCGACGATCTCGAAGAGCTGTACGTCCGGGGGGAAGGAGGCCAGATCGTTCAGATCGGGGCCTTGGGGGAATTCGTCCGGACCAACGCCGACGGCACGCCGCTGCTGGAAGAAAAGACGATCTATCACAAAAACTTGAAGCCGGTGGTATACGTATTTGGCGAAGTAGCGGGCCGCCCGCCCGCCGATGCGATTATCGACATGCAGGTCGACCGCCGGCCGGACGGGACCAGCCCCGAGCCGGCCGCTGCCATCGCTGAGCCCGAGGAGCGTTCCTGGCTGAAGCCCGGCGGCGGCGACCCCTGGGCGATGCCGCTGGGATACTCGCCGCCCTACGAAGGCAAGGTGGTCTGGTCCGGCGAGGGGGAATGGCAGATCACGCTCGACGTATTCCGCGACCTCGGCATCGCATTCGCGGTTGCCCAGGTCGCCATTTTCGTGCTGCTGATGTTCCAGACCGGCTCGCGGCTCTTGCCGCTGGTAATCATGCTGGCGATCCCGCTGACGCTGATCGGCATCATGCCCGGCTTCTGGCTTCTGAACCTGATTGTCGACGATACGGTCGGCGGCTATCCCAATCCGGTCTTCTTCACGGCCACGGCGATGATCGGGATGATCGCGCTTTCGGGCATCGTCGTGCGCAACTCGGTCGTGTTGATCGACTTCATCCATCTCGGCCAGGCCGAAGGGCTTCCGCTCCGCGAGGCCGTGGTCCGCAGCGTGGCCGTCCGCACCCGGCCGATTCTCCTTACGGCCGGCACGACGCTCCTGGGTAACTGGGTCATTACGCTCGACCCGATCTTCTCCGGGCTGGCCTGGGCGATTATCTTCGGAATCTCCGCCTCGACGCTCTTCACACTGTTGGTTGTTCCGGTGGTCTATTGGCTGATTTACGGCGGCCGCGAGAGTAGCAGCCACACTCCCACACAAAATAACATATAGGGCACACTTGCCCTTAGGCCAGACAATAGTAGGGTGGGACAAGCGCAGCGACGGCCCACCGGAGAAACTCTATAAAGCCGCGACCGGTGGTCGCGCCCCGCGTCACCAAAAGCCGTTTTCTACGTCGCTCGGCGCGACCAACGGTCGCGGCTTTATGGCCCCTCCTCTGCCTTCCATGCCAATGCCGCGGTGGGACAAGATCCGACGCACTCGGCGGCGGCCTTTTGCAGGGCACTGTCGAGCCGGCCGCCCAGCGGGACGCCGATCCGGACGTTGAATCCCCGGCCGATGAACGTCAGCCCGAGCGGTTCACCGGCACGCTCGGCGATCTGCACGCACAACCCGCAGGAGATACACTTACCCGGTTCGTAAAGGATTTGCGGGTGGTCCGTTTGGAGTTCGAACCGCCGGCGCTGGGCCGGGTAGCGACGGGGATCGGCCCCGTACTCGGCGGCATACTTGCGGAGCTTGCACGTTCGGAGCTTGCGGCAATCGCAGTGCAGACATCGGGCAGCCTGCTCGACGGCGTCTTTGGGATCGAATCCGCCGGGCGGGTCGAGCCGCGCGGCCTTGCCGGCTTCGGCCAGCAGCGGTGCGAACTCAGCGGCGTCCATCGAGCCGATTCTCGTGTTGAAAGGTCTTTGCGGACCCGTAACGGCTTGCCCCTGAAGATACTGGCCGATTGCCACGGCGACTTCCTTGCCGTCGGCCGCACTGCGGATCACCAGGCCCTTGCCGCGGATCGCGTTACCTGCGGCAAAGACGCCCCCGACGTTCGTCTCGAACGTACCCTGCTTGACGGCGATTCCGCGTTTGACAGTCTCGATATTCCAGGACTCCGCCTGCTCTTTGACGGTTGCACCGCAGGCGATCAGGACGGCGTCGGACTCGTTGCGCAGTTCGGCCGGGCCCTCGGCGATCGCCGTGTTTGCGTGTACTTCAATCCCAAGACGGAGAATTGTGTCGACTTCGGCGTCGAGCACGTCGCGAGGGAGTTCCTCCCCGGTAATCTCGGTTCGCAACCGCCCGCCGGGCCGGTCGTTGCGATCAAAGAGGGTGCAGGCATGACCTTCCTGCGCGAGATAATACGCGGCGGCGAGCCCGGCCGGCCCGGCGCCGATGATCGCAACTCGCTTGCCCGTTGCGGGTTTGCACGCAGGGTGAAACGGTTCTTCGCACGCCAGATCGACGTCGGCCACGAACCGTTTGAGCTTGCAGATGGCGACCGCCCCGTCGGCTGCGCGGCGTCGGCACGCCTTTTCGCACGGGGCCGGGCAAATCCGCCCGAGCACGGCCGGCAAGGCAATGTCCTGCTTGACCGTCCGGATCGCCGCCGCGAAATCCCCCGCGGCGATCTGGCGCAGCATCTGCGGGATATCCATGTTCGCAGGGCATCCGAAATAGCACGGCGCCAGGCAGTCGCCCAGGTGATCGCTCAAGAGCAGCTCCAGCGCCGAGCGGCGCACGTGGTGGACTTCCTCCGTCTCGCTCTCGACCTGCATTCCCTCGGCCGCGACGGTGCCGCACGAGGGAACCAGCTTGCCGGGGCCGACGAGTTTCACCATGCAGGCCAGGCAGGAAGTCGCCGGCTTCAGACCGTCCTTCTGGCAGAGCGTGGGGATGTCGATCCCCAATTTCCGCGCCGCATCCAGCACGGTCGCCCCCGGCGGGACTTCAACTTCGCGGTTGTCAATGGTGAGTTTCGGCATGTCGTGGTGAGTGGTGGGTTGTAGGAATGTCTGGATCCGTGTCGAAAAGCCCCCGCACTGCGTGCGGGGGGGCATGTTCAGCTTTCTCTCATGTAGAAACCGTCACTCCACGACCACCGCATCTTGCGGGCATATCTGCCGGCAGGTGTCGCAGCGGGTACACTTGGCCGGGTCGATCCAATGTTTCCAGTAAGGGGTCATGGGAATCGCGCCGGCCGGGCAGTGCTGGGCGCAGAGCGTGCAGCCGATGCAGTCGTCGGTTACGCGATAGACGATCAGGTCCTTGCATCGGCCGGCCGGGCAGCGGCCTTCGAGGTGGGCTTCGTATTCCTCGCGGAAATAGCGCAGCGTCGACAGCACCGGATTCGGGGCCGTGCCGCCGAGACCGCAGATGCTGCCGGCCTTGATCTCATTGGCCAACTGCTCGAGCCGCTCGAGGTCGCCGCGCTTCCCCCGGCCGGTGCATATCCGGTCGAGGATGTCGAGCATCCGCCGGGTGCCGATCCGGCAGAAGGTACACTTGCCGCACGATTGGTCCTGTGTAAACCGGAGGAAGTACCGGGCGATGTCGACCATGCAGTCACGGTCGTCGAGAACGACCAGTCCGCCAGAACCCATAATGGCTCCGACTTCGGTGAGGGCCTCGAAATCGACCTTGGTATCGCCGAGCGAGGCCGGGACGCACCCGCCCGACGGCCCGCCGACCTGGACGGCCTTGAACTGTCGATCGCCGGCCACGCCGCCGCCGATCTCTTCGACGATCTCGCGGATGGTGATGCCCATCGGGACTTCGATCAGCCCGCCGCGGCGGATTTTGCCGGCCAGGGCGAAGACCTTCGTGCCCTTGCTTCGTTCGGTGCCGAGTTTGGCGAATTCCTCCGGCCCGTGGCGGAAAATCCAGGGAATCAGGGCGTAGGTCTCGACGTTGTTGACCGAGGTCGGCTTTCCCCAGAGCCCCGACTCGGCCGGATAGGGCGGCCGCAGGTGCGGCATCCCCCGGCGGCCTTCGATCGACGCCAACAGCGCGGTCTCCTCGCCGCAGACGAACGCCCCGGCACCTTCCATGATCGACAGTTTCAGCTCATCGCCAAGCAGACCTCGCTCGTAGCACAAGTCAAGGGCCTCGCGGACCCGCGTGACCGCCAGCGGGTACTCCGCCCGGATGTAGAAGAATCCCTCGCGGGCCCCGACGGCCCGGGCGGCAACCGCCATGCCTTCAATGATCCGGTAGGGGAACGATTCCAACAGCATCCGGTCCATGAATGCCCCGGGATCGCCTTCGTCGCCGTTGCAGACGACATATTTCACCTCGCCCGGGGCGGCTCGGACCTTTTCCCACTTCAGCCCGGTAGGGAATCCGGCCCCGCCGCGCCCGCGGAGCCCGCTGGCCTTGCACCGTTCGATAACCTCCTCGGGCGAACGCTCCTCGCGGCACCGCCGCAGGACCTCAAACCCGCCGTGGCGGAGGTATTCGTCCAGGTCGGTCGGGTCGATCCGGCCGCAATGTTCGGTGGCCACGTGCTTCTGGCGGCCGAGGAACGCACAGACCGGCCCGTCGCGGGGGTCGATCGAACGCTCGATGGCCGGATCGCCCGTCTCGTCGGTCAACAGGCGGTCGAGCCAGCGAGACAACCGGTGGCCGATGCGGCGACGAAGACCCTTGGGTTGAAAGTGCTTGTGTACGATCGACGGAGCATCGTGGGCGGCGACCTTGGCAAAGAGCTTCGACGGGCCGTCCTTGGGCACGAGTTCCAGCAGGGGCGTGTTGTGGCACATGCCGACGCAGCCGACGCGCTTGAGTTCGGCGGCGGCCCCGCTTTCGGCCAGCGCGCGGCGGATCGCCTCGTGGACCTTGCCGCTGCCGCTGGCGATGCAGCAGGAGCCGAGCCCGATGCGAATCTCGCCGAGCACTTCCTCCGGCACGGCCAGCGAGGGCTCGGGCTTCTCGCCGTCGCGCTGATGACGCAGGAAATCGTCGATCACGTCGCCGGCCATGCCGGGCGCGAGATGGCCGTACGTCACCCCGTCGATCTGGATCACCGGCGCGAGCGTGCAGCAACCCAGGCAGGCTACCTTCTCAATCGTAAACAACCCGTCCGGATCGGTGTCCTCGCCGGGGGCGATTCCCAGTTGCCGGTCGAAGGCCTCATGGACCACCTGGGCCCCCTTCACGTGACAGGCCGTCCCGTGGCAGATGCAGATGATGTGCTCGCCGACCGGCCGGTGGCGGAACTGGGAGTAGAACGTCGAAATGCCGGTCACCGACGCCGGGGTGATTTCGGTCAGCTCGCACACCCGTTCGAGCGCCTCGCGCGGCACGTAGCGATAGAGTGCCTGAATTGCCTGGAGTATAGGGATAACCGCCCTCGGGTGGCGGCCCCATCGCTCCACGGTCTGATCGACGAATGTAAGATCAAGTCCGCTCATAGGTGTCTGCATAAAGCCGCGACCGTTGGTTGCGTCTGGCGGCAGCCAAAGTTCTTGGGCAATTGCTCGAAATCCGTTGCGGCGTTGTCCGACATCGGAACCCGTGCCCCAGCGCAGGCGCGACCACCGGTCGCGGCTTTATCGTCCGTTGTGTGGCCCAAGTAATCATCCGTCTTTCTCGCTGTCATTTTGGGGAGCGGCAAGCGGCTTTCCGATGCAGAACAAGTGTTTCTTCCCGCGGAGATAGAGGCACCCGTCCTGGAACGCGGGGCTGGTGACGCAACTCTCGCCCAAGGCGCCCTCGGCAATGCGCTTGCAGCCCTTGCGGCTCGGCTCGAGAACGTACGATTTCTGTTTCCTTTCGTCCTGCTCGTTCTCCTCCTTGCCGATCAGGTAGAGACGGTTGCCGACCAGGCTGGGCGACGAGGTGAAGATATCGTCGTCGAAATCCTCTTCCCAAAGCAACTCGCCCGTCTTGATGTCGTAACAGGTCAGTGTGCCGTAGCTGGCCAGCAAAAAGAGGAATTCGTCGGTGGCCAGGGGACTGCACGTGTCGGGCAGGCCGTCTTCGACTTCCCAGAGCACGTGGGTATCGGTTACGTCGCCGGTCCCGTCGGCGCGAATGGCCGAGCACGCCGGGAATTCGTTGGCGACGTAAACGACGCCGCCGAGGCAGATCGGCGAGGGCCCGACGTCCTGGCGCATCGACTTCGACCGCCAAATCTCCTTGCCGTCGGCCGGATCGTATGCAATCACCCAGGGATCGGCCGAGGTAATCAACTGCTCGCGACCGGCCGCTTCCACGACAACCGGCGTGGTCCACGAATTGGGTACCTCGCGACCCACCTCCCAGACCGTTTCGCCGTCGGCGGCATTCAACGCGAGAAACTTCGACCTCTTGTCCTTCTTGGTCGCCTGGTCGAATTGCACGAGCACGAGGTTTTTGTGCATTGCGAGCGAGGCGGCATGGCCGTAGGAGTTGATCGGCGTGTCCAGTTTCCGTTCCCACGCGACGCCCCCGTCGAAGTTCAGCGCGACGACGTCGCCGCTGGCGAAGATCGCAAAGACGTTGTGGCCGTCGGTTACCAGGGTCGGTGCGGCGTAGCCGGTGTCTTGCGAGACCTTCGGCGGCCTGACCTGTCTGATAAGTTCAACGGCCTTGTCGAAATCGTCTGCGTCCATTGCGGCCTTCAAGGCCCGTCGAAGTCGAACAATCTCGTCCTTGATGTTACGTTGCCACAACAGTTTGCCGTCCTTGGCGTCGAAGCAGTAGACCTGCTGCTTATCTTTGGTGGCCCCGGAAAGGAAGACGCGATCGCCCCATACGACGGGCGAATTGTTGCCCGGCAACGGAACGGGCGTCTTCCAGCGGATGTTCTCGCCGGTGGCGGCATTCCATGTCGTCGGGACGTTGGTGTACTGCGAATGGCCGGAGCCGCCGGGACCGCGAAACCGCGGCCACCACTTGGCGATCTCCTCAGCCGGCGGGGGATCATACGGATCGGTCGACGCCGGGGGGGGCGGCTTGTCGGGGACGACCGGCGGCCGATCGCCGTCGTCCGGCCCGGCATCCGGTTCCGGGCGTTGTGAATAGGCGAGCAGATCCTTCTTACTTTGTGACAACGGAGAATGATGAAACAGATCTAGTGCAACGACCGCGAGCACAAGGATGCCTGCCAAAATCCCGATTGCCCAGCCGCCCACTCGGGCAGTGTGCGTGTCGAGGTCCGGCGGCGGTGCGTAGGCCCCGGGCATGGGAACCCGGCGACGCAACGTGGCCGCGGCAACGGCCGATCCCAGGAATACGATTGCTCCCCCGAGCAGCAGCCAGCCGCCGATTGCCGCAAACCGCTGCTGGCGGCGGAACTCCTTGTTGAGCTGGTGGTCGAGGTGCCGGATGTGCTCCTTGAGTTTCTCGTTGGTGGGGTCGTGCTTCAACGCGGCCTTGAGGGTATTCAGCGCGGCGACTTCGTGCGGGTCGTCGCCCGGCCGCCGGCTGAAGTCGTACATCAACAACGCACAGATGACCAGCGAGAAGACGCCGGCCACCAGCGATGTCCCTACGGCAACGCGGCGCGCAAGGTTTCCCACGCCGGAGGTGCCGCCCTCGTTCGGCCGGCCGTTTCCCGGAGTTGGTTGATTTGCCGAATCCGTCATCGCTCAGTCTTTCAGCAGTTTTTCTTTGAGAATTTCTGCAATGCGTTCGTTGTAGTCGCCGGAGGTGGTTCGCGGGGGAATCCACGTCTCGTAGTCGAAGTCGGGGAAGTTCAGCGGCTCGTCGATTTTCTTGTTGACGATATAGAAATCGCGGACCTTGGCGGCCTCTTCGGTTGTGGCGTAGCTGCCCAGGTCGATCATCTTCTGCGGCCGGTCGGCCACTTTCTGCTGGAGCACGCAGCCGACGAGGATGTTCACCCCGCGGAGGTCCATTACCGCGTTGATTTGCGGTCCCTCGCCCCAGTCGCCAACCCAGAGCTGGTCGTGCGTCTCGGTGACATGGTCGGGCCAACTGATTGCAACCCGGACATGGTCGTCGGGCGAGAATTTCTTGAGCACGTCGATCATCTCTCGCACTTTCATGGGCCTGTTTCTCCTTGCGCAATACGCATCGGGCGGTTTCCTAGACAAGATCGGTATACAAGATATTGACGTAGGGTTCCAGCCCCATTTCCTGCCAGAAGCGGGTGGAGACTTCGTTGGCGACGTTCACCCGGACCTCCATGCGGCGTATTTTGCGCGACTTGAACCAGTTTTTCACCTCGTCGAAGATGCGGCGGCCGATTCCAGCTCGGCGCCACCGTTCCTCCACGGCAAGGTCCAACAGTTCCCCGAAAGTCCGATCTCGCACGACCGGCGGCCTGTGGCTGACTCGGGCAAGGCAATAAGCCACCACGTCCTCCCCGCTAACGGCCACAACGACCAGCGAACTCTCTTCGCCGATCTGTTCGGTAACGAACTCTCCGAAGGTCACGTGCCCGCACTCCGACCGCTGCATGTGCGGATCGCGGGCCGCATGGAGATCCATCATTTCCTTCCAGCGTTCCACAATTGCCGGGACGTCGGCCGCGGCGGCCTCTCGAATCGTAATTTTATCCTTGCTTTTTTTGGTCATGCTTTGTCACCGGCCGCCTGTTTCGCCGGTTCCGCGACGTCTTGAATCAATCCGCGGCGCTCCAGTTCGCCGGGGCAATAGCGGAAACACCGCCCGCAGGAAACGCAGCTTCCGCGGTCCGGTTCGTAATCGGCGCGGCGGCGGCGGATTTGGAGGTGGATCAGCTTCACACCGATGACCAGTCCGACCCAGACCCCGAACCACATGCCGGCCCGGTGAAACTCTTCCCACTTGGCGAAGGCTTTGTGGTACAGGCCCTCGATCGGCTCGCCCGTGTTGCGAAAGGCATCGGTAGCGTCGGTCCCGAGCATAATGCTTTCGAGCACCGCGAGTTGTCCGGCATCAGCGGCTTCTTCCGTTTGTCGTGCGGTGATTTCGGCGTATTCGTGTTTCGCCTTTTCTTCGCGGTAAATTTCCTCGGCAAGGCGGATAGTGGGGTGCAATCGCGACATCGGTTCCCCGAGCAGGCACCCGAGCCCCGCGCCCAGCAGGATCAGCACCGGCAGCAAAACGATCGCCAGGGCCAGGCGCCGTCGGCTGCGGGCGCGGTCTTCCGCCTTTTGCTCCACCGTCGGCGGCCGGATTGCCCCGTACGGGCAGGCATCTTCGCAAAGCCGGCATTGGATACACTCTTTCGGCGGGATCTTCAGGTGCCACTGCGAAACCTTCGACGTCCACCGGAGCAAAACGCCGTAAGGGCAAAGAAAACGGCAGTACGGCCGGCCGACAAAAACACCGATCGCCAGGAAACACGCCCCCACGATCAGCATGTTCCAGCTTCCGCTCAGCCGGAAGAAGGCCACAAACGGATCATAGCGGCAGATGACAAACGCCGCCCCGGTGGCCGCAAACAGCACCGCCAGCCCGAGATAGACGTATGCCAGCAGACCGAGCGTTCCTTCCAACCACGCCGGCACCTTGACCGGCCGCAGCACAAAAAGCTCCTGCAATGCCCCCAAGGGGCAAACCGCCGCGCAGAACGTCCGCCCGAAAAACAACGCGAACACCAGCGGCATCGCAAAAAACGCCACAATCGTCCAGGGGATCGCATAGCCCGGGTCGAACACCGCGACGGTGACGTTCTGGATCGACCCGATCGGACAGACGCACCCCTGCCGCCAGAAGCCGAACCACGCCAGCGACAAGACCGCCAGGGCCAGAAGCCATCGCCGCGAACGAAGCACGACGGCAAAAAACGACGCGAATCCCAAGGCCGCGAACAGGTTCAGCGGCACATACGATTCGGCCACGCGGAACGACGGTTCCGGCACGTCGGTGTGCGGAAGCGCATGGTCGGTGAAGTCGGGCGGCGGGAAGCGTTCGATTGCCCAGCCGGCCGAAACCGCCAGCAGCACGACCGCCGCCGGCAGGACCGCCATCAGCCATGTCCGCCCGCGGCGCGTCATGTGTTCTCCTTAGGGCTTTGCGGATCGTTTTTCGTGGGCACCGAATGATCTTGCGGGCCCTTCAAGAGGTAGGGATCGTCGGCCGGTACGCGCCGAAACGCCTCGGAGGGACACGCCGCGGCGATCGAGCACTCGTTACACCCTACGCAGCGATCATGGCAGACTTGCATGTACAACGATCCGTTGCCGAAATCGTTGCACCCCTTCACGCACTTGCCGCAGCCGATGCACAGGTCCTTGTCGATCGTATATTCGTAGTAGGGATCTTCGACGAACTTCCGGATGATGGCCCCGACAGGGCATAGCTGGTTTTCGGCCCCGGAGTTCAGGGCGTTCGGCTCCGGCTCGAAATACCCCGTGCAGAGGTCGCAGTAGCCGCACATCTTGAAGTTGTGCATGCACTTGACCGCCGAGGGTTCCAGGACGCAATAGGTCGCACAATTGCCGCAGGCGATGCACTTGTCGGGATCGATCTGCCAGACGGTGGCTTCCTTTCCTCCGCGAGCGGCCGCCAGGGCCACGGCGGCTCCGCCAAGCCCGATTGCCCCGCCGGTGCGCACCAGCGCCTTCACAAAACTGCGCCGATTGACTTGATTGTTTACATCAGCCATCATTCCGACCTCGTGGCAGCGGCTCGCGGGAAGCTGCATCGAGCCAATGCGGGACAGTTTTCACAGGGGAGATTCCTATCACAGTCTTCCGCCGGTGCTCTTCCGCTACGGCCGACCAGTACGGCGGCTCCACCAGCCACTCCGGCAAGCATGGCATACCGTACACAACTGCAAAGCCACTGGCGGCGGTTCGGTTTGTTTTCGTCTATATTCATTGCTGTTCGCCCGGGGCGCGACCACCGGTCGCGGCTTTATGTTTCTCGTCGTATTGAAAGATCCGCACGCGGCGGGCCGACGGGTCGAGGACCAAGATGCGGCCCTGGCTGTCGGTTGCCAGGTCGACCGGTTCGGGTCTGTGCGGTGCCCGGGTCTCTTCGGCGATGGTTGCAGTCGCCGCGAGGACATCCGGTCCGGCAACGACGCACTCGAACTTGCCGAGGGTACCGTAGACCTTCACCCGGGGAATCCCCTTCTCGCCGGTGACGATCCGCCCGTCGGGCAGGATGGCCATGGCCGCCGGATTGCAGCAACCGCAGAAGCCCTCGATTCCGGCAGTTGGTTCACCCCAGGTCAGCGGTTTCTCGAAGAGCCCTTCGGTCGTGTAGGTTTCAATCTGGTGCGCGCCGGGGTTCACCACTCGCAACAAGCCGTCAGGTCCCATGGCACAATCGAAGTACGCGCTGGGGACAATGAAGCCGGGGGAGCCGTGTTCCCCATCCCGCTCGCCGATCTTGCCCAACAGCTTGCCGGAAGTGTCGTAGTGCCAGACGATCCGGTTGCCGGCGTCGGCGACGAAGACGTCTTTTTCGGCCAGGGCAATCGACGTAAGGACGGCCCGCCCGCCAAGGCTTTCCCATGTCCCGAGTTGCTCGCCTCCGGCATCGTACACCTCGACGTGATCTCTGACACCGACGTAGAGCCGGCCGGGATGCGCATGGCCGTCGCGGCCGACGGCCAGGCACTGCGGGCCGTCCTCGACGGGGATTTCCTCCGCCCGCGTCCCGTCGGCGCCGAACACGGCAACCGACCCGTCGCCGGCAACGAAAATGCGATCCTCCAGCCCGACCGCGACCGCCCGGGGCTTCTTGAAATCGACCGCAATCTCGGCCGTTTGTCCGTAGCAGATTAGCGCCGGATCGATCTTGCGGTACTCGGACCGATCGTAATTGTACTGCGGCGGCAGCCCACTTCCTCGCTCGCCCGACCAATCGATCATCAACAAGGCGACCGCGCCGACGGCAACCGCCACGACAATGACGATGCCGATCAGCACTCCAACGATCGTATCTTGGGATTGGTTGCTCATTATATTCACGCACGGGGGCAAGTGCCCCTTTCTATATGTTCACGGGGACAGGCGCCCCCCGCCTATTTCTTCCTTACGTCCAAACAAGCCATCCGCGTCAAGTCGCGCAGGATCAGCTTCCCATCGACCATGGCCATCGGTCCCCAGGAGTCGTGGCCGTCGAGCACCCGGGCCTGAGCGAGTTGCCTATACTCGTCAGGCATGGCTTCGGCCAAGGTAAGCAGACCGTCGTCGTCGAGCACATAGATCATGCCGTCGGCGATCAGGTACGGACCGGCGCCGAAGCGGTGCTGCGAACCGCTCGCCCAAACCTCTTTCCCTTCCAGGTCGAGACAGACCAACTCCTTGTCTTTCTCCCGAACGCCGTAGAGGTAGCCGTTGAGGAAGATCGGCGTCTGCTGCGTTGAGCCGAACTGCCTCGGTTTCAGCCGGAAGGCTGTCTCGACGTCGATCTTCTCCCCGTTCTCCTTCAACTGGAGCATCACCGCCCCAGAGTTGTATCCGCCGGAGCAGAATATCTTTCCCTCGGGCAGGATCACGGGCGAAGGGCAGGTAGCGATGGCGATTTTCCACGCCGTGGTCTGCCACAAGAGCGAACCGTCGTCGGCCGCCACCCCTGCCACACCGCCCTTGCCGCAATAGACGTACATCTTCCGCCCGGCGAACTCCATGGGCATAATCGATGAATGGGTCATCACCCAGGCCTTGGGATTCGGGCTCTTCCAGATCAGATTGCCCGTCTTGCACTCCAGCGCGATCAACAGCGCGTCGCCGCCGGGGGCGAGGATCGCACGGTCGCCGTCGATCAAAGGGCATTGCCCCGCGTACCACGGCGGCACCGTCGCCCCGTATGTGTTCACCAGGTCGAGAACGTGCGGCCAGTACGGTTCGCCGGTCGTCGGATGGACACACATCACGTGGCACTTCGGGCCCAGCGTCAGGCAGTAGTCCTCCGTCAGCGCGGGGACCGTCCGCGACATGCCGTGGTTGCGTTTGACAACGTTCGGGTAACTCACCCGCCAGATTTCCCCGCCGTCGGTTGGCGAGAAGCACCGCAAGGCGTCGGCCTCGTTCTCGCGGTCGTAATCGAGCACGTAGACCCGCCCGTTGAAGACCGCCGCACCGGCGTGCCCCTCGCCCAGTTCGAGCAACCAAAGCACCTCGGGGCCGTCTTCGGGCCACTGACGGGCAAGTTCGATTCCGTCGGCACAGATGTTGTCAAAACGCCCGCCGCGGAACCGCGGCCAGGAACCGGAGGCTTCGGCCGCCACGCCGTCGAACGTGGTCAACTCAGCGACCGGCGGGACCGCCGGACGCTCCGCGACCGAGCCCGGCCGATCCAGTCCCGGCACACGTGCCTGCAACGATTCGACCGGTCCGACGCCCGTCCACGACACCAGGAGTACGATGCCGAGGACGGCCAGGACACCGGGAATCAGGATGCCGACGAGGAGGTTCTTCATATTGCGGCGGAGTTGTGGTGGCAAAACGGGAGGCAACCGCCCGGGATGGCGGTCCCTTGGGAGCTTCTCAGGCGGGAAATCACTCGGGCATAACGCCCTATATCATAATCGCTCCATCTGCCCCCCGCGTCAACCCACCGGAGAGGATGCCATCCCCCCTGATTAAGCTGCCTGGCTTGACTCGCGGCTGCCAACTGGACAATACTAATGGGAGGCGTTTCTGCCCCGACCATAAGGTGGTGGACCATGTTCAGACGTGTCTCGCTGTTGGCAATCTTCCTTTGCACTGTTGGGTCTTCGACCCTTCCGGCGCGATCGTGGACCGACCGATCCGGCAAATACCACATCGAAGCGGAACTCGTTGGCTTCAAAGACGGCAAGGCGGTGCTCAAGCGCCCCGACGGCCGGTTTGTTTCCATCCGCGCCTCGCAATTGAGCACGGCCGATCAAAAGTACATCCGCGAGGAGCTGCGCCGCCGCCGCGGGAACAAGACGGAAGAGCCGACCGGGGCGCCGAAACCCGCCCCCGTGCCCGACGAGCCGGAAACCATCGAATACGAAGGGGCGAAGGAACTCTGCAAACTCGCTAACAACAAGGTCAACGAAAGCAGCGGGCTGGCCTGCTCGCGGAACACCCCCGGCGTGTTCTGGACGCACAACGATTCGGGCGACGGGCCGCGGGTTTATGCCTTCAACACCGAGGGCAAGGACCTCGGCTCCTGCGAGGTAGCCGGCATTCGCGCACGCGATTGGGAAGACATGGCCTCGTTCAAGATGCAGGGTAAGTCGTTTCTGTTGTTGGGCGACGTCGGCGATAACAAAAAGGAGAACGACGTCCACGAGCTTTACCTGGTCGCGGAGCCGCCCGTCGACCCTGCCCGCGGCGTCACATTGCCGCAGATACCCGCGGCCGCCGCGATCCGCTATCGCTACGAAGACGGCCGGCACAACTGTGAATCGATCGCCGTCGATCCGGTGACCAAGACGATTCTGATCGTGTCGAAAGACGGGGGCAAGAGCTGCAACGCTTATGCCATTCCTTTTCCCAATCAACCGACGGCGGAGCCTCTGGTCGCCAAGAAAATCGCCACGCTGAGCATCCCCACCACGACTGCCATGGACGTCTCGGCAAACGGTCGCCGCGCCGTCGTGCTGACGTACGGCGACGCGTTCGAGTACCGGCGTGCGGCCGACGAAGACTGGGCGGCGGCGTTCGCACGGCAACCGCGAAAACTCCGAATGCCCCGCCGGGCACAGGGCGAGACGATCTGTTACGGCCCCGACGGAAAGACCCTCTACCTCACCAGCGAAAAAGCGCCCTCCCCCCTTTGGGAAGTGCCGGTGAAGGCGGCGAACTGACAGTCACGGCAAGATCCGAGCCGCAAACGATCATGGACTACGATCAAATCCTTCCGCCGCTGTTCGTCGGCGCGTGTCCCAGGCGACCCCGGGACATCGATCAGTTGAAAGAGGATTCGGGCATCACGGCAGTGCTGAACTTGCAGACAGTGGGGGATTTCTCCTACTGGGGAATCGATTGGAGTGAACTGGAACTCCACTATCAGAGGTCCGGGATCGAAGTCCGCCGGGTCCCGGTTACTGATTTCGACCGCGACGATCTTCGCAGGAATCTTCCGAAATGTGTGCGCACTCTGGACGAGCTGCTGCGTGGCGGCCATACGGCGTACGTCCATTGCAGTGCGGGCATCAATCGCTCGCCGAGCACGGTCATCGCTTATCTCCACTGGATTGAGCAATTCGAGCTGGACAAGGCGATCACTCACGTAATGCAACGCCGGCCTTGCGATCCCTATCTGGAGGCAATTAGAGCAGCTACCGAGGATTGGCAAGAAAGGTAGCAGGCACACTCCGTGTGCCGTCCGCCGAACCGCCACGACGGTCACGGCACACGTCTACGGTACACATCTGATGAACTGTTGCATCCACTTGCCTTCTCTCGACCATTCGCGAATAATGTGAGCATGCGAACGTGTCTGCCAATCATGATGTTGTGTCTTGTCGGGCTTTCGGCCGCCCGGGGGCGAACGTGGCACGATCGGAACGGGCAAGAGCAGGTCGACGCAGATTTCGGCGACCTCAACGACGGTCGCGTCATTCTCCGAATGCCCGACGGCTCGACGATTGCCATTCCGCTGACCGAATTCAGCAAGGCCGACCAGGAGTTCATCCACAAGGAAGTCGAGCGGCGCAGGGCCGCCATTCGTGCCCAGGTCAAAACCCGCCCGGGTACGATCCGCTACGGTAAAGCCAGGAAACTCTGCGAATTGCAAGCCCCGGATGTCAACGAAAGCAGCGGCATGGCCCTCTCGCGAAACCGGCCGGAGGTGTTCTGGACCCATAACGACTCCGGCGATTACGCGCGGCTGTATGCCTTCGACCGCCGGGGCAAGGACCTCGGTTCGTGCGAGATCAAGGGCGCCTACGCCTACGACTTCGAGGACATGGCCTCGTTCACCCGCAACGGCAAGAACTACCTGCTGGTGGGCGATGTCGGCAACAACGGCCTCGCGGCCGCCGTGCAAATCCTGCACCTCGTCGAGGAGCCGCCGATCGATCCGGCCCGGGGCGTTGCCGTCAAGAAGGTGCCGCAGGCCCAGACGATCCACTACGGCTACGAGGACGACCACCGCAACTGCGAGGCCCTGGCGGTCGACCCGGCCACGAACACGATCCTGCTGGCGAGCAAGGAGCGGGGCGCCCTGTGCCGCATCTACATGCTCCCTTGGCCGGAGAACAATCCGAAAAAGGTCTTTTCGGCAAAGCTGATCGCCACCGTAAATGTCCCGCCGGCAACCGGCATGGACATTTCGCCCGACGGCCGCCGCGCGGTGATCCTCACGTACAGCCACGCCTACGAGTTCACGCGCCGCCGGGGCGAGGACTGGGCCGCCGCCTTCAAACGTCTGCCCGCCGAAATCGAACTCCCCCCGCGCCGCCAGGGCGAATCGATCTGCTACGGCCCCGACGGCAAAACGCTCTATCTGACAAGCGAGAAACGCCCCACTCCGCTTTGGGAAGTGCCGGCCGTTCAGGAAAACGAGCAGCTTCAAAGATGATTCTACTGGATGCTGACGGAATCCGAAAACACTATGGACCGGAGGCGGTGCTGGCCGGGGTGACCTTTCAAGTCCGCCCCGGTGAGCGGATCTCGCTCGCCGGACCCAACGGCAGCGGCAAGACGACCCTCTTGAGAATTCTCGCCCGCAAGGAAGAGCCCGACGCCGGGAACTGCCGACTGCACGACTCCGTGCATCTCGGCTTCCTCGAGCAGCAGCCGCAGCTCGACCCCGGGCGGACGCTCTGGGACGAGGCCGCCGGCGGGCTGGCCCACTTGCAGTCGCTCCAGGAAGAATCGCTCGCCGTGGCCGAAGCGATCGCCGAAGCAGACGACGAAGCCGAGCGCCGCCGGCTCGCCGCCCGGTTCGACCACCTCCAACACGAGCTGCAACGGCAGGATGCCTACAACCTGGACCACAAGATCAAACGGGTGCTCGAAGGGCTCGGCTTCGCGAACGACCGATTCGATCAACCGGTCCGGTCGCTAAGCGGCGGCGAGCAAAACCGGTTGACCCTGGCCGGGCTGCTGCTGGCCGAGCCGAACCTGCTGCTGCTCGACGAGCCGTCGAACCACCTCGACATCGAGGCGACCGAATGGCTCGAAGACTACCTGCTCGAAAGCTCGGCGGCAATGATCCTCGTGAGCCACGACCGTTGCTTCCTCGACAAGGTGGCCAACCGCACGCTCGAGCTGTTTTGCGGGACGGTCGATTCCTACGCCGGCAATTTCTCGGCCTACTGGCGGCAAAAGGCCGATCGGCTGCTGGTGCAAAAACGCACCTACGAGAAACAGCAAGACGAGATTGCCAAGGCCAAGGAGTTCATCCGCCGCAACGTCTATGGCCGGAAGCACGCCCAGGCCGAGGACCGCCGCAAGAAGCTTCTGCGGCTGGAAGCGGAATCGGTCGAACCGCCGCGGCGCATCGACGCCCCGCCGATGGGCTTTCCCGCACCGCCGCGATCGGGCGACATCGTACTGCGGGCAAACCGCCTGGCAAAGGGCTATGACCGGACCTTGTTCGAGGACGTCAACATCGAGATCACCCGCGGCCAATGCTGGGCGCTGCTCGGCCCAAACGGATGCGGCAAGACTACGCTGCTGCGGTGCCTGCTCGGGCTCGTCGAACCGGACGAAGGCGAAGCCCGTTTAGGAACCGGGGTCGACGTCGGTTACTTCGATCAGCAGCTTGCCATGCTGGACGACGAGATGTCGGCTGTCGACGCCGTTCGGCCGGCGAAGAAGGAATTCGACATTCAAAAGCGGCGGGATTTGTTGGCGAGATTCGGCATCACCGGCGACACCGCGATGCAAACGGTCTCGCAGCTCAGCGGGGGCGAGCGGTGCCGGGCCGCCCTGGCAAGGCTGGCTGCCATGGACGCCAACTTCCTCGTGCTCGACGAGCCGACCAACCATCTCGACCTCTGGGCACGCAACAGCCTGGAACGGGTGCTGCGGTCCTTCGAGGGCACCGTCCTGTTCGTCAGCCACGACCGATATTTTGTCAACCAGGTGGCCGATCATCTGATAGTCATGGAAAGCAGCCGCGTTCGTGTCGTCGAGGGCAACTACGATACCTATCAAATGCTCGCACGCGGCCGGGAACGGAAACCGCCGGCCGAAAGACCGGTGCCCGAAGGGCCGAAGAAATTCGGCAAGAAAAACGGACCTTCGGAAAAACCCGCCCGACAACAGCGGCGATTCCCTTATCGCAAAATCGCCGATTTGGAGGACGAAATCTTCCAACGGGAAACGCGGATCGAAGAATTGCAAATCCAACTGGCCGATGGCAACACGCACCGCGACGGCGATCTCGTCCGCCGGATCAAGAACGACATTACCGACGAGCAAGAGACGTTGAAAGTGCTCTACGAGCATTGGGAAGAGGCGGCAAGACTAAACTGGTAAGGTGCGGTCCGGTGCGGCGCCCGCGGTCGCGGGCAAAATCGCGACGCAAAGGTCCGCCCTGCCCCCACTTTCACCATGGGCCGCTATTTCGTAGGATGAAACAAAGGGACAAATCGGGGCAAATCCCAAATCCCAGATCCCAAATGCCCGAAATTATTGGAATCGGCACCGACATCACCGAATGCCTGCGGATCGCCAGGATGATCGAGCGGCACGGGGAGCTGTTCATCACCCGCATCTACACCCCCGCCGAGATCGAATACTGCCAGAGCCGCAAACAGGCGACCCAGCACTTCACCGGCCGCTGGGCCGCCAAGGAGGCCATCCTCAAGGCACTCGGCACCGGCTGGATCAAGGGCATCTCCTGGCGCGATATCGAGGTCCGAAACGAACCCGGCGGAAAGCCGGTCGTCGCCCTGCGCGGCGGGGCAAAGGAAGTCGTCGAACGACTCGGAATCGCACAGATTCTGGTGAGCATCTCACACTGTCACACCCACGCGATGGCATACGCAATCGCAATCGGGAGGGAATGACCCGAGAATCGCGCGAAATGAGGTTGAGAAAGGACGGCGGCCTACTCTCGCACAGCACGATTGACAATATCCCGATCGAAGTAGTTGATCGACATCCCGGCGTCGACGACGATCCGCTGGGCGTTGATTGCGCTGGACCGCGGGCTCAGGAGAAATGCGGCGACGTTGGCCGCCTCGTCGGTCTGGACGCCTTTCTTTCGCGGGATGACCTGCTCGGCGAAGAGATACGAATCGACGTAGCCGGGAATGCCGGCCGAGGCCGACGTCTTCAACAGGCCCGGGGCCACCGCGTTGAAACGGACCCGCGAAAACTGGCTAAACGACTTTGCCAGAAACACGAGCGAGGAGTCCAACGCCGCCTTGATCGGGGCCATGTAGCCGTAGTTCTCGCTCGCCATCCGCGTGGTCGAGATCGAAATCGTCACGACCGACGCGTCCGGATCGAGCAGATCCTTCAATGCGTTACAGACCGTCACCAGGGAAAAGCAGGAGATATCGACCGCTTGCAAAAATGCCTTCTTCGGCGTCTCGTGGAACGGCCTCATGCCGTCGGAGTAGTCGGCGAATGCGATCGAATGGACCAGGCCGTGGAACTTCTCGCTCCGGGCGGCCAGATCGTCGTGGAGTCGAGCGATCTCGTCCTCTTTTTCAACGTCGCATGTGTAGACATCGGCGCCGGCGAAAAGTTTTGCCGTGCTTTGCTTGACTTCCTCATCGCGGACGACATAGACGCACCGGGCCCCGGCGTCGGCGAGCACTTTGGCGATGTGCCACGCGACGCTCTTGCGATTGGCGACGCCGAAGATGAGGATCGATTTGTCGGCGAGTTGGAGGAAGTCCATTGGTTTCGTTCTGCGGGTCTTCTCGCCGTCGTGCCGACGGCGGCTAAACGGGGGTTCGTTTTCTCGATCCGTTTGATCGTTGTTTCTATTCCATTGCCGCGGCGGTACACGCAAACTCGAATCGCGCGGCGACTTTGCCGTCGACGGTTACTTTCGCACTCAGGAAAAACGCATCGGCCAGTTGTTCGGTCAGTTCCACTTCCATGTGGATCGTATCGCCGGGCCGGACGATCTTTTTGAATCGCACGTTGTTCATCCGGGTGGCAACCGGGACCCTGCCGTCGGCGTCGGCGAGTTTTTGCGAAAGCAGGATCGCGCCGCATTGCATGGCCGCCTCGCAGAGCAAAACGCCCGGCACCAGCGGGAAGTCGGGATAGTGGCCGCGGAAAAACTCCTCTTCGCCGGTGAACTGCTTCGTGCAGACGATGGCCGAATCGGTCTGCTCGACGATCTCGTCGACCAGCAGAAACGGCGGGCGGTGCGGGATGGCGTCGAGTATCTCTTGTTGACTCATAACGTGCCATAGTAGCAGGCACACGGAGTGTGCCTGCTACTTTTCTCGGGTCAGGGTTTGTTCTCCATCAGGAACGCGTCGACGTCGTTGGCCACGATCACGCCGTAGTTGACCGCCCCGAGCCAGCCCGACATGATAATGCCGACGCTTCCGGTATGATACAGCCCGGCGATCTGTTGGGGCAAGCCCCGGCTGACGGCCAGCCCCTCGAATTTCGTGCCGAAGCTGGCCCCCTGCCGGTGTTTTGTGTATCGCTCGAAGGTCTTCGGCGTCGCGGCTTCGATGTAGTCGAGCTTCTCGCGGATGTCGGGGATATACTTGGTCAGGGCCTCCAGCGTCGTCTCGCAGAGATCCTGTTTGCTCGCCCGGTAGTCCTGTTCCGAGAGATCGGCCCAGTCGCGGTAGTTCGCATTGGTGCTCGATACAACCATACACCGGTCGCTTCCCGGTCGTGTCCTCGGGTAGTAGATCGAGAAGGTCCGGCTGGTGATGTCGCGGCTTAGGAGCATTTCGGTCTGAAACGACGGGGCGGTGGAGGTGAACAGCAGATCGCCGGTGCTCTCGTCGATCATCTCGCCGGGCTTCAGGGCCATGTAGACCTGGGTGCTCGAATTGTTCAGCCGCACGGCGCGGGCCTGTTCGAGGAAGTCCTTTGGCCAATGCTCTTCGCCGACGAGGTCGAACATTGTGGCGAGCAAGTTGCCGTTGGAGACGACCGCCCGGCAGTTGATTCGGCGGCCGTTCACGGTTGCGCCCGTTATTTTACACCCGTCGACGTGGACTCTCTCGACGTTACAGTTTGTCCGGGCGTCGACGCCGCTTTTTTTCATTTCCTCGCCCATCATCTTGATGAGCCGGTCGGTGCCGCCTTGGAACGTGAACACGCCCTTCGACATGAAGTTCGAGAATACGATGCCGTAGCTGAGCGCGGGGTCTTCCAAGGTGGAACCGTTTGCGTAAGTAATCGGCTCCATCAACAGCCGCACGACGTCGTCGCGGCCGGGGAAGAAGCGGTCGAACAGTTCGCGCGTGGTCATCGCCTGATCGTCGGTGAACTGCATGCCCCGGGCGGTGTCGAAGAACTCGTCGATCTTTTGCGGCTCGATCTTGAACCGCTCGATCAGCAGCCGCGTGAAATCCTCGCGGTTGAAGGTCGTCGTCAGCGAGAACATCGGGTTGTCGAAGCGGATGCCCTTGAGTTGGACGATTGAATCGGCGATTTCCCGGTTCCAGTAGCGGCGGCAACTCTTCTTCATGCCGAAGGGAAAGCCGTGAAGCGAGACATCGAAGATATGTCCCCCGCGACGGCGGAACCAGGTGGCTAGGCCGCCGAGTTTTGAATGGTGTTCCAACAGCAGCACCGAATACCCGGCTCGGGCGAGCGTGTTCGCCGCCGTCATGCCGCCGAGCCCGGCGCCGATCACGACAACGTCGTATTGTTCGCGGGCACCCGCAAGATAATCTTTGGCCATGAGGAAGGTGGTCAACTACTGGCTGGAAAAGGGTCCTTGAGGACAGGGAAACAGCGATCAGGCTCGCTTCTTCTTGCGACGGTGTTTCGTGGCAGCAAATTCCCGTTTTCGCTGGTTCCGTTCCCGTTGGAATGTGGCGGATTGCCGATCGACGCTACCCCAATCGGTCTTGCCCCGGCCGACCTTGCCCCGGCCGGCCGTCTCTCCGTCGACCGCGTCGCGGAACATCCGGTAATGGCGCTTCAGGCGTTCGACATAATTCGCGTCGCGCAACGGGATCGCATTGACCAAATCGAGGAGTTCCCCGGCATACCGCGATTGAGGGCTCCCGAGGTTCAACACGGGTCCCTTCAATTCGGCTAACACTTTAGGATCATCGAAGCCCAACCATTTCGCATAGAATTCTTCGCTTTCCCAACCGTAGGCAATGACGGCAAGCGGTTCGGAGGGCGGCGTGTCGGGCGTAATCACGTAAAACATCACGCGCCGGCAATCGCAGCCGGGGTCGTTGCAGAACATCTCGACCAAATGGTAGTCCCCAGCCGGAAGATCGTCATCGGTTCCGACATTGGTCCCGGGGCAAAGGATCATCCTGCGGATTTCCTTCTCGGCAAGTTCCGGAAAACGTTTGTGGAAAAATTCGTACGGCATGTGCATTCCCTCCGTGAAATAGAGCATCCAACCCCATTGAGTTGAGCCAATGGTATTGTACTTGACGCTACCATCGCGTCAAGTGCATTTGGGGCGCGGCCAGTCGGCTCCACGGATGAAAAGGTTCGATAACCCCGGCATGCAGTGCCGGGGCTTTTGCTCTTATGCTATCCACTATCCACCACTCACCACTCACTCCTTCAACAAATACTTATTCGCAATACTAATCCCGCTCACGAGCGTTCCGATGATGCCAACGAACCCCTGGTCGGTGCCGCAGATGTAGAGGTTGTCGAGGTGTGTCCGGCCGTCGTAGCGTTTTTTGGGGGCGCCGTAGACTGCCCCGTTATGGTGGCCGGTGAAGCGGCGGATCGTGGTGGGGGTGAACATGTCGGTCTCGATGACGCGACTGCGGAAGTCGGGTACGAACCGGACCGCCGAATCGACCAGCCTGTCGTACCAGCGGAGTTTGGCCAGGCGGTACGACTCTTGGTCGAGTTCGGCCCAGCGGTCGTAGTTGGCCAGCGAGGTGATCCGCATGATCCCCTCTTCGAGCGGCTCGCCATAGACGAAATTATTCGGCGAGCAGATCACCCCGCTTCGGGCATCGGCCAGTCCTTGAGGTTTTTCGTAAGCGAACTTTTCGGAATCGTTGAAGAAGACGATTGTACGGTCGTGGCCGAGCGACTGCGGCAGAGTGTCGAGCACGGAGATCGACTCGATGAACGAGAGCGTACCCGTTTCTTGAACGTCGGCCTTCTCGATATCGTCGCACATCCGCATGGTTTCGACCCATCCGGCGGAGGAGAGGACGTTTCCGGCTTCAAGTTCGCTGCCGTCCTCCAACACGACTTTCTCGACATTGTCGTCCTTCACGACAATCCGGTCGACACCGGTCCGCAACCGCAACTCGCCGCCGAGGTCCTTGAACCTCTTGACGAGTCTTTTGAGAATCAGCCGCACGCCGGTCAGTGGCCGGGCCAACCCTTCCAGGAAGATCGCCCGGAACATGATGCTGAACTGCCCGAAATCCATGTCGTGTTCCCGGGCGCCGCCGTAGAAGAGCAGGGGACAGAAGATCATCTCGACCAGCAAGGGATCGTCGATGAAGCTGCTGACGATCTTGCGGGCGGAGCGGTCCGTGTCGCCGCGGCCCAACTGTTCGTAGTCGGCCAGTTCGTCGACCAGCTTCTGCAGGTTGTCCTTCTGCGCGGGAAACGCCCGGACGACTTCCGACCGGAACAACTCGAAGTTGTTCGAGAACTTCAGTTTCACACCAGGAAACGCAATCGACGAACCGACTTGCGGGGAAAGCGACAGCTCGTCCCAGGCGAGCCGCAACTGCCGCAGCAGCCGTGCCAGTGGTCCCCGACGGGTTCCCTTGGGCGTATAGTTCGTGACCGCGTGCAGCCCCACGTCGAAGTCCCGGCCGCCCTGCCGATAGAAAGAGTTCAGCCCCCCGATTGCGCTGTGGCGTTCCAGAATGCAGACGCGCCGGTTGAAATGGGCCAGCCGGATCCCGGCCGCCAGCCCCGACATGCCAGCGCCGATGATGATCGTGTCATACATGGCATGTGTTGGGGGCTGGGGACTGGGGGTTGGAGGCTGGGGATTCGGGAATAACGACTGCGGCATTTACGCGTTGGATTACTTCTCGATGTCCTTCATGACCGGTTCGAGATAGGCCACAGTGCTTTTCATGCTCGCCAACTCGGGATAGTCTTCCTCCGGGATTTGAATCCGATACTGCTTTCGCAGCTCCATCACGATGTCCAAAAAATCCATGCTGTCCAGTTCGAGTTGATCGCGAAAGGGAACTTCCTCTTTTAATCCGCTCAGATCTTCGTCGGGTGCAATGTCGCTTAAGATCTCGACAACGGCTTCCCTGATATCGTCGGCAGTCATACTATATCCTTCTTACGATGACAACGGAGTTAATACCCAGCATTCCAAATGAATTGTTCAGGATGACGTCCGCTTTGTCCAACTCTCGCGGCTCGTTGATCACCAGCCCCGCCACCTCGCACTCGGGGTCAAGCCGATCGACGTTGATGGTCGCATGACAGACGCGGTCGTTGAAGGCGGGCAGGTTGCCGGCCAGTTCCAGCACCCCGGCCGCCCCCATGGCATGGCCGATAAAGCTTTTTGTGTTGTTGACCGCCGTGCGCCCCTCCCCGTTGAAAACCCGTCTTAACGCCTCGCATTCCTGCGTATCGCCCGTCGTCGTCCCCGTGGCGTGCGTGCTGACGATGTCGATGTCCTCGGGGTTCAATTGGGCGCGTTTCAGTGCCAGCCGGATACACTCGGCCTGGCGGTCGGGGTTGGGCATGACAAAATCAGTGGCGTCGCTGTTCATGGCGTGGCCGACGATCTCGCCGTAGATCTTTGCGCCGCGAGCCGCCGCGTCGGGCAATCGTTCCAGGACCATCATGCAGCCGCCCTCGGCCACCACGATCCCGGTCCGATCGGCGTCGAAGGGCCGCGATGCCTTCGTCGGATCGTCGTGTTTGGCCAACGCGCCCTGGCTGTTAAAGCCTGCAAAAATGCCGAACGTGTGGATGCTCTCGGAAACCCCGCCGGCCAGGGCAACGTCGCACTCGCCCAGCCGCAGCATCTGGCACCCCTGGATCAATCCGGCATTCCCGGCGGCACACGCCGCCCCCAACGTATAATGCGGCCCGACGATCCCCAGGTTCAGCGAGATCTCGCCGGCCGGGTTGTTGGCCACCGTCCGGGGGTTGTGGTGGTGTGTCCAGAAGCTACAGTCGTAGTCGTACTGCTTGATCTGGTAGATTTCGTTTTCCGTCTCGACATTTCCATGTTCGGTCACACCGACGTAGACCCCCACATTTGCCTTGTCGGTGTTTTCCCAATCGAGCCCCGAATCGGCGATCGACTCATGGGTGCAGTAGATGCCGACGCTGCCGGCCCGGGTGCCCCGGCGAACCTCTCTCCGCTTCTGATACCGCAGGGCGTCGAAATCGCAGATCCCGGCCACCGTCTTGCCGAAATAGCGGATTTCATAGTCGGTCACGCCGCTGATGCCGTCGAGGAGACTCCGCCGGAACTCGTCGGGCGAATTCCCGTTGGGGGCAGTCAACCCCATGCCGGTAATGACAATACGTTCGTGCTCGGGGCGCTGGGTGACCATGGCAAATTTCCTGGAAACGATCCGAAACTTCGAGGGTACCCGCTCGAAGGACGTTTGGCAAGCGGGCCCCCCTGTTGACGTGTGGCGACCACACCGCTCCAATGAACGGCGGATCGTTGAAGCCTGCAAAAGTGAGGATCGAACATGAGTGTGCCGAAAAGACGCATTTTCAGCCGCGGTGGCGCGATGGCATTTGGGCTGCTGGCGGCCATGGCAAGTATTGCCGCCGACAAGCCGCCGGCGGACCCCGTGGTGCAGGCACGAAAACTGCTCCACGGCGGGGAGCGCGACCAGGCCGTCCGGGTCCTCGAAACGGCGATTGAAACCCTTACCGCGAAGGCAAAAAAGGAACCGGACAACGCGGACGCGGCGTTCCAACTCTCGCGGGTGCTCGCGGAATTGCAGCGCGACGACGAGGCTCGGAAATACGCCGATCGGGCCATACGACTCGATCCGAAACGCCCCGAATACCGGATGCACCGGGGACGGCTCCTTTTCTACCGCAACCAGCCCGAAGCGGCAATGGCCGACATGACAAAGGCGGCGGACCTCGCGCCCGACGATCCGCAATACGCGATCGAACTCGGAAAGCTGTGCTATTCGTTGGGCAAGAAGACCGAGGCCGAAGCCGCCATGCGCCGGGCCATCAAGATCGACCCGAAATCCACCGACGCAATTACCAACCTGGCCTATCTGCTCAACGATCAGAAGAAATACGACCAGGCGGGGTCATTGGTGGAGAAACTGATCGCTATCGATCCGGGCCCCAAGAACCGCCTTGTTGCCGGAGAAGTCTACAAGGAGCAAGGCAAGCTGGATAGGGCGTACCAGGAAAGTCTTACCGCCCACAAGCTCGATCCCAAGAATGCCCGCGCGTTGGGCAACCTGGTCCTGCTCGCCCAAATGTCGGGCAAGCTCGACGAGCGCGACCGGCACCGCGCGGCGCTGATGAAACTGCACCGGCAGGGCACAACCAAGGCCCCCGCCTTCATCCGCGATGAATTCCGCGCCGGCAAATGCAAGGTGCGAGTGCTCGAATTCTACGAACTCAAAGGCAACACCCCCATCAAGTACCTCTTCGAGGTTTCCGACGAGAAAGGGCTGCCCGACTACCGGATTTCCCTCGGCTCGTATGCAATGACAAACGCCGTCGCCCGAGAGACCGGTATGATCAAAGAAGGCGAGCGAATGTACCACCTCGACTTCTACCGCGAAAGGCAACACCGAACGTACGGGATGTTTCCGAAATCACCGACCTACGACGACGTCAAGAAACGCGTCATTACCATAATCGAAGGAGAAGGGAAACCGATCAGCGGCAGCACGATGCCCAAGCCGTGGTTTCAGGACAAATGACCGCAACAACCGGTTTCCCCGCCCCGCTCAACCGATAGGATGCCATCATGCATACCGACCCGTATTACCAGGAAATCGTGCAGTGGTTGACCGACCGCGGACATGCGCCCAACGAGATCGAAAAAATCATGAAACAGCTCTCGCAATACGACGCCCAAATGGTCCGCGACTCCCTTTTCGACTCGATTGAAATGGGCGGATTCGACATGGAAGCAATTATCCGAGAAGCCCTGGAGAAAAGCGGCGAGGAATGATTCGGAGATTGCTTGACAAACACAGCCCCATACGCCAAAATGGCTTTACTTCGAGAGGCCCCCCCCACCCGGTATCCGGACATCGAGTAGAATACCCCAATGCACGACAAACCCATCATCAAGGATTTTCTGAAGCAGGTGGTCACCAGTAAGCTGATTGGCGAGAAGACCGTCCGTCACCTCATATCCGAATTCACCCGGGAAAACGCCGAGGACATCCAACGCCGCAACGATCTGGTCGCGCTGACGACGTTCCTGATCGACAAGGGGTTTCTTACTTGCTGGCAGTGCAAAAAGCTGCGGCACGGCCATCACCACGGATTCTTCGTCGACGATTATAAGCTGTTGGACTATATCGGTTCCGACGAGAAAGCGAGCACTTTTCTGGCTGAACACATCGAGACGGGCCGGCGCGTGGCGTTGGCCGTCGAGCCGCCCCCCCGCTTCAGCTATTCGGTGGCGAGACAATTCGCCGGGGACGCATCGGGCGAAGAGGACGCATCATGAACCGGGCAGCCCGCCTCCTTGTGCCTCTCCTGATTTGCCCCCTTCTGCTCTTTGCAGAAACATCGTCGCTGGCCGCCGAGCGGCAAACCGTCGCCTGGGGCGAGTGCCACAACCGGGAACCCGCTTGGTACGCCGGCGATGAAGCGATCCGGATCGCCGACAATGTCCTGCTCTATCAGCGCGACTCGGGCGGATGGCCCAAAAATATCGACATGGCACGCGTCCTCTCCGAAGCCGAAAAAGACAAGCTCCGCTCGTCCGGGAAACGCACGGACTCAACGCTCGATAACGGCGCCACGCACACCCAAATGCGCTATCTCGCCAAGGTCTACAACGCCACGAAGATCGAACGATTCAAGGAGGCCTTTCTCAAAGCCGTGGACTATCTGCTCGCGGCCCAGTATTCCAACGGCGGATGGCCGCAATTCTACCCGCTGCGCGGCGGTTACCCGAATCACATTACCTTCAACGACGGGGCCATGATCGGGGCGATGAGCGTACTACGCGACATCGCCGAAGGGAAACCCCAGTTCGCCTTCGTCGGCCAACCGCGCCGTAAGAAGGCCGGCGAGGCGGTTCGCCGTGGGATCGAGTGCATCCTGAAATGCCAAATCGTCGTCGACGGCAAGCCTGCGGTCTGGTGCGCTCAGCACGACGAAAAAACTCTCGAACCCCGCCCCGCGCGATCTTACGAAAAGGCCTCGCTAAGCGGTAACGAAAGCGTGGGAGTCGTCAGGTTCTTGATGGGCATCGAGAATCCGACGCCTGAAATCGTCGAAGCCATCGAGGGGGCCGCGGCCTGGTTTCACAGCGCCGAGGTCCCGGGGATTCGATTGGTCCGCCGGACCGATTCGGATGCTCCCCGCGGATTTGATCTCGAAGTCGTCAAAGACCCCAATGCGCCGCCGATGTGGGCACGCTTCTACGAAATCGGCACCAACCGCCCTATCTTCTGCAGCCGCGACGGAATCGTCCGTTACCGGCTGGCCGAGATTTCCCCCGAGCGGCGAACCGGATACAGTTGGTACGGCTACTATCCGAAGGATCTGCTCGCCAAGGATTATCCCACGTGGCAAAAGCGGTGGGGACCAAAACCGGGCCGCCCGTGAATTTCTAGCTCTTCCGTTTCCTGGTGTACGATGGCCTTCCAAGGCCGTCGCAGGGAACCGCCCTCTGCGGACTGTACGATGGCCCCCTATGGGGACTAAAATCTAGTCGCTTCATATGTCTACGCTCCCCCGGTTGCCATTTCGGCCAATCGCTGCTAAAATTCATTTGCTCATCCACTGGGGCGGAAGGAGACGGTTTTTGCCATGCGGATTGCGGTCGGGAGCGACCATCGCGGCGTCCATTTGCGTTCCAAACTGGTCGATTTGCTCAAGCGACTCGACCAGGAAGTGGTCGATGTGGGCTCAGATGAAACGGGGAACGATTACCCCGACGTGGCGGAAATGGTCGCTCGACGGGTCGGCGCGCAAGAAGTGGATCGAGGGATCTTGATCTGCGGGACAGGGTTAGGGATGTGTATCGCGGCCAACAAGATTCCCGGCGTCCGCGCTGCACCGTGCCACGATGATCTTACGGCCGAGCTGAGCCGGCGACACATTGATCTGAACGTATTGTGCCTCTCCGGCGATATTCTGGGCGAGAAGATGGTGGATCACCTGATCGAAATCTGGCTGCACACGCCGTTCGAAGGCGGCCGCCATGCCCGACGGCTCCGGAAAATCGCCGAATTCGAAAACGGCAACGGCAATGGCAACGGTGAACTCTGACGCAGCCGGGACGCCGAAAGCCGCCCCTCTCTTGCACACAGGCCTCTTCCCGCTACAATGAGCGCTTTTGGCATGCGAGGAGCGATAAGGCATTGGCTGACCTGACACTCGAGCTGGGCATCAAGACCGACCCCGCCCAGTATCGATACTCCTACGAGTGGCTTTTCCGGCTCCTTGCCGAAGAGGGGGTTCGTTACGCACAGTTGGGGACCTTTTTTGAGGTCTATCAACTGCCCGACGAGTATTTCGTCCAATTGCGTGGCAAGGCGGAGCGGCATGGGGTGAAAATCCACAGCGTCTTCACCGCCCATCGCGAACTGGGGGGATTCTTTATTGGGGACCCCGGCTGGGAAGAAGTCGCCCGCCGGAGTTTCGAGCGGCTGATCGAGGTCGGATCGCTGCTGGGGGCCCATTCGGTCGGTTCCAACCCCGGGGCGGTTTACCGCGATCGCATCGAGTCGAAAGAGACCGGCACCCGGTGCTACATCAAGCACATGAAGGAGTTGATGCAGTTGGCCCACGAGAAGGGCGTCGCGTGGCTGGGGATCGAGCCGATGTCGGCCCTGGCCGAGCCGCCCACCCTGCCCGACGAAATCCGCGACATGGCCGAAGAACTCAATGCCTGGCACGAGCAGAACCCGAACACCACCGCCCGGGCCGGTTATTGCACCGATATTGCGCATGCCTACCTCGACGCCGACGGCACGATCCGCTACGGCCACCTCGAACTGCTCGAAGCCACGCTGCCGTACATGCACGAAGTACACCTGAAGAACACCGACGCGATGTACATCTCGACGTTCGGCTTCAGCGACGAGGAACGACTGGCCGGGATCGTCGAGATACCGCCGGTCCGGCGGATGATTTGCGAGCGGGCCGATGTCTTGCCGGTCGACCGGCTCGTCGGCTATCTCGAAATCGGCGGTCCGAAGCTCGGACGCGACTATTCGGACAAGCTGCTGGCCGATCAAATCCGCGCATCGCTGAATCACCTGAAAGAAACGTGGCTGCTGGAAACGACCGATACGCCAACCGCTACCTAAATCACTTTCAAGGAGAATCGCCTGATGGTCAAAGTATCGCCTTCGGTAATGTGCGTCGACACGGGACATATCGAAGACTCGATCCGCCAGCTCGAAACCGCTGGAGCGGACATGCTCCACCTCGACATGGCCGACGGCCATTTCGTACCGAATCTCCTCCTCGGGCCCGATGTAGTCCGGTGGCTCCGGCCGAAAACGAAACTGCCGCTTGACGCGCACTTGATGGTCAAAAATCCCGGCGACTATATTGATCTCCTGGCGGACATCGGCGTCGACTACTTGTCAATCCATGCCGAAGCTTGCATCCATTTGGATCGCTTGCTGACGCAAATCCTCGAGAAAGGCGTGAAGGCGGGCGCTGCGCTGAACCCGGCCACGCCGCTCGGCGCGATCGAATATGTCCTCGAACGCCTCGATTTCGTGCTCCTGATGGCGGTTAATCCCGGCTTCGCCGGCGGGAAGCTCGTCGCCTCGGCCATCCGCAAGATCGCCGACTGCCGCAAGATGCTCGACCAGCAGGGCTGCAGCGAGGTCCCGATCTTGGTCGACGGCAACGTCAGCTTCGCCAACATCCCGAAAATGGTCGCCGCCGGCGCCGATATCCTCGTGGCCGGAACGAGCAGTTGGTTCAACAGCGCGGCGCCGCTGGAAGAAAACGTGGAGAAAACAAAAAAGGCGATTGAGGAGGGACTGAAAATGCGGGGAGGAATTGAAAATTGGGGATTGAAAATTGGAGATTGAGTAACACTTCGGCTATCTGAAGCGAGGTGTGAGAGGAGGAAAAATGGGAAGTAGGGAAAAGGGGAATTGTCGATTCAAGAGTATGAGCTAGTCCTAAAACAAGCGTGAGTTTTGCTGTTCAATAGTTTGCGTCAACGTGG
>CAZJRB010000062.1:0-42339 GCA_964547995.1 uncultured Planctomycetaceae bacterium | reverse complement strand
ACGGTTAGCTCCACTGAACATAAGTAAACGACAAATGTGAGACAGTCGAAGTAGTGAGTAGTGAGTGGTGAGTAGTGAGTGGTTGTTGAAAAGCCCCGGCACTGCGTGCCGGGGTTCCGGTTTGGGAAGTGCGTAAACGGTTGGAACCTTTGTCAACGAGAAAGGGCACGTCATGGACTACCTCCTCGGCATCGACCTGGGCTCGACGAGCCTCAAGGGCATCATCTACGATCTCGACGGGAACCTGATCGCCGGCGGCAGCCGGAAGACCGAACTGTATCATCCCGATAAGGAACACCCCGATTGGGCCGTTTGGCAACCGGAGCAGATCTGGGAAGGCACCGCGGCGGCCATCCGCGACGCCGTCGCGGCGATCGACGACCCCAAGTCGATCAAGGCCTGCGCCGTCACCGGGATGGGTATGGACGGCGTGCCGATCGACGCCGAGGGCAACTCTCTCTACCCGTTCATCTCCTGGCACGACCCGCGGACCGCCCCGCAGTACGAGTGGTGGCTCGAAAACGTCACGGTGGCCAAGACCTTCTCGATCGGCGGCAACCCCGTCTGGCCGATCAATTCCGTCTTGCGGATTCGATGGATGATGGAGCACGAGCCGGAGATACTCGGCCGGACCGACAAGTGGCTCCTGATCGAGGATTTTTTGAACTTCAAGCTCAGCGGCCGCCGCGTGACCGACTACAGCATGGCGTCGACGACCGCGCTGTTCGACCAGCGGTCGCTCGGCTGGTCGGACGAGCTGATCGAGCTTTCGGGCGTCGATCGGCGGCTTTTGTGCGAGGTGCAGCCCAGTTCGACGCCGATCGGCGAGGTCACGGCCGACGCCGCGAAAATGACGGGCCTGCCCGAGGGGACGCCCGTGGTCCTCGGCGGCCACGACCACCTTTGCGGGGCGTTGCCGGTCGGGGTCTTTCGGCCCGGCACCGTGCTGAACATCACCGGCACGTGGGAGTGCGTGATGACGCCGACCGCCCGGCCGGAATTGCAACCCGAGTTCCCCACGATGGGGCTGACCGTTCAGGCCCACGTTGCCCGCGGTATGCACACGATCTGGGGCGGCAACGTATCGGCCGACATGGTCGAGTGGTATCGCGACCAGTTTGGTTTCGAGGCGAAGCACAAGGCAGGGCAGGGGGGAGGCAGCGATTGGGACCACCTGATCGAAGCGGCCGCCGCCTCGCCGCCGGGGGCCAACCGCGTTATGTTCCTGCCGCATATATCGGGCGCGAGCTGCCCGGTCGTCGACAACAACAGCAAAGGGGCGTTCGTCGGGCTGACGAAAACCGCCACCGGCGGCGACATGCTCCGGGCGATCTTCGAGGGGCTCGATTACCAGTTCCTTGACGTCGTTCAGGCTGTCGAAACGAATCTTGGCACGCAGCTCGAGCGGTTTATTGTTGTCGGCGGCGCGGTTCGCAACGAGTTCTGGATGCAGAATAAGGCCGACATGGTCGGCCGCCCGGTCGAGGTCCCCGCCGTCGAAGAGGCCTCGCCGCTCGGCTGCGCGATGCTGGCCGGCATCGGCGCCGGGTTGTATAAGGACACCGAAGACGCCTACCAGCACGTTTCCAAGCCGGGCAAGACCTACGAGCCCGATCCGAAACTGACGGAAAAGTACCGCGCCGGCTTCGAAATCTACAAGCAGCTCTACCCGGCGCTGAAGACCGTCCATCACGCAATGTCGTGACGGTGGCACCCGTGGGGAGCCGGGCACGGGTCAATCGGCCTTCGGGCGTTTGCCGCGCCGGGCGATTTCGTCGCGGAGCCGGGCGGCACGCTCGTATTCCTCGCGGGCAACGGCTTCCGCTAATTGCTCCCCCAACGTCTTGCCGACGTGGTACTCCTCGCGGAGCGATTCGCGGAGCTTGCCCAGTTGGGCAACGATCTCGTCCTGCTCGAAATGATCCTCGGCCTCCATCTGGACGAAAAACTTGTGCAGACGCTCCATGCCGTGGGTGCATTGTTCCACCGCGGCTTCCGGCCCGGACGATTCGAGCGCGGCCAAAGCGGCTGCCTGTGTGCGGTGGAAGAGAACGAACGGCCGGTACTGCTCGTGCGAGATGGTCCACCTCTCGTCGGGCGAGTGCTTTGCGGCGAAATCCATCAATGCCAGCGAGTGATCGGCGTCGCGGACCGCCATGTCGAACTCCTGAAGCGCCAGGCAACATATCCGCCGATGGTAAAATTGCAGGAACTCCCGGTCGATCTCGAGGCACTCGTCTTCGGTCAGCTCGAACGAGTCCCCCTCGCTGAAGCTCCGCTGGATGAGGTAATCGAGATAGGTTTCGGCCCCTTCGGGGCGCGTACCGTCGGGGCGGCCGGCCGTTTCCATCTGCAAAAGGCCCATCTCGATGCGCATTTGCAGCACGTCGCGGCCGTCGGCGCAGCGGACGAGCCTGGCGCTGAGGACGCCCGGCTGGTAGGGCCAATGTCCGATGATGTTGTCGATGTCTTGCGGGTCGGTCATGGTTTGCTACTCGTCGAATTTTGCCCGGCGTTGCCGCTTCTTTTGCGAGGCCTTTTTCTTGTCGTCCAGCCGGCGCTCGACGGATGCCCTGGTGGGTCTGGTCGGCTTGCGGCGTTTGGGAGCCGCCGCCGCTTCCCGGAGCATCGCCCGCAGCTTCTCGAGGCAGTCGGCCACGTTGCGGCCGGCGTCGCGGAAACGCTGGCTGCCGATCAGCAGATCGCCGTCGGAGGTAATCCGGCGGTGGTACTTGGCAATCAAGCGGCGGCGGACCGCCTCGGGCAGACTTGCGCTGCTGCGGACCGGCCAGCGCAGCAGGGCCTTGGTGTTGAGCTTGTTGACGTTTTGTCCGCCCGGCCCGGAACTACGGGAAAACGTAAACGTGAACTCGCGCAACGGAATCTTGATTTTGGAGTTAACGACAAGCATGGGGGTTCCCGCTAAACGGCGAGCGGCTCGACCAACTCCTCGAATGCGGTCTTCGCATGTTCCAACAGCGATTCATAATCCATGGTTTCAATCTCTTCGCCGAGCAGCTCAACGTCATAATAACCGTCGTAGCCGGCCGATTTCAACGCGGCGACAATCTCCCGCAGCGGGACCGTGCCCTCACCGAGCCGGCAACGGTTCTGCTCGCCTTGGGGGGGCTGTCGGGCATCGCCGAGTTGAACCAAGGCAACGTGCGGCACAATATCCGCAATCCGGTCCACGAAGTCGGGGTCCTGCCCCAGATGGTACGTATCGAGCACCATTTTTGCGCGGGGATTGCCGGCCGCCTCGATCAGGGCCACGGTGTCGTCGATGGAGGTCAAGAAGGTCCACTCCGTGGCACAACCGGAGTGCATCGGCTCGACGGCCAAGGTAACGCTCAACTTGACGGCGGCGGGTATCAGCTCGGCCAAGGCACTCTGGATCAGTCTTCGTGCGTGGTTTGCAGTGTGGCCTGCCCGCCCCCCGCTGTAGAGGATCAGAGAATCCGCCCCAAGCTCGGCGGCCGTTCGCAGGGCCTCGGCGGCGTCCTCGACGCTTTCCCGGTAACTTCGCCCGTCGCTACCCGTGAAACCACCCGCCCAAAACAGATGGGAGACCTTCAACCCGGAATCGCCGAGCATGTCGACGGCCTTTTCCCGACCGCAGTCGGAGAGTTTCTGCCGCCAGATGCCGATCGCGGGGATTCGTGCAGCAGAATAATGAACCACGTCCTCCTCGAACGACCAACGAAATGTCGTCGTCTCGTTCATCGACAATGTCGCCATTCACCGGCTCCTTCCAATTGAGCGGGCAGCACCCGCCTGAAGTGGTGGACGCCTTCCCCTTCAGCACCCCATATGGGCAGTATGCCTGATGCAACGCTCCGTGTAAAGTCGAGCTGCCGGCCCTTTCGGTTAATTCAAGCCCCTCTTGAGTACCGTGTCGGATGGGCCTGCGCAGCGTAACGCGGCCCCAAGTGAGTGATATTGACCCCACGCGTACGTACGGCGAAACTTACGGGTCTATGGGTATCCTTACTCGTTACATACTCGCGGAACTGATCAAGGTCTTCTTGCTGTCGCTGGTCGCTTTGACCGTGCTGATACTCGTGGTCGGCGTGGTTCGAGAGGCAGTCTCGCAGAACCTCCCGTTGGTTCAAGTCGTCCGGTTGGTTCCGTACATTCTGCCCGACGCCTTGCGCATGGCCGTCCCGGCTACCCTGTTGCTGGCGACGACGGTTGTCTACGGCCGATTGTCGAACTACAACGAAGTGGTGGCCGCGAAATCGCTGGGGATTTCGCCCATGGCGCTGCTCTGGCCGACGCTGGTCGCGGCCTTCCTGATCAGCCTGGTCACCGTGTGGTTGAATGATCTGGCGGTATCGTGGGGCCGGCTGGGAGCCCAACGGGTTGTGCTCGAGGCCGTCGAAGAAATCGCGTACAACATGCTCAAGTCGCAAGGAGGTTACAGTTCTCCGAGGTTCTCCATCAACGTGAGGCGGGTGGAAGAGCGGAGACTGTTTCGCCCCACCATCACGCTCCCGGCGACCGACGACTCGCCGCCCATGACCATCACCGCCGAATGGGCCGAACTACGCTCCGACCACGCCGCCGGAGTGCTCAAGATTGTCTTGTACAACGGAACCCTGACCGTCGGCGACAAAGTCAGGGCCGTCTTTCCCGGCAAGTTCGAACGAGATATTCCGTTGCGGGATGCCAGCCGCGCGAAAAACCTTTCGGAATCGACGTCCTGCAAGCCGCTTCGTGAGATTGGCGGCGAAACGCTCCGGCAGCGGGAACGCATCGAGCAACACCGGCAGATGTTGGCTGCCCAGGCCGCCTGCCAGATGTTCTGCGGCGATTTTGACAGGCTCACCAGCGCGGAGTGGAATTGGCACGCCCAACACCACGAGAAACTCGACAAGCAACTCTGCCGCTTGCTGCTCGAACCACATCGCCGGTGGTCCGCCGGATTCAGTTGCTTCTTTTTTGCGTTGGTGGGCGCCCCCATGGCCATCCGGCTGTCGAGAAGCGATTTCTGGACGGTCTTTTTCTTGTGTTTCCTGCCAATCCTGATCGTCTACTACCCATTGCTGATTTACGGCATCAGCGGCGCCAAGAACGGCACGATCCCGCCTCAATCGATCTGGTCGGGTAACGTCCTGCTGCTGATCTGGGGAGTGTGGTTGCTGCGGAAAGTGATCAGGTACTGACGCAGATAACGAATATCGAATGGTGAATTTAGAAGGTCGAATTGGAAGACATTCGACATTCATCACTCGATATTCGATATTCCCAACGGAGTTCAGCGAGTTGCTACCGTCGCCGGCCGGCTACTTCTTCTTTCCGTTCTGCTTCTTCTGCTTCTCCTGTTCCTTCTGCTCTCCCTTTTTCTTCTCCTTTTCTTTTTCTACCAGTTGCCAGGCATCCACCCAAGAGGTGCTCTCGGGCGTCATCGCAAAGTCCTTTTCGAGCCGCCGCAAGAGGTCGGGCATGTGCCCCGCCCCGTAGAAAATGGCGATCTTCTTCTTGCCCGATTTAATCTCCTTGCGAAGGACCTCCAGGGCCACTTTGTTGCGCCCGCTGATGATCGTCGATCCGTCGGGGCCGTCGAGCGCCGTGAGCATTCCCTCCATGTCCTGAAACTGCCGGGCCAAGATCCGTTTCAGGGCCAACGCCCGGTTCTTGTCGAACAACGCCCTGAGCAGTTCCACATCGGAGACCTGCGCGGAGTTCTGCTGCTCGGCGATGGCGTGTTTCATCATGCGCAGGAACATCCCGAGGGCCGTTTCTCCCCGCTTTCGCATCGATTCGGCAAACTGTTTGGGCGACATGTCGGCATGGACCATGTTGTCGGCGGTGTAGTCGATGCCGTTGAGTTGGAATTCCAGCTCGAGAATGCCGGTTATCGCTTTCTGGAGAAACGAAATCGGATTGCTGCTCGTTTGCCCGCCTCCCTTGGGAACTTTGGGCCCTTCCGCCGCAACCAGCTCGTAGAGAACCGCGTCGTACCGCTTGAACCTGCGGTTCAGTTCGTCGTAGTAGCTCTTCTCCGCGACATGGACCGCGGAGACCAGATCGACGACGGGGCCCTTGCGGGAAGAATCCTCCGGCACACACCGCACGATCGCCGCCTGAAGGGCGAGCAAGTTGTCCTCGGCATCACGGGATACGCGCAGAAACGGTCGCTGTTTTTCTTCCTGCTCGGGCCGGCTTTCTGCCTTGGTCCCCTTGTCCTCGGCCGCAACTACGGCACAAACCAGCAACAGCAGGGCATAACAAGCAGCCGACAAGACTCTGGCACTACGGATCATCGTCGAAAACTCCAATAACCGGTTCTAACTTTTTAATTATTTTCTGTGGCGGAAAGTTGGGTGCCATGCCCACGCTTGCGTGGGCATGTCGTGAATCCCGCAAGAAACCGCTACATGCCCACGCGAGCGTGGGCATGGCGGGGGTCGTGGACATCAGTAGGAATCCATTTCCTACATGCCCACGCGAGCGTGGGCATGGCACCCGAAAATCCGGCTTTCCACAACAGGTACTAATTATACGCGTAATTGGGACAAGATGACAGCACGCCGGCCTTGCGGCAACACACGATACGATACCGTAATGTCCACGAGCCGCAAAGGGGCGATCCGTGGATGTCCCCAAATGTGTGTCCGGCTTGTGGTGGTTGATGAATAATCGTTAAGGAATAGGGCTTGTGCTGGTCGAGATTTGGACCATACTAATAAACGTCTAGCAGGGCGAAAGCCCTGATGGATCGACCTCCTCAGGTTCCTGCCCCACCTGTGGAGGTCTCTTTTTTTGCGCATTGTCCCTCCGTTTCTTGGGTGGACGATGGCCTTCCAATGCCTCTGCTGTAAACATCTTCCCAGACGGAAAACGGGGTTTTCCCCGGGAAACTGTAGGGAACGGCCTCGGTGCCGTTCCGCGGATCTGTAGGGAACGGCCTCGGTGCCGTCCGCGGATCTGTAGGGAACGGCCTCGGTGCCGTCCGCGGATCTGTAGGGAACGGCCTCGGTGCCGTTCCGCGGATCGGGCAGGCAACGTTGGTTACCGTCGCCCTCGGAACGCCACAGAGGGCGTTCCCTACAGGACTTCCAAGGCCGTCGTACGAAAAACGCCCCTGATGGGTGGCCTGATCGTGTATCCCCGGCGTTCTCGGACCCTCTCCAGATTCCCCCATCGCGTAGAAAACACTTGACCTTTCTAACAGGTCCAATCAAGATAACATGGTAAACTGGATAATTTGCGAGATCCAGGGAAGGTGAATCGCCGGGTGAAACGGAAGGCAAGCGGCCCGGGCTTTCCGCTTGTGGGAAAGCTAAGAGGGGTCGTTACTATCGGCACCGCGTCAACAATCTGTTTGACAAATCCAAGTGGATTGACTCTAATATGAAGAATAATAAGGAGGGTTTTGCTGCCGATCCGGCAAGGGGATTGGTGCGACAAAACGTTGGGTCCGGGTCACGTCTGTTCGGCCTCTTGTTTCCCGCGCCAAGCTGCTGTTTTGCGCGAATCTTGACTAAGGAATAATGAAGATGTCTCTGTTCCGATTGCCAAAGCTGCGTTTTGCACCGTCGATCGAATGCGCCCGCGACTTGTTTGCCCGCGGCAAGGGCAAACCCGCGAGCGAGCGCGCGTTCCGGCGCCTCCAAATCGATCCCCTCGAAGAGCGGCGGCTGCTGAGCCTCAGCAACCTCGCGGTCATGACCGCGGGCGACCACATGGTCAACCAGCAGTTGATCACCCCGCACTTCGACGAAGAGGACTTCGACTCGCCGATCGAACTGACCGAGGCGGGCCATTCGGTCGCGTGCGACAACGACGGCGACTTCGTCGTGACGTGGACCCGATACGACGACGTGCTCGGCAATACCATCGATCCGGAGACGGGGGAACTGGTGACCGACGCCAACGTCTACGCGCGGTACTTCACCGACGAGGTGCAGCGCATGACTTTGCCCGACGGCGTGCTCGACGACGCCGACCCCCGCAAATACGCCACTTTCGATCTGTCGGTCGGGGGAAACGAGGTACAGAAGATCACCGTGTCGTCGACGTACGAACCCGCCATTGGCTTTGGGGGGTTGCTGGGCACGTATGTATCAGGGCAGTTTCAACTCGAATTCGGCGCGTCAACGACTGCGGATATCCCTTACAACGAGGTCTCGTGGTTGAATAACCCGTTGGCCACGACATTTCAAGGATACTGGGATGCCAACACGAACGCTGTTCCACCCTTCCTCCCCCCACCCGCGTTACCAACCGGTTTCGATCTCCCGGGCGATTACTATATCGTTAGCACGGCCGACGGTGTCGGGGGCACGGTGCTGGACGGCATTGACGTTTGGGAAGTCGGAGACTGGGCCCTGTACGACGGGACCGGCTGGGTCCGGTTCCTCGCCGCGGACGTCGCAAACCCGCCCACGCCGCTGGAGCACATCCAGGCCCAGGCCGACATCATCCAGACGGAGTTGCGGGCAATTTCCGGGGCGGAGCCCGAACTGGCGGGCGTAACCGTCGAGGCCCTCAACCCCCACGAGTTCCTGGTCAACTTCGGGCCCGCCTCAGGCGGGCAGGATATGCCGCTGTTGACAGTCAATACCGATCCTCTCATACCCACGCCCCAATTCGTATCCGGTTTTCTGCCCGCGGTCATGACATCGACGGTCAGTGAGCCGATCGTATTGCCGGACATTCCGGTCCATCCGACCGACCCGCACATAACGGCGTTGGCGATCGAGCAGCACTTCTTGCTCACCTCGGAGAACGTGCCGATAGGTCCGATCGATCTGCCGCCGTCGGACCGCATCGACGTGCTCGATTTCGATTTGCCGCCGTACTCGGTGCCTGAAAGGTTGCGGACGCCCTCGCCGAAAGTCGACGTGGCGCCGTTTGTCGACCCGGCAACCGGCCTGCCCAGCAATACGATATTCGACATCACGTTTATCGGCGACTCGGGTATGCAGGACCATCCGCAGTTGGTGCTCTCGAAAGTCGTGGATGAGACCGGCGAGCCGGGCGGCGTGCTGCGGGACATCACCGTGCCGCTTCCGAATCCCTGGGTGCCCGCGGTCACCACCGTGAAGCAGCCCAGCCCCGAGTTCCGCGTCAACCCGGTCGAAGTCGAGAACGAGTTCACGCTCCGCGTCGACGTCTACAACCAGACGAATCCCTCGGTCGGAATGGACGCCGACGGCAACTTCGTCATCGCCTGGGACAGCGAGATCCCGAATTGGGACAACTACGGGTCGGTTTCCGACATCTTCGCCCAGCGGTTCAGGCCGACCGGCGAGGTCACGGCGCCCTGGTTCTACTCGCCGGTCAGATCGAACCTCAGGTCGGTCAGGTACATGTGGCAACCGTCGGGCGCCGGCACGAACGAGTATTACGTCACGCTGCCCGGGGGTGAAGATCCTTCCTTGAACCGGCCGAGCGATCTCTTGATCGAGGGCGCCCCCGCCCCCGAAGTCGACTACGGCCTCTCGGGCTTGGGTTCGTTGGCGGCCGGAGAATGGGGATGGGGCGACAACGACGGCCTCGGTTTCGACACGGTGTACGTGCGCCTCGACGAGCCCGTTCTGTTCAGCCCCAATGCCCATGCGGCCGGCCACGTTACGATGATCCACCAGGTTGCGATCACCCAGGTGGACAAGGAGGGCGACTCCTTCCAGGTCAACAGCTTCACGCCGAACGCCCAACGCGCCCCGCACGTCGACATGGACCACGCGGGCAACTTCATGGTCGTCTGGGAGAACGAGGGGCAGGACATCAGCTTCTTCAACGGCATTACGGCCCGGTCGTTCGACCGCCACGGCGTCTCCCAGGGGCTGGAATTCATGGTACACCCGGAGGACACGGCCGTCCACTTCGAGCCCTACGTGGCGATGAGCGGGGACGGCCACGCGGCGATTACCTGGACCCGCACCCACGATCCCCACCTCCTCGATCCCGGCCCCCTCGAGGTGGAAGTCTGGGCCACGGTGTTACCGCCGGACTACGACCCCACCGACCCGGACCAGGCGCCGCTGATCCCGGCCCAGAACATCGTCGGGGGCGGCTCGTCCACGGCCGCCTTCGATTACCAGAACAACGTCTGTTTCTCCTTCGAGGCCGCACAAGATCCCGATAACCTCCCGGAGACGAGCGAGGGCGTCTACGGCCTCATGTACGAGCTGTACGATGCCGACGGGGTTGCCATACCCGGCGGCAACGTCGTCCGCACCGAATTCCGCGCCAACAGCGCCGACACCGTCGGCGCCAATACCCTCTGGCCGTACGACCAGGAATCGAGCAACGTCATGATGGACGCCGACGGCGACGTGGCGATCTCCTACCACGGCTACGGCGGCGACATGGCGGAGGACGTGGAATTGTCCTACGACGAATACAACTTGGTCTACGAATACTGGATGGAGCAGATTTGGGGCCCCGACCTCATCCCAAACACCGCAGACGACCTGAACCTGGACTTGGGGAATCCACCGCTGTTGGCACCCTGGGAGGACCCCTACTTTAATCCCACCGTGGACACGTTCATGTTCGGCGAATACACGGAGGGGGACGTCATCAAGAACAACACCCTTTACAGCAGCCTCGGGAGCGACATCGACGCGGCCATCGACTACGTGCTGTTCTCCGCCGCCAGCCCGTTATTGCACCCGGGCCCCAACCTCATCCCGTTCGACGACCCTTTAACACTTTTCATAGACGAATCGGCCGACAACACGGTCGCCGACAACGAGCAGCTTGGCCGCCTCGGGGCGATCCTGGACAACGGGGTCCGCATGTTGCGGGGCGACGCCAACGGTGCCATGTTCAGCCGATGGGACGCCGACCCCCGGCTCGAAACCAACAACCTCTTCAGCGACAGCCTGATCAGCAACATGCGCGACGGCCACAACGAGCGCTACATCATCACCATCCCGGAGGACGCCGACTCTGGGAGTTTCACGATACGTGTTTGGAACGACATGTTGCTTCAGTCCCGCGACGTTACTATCACCCCGGTGTACGATAACGGGATACTCCAGCCTTACGCCACGGCGGGCGAGATCGACGAACAACTCCAGACCCAGGCTATCGACATACTCGGCGTCAACTGGCCGGAGGCCTATCCCCGGTACGAAGGACCCGTTGATGTCCGCTACATTGGCGGTGGCGGCGGCTTCTTCTCAACGGAGCTTGATATTCGGGAAGGTACGTATTGGGACCTTTACCCAATGATGCTGAACCCGCTCGATCACGTATTCGAGGTAACGTTCCAGGGCGAAGTCCACGATCACCCGTTAACAATGGCGGTCCTGGACGGCGGCGGCGGCATGACGTATACCATTCCCGCCGTCGATGAGCGCCAGTTTATAACGGTTACAGTGGTACCTATTGAAGATCCCCTCAATCCCGGTACCTTTATTTGGGATTGGGGATGGTTTGGGTTGACCGATGGGACAATGACGGACGGGGTGCCCAACTATGGCTCGAGCGACGTAAACTGGATCGCGGGCGGCGATCCGGACTTCGTTTATGCCCCCGGGATAGCAGACGGAATCCAGTCGATCACAAACGGGAACTATGAAGTGGACGTGGCTTACCAACCCCTTATGAGTGACCCCCTTACTCCTACCAGCGGCCACCTGCCCTACGATCCTAGTGATCCTACTGATCCAAACTGGGGAAACAATCCATTTTGGGTATTCCAGGTTGATTTTGTGGGCGGCAGTGCCGCGACGGACATACCGCCGATATCAGGCGGCGCCGCCCAAAACCAGCCCCCCCCGCCACCCGATTGGGACCCCTTCGAAGGAACCATCAATGGTTCGACATTCCGAAACGGACATCCGGAAAGTACGAACGATGCGGGCTCGGCGTGGGCCTTCGAGCACACGATGGGTACGGCGGGGACCTGGCAGGGCGAGGTGGCCTGCGACATGGAACCCGACGGCGATTTCGTCGCCGTTTGGAGCCAACTGGACCTGGCCTCGCACCAGGAGCTGACGATTCCCGGTGCAGTGGATGCAACCAGCCCCCACGCCAGCGTCTTCTACCGCCGGTTTGACGAAACGACCGATACGGCCGGGCCGAGGGTGGCCGACATGGTCGACCAGGAGGGCAACCTGGTCGACGACGGCGGCACCGCCCTGAACCTGGACACCTCGGTTGTCCCTCCGGGCTCGGACCCGCTTCAGTATCTCGTCCTGACCTTCGACGAGCAGATGCTGCAATTCGATTACGATGACGTCGAGTGGGCGCAGGACCAGCGCACCGCCCTGAACCTGGCCGGGCAGCCGGTCCCCGAGAGCATCCGCATCCTCCTCGACAGCGTCAATAACGAGGAGAACTACCAGTTGTTGGTGGGCGGCTCGCCGATGGCCGGCGGCGTGGTCAGCGTCCGTTTCGGCATGAACATGGCGTCCCAGTTAATGGGGAACGATCCGGCCACCGGCCTACCGTACATCGATCCGAACACCGGCGCACCGTACGATCTGGACGCGACGCCGACGAACAAGTGGGAGGCCGTCCTGTTGCTCGACGGCAACCCGGCAACCACGTCCATGGGAACGTGGAACGCCGAGACGAATATCCCGAATCTCTTGGGTTTGTCTCCAAGTCCGGGCGATTACTACATCGTCGCGGGCGTTCTTCTTCCTGGTGGTGCGAACTTCGACCTAGATGGCGATGGCACCGCGGAGACATGGAACAACGGCGATTGGGCGCTATTCAACGGGACGGATTGGGTGCAAATCCTCGCGGCCGCTGCCGGCCCCGCGATTGAGCCGTTGGCAACCGGCGCCTACGGGATCCGGGCGCTCGCCCCGCCCACCGACCCGATCAATGACCCGCGAGGCGGCCTCCGCGACCGCGTGAGGAACCCCTTGGGACGCAACGGGTTCGAGCCCAACGGCGTCGACTGGGAGAGGACGTTTAGCGTGGTGGCCGACGATGTCGGGGGTGGTCCCGGTCCGGGCCCCGATCCAGACCCCGAGCCCGATACCAGCGGTGACTCCGTCAACACCACGACCGACGGCTTCCAGGACAGCCCGGCGGTGGCCAACGACCAAGCCGGGGACCACGTCGTCGTCTGGGTCAGCTACGAGGAAGTCACTCTTGCCGACGCGACCACCGCCTTGGAGGCGTCCATCAAGGGCCAAATGTTCGCCCGCAACGGCGAGCCGGTCGGAGACGAGTTCGACGTCGCCACGTTTACGACCGGCGACCAGATCGAACCCGACGTAGCCATGAGCGACGCCGGCCGTTTCGTTGTCGTGTGGTCGGGTCAGGGCGAGGATGACGGTTCCGGCGTATTCGCACGGATATACGACGAGTTCGGCGCCGCGACCGGCGACCAGTTCCGCGTGAACCAGAACCCCTGGTTCATTCAGGACAAACCCGCGGTGACCATGAACCGCGCCAACGGGAGCTTCGTGGTTTCGTACACGACCTACGGCGCCCCCGAGGGAGACATCAATGTCCTGGCACGCCGGTTCGACGTCCTCGGCAACGCGCTCGGCGACGAGTTCATGGTCAATACGACCACGTATTCGTCCCAGGACCGGTCCGACGTGGCCATGGACGCCGTCGGCAACTTCGTCGTCGTCTGGAACAGTTGGCTGGTTGACCAGGGCTATTGGAGCGTGTGCGGGCAGCGCTACAGCGCCGCCGGGGTGCCCCTCGGAGGCGAGTTCCAAATCAACCAGGAAGCGGTCGACGACCAGGGCTTCGACGACCTCGTCCCCCAAGTCGCCAGGGACGCCGCCGGAAACTTCGTGGTCACCTGGTCCAGCTTCATGCAGCCTCCCGACGGGAACCAGTACGGCGTGTTCGCAAGACGCTACAATGCAGCGGGCGCGCCGCTGGGCGGCGAGTTCCTCGTCAACGAGACCACGCTCTATTCCCAGTATCAATCGGGGGTGGGTATGGACACCGACGGCAAGTTCGCGATAACCTGGGCGAGCTTCGGGCAAGATGCCCTGGAACCGGGTGATCTCGACTTCGGGGTCTTTGCACGTGTCTACGATGCCACCGGCGCCGACTGGGGATGGGGTGAGTTCCGTGTCAACAGCACCATCTTCGGCAATCAGCACTGGCCGGCCGTGGCCATGGGCCCAAGCGGCGACATCGATATCGTCTGGGTCGGCCCCGACGAGGCCTTTCAAGGAGAGTGGGACGCCAATGCGAACACCCCGGTGCTGGCAAGCGGCATTGGAACCCCGGGCGAATACTACATCGTAGATGTCGCCGGCACGACCGACCTGGACGGCATCGCCACCTGGGAAGTCGGGGATTGGGCCGTCTTCGACGGGGCCACGTCGATGTGGACGCAAATCCTCGCCGCAGATGCCGACGATATTGGAACCGACATCTTCAGCGGGATTGTCCCGACCGAAGCCCCGATTATCCCGCCGGCGAGCGACGCGGTCGTCGAGGACCCGAACGTCCAGCTCTACGGCACCAACGGCAACGACGTGTTCGAGTTTATCGCCGGTTCCATCCCCGCCGCTTGGACCGCCACAATCAACGGCGTTTCCCAGGAGATCAATCCCAGTGCAACCAGCCTCGACTTCGACGGCGTGGGCGGCAACGACACCGTCGTGCTCACCGCCACCGACGGCCTTGATTTCCTCGAACTCTGGTCCGATCATGCGACCCTGACGTTCCTCGGCTATCCGGTCACCGTTGCCAACGTCGAATCCGTCACCGTCCACGGCCTGTTCGGCAAGGACGTGGCCTACCTCTACGACTCTGCCGGCGACGACCAGTTTGTGGCCTCGCCGGGTGAGGCCTCGATGATCATGCCGGGCGCGACCCATTCGATCGACGGCTTCGAAAAGATCATCGCCACCGCAGGCAACGGCGGCGCCGACACCGCCGGCCTCTACGACTCGCCAGGCAACGACTTGTTCATTGCCGCGCCGGACTACGGCCGCCTGACCGGTAGCGGCTTTTCGCTGCAGGCAGTCGCGTTCCCGGAGGTGAGTGCTTACGCCACGGGCGGCGGTCGCGACGTCGCACGCATGTACGACTCGCCGGGCGACGATATCTTCTACTCGACGCCGGTTGAAAGTACCATGTATCAAGCCGGCGGCGCCGATCCCTTCCTCAATCGGGCGAAGTACTTCGAAGAAGTCCTCGGCTTCACGCCTGCCGGAGGTCACGACGTCAGCTACCTTTTCGATTCGGCGGGTGACGACACGTTCTACGCCGGGCCGGACGAGGGAGCCATGTACGGCTCTACCGGCGGGGGAATGCTCGGCAACCAGGAGTACTTCAACCGCGCCAAGGAGTTCGAGGAAATCCACGCCGATGCCCCGGGTGGCGGCACCGATGAGGCCCGATTGTACGACTCGGCCGGCGACGATCATTTCTACGGCTCGCCGCTGGAAAGTGCCATGTACGGCGCCGGTTACTACAACGAGGCGAAAAGCTTCGAGAAGGTCTATGCCGACGCGAGCACCGGCGGCAACGACCGGGCCGATCTGTTCGATTCCAACCAGGTCGATTTGCTCGAAGCGGCCACGGACTGGGCCCGTTTGTCGAACGCTTCGCTCAATTTCCTCTACGAGGTCCTGGCATTCGATCAAGTCAATGCCGCCGCCACCACAAGCGGCGATACCAAGGACGTGACCGAACCGCTCGACTATCTCCTGGGTCTGCAAGGTCCTTGGCAGGATTTGTAGGCACGTCCCGGGAACGCGTCCATCGCACCCCTCTTCGGTGGGCAATATAAAACGCCTGAGATGTCCACCAAGCAGAGGGGACTTCTGGGCAAAAAGACGAGGCTACCGGGGTTTGACTCATTTGACTATCATGCTTGTCTTTGCTAACATAAGCTGTTACAGTGAACTATTTGCGACGTGTCGGAGAGCTGAGTGGAAAGGCTCGGACAAAAAGTGGGTGTTTGGAGCGGGCATACAATTCCGGGCAAGGGGACCAAATGAGGTATCACCTTCTCACTGGCGCCACAGGTCTCTTGGGATCCTACCTTCTTCGAGACAGTCTTCGGGCGGGGCATCGGATGGCGGTCCTTGTCCGCCCCCATAACTCCACGTCGGCCCGCCGGCGCATTGAAACCCTCCTCGCGAGGTGCGAGCAAGAAAACGGTCGCCTGCTCCCGCGACCTGTGGTCCTCGAAGGCGATCTTTCTCAGTTTGATCTGAACCTCGACGCAGCCAGTGTCAAATGGATCTCGCAACACTGTCAATCCGTTATCCACAACGCCGCCAGCCTGACGTTTTGTGCCGGCAGTTCCAACGGCGAGCCCATGCAAACCAACGTGGAGGGAACGCGGCGGATTTTGGAGCTTTGCCGATTCACCGGAATCCGCCAATTCCACCACGTGTCGACAGCCTATGTCTGCGGATTGCGTCAAGGCCGGGTTCTGGAAAGTGAACTCAACGTGGGGCAGATGCTGGGTAACGACTACGAGAAAAGCAAGGTCGAGGCCGAGAAGATGGTCCGCGGCGCCGATTTCCTCGACCCACCCACATTCTACCGCCCATCGATCATTGTGGGTGATTCCCAAACGAATTACACTTCAACCTTTCACAGCTTCTACGCGATTCTGAAGCTTGCCCACACGCTGGTCAGCAAAGTCTTTCTCGGATCAACCAGCGCCAGCGCCTTGCTGGCGATGCTCGACTTGAACGGCAACGAGCGAAAGAATTTCGTGCCGGTCGATTGGGTATCGGCGGCAATCAGCGAGATCTTCGGGTGCCCCGACCGGCACGGCAAGACATACCATCTCACGTCCAAGGAACCGACACGGTTGGCGGACATGGCCGAGGCGGTGCAAGAAGCCGTGGAAACGTATTCGCAGCCGGCAGATCCGAACGACGGTCCGGTATGCGACGGAAGTTGGTTCGAACGGACCTTCCGGGAACAAATGAAGATCTACGGGTCGTACTGGCGCGACGACCCGGACTTTGATACGGAAAACACCGAGGCAGCGGTTCCCCATTTGCCTTGCCCTCGTGTCGATTGCAACATGATGCTGCGGCTGGCGAAATTCGCGATCGAGTCCGGTTTTCGCCCGCCGCGATTTCAGCAAACCGAGCGCGAATTCGACGTCCGGCATCACCTGCAAGGGCTCTTCCAGCCGTGCGGGGAGATGCCGGAAACCCCCGGAGGGCAAATCTTCCTGGGGCTTCAGGTCGACGGGCCCGGGGGCGGTGCGTGGGAAGTCGCCGTCAACAACGGCAAACCTGTCGCAGCGGAAGAGGGGCTCAGCTCCAGGTGTACCGCAACGTTCCACTTGGATTCCCGGACCTGCCGTCAACTCATCTCCCGCCAAGTCACCGTCGAACAGGCACACAAACAATCACAGGTTCAGATCGAAGGCAACGGAATCGATCTCAAACAGTTGCTGACTATTTTGCAGGCAACCGTCACGGAACCGCCGGCCGGTACACCGCGAGTGTCTTCACGGAGCGGAGCATGATCTTTCCGTTGCCGTTGGCGCCGTTCGAAGAATACATGCTATCGGACGACCGCCCGGCCTATCCCATGAATTTCTTCTGCCGGGTTCGGTTCTCCGGCCGGTTGGACCGCAGGGCCTTCGAGTCGGTGTTGCAGGCGTCCGTTGCCCGGCATCCCTTGCTGGCCGTGTCCGTGCGCAAGTTGCCCCGCAACCGTTTTCAATGGATCGCGGACGAAACCACGGCGCCGACCGTGCGGTGGCAAGAAAAACTGCCGGACGACTCCTTTCCCCATGCCGCGCCCATCAATCTCTACGCCGAAGCCGGGCTGAGATTCTGGGTGCTGGCGGGTGCGAAAACAACCGAACTGGTGATGCAGTTTCATCATTCCTGTTGCGACGGGCTGGGCGGGTTCCGCTTTCTCAGGGACTTGCTGGTCGCCTACGCCGTGGCCGCGGGAGAAACGTCGCGGCGGGCAACCCTGCCGCCGTTGGATGCGAAACTCCTGCGCCGGCGCAACACGTTCGGCCTCACCCCGTGGAGGTTCCTGCGAATTCTACCCCAACAGCTTACCGGCCTGCTCGGCGTGCGGCAGTTCCTGATGCGATCACCCGTACCGGCGACCCCCAACACTCCACCGCAAGACATGTCCCAACCGCCGGACAGATACCCCGCAACGTGTACGCGCCGAATCGACGAGGCCGAAACGAAAGCTCTGCGGAGAGTCGCCGCGGAATTGCGCGCAACGACCAACGATCTGCTCGCCCGAGATCTGTTTCTGGCGTTGCACGATTGGATGTCGCGGCATGTGCCCGGGTACGACGACGGCTGGCTGCGGCTCTCGGTGCCCGTGAACCTCCGAACCGTTTCCGAGCGGCGGCTCCCGGCCGCCAACGCCGTGAGCATGGTGTTCCTCGATCGGCGTTCGCAGGACTTCGCCGACACCGGGCAGTTGCTTGCGGGCATCTCCGACGAGATGCTTCTGATCAAACGCCGGCGACTGGGGCTGACTTTCGTCTTCTCGCTGCAAGCGTGTAGGTTCTTGCCGGGCGGCATGCCCGCTCAGGTCAAAGGGGATCAGTGTACGGCAACTTGCGTTTTTACGAACCTCGGTTCGCCGTTGGCAAAACTGCCCCTGCCGCGCCGCGAGGGCCGATTCGTGGTCGGCAACGTCGTCCTGGAGGGCATGGAATGCCTGGCGCCGATCCGCCCACACACCTCCGCCGCGTTCGCAGTGTTCATCTACGCCGGCAAGCTGACCGTCACCCTGCACTACGACGCCCGCGCGATGACGGGCAGGCAGGCCGAAGACCTGCTCGAAACCTACGTGCGGAAAGTACGCGCATCGATCGGGGCGGCAAAACACCCTGAAGAATCGCTTGCGGGCTGAAGACATGAACCAGCTTGCGGTCGCCATATTCTGGATCCTGCTCGGGCTCGTCACGGGTCAAGCCCTGATGACGTGCGGCTTCATTTGGGTCCTGTTTCGCTGGAAGAGGCACGCGGCTACCGAACAGTACCGCCCCAAGGCAGCGGTGGTTCTCTGCCTGCGGGGAACCGACCCGTTCCTGGCCGATTGCCTCGAAGCACTGCTGAAACAGGACTATCCCGATTACGACGTGCGCGTAATCGTCGATTCCCGCGAGGACGCGGCGTGGCAAATCGCCGAAGAAGTCGTCGACCGCTGCAATGTGACCAACGTGCAGATTTCGCCCCTGACCCGGCGCCATGACACGTGCAGTCTCAAGTGCAGCAGCGTCGTGCAGGCCGTCTCGCAACTCGACGAGTCGTACGAAGTCGTTGCCCTGCTGGATGCCGATACGGTTGCACACCCCGATTGGCTTCGCGAGCTGGTCGCTCCCTTGGCATGTGAACGTGTTGGGGTCTCGACGGGAAACCGGTGGTACATGCCGGACAAAAGGACCTGGGGGGCCCTGGTGCGATACGCCTGGAACGCCGCAGCGGTCGTGCAGATGTATCTCTACCGGATCCCGTGGGGTGGATCGCTGGCACTAAAAACCAGGGTCCTTCGGGAATCCGACCTGCTCGACCGCTGGCAGAAGGCATTTTGTGAAGACACGATGCTCTACCGGGTGCTTCGCAAACAAGAGTTCCGCGTGGTATTCGTCCCCTCGCTGATGATGGTCAACCGCGAGGCGTGCAGCATTTCCAACTACTTCCGCTGGGTACGACGCCAACTGCTCGCCGCCCGGCTGTACCATCCCGGCTGGCCGGGAGTCGTCGCCCACGCGATTGCCACGTCGCTGACATTGCTCGTCACGGCGGCCCTTGCGATTACGGCCCTTGCCACGGGCCGACCGGAGACACTGATCTGGGCGGGTGGCGGGCTTGCCCTGTACATGGCCGGGATGCTCTTGCTGCTGATCCCCATGGAGGCCGGCGTGCGGCGGATCGTCCGGGCACGGGGCGAACCGGCCGCGTGGCTGACTGCCTTCGATGCCGCAAAACTGTTGGCAGCCGTCGGCGCAACTCAGATCATCTACCCCATCGCACTCGTTTCCACCATCTTCGTGCGGACTGCCGCATGGCGGGGTGTTTCCTACCGGATCCGCGCCCCGTTCGATATTCGCCTGATCGAGTACCGCCCCTACGAAGCCGATTCTTCCTCCAAGCAGACAGAGTCTCTATAGCGGAGAGATTGAGAAAATGCTACATGAGCCCGTATTGCCGTCCGGGGCAAGTATTCGCCGGACACCAACACACAATGTTTTCGAGATGGCAATTGCCTCTTCCCGCATTGCATTTAACGAGAGGGTCAGCAGAACTACGTGGAATACACACCCTTTGTTTTAGCGTCGGTATTCCGACTCAGGAAGCTGCACCCATTGATCACAACCGGGATCTCGCGCCCGATCTCTGCAATCTTCTCCCACGAGAGTTTGCGCAACTAATCCAGATTCTCGCGGTCGGACTCTTTCTGGATTGGACCCAGGTCAATTTCCTTCCGTACAAAGACATGTAGTTGTTGCCCAAACCAGAGTTGCCGGTGGTCGGCTACCGCGGCATCTCCGGGGAGCAAAGCCGGGATACTTTCATGCACGTACTCGTCCAGCAAATCCGACCGCATGAGTTCCTCGATAAACACATCGTAGCTGACTATGATATCCGGCTTGACTTCATGAACAAATTCGGGGGGAATCGCACCAATATATCCCAAGGATCTCTCTTGGGGCACATGCATGGGGTGATACTTCAAAGCTGCTGGGGACACCAGGCCGGCAGCATCGTGGATAGTTCCTCCGAACGCGAAACCCAGCGCGCCTATTTCGGTTGTCAGAAGCGTCGCATCGGGGTACTTTCGTTGCAGAGCATAGCCGACACGCATGTATTGCCTCGTACGTGCCCCGAAAACGAAGTCTGAATACAGACCAGGATAACCCAATGCTGCACACGTGTTGATCGCCAAATTGAGGACCACTGGAAAAACGAAAAAGGCAAATGCAAACCGGATCAGCGCGGATTTCCGCGCGTATGCGACGAGGAACATCCCGATAAACATGGGAACCAAGAACAACGGCAGGTACCATTGGAAGGGCAAAACTCGCTTGGCCGCATAGACCGCCAGAATTGTGGCGCCAGGCAAGAATAACAATAGTGCCGACTTGAGAACCTTGTCGTCACGAAATGCCGGTCTCCCCTTCAGAAAGGTCGCCAAAAACATCCACGGTGCCGCCACGGCATGAACGATCAGAAGCCATCGCAAATTGAACGACAAATGTGGCCCGTAAAGATACCGATAAGTAATCATGGCAAATTGCATGATGTTCAGAGAGAAGACCGCGCTTTTTGCCTCCATCGTCTGTGGCAGAATCGTGCGAAAAAAATATAGATCGTACAGAACCCAGGGTACGCCCCCAAGCAACGCGCACAAAACGATCTGTCCAGGGCCAATTCGGCGAGTGTACAGACTGTGGGCGACAAAGCTAAGGAAGAAAACCGCCAGTTCAATTCGCAAAAAAACGGCCGCGCACAAGAAGACAAAGCTCACGGGGCGCCGGCCAAGATAAAAATGAATCCCTTGGCCCAAAACGAGCAGTGCCAACGGAGTCTCCATCAGGGAGATGCTGGATTCTAGCAACAGCGACACCACAACAACCGTTACACAGAGGTCCACGCGGAACGACTCACTGGCAAGGACTCGCCTCGCCAACCGACTGAAAACCAAGGCACAAAGGCAAGTTGCAAGACTGTTGAGTATCGCTAATGTCAGAAGGTTAACGCCAAAAATGGAAAATGCCAGAAAGAGGGTAATAGTATACAGTGGCGAGGAACTGGCCATGATTGGCTCGTGAACGTTGAAATAAGGCACCCCGTGTTCGACCAGATGTTGTGCAATGCGAACATGAATGTACGCATCATCGGCAACGTAATCCCTTAACGAAATGTGGATAAACGCTAAAGCAGGGAACAAGACCACATAAAAACACGCTCGCCACAAGCTGGACCGTTGTATTCTCTGCTTCTGAATCATGTGTTCCTGGAGCACCTATTCAGTTACTATCAAGCAGTGGCAGGCCATATTGTTCATAGTACAACGGATCAGTTTGCCATACCAAGCTTAGTCCACACAGCATCAAAGGCATCCGACACCAAGGCGCGGCCTGACGGCCCAGCACCGCATACCAGAATAACCGCAGGTATTCGATTATTCTTCGATCCACAACTCATGCTTGTATTCCTTTTCCACCTTGGACAAAAGTTTGGCCACCCAAATATGTGGTAGCGGCCAAAACCTTCCCACTGACAATAGTAATCCGGACCATCGCAGCAAAACCTCGCGTCCCGCAAATCGGTTTCTTGGACCGGCGTTCCGGTCGCACTTCTCCAGCACGAGCGGATCCCAGAAAAACTGACCGTCTATGGGGGTGAGCCCGTGTGGGGTGTACAGTCTGACCAGATCGCCGCTGTACTTCTTGTTAGCACGAAGGTGGGTGACAACATTCCAAGCAACGTAGAAGAACGGGGCGTGGACGATCAGCCGGCCCCCACGTCGAAGTGCGCCCGCCAGTTGTCCCACCAGACCGGGTGGATCGGGAACGTGCTCCAGCACATCGAGGCAGACGACCACGTCGTACGCTTCCTCTTCGACTTCCTCGGGAGAACCAAGTATCCGCAAGGTCTCACCCGCCCTCGCGAAAACCGATTTGGCAAGCTTCACACACTTCTCAGAAACTTCAAACGAAGTCACGTCGTGGCCGGCCTTTGTCAGATACAGACTGTCGAACCCGAGCCCGTCGCCATAGGTAAGAATCTTTGCGGGACCTGCGAAATCCCGGGCAAGAAACTCGCCGATCCACTTGCGCATTTGGTTCTTCTTCGCCGTGCGATTCCACACCAACGATTCGTAGAGAAATGCATCCGTCTTGCTGTAGAACTCAACCAGCTTGTCACTCCACACATATGGCTCGATTCCCCACCGCTGCATTTCCTCCCACACGTTCGAGCCTAACCGCTGATGCTCCTTTCGAAGCCGTCGTTGCACTTCCTCCTGCGGCTCATCGGTGACCTCCGCAACCAATTCCATCAAAGTTCTAGTGTCCCGGAGTGGAGCTATGTGCGGATCGGGAACAGGGGGCAGATTTGCGGGAGGTTCTGTGTCTGCAGCGGCAGAAATGTTTGTAAGCCTGTGGTGATCCATTTCTGAAAGAACCTCGCGCGTCAATATCTCCCGAGCAAGCGTGCTGACCCACCCACGTGCCATCACCCTAATGGGTGGAAGCCGCGATGTGCCTTCCCATCGGTGGTCATTGTACACTAAACCCGAATACCGTGAAGTCGGACCGGCCGAAATGGACATTCGCTGGCCGCGAAGTGGATGGAGCTGGTGGCGTCGCTGCCTGTTATGAACGAGCGGAAACGCCTGTGGAAGGCGATACACAACCAACGGCGACAGATCTGCCCCGGAGACGAGACCCGTCGATCTTCGGATCTTCATCACCGATTCGCGAGAAGCGCAACAGGATTTCAACTGGCGCCCGAGCCGCGGCCCTCGCCGGATTGTCCAGGACGTCAAGGAATGGATGGATTGTCACGACAGCCTATTGAAACCGATTTTCACTTGCGCCGGCGGAGTCTGATTCTCGACTCGCTCTCGCCAGGCCCGCGGACCTTGACTACCAAAACGGATATCGCGCGGCTGCGCTCCGATTTTCTCGCCCGACCGGGCGGACGCCGCGAATGCGGACCGAGGCACGAGTGTGCTCGAGCAAGACCGGATGGGAGGTTTCATGCGTGCCCACGTTCCCCGCCTCGTCGCAGACTTCCAGCCGCAAGTAGATGCTCTGCGGCACACGGGGATCGACCGCCCAGGTGTAGCTGCCGGTATTCTCCAGGCCGGAGGCAATCACCGTCCACGGCCCGCAGGGATATTGGCTGAACGAAAGCGAGACCGGCCGCCGCGCGAGGAACCGGTCGGCCGCCTCCCACGATATCATCAGATTGCCCGCATCGGCCCCCGCGGCACTCTCGGCGCCGGTAATCCGGGCGGTCGGCTTGGTCAGGTCGACGCCGATGAAGATTTCGGGCGGCGTCCCCGGCTTCGGCGGATTGGGGCGGGCGTTGCCCACGCTGCTCGCCACGACACGAAATCCGTAGAGCCCTTCTTCCTCGACGACGACCGACACCGGGCTGCGGTTGTCGTCGTCGAACGCAAAACTCCGCCAGGTCCGCCCCCCGTCTTGACTCCCCCAAAGCTCGATATGCGAGAATCCCCGGCCGGACATGTCGTTGTCGTATTCCAACTCGAACAATCGCTTGTTGATCATTCTCGGGCGTTCGCCGGGTGGCAGACCGGCGGCCGCCTCCGGCGACGCTTCGGGGCTTGCAGACGCATATTGCTTCTGGATCGGCGGATGGACTCGCCCGGCAACCGGACCCATCGCCGGATCGGGTTTCAGGTGCTCGACGGTAGGAACGAGTTTGCGCTTCTCGGGATCATTGCCCGGAAGGCCCCGGGCCTGGTGTCGGCTGCCGGGCTGCTTCTTGCCGGATGGGGTGCCTTCGGCGGGCCAGGGGGTGGCTGCTTGATGGGCCCCTCCTCGCCATATCGATTCGGTTTCTTGGGAATTCCGCAGTGGTTGCTTGGCGGCCGTCTGCCCCGTCTTGACTTGCGCATGGCAAACGGCACGATTGCCGGCCGCGTCGGTGACCTCGGCCCGAATCTGGATTTCGCCCGCGGCCTTCGGCCAGAAGGTGACCTCGTTGGTCTCGACCGTACCCGAAACCCTGCGATTCTCCTGGCCGATCGCCACCGGTTGCCACGCCCCATCGGGACCAACCCGATAGTGAATCATCAGAGAATCCGGATTCGGATGGCGTTCATCAATTCTCCATCGGGCGATGACCTGTCCGGCATCGCCGCGCCGGGCCGAGAGTTCCATCCTCGGCCGCGTGGTATCGACGACCACCCGGAGCAGGCCGGCGCCCGCCGGTTGCGGCTTGATGCGGCCCGACCGATCGAGCGTGCGGACTTGGAACCAGTACGGGCCGTCCCCGCCGGCGCGAAACAAGAACTGCCGCCGCGAGGGCTCAACGCTGGCGTAAAGCCGCCACGCAACCCCCCGGTTCGTGGAAACGTAGAGTTGAACGTTGCCGGGTTCCTCGGAAGGGTTCGCCGGCCGGTCTATCGTAAACGGGATGGAAAACAGCGTCTGCCGCGTCGCGATCGGCTCGCCGGAAGGCCGCTTGGAAACGGTCTCGCGCGGCGCCGAAACCCCGGAAACCGGCCCGGCGGCCTCGGTCGAATCGGCCGCCTGAAACCCCAGAGCAACCAATGCAACTAGCGAACTAACTAAACTGAACCCCATGACATGACTCCTCCGTGAGGACGCTCTTGGCCAAGCAGATTTCCGCGCGCACTACGAGACTACAGCCGTAGGATTCGTATCGGCGGTATCAGTCGTACCGCTTGAGGAAGAGTTGCCGGTTGCTTGGCCTGCGGGGCCTGGGATACCTGGGAAATCGTGGTAAATCAGTCAAATTGCCAGCCCTGGACCTCTTCCCCGCCGTCGCGCGTGGTCAATGCTTCGAGATCCTCGGGATCGGTCCATTCGGGGATGCTTCGCACGCTGCCGTCGCAGAACAGCACGTTGGCCACGCCGGCATGGTCGCTCTCGATGCCCATTCCCAAGCCCTCGTTGATCGAAAAATCGCCTTGGGACGTATCCCAATCCTCGGGTTCGAGCCAATTGATCGCAGTGCCGGCAGTTTCGACCACCATCACGGTGTTCGACGTGCCGTCCCGGATATCAACGATCCTTGTCGGCGTGGAACCCTCGCCCACGGTACCCGGACCAACCACCATGAGATAGGAAGTCTCCGAGACGCCGTCGGAAAGCGCATCGCTCGGGCAGTTGTAGACCTTCGGCATCAACGGGGCCAATTGCTGGTTGGCGGGGCTGTCCCAGGGTTCGTCGAAGTTGTACCGGTTATAGAGTGCCCTTTCCTCCATATACGGGAGGATCAGCACCCGCCAACTGTGTTTCGGGTTGCCGTTTTCGTCGGGGATGTAGGCCGGGGGAAAGCACCCGTGGACACTATGGTAGTTGTGCATCGCCAGTCCGATCTGCTTCAAGTTGTTCAGGCAATTCGCCCGGCGAGCAGCTTCGCGGCCGGCCTGCACGCCGGGCAACAAGACCCCGGCACACATCAACAGCACAGGTATCGTGCAGACGCCGATCACCAGCAAGACGATCCACGTATTGCTCGAGGATTTCGGCGCCGGAGCGAAACCCGACTCCGGCCGCGGGATCGTCACGGTCTTGCCGCACTTGACACAAGGGCCGGTTTGCCCCGCAAACTCGTCCGAGACATTGGTCTGGACGCCGCAGTAAGGGCAGGTAAACAGGATCGGCATCGGAACACTCCCGAGAGATGATCGAGTGACTGGCGATTCGCTCAGAAACCTCATCGAATCGGTCACCAAGGTAAGGTATCGGTGGGCGGCTGTCAATCCGACACCCCTCTGTCTGGTGGTAAAACCGTCCGCTCCGAGGGCCTCGGCGCCCATTGCTCCTGGACTCAGACCACCGGGATGTGCATAATCTAATGAGGATCCAGGTGATTGAGGGCAGGTAAGTCTGATAATGTTGCTTGGGTAATTTCGGCATAAACGACCGACAACATGATCGACCGATTGCTGGACGCCGGCGCCGAACAATTGGTGATTTGGATCGCTGTTTTGGCTGCGGGGCTGGCCGTGGTGTTTTACGTGACCGACAAACTCCGCAAAGCGCCCGCACAACACGAACCGGAAGCCAGTGAATTGATGTCAAAATTCCGCGATTTACATTCCCGGGGTGAGCTTAGCGACGAAGAATTCCGAACAATAAGAACTACGTTGGCGGCTCAACTACAAGACGAGTTAAACGGTAACGGGGAAACGGGTTACGACGAATGACATCAACCGACCGGAACCCGTCGGTTGGTGCGATTCTGACGAAAGAACCGGTTCGAAGGCGTCGTAATCCGCAAACCTTCAGCGCTGTCGAGTCGTAAAAACAACATCGTTTCACACCAGGCAGACGCAAAAAGGAACTGGCATGCCTTCAGGCAGAGACTTCAACTCAGGGCGCCGAGGCGGCGGAACCTCCAAAAAAAACGCCTTCTGCTCCTTCTGCCGAAAGAGCTACCGCGACGTTGGACCCCTGGTGGAAGGCCCCAGCGACGTCTACATCTGCGGCGAGTGCATCGATCTGTGCCAGTCGATTCTCGAACAGGAACGCCGTCGCCGCGGCAGCAGTAAACAGATCTTCACAAAAGTACCCACCCCACGCCAAATCGTCGAGCAACTCGACCAGTACGTCATCGGCCAGAACCAGGCCAAGAAAGTCCTCGCCGTGGCCGTCCACAGCCACTACAAACGCCTCATGCACGGGGCTATCGAAGCGGACGTCGAGATCGACAAATCGAACATCTTGATGATCGGCCCGACCGGCTCCGGCAAGACCCTGCTCGCCCAAACCCTCGCCCGAATCCTCGACGTCCCCTTTGCCATCGGCGATGCGACGACGCTGACCGAGGCCGGCTACGTGGGCGAGGACGTCGAGAACCTGTTGCTCAAGCTGCTCCACGCCGCCGACTTCGACATCGAAGCCGCCCAGCGCGGGGTCCTCTACATCGACGAAATCGACAAAATCGGAAAGACCAGCCAGAACGTCTCCATCACCCGCGATGTCTCCGGCGAAGGCGTACAGCAGGCCCTGTTGAAGATGCTCGAAGGCACCGTCGCCAACGTCCCGCCCCAAGGCGGAAGAAAACATCCCGAGCAGCAGTACATACAAATCGACACCTCCAGAATCCTCTTCATCTGCGGCGGAACGTTCGTCGGGCTGGACGACATCGTCGGAAAACGGCTCGGAAAACGATCCATCGGATTCAGCCAGGAGCAGACCGTACCCGACGAACACCAGATCGGTGAGCTGCTCGAGCAGGCCACCAGCGACGACATCCTCGAATTCGGCCTTATTCCCGAACTGGTCGGCCGGATGCCCGTCGTTTGTTCGCTAAGCCCGCTCGACCAGGACGCGCTGGTCAAGGTCCTCTGCGAACCGAAAAATGCCCTGGTCAAACAGTACCAGGCTCTATTCAGCATGGAAGACGCCAAGTTGGACTTCACCGACGAAGCCCTGCGGGCGATCGCGAAACGCGCCATGGAGAAAAATACCGGCGCCAGGGCGCTGCGGTCGATCATCGAAGACGTCATGCTCGATATCATGTTCGAGCTGCCGGACCAAACCGGAACCATCGAGTACCTGATCACGGAGGATGTCGTCTTCGGACGCGAGGAACCCTTCCCCTTGCCCGAACCAAAACACAAAAGCGCCTGAACGGAGTCGCTTGCTCACCACACTTTGTTTAGTTTCCCTCCCGGAACGACGTAAAGCCCGGCCTCGGTCCCGCCGACGCCGGGCTTTCTTTGGGATTGCTCAAGAACAATCTCGGCATTTCGATCATAAAGCCGCGACCGGTGAGGCTGTGACTTTTTGTAGGGAACGCCCTCTGTGGCGTTCCGAAACCCGGAAAACACGCTCGTTGCTGCTTCCCGGAACGCCACAGAGGGCGTTCCCTACAGACGGAACGTGTCAAACGCCAAAAAGTCACCGCCTCCCCGGTCGCGGCAAGCGGTAGCGGGGTCAAAGCGGAACAGTGCCCCAGTTGGTCGCGCCCCGGGGCTCCGCTTGTCTCAAAACGGCAGCCGCGCTCGCCAGAGCGCGGTTGGCAAGTGCCAATTTCACCCCCGAACCGCGATCTTCCGCAGGATCTCGATCCCCCGCTCGATCACCGCATCCTCTGCCGCGTAGGAAATGCGGAAATGGGTGTCGCGGTGGCTGAAAACGCTGCCCGGGATGATCAATACATTGTTCTCGATCGCCTTCTCGACAAACTCCATGCCGGTGCCCCAGGGTGTTTTGGGAAAAACATAGAAAGCCCCACCGGGTTCGACGACCTCGAACCTCCCGGCCAGCCCCTCGACGATCATGTCCCGCTTGCGGCGATAGGCGGCCACGTGCCCGCTCGTATCGATATCCATCGCCACCGCTCCGGCCCACTGCATCGGGTGCGGGGCACACACGAAACTGTACTGCTGGAGCTTGATCATCTCCTCGATGATCGCCGAAGGCCCGTGGGCGAACCCCAGCCGCCAGCCCGGCATCCCGTGGCTCTTGCTGAAACCGTCGAGCACCAGCGTCCGCGGGTTGAACTCGGCCGGCGAAACCAGTGGCCCCTCGTAGCAGAAGTCCCGATAGATCTCGTCGCTCAGCAGGAGGATGTTGTGCTCGGCCGCCAGACGGGCGATGCCCTCCACCTCTTCGCGGCCGGCAACCGCACCGGTCGGATTGGCGGGACTGTTGAAGCAGATCGCCTTCGTCTTCGGCGTGATCGCGTCGGCCACGCGGTCCAGGTCGATGCGGAAGTCGGGATACGTTTCGACGTAGACGATCCGGCCGCCGGCCACGCCCGCCAACGCATCGTACATCACGAAGTACGGATCGAACACGATCACCTCGTCGCCCGGATCGACCACCGCCAGCATCGCCAGCATCAGCCCGCCGCTCGTGCCGCAGGTAACGAACACCTCGCGGTCGTCGTGGCCGTACTGCCGGTCGATTCGCTTCTGAAGCTTCTCCCGCAGCACAGGCATCCCCTGCGTCAGGGCGTAGCCGTTTTTCCTGCTCTCGATCGCGTCGATCGCCGCCCGGCGGACTTCGGGCGGAACGTCGAAATCGGGCTGCCCAATCGAAAGATCGATCGGGTCGGTCATCTTCGCGGCCAGGTCGAACACCTTCCGGATACCCGAGGCGTCGAAACACTGCATCCGCTCGGCGAGCCAGTGGTGGGGCATGGGGTCCTCTTTCTCACTCCTACTTCGTGATTCGTAATTCTCCATTCGATATTCTATTCGATATTCAACCGAACTCCGGCCCGGCTACGCTCGGGTGTCACGGGCAGCTTGTCTGCCCGTGCCGACTGGTGTCCCACCGACACGGGCTGACGAGCAGCCCGTGCCACCGTGCCACCCGGCGATCGGCCAAGACCCGGCGCGTCAAGCGCATCAATCATTGTTGCTGGCCAGTGGGGAGATTGCAAGGGGAGATTCGGCATCTCAGCCCGCGGCCGCCTCGCGGTCGAGGACCTCGGACAGCGGGCGGTCGCTGCGGCTTAGAATTTCCAACAAGGCCGTGACGGTGCCGAGGGCGTCGGGCAACGGCGGGCCGTGGTCGACGTGCCAGAACCGCCCGCTCGGGCCGCCGCCAATGATGGCCTTGTGTACACGCATCGCCGATGCCATCTCCGAACGCCGGGCATCGCTCAGCACCACCGGATCGCCGATGGCCCGAACCAGCGCCGGCAAAGTATCATCTTCAACAACGACAGCCGCTTGCGGCTTCGCAAATCGCAAATGCCGCGCAAGCAACACCAACATCCGCCCGGCCGAAACACGGCGGCCCCGTTCATCGAACACCTCGCACCGCTCGCCGTCGCCGTCGACGCGAACTCCAAAATGGGCCGCGTCGTCGACAACCTGCTCGGAGAAGCGATCCCGCGTTGTCCGCCGGGGGAAGATTTCACATGCCACCGGCTTGGTCAGTTTTTGCAGATAACCGGCCAGCGGCCGGCACGCCGAGTCGAGCACGAACCGCAACGGGCGCAGGGCATGGTAGGATTCAGCCGCGACGGCCAGATAAGGCCCTTCGGCCTGGAACCGCCGCAGCGAGCCGTACGTCCTGGTCGGTCGATCGGGACCGGCGTCGTAAATCTCCCTGAGCTGATCGAGCGGCCCGCCCCCGCTGAGCGGCCCCGAACCGCCGAAGAATTTCAGCCCGACGGTCTGCACTTCGCAGCCGGGATTGCCGACGAACACGCCACCGGCGGTCTGCAGGTGGTCGATCGCAAAGCCCAGGCACGCGGAGCTGGCCGGGCCGATGTCGACCACGTGGCACCCGGCCCAGCGGAGTCCCTCGCACACGGCCGCCACCAGCTCGCCGGCGGACGGACGGCCATCACCCGCGATGACAACGACCGGCTCCGTCGCGAGCGGTTCATACGCGTTTTCGCAATCCGCAGCGTCGTGCGCGACGTGTTCTACTGAAAGCCCCCGCACTGCGTGCGGGGGTTCTCCGCGACTCGCAGAAAAAATGGGGTGTTCAGATGCAGAACCCTCGCACGCAGTGCGGGGGCTTTTCGTCTGCAAGAGGATCCCCAGCGCGGCCGCCATTTCCCTTGCCGCGTCCGGCCCGAAATCGTTGAGATAGACCCCCCCTGCCCCTTCGTCGCCGAACAGCGGCTTCGACCCGCCGCGAAGCTGCGCTTCAACAAGCCGCTCGACCTGCCGCGTTGAGAGCGAACCGGTATCGTCGCGCTGCGGGCACTGCCGGCACGCCGGATAAAATCGGGCCAGCCGGCCAAGATGCACCGACCGCGAGATCGGCGACTGCTCGCCGGGACACAAATAGTCGCGTTGCTCTCGAACTTCCATTTTCTCGACACGCTGCAAACGCAGTAGTGTAGAGAAAATCCGCCGGGCGAGTCAAGATCAACGGCTTGCCTGTTGCAAAGCCGCAAGCGGCTATTTCCGTAGCGTCGGGAAGATCGCGTTCACGCGACGCTTGTACGCAATATATTCCTCGCCGAATTGCCCTTCGAGAAGGGCTTCCTCGCGGCGCACAAAGATCCGCGTTACAACGTACATAAAGACAGGTACGGTCAGAAACGGCCACGAGCGAAGCAAAAACGCGATGCCCGGAATCCCCAGAAGAATCCACCATGCGTAGAGCGGGTTGCGACAGACGGTGTAGACGCCGGTCGTGACCAGCCGCCCTTCGCGGAAGCCGCCCAAAAGGGTCCGCGCCGAGACGACGTGCAGCACGAGCGTCACGGCGATCAACAGCCCGCCGGCGGCCGCCAACCAGACATGCGGCACACCCCGGATCACAAGCCATGGGGGGCCGAAGTGGGTGATCAACCCCATGGCCACGGCGTAGAGAAACGTCAACCCGGCGATAACCGGCCCGGCGCCCGCGATCGACATTTTCTCTGGTTTCATTGTTTCTCGGCCATGCTACGTTTCCCGGCCGTGCTCCCCGACGTTTAGCGGGCGGGCTTGCCCGCCGTCGTGAAACCCGCCAATTACTGATCCTCCGTCGGGTCTTCCCGATAGATCGGCAGATACCGGTAGTAGGTTTCCAGGATCATCGTCGCCAGGGCGGTGCAGTAGAGACGCCCGCCGCGCTTAAAACCGTAATCATTACCCGTCAACATCCAGCTCCCCGCTGGGTGGCTCTCCTTCGCCTGCAAATTGACCAGCCAATCGCGCATCTGCCCGTTCCACTTCTTCCAGACATCGCCTTGCCAGTGGAAACAGACCTGGGTGGCGTAGTAGTTATAGTACATGTTTCCACGGTCGGGGCCCCAATCGCTGATCTGCTGAACGCCGCGCCGCAGCGCGGGATTGTCCTTCTTCCAGCCGAGATACATCCGACAGAGCAGACCGATGGCACTCGTGGCTCTACCGGATCCCGGGCCCCGATAACCGTACGCGGCTCCGTTGTCCGTTTGCACGGTATCGAGGTAGCCGAACGCCCTCTTGAGGACCGTCGGCGGCACGTGGAGATGGGCCACGTGGCCGGTCTTCAACGCCATGATCTGCCAACCGGTGACGGAGGTGTCGCCCTTCTCGCGGGGTTTGTAGCGCCAGCCCCCGCCGATCGGGTCCTGGGCCGAGCAGACGAAGTTGACCGCTTCCAGCGCGGGTTTGTGCAGTTGCTTGTCGCGCGTCATCGCGTAGCACTCGCACAACGCGATCGTCGCCATGCCGTGCGAATACATGTGCCCTCGCCCGCCCGATTCCCATAGCGAACCGCCTAGGGGAGTGGTCTTCATCTTCTCGCAAAGGAATCGCAGTCCGTTGTTGACTTGTGTCTTGTACTTGCCCGTCTTGTGGGTCTGCACGGCCCCGAGAAACGGCAACAACGCCATCGCGGTGGCGGCGATTCGGGCGTCGCCCGCTTCTCCGCTATCGGGACACTTGCCCAGACAACCGGGACACTTGCGAAGATCGAAGTTCCACCCGCCGTCGGCGCATTGGTGCATGGCCAACCACTGCAACCCCCGGGCGACCGCCCGTTCGCTGCCGCCGCTGCCGCCGTGTTTCCTGACCAGCCGCCCTCGCCCGTCGAGCCGGCCGCCCAGCATGTTGCCGTAGAGTTCGTGCGGCCCGATCACGATTCCGGCGTCCCGCAATTCCTCCCAACGCACAAGGACGCGGGACCTGTCGGGCTCCTGCAATCGCGGCAGCGCCTGCACGTACCAGTAGGCGGCCCGATCCAGCATGCTGTTCTTCGTTTCGTCTCCCCGCCGCTGCGCCAGGTCCCACCACTGGTCGGCCAGGGCCAATTGGCGGTCCGGCTCTCGAGGATTGTTCAGATCGCTTTGCGCCGGCCCCTTCAGCACGAGATCGTCGCTTCGCGCCAGCAGCGGCAGGCCCGCCTCCCAATCCCTCTTGACGAAACAGTAGTAGCGGCCCAGCACGCCGGCGGCCGACGCGTCATTTGGATTCTTCTTCAGCTTCCCCTGCGCGGCGATTACCTCTCGTTCTCGGGCCCCGCCATCAAGGTTGGGCGACTCCGCCGCCACGCCCGCCGCGCAAACGACGCTCCCAACAATGCCGATCAATATGCCGAAACGGCAGCAGCACGATCGCCGCGACCGCCCCGGCAGCACGTCGCTCGGTCCGCACATGATGAACCTCCAATCGATGATTGGCTGGAAATGTTCAAGTCTTCGCTTCGCTCAGGGCTTTATGGAGCAAATCGGCGACGCCCAGCTCGGCCGCCCATTTTTCGAGATAAGGTCGGTCGAGCGCGTCCTGTTGCACTTTCAATACGCCGATGACGTCGCGCCACTGTTGCTCGGACACTTCATCACCGAGCCGGAACCATTCCAGTTTGCTCAGTACGATATCCTCGGCCGAAGCAACGAGGAACCGGGAGTCGGGGTCGCCTTCGTCGATCGGCAGCTCTGTACTCCGCTCGAACGCCGCGCGATCGTACCGGCGGCCTCGCTGCACAAAGACGTCGACTTTGAAGGACCTCTCGAGATAAACGACGTTAAAACACGATTTCCTGCGGATCGCTTCAGAAATCATATCGGCGTCGATGTAGTACAGGGATCGAAGGGCCTCCACCAAAGGAGCAACGTGTTGCATCGTCAGGTCGGCAACCATATCCACATCCATCGTTGATCGAGGAAGGCCGCGAGCAGAACCGGCAACCGACCCGCCGATGTAGTACGGGACTTGAAGCCGTCTGAATTCGGCAACAAGAGGTGTTATGGCCGCTACGGTATCGCAACGTGGCATGGGACTACCTGTGCTTCAAATACTCACGGACTCTCGCGGCCAGGTCGGCGCCGTAATACAACTCAATACATTTCAGCTCGAACTCTTGCCCCGTTAATTCCGGATTCGCTTCGGCAATCGCCCGGCGGGAAAGCCCGATCGCCGTCGCCGTCATCGACCGCATAATGCCCAGCCGCTCGCCCACGCTCATCTTGCGGATCAGCTCGATCTGGACCTTTTCGGCCTCGGGGTGGGTGTCGGAGAGCATCGGATCGTTCCTGAGATGTGGAGAAGAACACCCGTCATTATCGGGCATCCGACGCGATTTGGCAACCCCTAAGAGTCTTACGTCGTAACTTCTGCGCGCCGTGCGAGCATGTTTTTTCGCGGGGATATTGCAAATTATTTGCCATCTCTTTGGTTGCGGCCTCAGGCCGCCTTAGGATGCAAAGAGACCAGGCTTCCGCGGGACGGTACCCGACTGCTCCAGCCGGGCAAGGTGTTCCATGCCCGGCCGAACCGCCTGCCACGGTCCCTGCGGGGTGCGGGCCAGTTCGACCTGATCGTCGGCTACAAAACGGCTGATTAGCTCATCGCTTTCTGCAGCGTAACGACCGGAATGGCACCAATGAGGGCCCGAGCGACTACATGGTGAATTGTCATCAGAACTTCTCCCTATTATAATACAGTGGGTTCGCCTCTTCCTTGTCAGATCAAGACTGATATTACCGCCAGGGTTGTGCAACCAAGAAAACGACCGCTGCCGCAGGCAAGCCAACAGGAGCAAGCCAGGCAGTAGGTTTCGCGAATCTAGTGTGCTTCATTGATGTGTCCTTTCGTCCGGAAGATCAGAACCAGGGTCACCCCATCCATTGAAAGGGCAGGTAGGGAGGTTCCGCAAGGAAATGTCCGATCTCCTTGTCGCTCATGCCGATTTGTCGACACACGGCCTTCCGTTCTTCCGAGGCGGACAGGCTAGAATCACCCATCGTAAATGGAGCGACAGAGGCCAAGAATGTTCTTCGTTTCATGATATACCCTCGAATTTAATAGGCATTACATCGGATGGATTGCTTCACACTTTGCTCCCGTTCTGTCGCAATTGACGTCGCAATTGCGGTCGCTACTCAGCACCCTCGAAGCAGCACAAGGTTCCATTGCGAAGTGAGAGATACAGTCTGCCGTGCGCCGCAGCCATACCGTCATGGACGGGGATCGAGTCCAGGTTATACTCCGCTAGTTGCCTACCGTCTTCCGCCGACAACGCGCACAGCACGCCGCCACTGTTCCCGCGTAGAGCCGCCTCGACGGCCCGCGGCTCCTTCGGATTCACGGGACCCGCGATAAACAGGTTCTGCTGCGATGGCTCACTCCGTGCCGTGCCCGTGTGGACGAGGGCCTTGCAGATGACCTTGGACTTCTGTGTCCAAACCGTTCGAGGGCGTCGGGATGCATCCCTTCTCTTGGCCTGGCCCTCTGCCGGGGAAGTTGCCTGCATCTGGACTCGGGCCAAGTCGTATCCCGCAGCTGGATCAAAGCTGCTGTTGCGCCGGCCCGCGTGACTGCGGAAAACAAACACGTCGAGGCCATGGAACGCCATGAGGTTTCCGGCAGTTTTGGGATGGGGGGTGTAAGGTGCGGACGTTCCCAATACCCAGAGCGACCGGTGCTGCCGGTAGTCGTCCAGAAGCGAGCGACCCGTCGCCAGGAGATGATTGCCTCCTGCGGTCTTGGCTTCGGAGCAGTCCAGGTTGAGTACGACGTCCTTAATATAGAGATAGTTACCGTCCGAGACAAGAATATCCGCCTTCACACCCTTGATAACCCATGTCTTTTCGACGATGGGAGAACCGTCGTCGCCATACGGTCCGTGCAACACATGACTCGCTATCACTTCGCCGGATGCGAGGTCCAAAGCATAGACGCGGATTCCGGAATCAAGGAAGGTGTTGCGGCCCGCTGCCAGGTAGACGGTTGGCCGCCCGTCATTTACGGCCGGGTTGGTCAGCACAAGGACCGCGCCATGCACGGGCCACGCCGATTCGAGCTGATTGAGCACCCCAATCATCCTCTCGGTGGGCCCGCCGTGGAAACGCCACACGAGCTTGCCATCGTCGGCCCGTAGGCAGTAGGTCCAACCATCCTTGCACCCGAAGACCGCTAAGCCGCCAAAAATCGTCGGGGGCGTATCAACGCGGCCCCCGGCCGTGTAAGACCAGTTCGCTTCCCCCGAATTCGCGTCGAAGGCGCAGACCGTATGCCGATCGATGGCGGCGACATAGATCTTTCCACCCGCCACGGAGGGCGGACTGAGTCGGGTATCTAACCCGACCCTCCAGGCGAGTTTCAACTCCGCGGGAACGGCTCCGGGGGCCGAACCGCCTCGACCAGGGTCCTGGCGATATGTTGGCCAGTCTGCCGATAGCGGACCGTGTCGATCGCTTTGCAGGCATGTGTCACCACTGTTCAAGATGGTTGACTTGTCAACGGCGCCAGCGACCACTGGGAGCGAGCTATTGCGAACCGAGCGGTAGCTCGCATTTGGTTGGCGGCCCAGCCGCCCCGGGTCGTATGCGGGCCCCTTCTGAAGCTTCTGTTTCAGGCATCGGTCTGATTTCAGCTCCTTCTTCGGTGCGTAGGCGAGCATCCCATTCATCTTTGCCCGCGTGAAGCAGGCACAGGGATGGGGCGTCGTGTAGATCAGGCCATTTGCCGGAAGAAAACCGGCGAAGCAATTCCCCCGGGTCCACTGGTTTGCCGACCGTTGTCCAGTCGCAATCTCGTAGAACTCGATTCCCGCCAGCGAGGACAAAAGGTATCTCGAAGTCGCCAGCCTGCGGTAACACCGATGGTGAATCATGCCGCCCTTCTCCATCACTATCTCAGGCTCAATGCTTCCTGTCTTAAGGTCTATCGGAATGTATCCGCCCTCCCCCATCTCCTTGCCGACATACACTTTATCGCCAACCGGAAGTACGTCAGGAGGGCTGACAAACCCGGGGTATGACGGGCCGCGCCACAACTGCTCGCCGTTCTTCCTGGATACCGCGCACAACTGGTCTTGCGCAACGGTGAGTACCTTGTCTTCAAGGACGATGACCCGTGAGACGTTTTGGACGTTCCAGTACCAAACATTGGGCTTGGTCACCAAGAACCACTTAGGGATGCGTTCGTTCTTGTCAATCGGCAAGCCGACATCTGAAGACCAGATCGTTTTGCCGGTCTCAGCGTCGAGGCAAAGAAGCGTCGTGGGCGTCTTGAGATAGACCTGTCCGTTGTCGCTGGCCAGCGTCTGAGGGAGGATCTGGGAAACGCCGTCATCACCTCGCTGCCAAAGGATGTCACCGCTCTGGGGATCGACGGCTAGGAGGCTGGTCCTGACGGTCTCCTGCCGAGAGAGAATCCCGCGATTCTTGCCCGATGGGCCCTTTGGAGGATCTCCCGGAGCCCAGTTGGTAACGTAGGCGTGTTGCCTTCGGAGGTGATACCCCATGTCGTACGGCTCACCGTACTCCCAGACGACAACGAACAGCTTCTTCTCCGCCAGCACGAGTTCGTGGGCGTTTCTCGTTGCCTCAAATGTCTTGAGCGTTTCGCCCGTGGCAGCATCCAGAACGACGATCGGCTCTTTGTTGCTTGTGGTGACGTAGAGCTTGTCTCCGTCGCATACCACACGTCGCTGAATCACGACTGGCGGATTCCCCCTTCGGTACTCGACGTTCCGATACCACGATTCCAACGGTCGCTTCCACAGCAACACGCCGTTGAACGCGTCTCGCGCCACTAGGAAGAATCGCGACGGCATCCTATCGGAGTCGGGGAGCCCCGCGTCCATGTCGTAGAACACACGCCCGTTGGCCGACAGAATCACGTTCGTCGTGGCCGGCACCTCCAGGTCATTGTGCATGCGAGCCCAGGGGGGGCCGCCCACCCATTGAAGACGACGGGGCGGTCCAACCATAGTATCTTGCGAAACCAAGACGTTGTCGGGTCCGTGCAACCACTGCGGCCAGTCGTCCATTTCTTCTGGCCGAGGCTTGGCAATCGTCCGCCACTTGGCATCTTCCTCGAGCAAAGCAATGCCGTTGGGCACGAGCACGCGTCGCATCTCCTGCTCGCCAACTTGCGCGGGGTCCTCGACGATCAGGAGGTTGACCGCATTGTCCGCATATGGCAGGTTCCGGCCGTCATAGGAGGCGACCGCAACGGGACCATACCGGCCCCGCAATTGAATTGCTTTCCTCGCTTGTTCGATCCTCTCGCCGTTGGTATCCAAACCGTGAACCAGGAACCTATCATTGATCCTCAACTCGGCCGTCTGTTCACCATCACCGCAGCCGAGATGCACAATCAGGCCGCCCCGGATGGAGCTTTCCCGGACCAAGTCTGCCAAATCTGCCGGGCACGCACGAGAGGCGCCTAGCGCCACGAGAATCACGAACACTACTCCTGGTGTGCTGCGCATGGTTCCCCGCCGGTTCGTTTGCTTTGTGTCGATATATCGTTCCAACCTTCAGAAGGCGGGAAGGTCTAACGACCCGCCTCGTGAGTATTCGGAAGATCGCCGTCAGGTGGCGATGTTTTACCAATTGGCTTGAACCGTCTGCCAAACGCCGCTCGGCGTTGCTCCCGGGTCATCAATGGAGGAGGCTCAACGGGATATGGCTTGCCGCCCTCCGCGACATACTGATTGAATCTCCGCGTGTACTCTTTCAGGAACGCTTTCCGCACCAGGTCGAAGCTCATCGGTTCGGCGGGATGATCCTTTTCGTCCTCCAGTAAGAACGGCTTGCCGGCGCGTTTCGGGTCGTAATTGCCGTCAGTGACGATAAACCCGAACTCGGATCGATAACCTTTCAGAATCTCCTGATAGTTGCTCCGATGCACGCCCGGAATCTCCGTCCACTTCAAGGATGCCGTTGCCACATCCGGGGAGAAATAGATAATACCGTCGCGCAGCACCGATTCGCCGGCATCGGTCGTGAATGATTCCAGCTTGACGAAGTAGGGGATTCTCACGGCAAGATAACGAGGCGGGCTGTGGAAATCGGCCTTCACATTGAGTTCTGCGCCTTCTTGCGTGAACGCGAGTGTGCTGGAGACGTTTCCCATTTCCGTCGGTGCATTGCAGATCCTCAACTGTTGGCTTGGCTTAATCCAACTCGGCGATATCAGGGAGTACAGATGCAGGTCCCGCGACTTCATGTCCATCCCCATGTCGCCACCGTACTCGCGAACCATAAGATTGCGTAGGAACAAGGCCGTCTTGGCCGCCGCCCAGGCGTGAGGCGGCGGACATCCTTCACGCGGCGTGCGATTGGTCCACGGCTCGACGAGATTCTCGAATCCTTCGTGGGTCGAGCCGTTGTGTAGTAGCACATGATACAAATCCAGCAAGGCGTGTTTCTGATTGCCGATGGCAAGATATTGCTGGGCTTGATTCAACGTTATGTACTGATGGATGTGCATTCCATTGCGATAGGTCATGCATCCCTCGCGATATTTCCGGGCGCGAATCGTTGCCAGCGTGTCGGTCACTCGCGGGTCTTTCGGTTCGAGCAGTTCGGTCGGATAGATCAGCAGGTTGTTCTCCCAATCCTGGTTCGGGAAGGCATTGACTCGGCCTACTCGTCCCTGCACCCACCCGGCAGCCCAATCATACAGGCCGGATCGGATATAGCCTTCCTTCTTGTACGTATCATTTATGGCCTTGAGAATCGCCTCCTTGTAAGTGTCGTGGGCCTCGGTCCAGTTCTTCACGTCACCGGTTTCGCCCAGCATCCTGGCCATCCGGATACTCGCCCGCAGTGCCGTCAACGCGAAGAGATTGTGGCAAGTGTGAAAGCCCGTGAGCATGGGGGCATCGTAAGGGATCGAGGGACGCAACAAGCCATGGGGGTTGTGGGTCCTGTGATCCCTGATAATGAACTCCACGCCTTTCCGCACATAAGGATAGACCTTCTTCGCATACGCCATGTCCCGCGTGACAATGAACGGATACGCCAGGGCGAAAAGCCCCTGGCCGTGGGACGTGACGATATCGTCGTTACCGCGGTTGTGAACGTCAATGAACATTCCGCTCTTGTGCTGTTTGCTAATCAGCCAATCCACGTTGGGCCTTGCCAGATCGTCCAGACCGTACAGTTCATAGGCCAGCAGCATGTCCATGTAGTCGTTCAGGAACAGCCGATCGTACGGCAACCCGCTTCCTTGCCGCTTGCCCCTTCCTTGATCGCGTGTCGCGAGAATCAGGTGTACCAGCGCTGCGCGGAAAGAGTTGTTGACTCGCTTCTCCGGGACGTAGAACTGGCACTGGCCGAATAGCTTCCGCCAGTACTGAACCGTCATGTCGCGATTCGACTGGTAGTCGGCCGCCCTGATTGCGGCCACCTGCTTGGGATCCGCAAGCGGTTTGCGGGGCATTTTGAACACGGCGCTGAAGGTTTCTCCGGGGCGAAGCTGGCGACGGTAGATGCTGAATCCGGTTGCCGCCCGGTCGGTGATGCCGTGATCCATGGCGGTGTAGGCTCCTTGATACGGTGCTTCCGGCACGGCGCATTTCTCCGCACCCGACGAGAAACAATAGATCAACGCACCGTCACGGGTCACGCAATCGTCATCCATGGCAAACCGAGTAGCCGGGTTTACCCTCTTCTTCACATTTCCTTTCCTGAAGTGTTCGGCGGAACTTCTGGTTGCCGCAGCAATCACTCCCTCCGCTGTGCTCTCTCCGCAGTTTGACATCGCGAGCTTGGCAAACTGAATGAGATTCTCGGTGCCCAGTCCCCGCAGTTCCGCACTGAAGATCTCGAGATGATAGTCGATGCCGCTGTACTTCCAACGATACTCGACGACCGGAATCCAGCCGTCGAGAAACGTCTTGTTTCTGGCCATTATCGGATGAAGCTTCTCGCCGTAGAAGAAGGCAAGTTCGGCATACCGCGTGTAAATGGCGCCGTCATAGGTCACCTGAACCGGCTCCGGAACAAAAGGCATGCCGATGACGGTCGTCGACTTCGCCGCGTAGCACCATTCTTCTGCCTGCGTATCGATGGCCGGATTAAACATCGCGTTTTCCGCACCTTCAGACGGCAAAGGCGCTGTGGGCAGCGCAACTAATGCCACCAGGAACATCCACTGCATTCTCGGTGCTGCGATTGCCATCTTCGACTTCCTTTCACCTAAGGTATTGCTCGGGATACACTCTCACGGCCTTGATTCGTGCCATTCCTTGACGGTGTGAGGGACGAATCTCGCCGTCCTTGCGCTGAGGGAGGAAAATTGTTGACGGCTAGTGGGTGTGTTGCAAAAACTGCCGGCGATTCTGTTGCAAGAACATCCACAAGTATACCATGAGTTCGCAGAATTGCTTCGCACTCTGCTTCTGTTTTGTCGCAATTCCCATCGCAATTAGAATCGCAAAAGGCGCAGGTCTCGCCATGGCTGATTCCGAATCGATCCCACGTCTCGACGGTGCGATCATCCAAAGCGTTGTCGTCGTCGACCGAATTGTCCGGACGGAAGCAAGGCCGTTTCAAAGTGTCTCGCTGCCACCTGAGTCTCGGTTTCGGTGCTTTTTCAGTTTCCCCCATAATCGCACCGCATTGTGAAGAGTTGAGGGCGAACGTCCGTCGCCCCTATCTTAGTCTATCGTGGGAAGAAATCAATATGAGCGGCTAGTGGCGGATATTGCAGTTCGGTAAGCCCGCTCCCAGCCCATGTTTTCTCAATCCCGCGTTTCTTTAGCCAGCCACGTTCCAATCGCAACCCCTTGATGACCTTGCCCAAAGTCGCTTCGGTAGGATCGACCGAGGGCAGTTCGAGGTCGTTGTCCGACGTGGATTCTTGGCGACTTGAGCCGCAGAATTCACCCGCTTCCCGCTCCCATTTAAGCCAACCCAAACCGACAAAATGGCAGCGCATTTGCAGCAGTTGTGATTCCAAACTATGCGAGGCAGTGCGAGAGGGGGCGAGATAGAGGGCATCTTCTCAAGAACAGCAATAAGCCCACAACCTTCGACTGGTTGCGGGCTTATGCCGCAAAACACGTGTTTTTCGATGCGGAGGGCAAGGGAGTCGAACCCTCAACCGACAAGTCGGCACCTG
>CAZJRB010000061.1:0-42734 GCA_964547995.1 uncultured Planctomycetaceae bacterium | reverse complement strand
TCTCTGCTTGGCCTCGCTGCTGACATCTGTCATGTGAATATCAACACGACCTAGTAGTGCCGGCCCGCCGGTGCCCGTGATTGACGGTAAACATGGGGGCACCGCGGGGGAAGAAGAAGGCGGCGAGTTTGGAGGATCGGGTTGATCGCGCGCGGGCGACCGCCAAGCGGCCGGCTCTTGGTGTTCCGCTTGACCGCCTTGTTGGCGGCCTTACGTCTGCGGGACGAGCAGTGCTTCTTGTGCCTTGCGGGACAAACGCACAGCAACAAAGTAGGAGCCGGGATAGAGGTAATCTTCTCCAGATTCGTCGACGATGCGAAGGTAACCTTCTTGAGCCGCCTTCGCATCCGGTAGAACCCGGTAGACCTTCCTCAGCTCGAGATCTTCGCACTCCTCGTTGCGCACGCAGAGAACAAACTTCGCTTCTCGGGAAGCTGCCATAGATTTAGTCCACGATTCTCTTGATCTTCATTTTCTTGCGGCCTTTACCATGTGCCTCGTACCAGTGTAACTCCGCACGGCAGACGTGACCAGAGGCCAGCCGCACCATCGCAAGCCCCTTCAGCTTGCGCCATCGACCCGGACCGTATTGGCGGCGCAGCCGCATGATGTCGCGGATTCGCCCACCAACGGCAATCGTCCTCACGTCAGTGATGGGGCCGATAATCTCGAAGTGCATCGTGAGTTACCAATGGCCTCCATCTCTTTCCACGCCAACTTATCGGGTAACCGGTTTTCCAGAAAAAATCAGTGTACCGACGCATCGCTTGGTTGTCAATTTTGGGGTACTTCCTAGTCCGCGCGTCAATACCCCTTGAGCGGGGCGATCGCAATTCACTGTTGTGTCCACAGTTATGGCAAGAGTTCTGGGAATCGGCCGGGGGGCGGGTGCCCCTTCCTGCTTGATTTTGTCTCCCGGTCACTCTTGCTCCAGCAGCAGTTCGAGATAGCTTCGCCGCTCGCTGCCGGAAAGTCCTAACTCCTCGGCCAGCGAGCCGATGCACGCGCGGGCGGTGTCGAGCTGCTCGGCGTCGGCGATCAATTCCAACTCGACAAACGTGCCGAGCCGGTCGACTTCGTCCAAGGAACATTCGACGTTGCGATCCTGCCACGCGATGTGTGCCTTGCGGCGTGACTTGCGGACTTCGGCGACCGGCGAGAACCCCAACGCTTCGAGAATCCCGCGCCACGCGTCGAACGTCCCCGCTTCGGCCGGCAGCGGCAGGTCGATCTCTCGCCGGGTCTTGGTCGTCCGGTCGATCTTCGGGCCCTTGTACGTGATGAAGTGCTTCTGGCCCTTGCGGCGGATTCGCAGGGCTTCGTCCGTCTCGGCAAAATCCCTGGCCGGATGGGCGAAATATAGATCCACCTCGACCTGCGGCTCGCCGACGGTCGCCCCCAACGCCCCCATCCGCTCGGCCACGCCGGCAAGGTCCTCGACGGGAAACTTCTGTTCGACTTCGTAGCTCCCAAGTGATCCTCCAGATTCAAGCAATTCAATGTTGTTCTCTTCGCACCACTGCCGAAGGGCATTTTCTTCCGCTGCATTCTCAAAATCATACCATTTCTGAAGAACGCCTTTCGAATCCAGGAGGACCTTGTATCGGGCATAGGCGCCACGGCTGCTGAAAATCTCTCGAACACGGTCGTAGTCGTCCGGAATGGTGGATTCCACAAACTTGAACACGAGCCGCCTACCAAGCCCAAGGTCTCTCTTATGGGGGATCTCGATGACATCATGCGATTCCCACACTTCCTCGGGAATCTCGTCGGAATCGCCAGACTCCGAATGCCAGTATATCTTCCCACTGGACTTGTCCAGCCATGCCGAGTTTTCCCCGTACTGCCCGAAGCTGACGGATTGATACGCAAGTTCAATGTCTTCAAACCGGATCTTCATTTCGGTTTTCTTTGTCAAATGTTTGGGATTATTTAGACCCCGGGCCAGGCTCTTTTCCCGTTCCCTGGAAAGGAAACGACCAATTTGCCTTGACGGCGGCGGTTACGGGTGGTCGGTGTACGTGGCTATTTCCAGCTCGACCGGCTTCTCCCGGGCCGGGGTGAAGCGGACGGTCCAGCCGTCGTCGACGCCGCGGTTGGGGACGATGCGCAGCGCAAGCCCGTGATGCGGCTCGCCGCGCGCCCACGCCCGAACTGCACGCGTGACGTCGATCTCGTAGCGTCGCGGCGGGTCGAACGGGGCGCCGGGCCCTTGGCCCCGCTGAACAACCGTTGAGCCGGCGGTCTTGCCAAGCTTGGAGAAATCGTACGGCTTGCCCGGCTCGAACGGGGCGCCGAGCGCAACGGCGGCTACCTGCATCGGGGCCTTGTCGTGGGCCTCGTGTACGTAAAACACCAGCTTCGCCGAGGCCAGCGATTTCACGTCCGGCAGGTTGCCGGTATCGAAGTCGGCCAGCAGAACCCAGGCGTTCGAGTTGTCCTTCAGCCACTTGACGAATTGGTGGTTGAACACCTCACCCTGCTTGGAGACGTATCCGACTTTCGTTGGCGGCCGCGTTTCCGTCTTCGTCGGCCGCTTGGGCATCGCCGGCGGCGGCTGCGCGCCGATCAGCCAGGGATTCGGCAGCGTGGCCAGCTCTTCGTCGGGGCCGACTTTCGGCGTCGTCGGCTTCGCCGGAACCGGCAGCGGCTCTTGGCCCGGCGCGAGCACCTCCCGGCGGAGGAAAACCATCCGCGGGTAGACCGGCTGCTTGCCCTTGCGCGTCGGCACGGGGATCTCGAACGTGGCGGGGAACTTCTCGATCGTCTTCTGGACGACAATCGGCGTCTCCACCCAGTGGGCGTAGTGCGCCCGGGCGATCTCCGCGTCCCGTTCGAAGACTTCCTCGGGCGTTCGGTCGCGCCAACCGGGGCAGTAGGCATAGGTGACCACCAGCCGGTTTTTGCCGAGCGACTGCGGATCGACCGCCGTGACGGTGATCTTGTTCTCACCGGGGGCCAGATAGGGCAGGGCCTCTTGGTTGTGCTGGACAATGCTCCTAAGCTCGATGGCCGTGACCGGCTTCTGGAACGTCACGCGAACATAGTAACTGTAGGTGCCGACCACGGCCTTGGTCATGTCGGCCAAATCGACCGGGGCCCAGCTCTTCAGGTCCTTGGAAATTTCGACCTTCGCCCCTTCGGAGTCGATCTTGCCCGATGCCTTCGCCACCACGTACGGCGAGGACATCTCGATGACCACTACACCCGACTTTGCGGAGTCCTTCGGATGCAGCGCACCATTGCGATAGACAACGTTTTCCGTTTCCTTGAAACTCGAAAGGAACGCATCGTTGCGGAAATCGGGCTTGAAAAGCAGCGTCCCGTTCGACCAGGTCCGCGACCGGCCGAGCGCGTTGTACGGCTCGAGGATTGGCCCGATGGAGGGGCAATTGCGGTAGTCCTTGTCGCCGCACGTATGGTAAGGCCCCTTGTCTCTGCCGCGGAAGTAAAAGGCGTCGTCGATCTTGTTCCAATCGAGCGTCAGCGAATAGCCGGGTGCCAGGTTGACGGCCGTTGAATAGTCGGGATCGTCAAACTTCATTCCGCCCCAGCCGCGCGGCGCACCGGCGTCCCGGTTGGTGCGAACACCGCTGACGACGCCAGCGAGCGTATCACCGCAGACCACAAAGGCGGGCGCCGTCCAGTTGACCTTGTCCCCGACGTAATCAAACCGGTTATCCTTCGGGTAGCAGACCTTTCTCGCCTGGTCCATGACGAACGCGTCGTTGACCAAGCCGGGGTTGGCCTTGATGTCTTCCTGGCTGGCGATGGTGCGTCCGCCGGGGCTCTGCGGGTCGGGTACCCACGTGTAGAACTTCAGAAAGGTGTCGAGATAGTGCCAGCGGCCGCCGTAGAAGACCTCGACGGTCGTGTGTCCCGACCAACCGACGAATCGCCGCTTGTATCCGGCCGCCTCCCATAGCGCGGACATCACGGCGTGTTGCCCGCCGCAGAGCCCCCAGCCGTAGACGTTGATAAACTTCAACGCCGATATCCCGCCCGGCTCATTCGGATAGGCGTGGTGATAGTGGTCGTACCGGCAAAAGTTGTAGATCGCGATCATCTTCTCGTCGTCGGTTTTGCACCCGCGTGTTACCGTCTCGACAATCGACTTCAGCGACGAGCAATCGGGGGCACGATCGTTGACGATCTTAATTTCCTTCAGGGGTTCTGCTGCCGTTGTATACCCCGCCAGACAGAAGACAAGTGCAAGACATAGTGCCCTCATAGGGACCTCCTAGCCATGGGGATCTGAGTTAGGCTGACTGTCCGTGGTTCACACCTTGTATGCCGCTCGACCGCCAAGTTACCGGATGCTACATGCGAAGGGCGCACGAAAAATCGGCTTTCGAAGATGTCGAATATCCGGCCCGACGAGGCGATCGGCAGGACCAGCCACATGCAGGGCGTTACACCTTCGTAGATTACAATCAATAATATATCACGCCGCGCAACCGCGTCAAGGACCTCGCCGGGTTAAGTTATGTGGCAATCGCACCCGGGCGTGCTGAAACTGACGTTCGAGGTCGGCGGCCGGAAGGTCTTCGGCGGCAAGGACGAAGACGGCAACTCGCCGGGACCGGTCCACGTAACATTCGAGCGGATCGGCTGACGGGACCCGCAACCCGGGCCGGAAGGCCGGGGACGTCTTGGGAATGTTGCGACGCGACACGATCGTCTAGGAGAGTGCGTCCCCAGCCTCCCGGCCCGGACTGCGGATGTGGCCGTGATTTCAACCGCTACTCGGGAAAATCATCCTCGATGCTCTGGTTCCCGTAGATCGGGCTAATGCGATAGTAAACCTCCAAGGTCATCGCGGCCATGGCGGTGCAGTAGAGCCGGCCGCCGCGGTCGCTGTGGTGGTGCTTGAAGAACCAGCTTCCCTTCTCGTGGCCGGCCTTGGCCTGCGAGTCGAGCAACTGCGGTCGCATCTGTTCGTCCCACTTTTTCCATAGCGGGCCTTCCCAATGCCGCATGACCTGGGTGGCGTAGTAGTTGTAGTACATGTCACCGGGGGCGGGCCCCTGCTCGCTGATCCACTGAACGCCGCGTTGCAGTGCCGGGTTGTCCTTCTTCCATCCGAGATACATGCGGCAGAGCAGGCCGATGGCCGTGGTGGCCGAGCTGCCTTGGCCCGGTTTGAGATAGCCGTATCTCGCGCCGCTCTCGTATTGGACGGTATCGAGATACGCGAACGCCTTCTTGATGACCGGGGTCGGCACGCGAAGGTAGGCCATGTGGCCGCTTTTCAGGGCCATGATCTGCCAGCCGAAGGCCGACGTGTCGCCCTTCTGCCGCGGCTCATAGCGCCATCCGCCGCCGACGGGATCCTGGGCGTAGCAGGTGAAGTTGATAGCCGCCTGGGCCGGCAAGTGCAACCGCTTGTCGTGAGTCAAGGCGTACGCCTCGCACAGTGCGATCGCCGCCAGCCCGTGCGAGTACATTCGCCCCCCGGGCTCGTAGAGACTGCCGCCGTTGTCGTTGATGTCCATTTGCCTGCCCACAAAAGCGAGTCCCCGTTCAACCGTCTCCTTGTACCTGCCTTCCCGCTGTGTCTGTCCGGCGCCGAGAAAGGACAGCAGTGCGATGGCGGTGGCCCCGGTGCGGGCCTCGGCCAGCTTGCCGGCGTTGGGGCACTTGCCGCCGCAGCCGGCCGCCCGCGTGTGGTCGAACGACCAGCTCCCGTCGGGCAACTGGTGCGCGGCCAGCCACTTGAGCGCTTCCGCCACGGCTGCGCCTTCCGGCTTGTCTTTGAGATCTCGATAACTCTTGATTCGTCCTTTCCCGCCACCGCCGTCCGGGCCTGCCTTGGCCAAAGGATCGCCGAACGGCAGGCCCCGCGAAAAATCGAACTCGCCGATCGAGACGGTGTGTTTGCCGACAACCACCTCGGGTTCGTAAGCGGCAACTTGTTTCGGCCCGGCAAAAACCAGCGACGAAAGTGCTTCGAGATCGCCGAAGGCTTCCGGCAAATCGCTGTCGGGTGCCTCGACGGGATCGTCCTGCGGGTCGAACAGGTCCGGCTCTTCCGGCCTTTCGCTCGTCAGGGCAATTCGGCCGTCGCTGAGCAATCCCGTCGGCAACGTCCACATCGCCAGCACCAGAAGCACGATCATGTGAAAGATCATGCTGACCAGCCAACTGGGTGTTTCGCGGACGGTGTTCCGCATCCACAGGGTCCATGCACCCTCCTCGTGGAGTTCTTCGAGTTCTTCGCGGACGCCGGTGGGCCGGGCGCCCCGGACCGGCCGGATGCCGCCGCGGTTGGCGGCCACCGGTGTTGTAACCCCTCTAGCTTTCGCAACCATGGTTCTACCTCCGTCGATTTCTCATCCCAAGCGCGCAGAATCCTCCCGCAATCTGCGCAGAAAACAAACTGAATGCAGTGGCGCGGGAGGGACAACCTTGCTGTGTGAAGAGGTGGACCTTCGGCTGCCGGCCGCTCCCGCGCCCGAAACGACACTCCTCCCGATTCAACGCGTGAATTCGGCGTTGACTCAACCCGTGAACCGGAAAACAGTGCCGTCGTCTGTCATGTCACGATCACTCGTGACGCCCCCATAATCGCGGAAGGGGCGAGGGATTATTCCACGACAAAATGTTGGTCCGGGGGGACGGTTGCGCGGATTCATTGGGCCGCCATTGCTCCGCGACGCCATCTTCTCGCCAGGAACAGTAGAAATTCCGGCATTTCTGCTTCTCTCGACTTCCGTGTCCCGGGAAGTTCTCTTGACAAGAAAGGACTCGATCGGCAAAAATGCGGAAGGATTAGCTCTGTAATCGTACTGGACAAAGACGTGGGTACCCCCAGAGATCCAATTCCTCGAAAATTCTATCGTGTGGCCTACCAACGGCTTGAAGAAGCAAAAGTGCTCTTCCGAACGGAGTATTATCGCGGAACCATCTACCTGGCGGGCTACGCGGTCGAGTGCATGTTGAAAACACTCATATTGAATTCAATATCAGAGAAAGACCAAGAATCCATTGAGGCAGAATTCCGCGGTCAACGTGCTCACAACTACGAATGGTTACGGAATCGCTATGTTCAAACGAACCCTCCGTTGCCACCAGAAATCAGTTCCTCACTTGCCTTTGTGAGAACTTGGGAGACATCGCTTCGATACGAACCAGGTATGGGTGACCGGAAAGAGGCGGTACGCTTCATGGCTGAAACACAGAATATCCTGGATTGGGCAAATGACCGCATTTAGTGGAGGTGTACCATGGTAAGAGTCTTGGGAAAGCCGGATGAAAACGTCGAGCAAGCAGCCGGAGCTTTGCGCGAGTACGAGGAGGCAAACGCCGGATCGGAGTGCTCCGTCTATCGCTATAATCCTGCGTCAATCCGCATCAAGATTATAGACACGGCATTTCAGGACCGGTCCAAAGGCGAGCGACATGATTATGCGATGCGTTGGCTAAATCATTTAGCAGATGATGTAATATCGCAGATTTCTGTTCTGCTATGTCTGGCGCCGGGCGAAAGCTCCCTGCTTGACTTGGAGTTTCAAGATCCAACCCACTCAATCCTTTGATCCGCCGACCGACTTGCTGCGGTACAGCGGCATGTAGCGGTAGTAGACCTCGAGGGTCATGACGGCCATGGCGGTGCAGTAGAGCCGGCCGCCCTCTTCGGCGCCGGGGTCGCCCTTGAAGAACCAGCTCCCGTTCTCGTTCCCGGTCTTGGCCTGGCCGGCGATCAGGAAGTCGCGCATCGTCTCGTTCCATCTTTCCCAGAGCGGGCCGCCCCAGTGGTGCATGACCTGGGTGGCGTAGTAGTTGTAATAGATGTTCTCTTCGGAAGGGCCCCACTCGTCGAGATGCTCCACGCCGCGCTGCAATCCGAAGTTGGTCCGCTGCCAGCCGGTGTACATCCGCATCAGAAGCCCGATGGCGGTGGTCGATTTCCGCGGCGTCGGGTTGAGGTAGCCGTACTGGGAACCCTTATCGGATTGCAGGCTGCCCAGGAACCGCTGGGCGTTGAAAATCGCCGGCGAAGGGACGTTCAGGTTGGCCATTTGTCCGCTCTTCAGTCCCATCAACTGCCAACCGGTGACGGTCATGTCGCCGGGTTCGCCGGGCGAGTATCGCCAGCCGCCGGTCTCGATGTTCTGGGCGTAGATGACATAGTCGATCGCCCCCTGGGCAAGCGGTTTCAACGCGGGGTCCTCGGTCATCGCATATGCCTCGCAAAGCGCGATCGTCGAGAGCCCCTGTCCGTACATCGTTCCTTCTTGCAGGTTTGTGCCGTTGCGGGTCACCACGGCATGGGTCCCCAAGTAGTATAACGCTCGCTGGACGACCTCCTGATACTCGCCTTCCAGGTGCGTGTATCCGGCGCCGAGATACGGCAGCAGGACCAGTGCCGTCGCGGCGGTGACGCTCGATTCGCTGCCGGGATTGGGGCTTCCATTGCCCGAGAGGCCCTTGTGGTGATTGAAGTTCCAGCTTCCGTTTTCGCATTGTTGTGCCATGAGCCATCGGAGCCCGCGTTCGACGGCCGACTCGCTTTGGTTGTTTCCGCCGCCGCTTTGGACCATCGCGGCCCGGGCGTCGCGCCCGCGCCCGCCCAGCGCTCCGGCTACCGGGGCGTCGCTTTGCATCAGCAAATCGGCCGGCTTGCCGGAGGCGATCCCCAGCGCATCGCCCTGCTTATTTCTCGGTTCGAGCGGCAAATCGTCCGGCGCTTCGATCTTGGGTATGCGGAACTTGCGCTCCAGTTCCGGCGCGTCGCCCGGCTCGGGGCGCCGTTCGAGAACGACCGGCTTGGGTGGATTGCCGTCTTCGAGCGAATCGAGCCGTGTCGGTTTGTCGAACCGGGCGATCAGGCCGATCGGCTCTCGTTCCGAAAACGTCTTCTCAACCAACCATGCCAAGAATAGGAGCAAGACGGCGTGGACGGCGATGCTGACCCCGCAACTCGACATGCGCAGCCGCCAACGTTGCCGAGGCACGGATGCGTCGGCGTCGATGTCCGGAACTGCCGGCCGCTCGACCTCCGGCGGCAAGGGCAGCTCCTCTGCAACCTTCAGTTGGCCGCTGTCTTCCTCGCATGCCGACACAACCGGTTGGTTCTCCTTTTCCTCACGCACATGCGCAGCCCTCGTCACGGCCTCGGCGATTTCCGCGAAATCGGGGACAATGAAGAGGGATTTCGGCACGTGAGGGCTCCGTCAAGGTAGGCAAGGGAGCGAGTCAGGGCTAACTGGGATAAGACTACCACTTATCCATATTATAACCCACGACTAGGTGGAAGAGGAAACGTGCCCCACTCTGACGAGGGGCATTGTTCCGTAAAGAGTGGCTTTTCTATTGTCCAGGCATCGTTAGCGAAGCATTGTCAGCGGGTTTTGGCGGTTTTTGAGTGGCAAGGTGACCGGGCCGCCAATTCGTTGGGATTCGAACACGGCGACGATCATCTCGGTGGCGGTGCGGGCTTCGTACATGTTGGAGATCGGCTCGCGGTCCTCTTCGATCGCGGCGCTCAGGTCCTTAATGGCCAGGACGTTCCCGCCGTGGAGGCCGCGGTTCTCCAGTGGCTCCTCCTTGCCAACGCCGGTCGAGCTGACCGAGATCCACTTCTTGCCGGTACGGCCGGGCGACCAGGACGGGTCGGCCAGGAAGCGTACGTCGGGCAGCGGGCCGGTGTCGAACAACTCGAGCACGCCCTTGCCGCCGTAGATGCGGATGCCGAAGCGCGTCGGGCGGCCGCCCGTGTTGCGGACCGAATCGAAATAGCCGGTCGCACCGCCGGCGAGCCGGTAGGTGGCATGGACCTCGTCGCCGGCCAGCGACCCGATGCCTTCGGGGCCCGGCTTGACATCCTTCGCCTCGATTGGTCGGCCGTCTTCCCAAACGGTGGCGAAACACGATTTCGGGTCGCCGCCCAACGCGTGCATCAGATCGAGCACATGGGTGCCGAGCACCCAGAGGTCCTCGCCGCCGCCGCGGCGATCCTCTTTGCCGCGAGTGCGGAACTCGACCACGTGGCCGAGCTGCCCCGAGTCGAGCATCTCACGCATGACTTTGAGCTTCGGGCTGTATCGGGTCTGATGGGCCATGGCGAGCTTGACGTTGTTCTTCTTGCAGGCGTCGATCATTTCGTCGGCCTCGGCCAAGGTGCGGCACATCGGCTTTTCGAGATAGATGCCCCGCACGCCCCGCTCGGCCGCCGCGACGACCATGTCGCGATGCTCGCCGAGCCACCGCGGCGCGACGGTGACCAGCTCCGGTTTGACCTCATCGAGCATCCGGCGGTAGTCTTCGAAGCCTTTGGGATTGCCAAGCCGCTTGACCGTCGCGGCTAGCCCCTTGGCATCCGCATCGGCGACGCCGACAATCTTCGTATCGGGGATGTCGAGCCAGACCCGGTCGAGCCCATGTCCGTAGTTCCCGTGTCCGGTATGGCCGATCACCGCCACGCGGTATTCGCGTGTCTCTGCCCCGAGAACCGCGGGGGCGGCCAGCGTCGCCGCGCTTACCCCGGCGATGAATCGACGCCGGGTTAGAACGTCAGTTTGTTCGTTATTGTCGAAAGTGTTTTTGTGAATCATTGTTCTTGCTCCCATCACCCCATTTGAGCGGAACGGCATCGTTTGGGCCGTCAGGATCGCTCCAACTCGTTTGGAATCTCACATTGGGTTTGCGCAGCAAGCGACCGGGCGTCCCTGTAGAAATCTTCAAACGACTTCGACCCTTCGATCCACAACTTCATTGGTGCCCGGGTAACGAACCGAGTAACACGCTCCTTGGCAGCATCCCTGTCCACATCCCGCTTTCCCAAACCAAACCGCCTCTTGACAAATCCGGAGGGATCATCTGTGGGGATCTCGTCAGGTTTACAGTCCAACTCCTCCGCCAGAGCCTCTCGATCGGCGGCTAGCCAGCACTCGATGTTTCTTTCGGCCACACCGAAGATGCACATGTGTTGGCAGTCGTCGGGCACGCGATTCCATTCGCGCTGCTTCACTTCCCGCCAGGGGTTTACGTCGGAATCGGTCAGAACCACGAGCACGTCGCAATGCTTGTCGTCTCGAAGATCCCAAAGGGCGCCGGCGATCTCGCGCCGGAACGAGATCCCGGAGCTTCCCCGAAACTTGCCCGGTGCAAGTTCCGCTTGAGGGCACCACCGCTCGGCCAGCCCGTGGACAAAAGCTTCATCCGCCGTTCCCTGCACGTAGTAGCCGATTTTCATCCCAACATCTCCCGGAAGTGCTGCTCGCCAAGGGGGTACTTTTCCAGCCGATCTTGGACTTGCTCCACATCGGGCTGAGTAATCGTCGAGCGTTGCTTCTGCCGTTTGAGGATGAAGATGCTGTCAAGCCGATCGTCAAACAAATCAATAAAATACGGAGAGTGGGACGTGAAGACCAATTGAGGTCGCATTTCTGCTTGCTCAAAAAACGCCAACAATTCTCGAAGAAAGCCCACATAGATACCATTCTCGGGTTCCTCAATCATTATGAGCGGACTTGTCACCAAAGCGGGTTGTCCAAGGATGACGTACAGCATTGCCAGAAATCGCATCGTTCCATGCGAGGCGGTTTCGGCCGAAAGGGAATTCCCCTCACGGTCCTCGAAATACATGAAGATGGTTTTTCCCGATCCCACGTTAAAATTGATCACATCAATTGTATCATCGATCGATTGAAGACACTCCAGCAAGTGTCGATAACGACGTTCGTTGCTTGTCTTCAACCGATATATCATCGAGGCGAGATTGCCGCCATTTGTGTCCAGCCACGTCTCGGCGGATCCGTGGCCTGGCTTGCGAAGGGCCGATGGCCACAAATCATAGTACTGCCAGTTGAAAAGGTAACTCCTGAAACAATGCGCCCGCGCGTGAAGATCAACATCGTAGACGTTCTTTAGCATGGTCGTGTCCGGCGACGCCGTGAGTGTGATGTGCTTGGTCTCGCCATCCGCGTGTGTGCTCTCATCCAACAACGAAACACTACCCCACGTATTCCGCAGCAATGCCACGTCCTCGAAATCGGGTCCTGTAACGCGAAGCGTCTCTTCTTCCACTCCAAGCATCGGCGAGCCAGAGGTGAAAGACCGGAATCCCATAGACAACGCATATTCGAAACAGAGAGATACATCGCGGAAGGGGACCCTTGCCTTGACACGGAAGCGAATGGATTCCTCGTTGCGATCGTAGTTGGGTAATTCAAACAGCGCTCCCGCGGTTTGGATCGCGCACTCACTGAGAAGTAATCGGGTGGTCCCTGAAAGAAATCGCATTGCGTGACATAGACTGGTCTTCCCGGAATTATTGGCACCAAGCAACAGATTCAGTTCGCGCGGGCAGAAAGTCACGTTGACGAGCGACTTGAAGTTGTCGACTGTGAATTCTTCTAACATGCTTCTTTCCCCGTCTTTCTGCGACTGTCTTGTAGTACGTTTGCCTTGTCGCCACAAATCGCCCGACGCGCTCTCACACTTTCGACCATTGCGGGTCGGGCTGCTGGAGCACTTCCGGCGTGGTTCCTTCCTGTAGCTTGGCGATCGCTTGCTTGACCGCGTCGACGCTGACGCTACTGTGGTGGGCCTGGATGATGACCTCGAACGTTCGCGTTTCGCCGGGTGCCAGGACCGCCACACGGCCCTTTTCCTTCTCGAAGGACTTGACATTCGGGAAGTTGATGCCCGGTTCCAGGCCGGTGACGTATCCGTCGGCCTCCGCCTGGCGGTTCTTCCACTGGGTGAAACAGGGGAGCTGGCTCTTGAGGAAACTCAGACCGACGCCCTGGGTGCCGGCCGCGTTGTGCAACAGGGCGACCGTGCGGCCGTGCTCGTCGTCGGCCAGTTCGTAGAAGAAGCATGCCTCGGGCGTTCCAGGGCTCTCGGGGCCGTAGGTGTCCCACTCGGCCACGTTGCCGGCGGCCACCTCGTCGCGCGGCGCCACTTTCACCACCGGAACGACCAGCTTCGAGCCGGGGTCCAACAGCGGGGTCCCGAAATTGATATGGTAGAGCAATTCCAGTTCGCTTGCCTCGGCCGAGATATTGGTGATTTCGTCGGTGACGGTCATGCCCGGCCGTCCGACCTTGGTGCTGATCGTCGAGACCATCCGCAGCTTGTTGCCGAACAATCGGGCCTCGTCCACCACGCCGCGAACACTGATGTCGCCCGTGTCGCCGTCGATGCTCATGTCCACCTTGTGCGCGGGGATGTTGGCGATCTTGCCGTGCAGGGGGTACTTCAACGTGCCGTTTTCGTTGAACTCGGGCGCCCCGTTGCTCTCCAGACCGCAGCGGACCAGCAACTCGTCGAAGCCGCTGAGCCATCCGATGCCGCTGGGTTCGTCCAACGGGACCAGGCTCGGGTGGACCGGCCCGGCCACCGGGGATTTCCAGCCGAGCGGCAGATCGTCGAGGCCGGCCTGCCAGATGCCCATGCCGCGCGTCGGGACCACGACAAATCGAAAGGTGCCGTTGCTGACTTCGACCACGTCGACGCCGTCGCGGCGTCCGCCGCGCAGGGTCCGCTTCGAGACGAGATAGTTGGCGGCATCGCCCCCCACGTCGTTGGGCCCCAAGGCAACTTGCTCGACGTAGATGTCCTGTTCGATGTCGGTAAGTGTCCAAGTTTTCTCAGCCATGGTCGGTATTCTCCGGAAGACGGATCTACGGGAAAGAACGGGCTTGCACGTGCGCTCAATGTACGTTGTTATGTTGGCTCTTACCAGGGTCTGGAATTTTTGGGTAGGAGGGTGGGGTTTGGCGTGTGGGAGGACGGCACAATACCCTGCTCCCCCTAAAGCCCCCCATCTTACACCCCCCCATTTTGCCTGGTTACTTGCCAACCTGTCTCCCCGCGAATAAAAAGAGGGTCTCTCGGCGCGACTTTTCCCGGCGCGGGAAGCGGGGTGAGGTGCCCCGCCCTTTCGACTAATGCCCTCAAACTTGGGAGTAGTGAACAACGATGTGTGCATCTGAAATTGCGAAGAAAGACAATGTTCGTGTAATCCTCGATCGCGCGATGGACGCCGGGGGCGGTCTGCTGCGGTTGACCCCGGACTGGGTACCGCGGAGCTTTCTGCACCCGGGCAAGCGGATCAAGCTGGCACCGACCGACTGGTACGCTTTGGGAGTGCATCGCGGCGGCATCGACGAACGGTGGTTCGCCAGCACGACGGAGGCCATGAACGACAACCGCGCCGACGACGAGGGCCTGAGCTACTGCGTGTTTGAGGGCAAGCGGTTCCTGCTGCGCGATGCCGTGGAAGAGGGGCAAGGCAAAATCGTCGGCGAGGCGATATGGAACGAGTACAAGCGGTGGCCCGTCTACTCGAAGTTTTTTGACAACATGGGCCCCATTCCCCACCACATGCACCAACGGCCCGAGCACGCAGCGCTGACCAATCAGGAGGGCAAGCCCGAAAGCTACTACTTCCCTCCGCAACTGAACGCCGCCGACAACCACTTCGACTATACGTTCATGGGCCTCGAGCCGGGAACCACCAAGGACGACGTCCGCAAGTGCCTCGAGAATTGGAACAAGGGCGACAACGGCATCCTCGATCTCTCTCGGGCGTACCGGCTGAAGCCGGGGACCGGATGGCTGATCCCCGCCGGCGTGTTGCACGCCCCCGGGTCGATGTGTACCTATGAACCCCAGTGGGGAAGCGACGTCTTCGGCATGTTCCAGTCGCTGGTCGAGGGGCGCGAGGTGCCCTGGGATTTGTTAGTCAAGGACGTACCGCCCGACAAGCATCAGGACCTTGACTTTATCGTCGAGCAACTCGATTGGGACAAAAACGTCGACCCGACCTTCAAGCAGAGCAACTACCGCGAACCGGTCGTCGACGAGGCCCGCTCCGGCGACGGCTACACCGACAAGTGGATCGACTACGGGCTGTTCGACGGCAAGCAGTTGGTCACGGCCAAGGAACTCACCATCGAGCCCGGCGCGAAGTGTACGCTAAAGGACCCCGGCGCCAGCGGCTGGATCACCGTCCAGGGCAGCGGCCGGATGGGAAAACTCGACATCCAGACGCCCGTCATGATCCGCTTCGGCGAAGAGCCCTATGACGAGGTCTTCATCACGGCGGAAGCGGCCGCCGCGGGAATCGAAATCGAGAACACCGGCTACGAACCGCTGGTCGGCCTGCGGTACTTCGGACCCGACGTACACGACGATATGCCGGCCGCCGGCGGCTAGTGGTCACACAATTATAAAGCCGCGACCGGTGGTCGCGCCTAAGCAACGACGTCCCGTTGCGGTGCGGATCGCAACGGGCCGAACACAAAAGCGAACGGAACCATGAACCAGACAGTCGCCGTGCCGAAGGACGAGATCGCGGAGTTCTGCCAACGGCACCACATCCGCAAGCTGTCGCTGTTCGGCTCCGTGTTGCGAGACGATTTCGGGCCGGACAGCGACATCGACGTGCTCGTTGAGTTCGAGCCGGGGCACCTGGTTGGTTTCGAGATCATCGACATGGAAGAGGAGTTGTCGTCTCTTTTCAGCGGGCGCAAGGTCGATATTGTGGAAGAGAAGTATTTGAACCGTTGGCTGCGGGGACGCGTGCTGGCCAGCGCCGAGGTGCAATATGCAGAAGGATGACCTGGTCGACTTCCCTTCGGTCGTTGCAGAGTTGGAGAAGATCCTGATGTCCGATGTCAAGAACCCTAACCTATTTGAGCAGGAGTGAGTGCATGGGCCTTCTTGATGACGCGATTGGCCGATCGAAAGAAGTCGACATTATCAAGCACGATGTCGCAATCTTTAAGAACCTCATCAAGCAGCGGAAACACCCTCTCGACTTGGTACGGGAACTCTTGTCGAATGCCGGATCTCGCGAGGTCGGAGCACGCCATATAGAAGTCAGCTATACGAAGGACAAGGAAGGCCATATATTTGAAGTGTTGGACGACGGCTGCGGCATGGACTTCCGAAACTCTCAAGCACTTCCAGGCAGGCTGGATCGGTTTCTCGGTCTCGGACTTAGCGAAATTGGCGGCCAAGTGTCCGATGAGTTTTCCTGGCAAGGGTTAGGGTCAAAGCTCGCATATCAGTCCCGCCGGGTAGAGGTAGAGACGCGATTTAGCGATCATCCCCTCTATGAAGTGAGGATTAACGAACCCTGGAGTTCGCTTGACCGGAATTTGATTCCCAAACCACGGATCACCGAGCACCAGGACCCTGAATCCCGAACATTCACACGAATAAAGGTAATTGGTCACCCGCCGCATCGGCAAGAAGAGCCTTTTACGCTCAAAGAGATCTGTACATTCCTGTCGCACCGAACTTTTGCAGGCTTCACGAAGGAGCGGAAGTGTATACCCAAGATAAGCGTATCGGTCTTGGGTCAGACTGAACAAATAGAGTTTGGCTTCCCCGAATTCCGCGGGATCGAGTTCCCTGACGGGTTGCTGCTCGACGACAGCAAGCGGACGCTTTTTGTCAACATTGTGCCGAGAAAAGGAAAGTCCTTGCCTGTTCGGTTGAAAGGCTTCTTGACTTGGGATGCTGGCCAGTTCAACCTTCACAAGGACAATCTGAACACGGGGTTGATTCTCTCGTCGCGCGGAATTCCATACTTTCCTCTTGGCTTGGACGAATACGGAGCGAGCGGCATTTCGACCGCAAACCCAGGCGAGGAAAAGGTGTGCTTGGTTGTCGAAGCTGACGTGATTCACTCAGAAATGAACATCTCTCGAAGCGATCTCGTCGATTCCGCAGAGACGCTCCAATTCAAGAACGTCCTCAAGCAGATGTTGAATGATCTGGAGGGGTCCGTCGAATATCGCGAGTTCAGGCAGTTGCCTAAGCGCAAGAAGCAAGAAGCGCGAGGCGAAACTCTCGCGGACGAGAAAAGAAGGATCGAATCTGAAGATCAGAATTGGGTGGTATGGGAGGGGGCGGGATCAGCACCCAGGGTGCTAATGCGAGAGCCACAGAATGAAAGCGAAGTCAATGCGATAGTGTGGAAACTTGAAGCTCTTGACGCTTTGCCATTTGCGAGGTTTCAGACCCTCGGCTATCCCGGTGCATCAGGCGGCCCCGACCTGTTCGTCAACTTCCAAGAGGATAAAGCTAGCGAGCCCATACGAGTTGCGGCATTTGAGGTTGAGAACAACTTCTACTCATACAAACAACATGGCCATCTCCCATCCCAGTTTCCTAAGGTGATTTGCTGGAACATACCGGCTAGCGGCAGGAAAGCTCGTCTGAACAAAACGTCGAAGAAGTACAAGTTCACGGTTGTCGCTGATGAATACCAGATTCACGTTTACGCTATTAAACTAATGGACGGAATCAGTGTGCTTTCAACGCGCGAACTGCGTGACCGAGGGGTGGTAATGTGAGGGATCCAGTTGAGGGAGTTGAAAGGCTACCAGAAAAACGAGCCGAAGTGACGACTATTTCGCCGAACGTACAAGAACGCTACGATCCATCATATTAACAATGAGGAACACAAATGAGTGAGAACCACAGCAACAACAATCCGAAGCTCCACAACGCGGCCTGGCCGGGACTGGTCGGCAAGGGCGACGGCGAGGGCGTCGAGCCGCCCATCGACCTCGACACCATGCTCGACATGACCGCCGCGGCGGAAGTCGACGGCGTGAAGTTCGAGGGCTTTGACATCTTCCTCTATCACCCGCACTTCGATATCGACGGCGGCGAGGACGAGATCAAAAAGCTGGCCGAGATGGCCCAAGAGAGAAACCTCAACGTCGGCACGGTCGTCGCACCGATCTACGACGGCACCGGCGGCGGATCGCCCATTGGAACCCCCGACGAGCAAAAGGCGTTCATCGGCCAGGTCGAAAAGGCCGCCAAGGTCGCCGAGCGGCTGAAGGAATTGGGGGCGCGGTCCTACGGCAATGTGCGGTTCGACACGGGAATCGGCGTCGAGCCCTGGGCCGAGGACCCCGAAGGCAATATGACGAAGATCGCCGAGACCTTCCGCGAGGCGTGCCGCGTGGCCGCCGACCACGGCGAGGCAATGGCCGCCGAGGGCGAAATCTGCTGGGGCGGCATGCACAGTTGGCGACGGATGATCCAACTCCTGGAGATGGTCGACCGCCCCAACATCGGGTTCCAGGCCGATATGTCGCACACGCTCTTGTACCTGTTGGGCTACAACGCCCCCGAGGACGCCCTGCTGCCGGAGGATTTCGACTTCAGCGATCAGGCCCAGTTCGACGAGGCGTACACGAAGCTGACCGATGCGCTGCGGCCGTGGACGATCGAGCTCCACGTTGCCCAGAACGACGGCACGGTCCACGGCTCGGGCTCGCACGACAAGACGGGCCGTCACTGCCAGGCCACCGATCCGAACGGCAAGCTCGACATTACCCGCCACGCCGGGTACTGGCTCCGCGCCGGCGACGAGCCGACGAAAAAAATGGCCCACATCTGCTGGGACGGCTGCATGTTCCCCAACGCAGTCATGGAGAACCCGCAGACGTGGAACGATATTCTTACAGCGATGATCGACGTGCGCGACGCGCACGGATGGCAAGAGTAAACACGGCCGCGGCCCCCAAGCGAATTTGCCGGGGTCTTCCTATCGTAGCAAAGGAGTACACCAGCAATGGCCAAACGAATCTCGATCGGGACGTGGGCCTACACGTTTGGGCCTTACGAGGAATCACCGATCCCGTTGCAGGAAGTCGTACCGAGGTTGTCTGAGCTAGGCTTCGACGGCCTGGAGTTGGGTGCCTACGGCGGCCACCCCGATCCGGACGGCTGGGACACACAGGAGCTGCGGCAGGAAGCCCGCGAACTCTGGGAGTCGCGCGGTATGGGGTGCAGCGGCCTGTCGGCCGACCTGTGGGGTAACCCTCTGATTACCGGCCCGAAGGAGCCGTACATCGACGGTTTTAAGAAGCACGTCCAGTTTTGCAGCGACCTGGGGATCGAGGTGATCCGGGTCGACACGACGGAGCCGCCCGGCACGCTCGGGCAAGTCCCCGGCGAACCGGCCGCCGAGAAAATCGTCGACTACGACGACGCCCTGAAGGCGGTCGTCTCGGCGTGGAAGGACTGCTCGAAGATCGCGGCGGACGCCGGGCTCCGCGTCGCCTGGGAGTTCGAGCCCCGCTTTGCGTTCAACAAACCCAGCGACGTCTTCCGAATCCTCGACGGCGTGGCCGAGGACAACTTTTACACGATTTTCGATACCTCCCACGCCGACGCGATTGCGGTCCACGCCCAGCGGCAAGTCGGCGAGAAGGAGACCCTGCCCGGCGGGGTTGTGGAACTGGCCCAGCGGCTGGAAGGGAAAATCGGCCGATTGCACCTGATCGACTCCGACGGCACGCTGCACGAAAACGAGATCAGTTCCCATCTGCCGTTCGGCAAAGGCAAACTCGACTTCGACGAGATCATGCCGGCCCTGGTCGCCGCAGGATGCCCCGACGACTGGTGGACTATCGACCTCTGCTTCTGGCCCGACGCCTGGACGGCGACCGAACAGTGCAAGAAGTTTGTCGATGAGTTGAATGAAAAGTACGGGTAAATACAAAAACAACTTCCAACCAAGATGAGAGATAGAATCATGTCCAAACCACTGAACATCGGCGTGCTCGGCTGCGGCTTTATGGGTAAGGCGCACTCAAACGCCTACTTGCAGGTGAACCACTTCTTCGACCGCGAGCACCAGCCCGTGCTGAAGGCCTGCTACGGCCGCGAAGAGGACCGCAAGAAGCTGGAGAAGTTCGCCAAGAACTGGAACTACGAATCGGTCGAAACCGACTGGCGAAAGATCGTCGAGCGCGACGACATCGACCTGATCGACGTCTGCGTGCCGAATTTCATGCACCACGACGTGGTCATCGCCGCCGCCGAGGCCGGAAAGATCATCGTCTGCGAGAAGCCGCTGGCGATGAGCGTCGCCGAGGCCGAGGAGATGGTCGCCGCGGTCGAAAAGGCCGGCGTGGCCAACATGGTCTCGTTCAACTACCGACGCGTGCCCGCCATCGCCCTGATGAAGCAAATCATCGGCGAGGGCCGCATCGGACGCCCGTTCCACTATCGGGCGACCTACAACCAGGACTACACGATCGGCGCCGACGTACCCCAGGGCGGCATGGCCCTGTGGCGGCTCGACAGTAAAGTAGCCGGATCGGGCGTGACCGGCGACCTGCTGGCCCATTCGATCGACACGGCCGAATGGCTCAACGGACCGATCCAAAAGGTCGTGGCCCATGCCGAGACGTTTATCAAGGAGCGGAAGCACGCCGACACCGGCAAGGTCGAGAAGGTCGACATCGACGACGCCTGCATGTTCCTGGCCGTCTTCGAGAACGGCTCGATGGGCACCTTCGAGAGCACCCGCTACGCCCGCGGCCGGAAGAACTACAGCTCGATGGAGATCAACGGCGAGAACGGGGCCATGTTCTTCGATCTCGAAAACGCCCACATGCTGAAATTCTTCCGCTACGCCGATCCCGCCGGGCAGAAACTCGAAGACCACCTGACCGGCTGGCAGGACATCCTGGTCACCAACTTCGAGCACCCGTACATGGACCACTGGTGGGTCCCCGGCTGCGTGATCGGCTACGAGCACACGTTCATCAACAGCTTTGCCGATTTCCTGGCAAGCCTCGAAGGCGGCGAGCCGTTCCAGCCCGACATGAAATGCGCCCTGCGGACGCAGAAGGTCTGCGAAGCCGTGCTCGAAAGCGCCAAACAGGGCCAGTGGGTGGAGACGCCCACTTAGCGACACCTCCTGGAGTAGAAATTGCATTATGGGAACTTGGAGAGGCGTTATGCCGCCATGAGAAAACAAGTTGCCCGCGAACATGGTTTGAAGAGCGGTTCGGCTTCGGCCGACTGGATCGTCACGCGCCGTGATTTCCTGAAAGTTTCGGCTTCCGTTGCCGCGGCGCTTTCGACTGCCCCGCTTGACGCCCGGGCGTGGTCGGCGGAGTCGGCCGCGAAAGTCCGGTTCGGGATTGTTACCGACGCGCACTACGCCGATACACAGCGCCGGGGGAGCCGCTATTATCGACAGTCCGTGGCCAAGATGGCCGAGTGTGTCGGGCGGATGAATGATGAGAAAGTCGATTTTCTCATAGAACTCGGCGATTTCAAGGACCAGGGCGCGCCGGCCGTCGAAAAGGACACGATCGAGTATCTCCGGACGATTGAAAAGGCCTTCCATGGGTTCCAGGGGCCCTGCTATCACGTCCTGGGCAATCACGACGCCGACAGCATATCGAAAGAGCAGTTTCTGGCAGTCGTCAAGAACACGAATGTCCCCGCCGGTTCGAAGTATTATTCCTTTGATTTACGAGGATTACACTTCGTCGTCCTCGACGCCAACTATCGTGCCGACGGTTCCGACTACGACCACGGCAATTTCAACTGGACCGACGCCAACCTGCCGGACGCCGAATTGAAATGGCTCAAACGGGACCTCGCGTCGACACCGAAACCGGTCATCGCGTTCGTTCACCAGCAGCTTGACGGCAAAGGGAGCCATTACATCAAGAACGCCGAGGCAGTCCGCCAAATCCTCGAAAAGCACAAGCGGGTCCTCGCGGTCTTCCAGGGGCACAACCACGCGGGGCATTACAGCCGTATCGAAGGCATTCATTACTACACGCTGAAGGCAATGGTCGAAGGTTCCGGCGCCGACAACAATGCATACGCCGTCGTGGAGGTTTACGGCGACCACGGCATGAGTATCACCGGCTACCGCAAGGCGGTGAGCAAGGCCGCGCAGGGATGAGGGGATGGGGGGAGCGCGACGACGTTCGAGGCGTTGCGCCCGGTCCTCTTCCCTCTGCCCTCTGCGCAAGCGGCAACCATCGGCGAATCATGACGTTCTGCCCGTCGGGAAGATCGACCGCAGGAACTTCTGATTTGCGGTGTAGGCTTCCTGAAGACTCATTCCGCGGGGTCTTGCCCCTTCGATGACCAGCCAGCCTTGGTAGCCGATGTCGTCGATGGCCTGTTTGACCTTGGGGAAGTCGACTTTTCCCTTGCCCAGCAGGTAGCCGTTTTCCTTCATGTGGAACTGGCAGATCCGCTTGCCGAGCCGGCGTATCTCTTTGCAGATGTCGTAGCCCTTGGTGGTCATGTTGGCGACGTCGTAATAGACCATCACGGCAGGGGAGCCGACGGCGTCGAGGATGCGGAGGTGCTCGTCGGCGTTGAGCCAGGTCTCGAGCCCGAGCACCACGCCGGCCTTCTCGGCCTTTGGGGCGACCTTCTTCAGCCGGCGGATGACTTCCTTTTGCAACTCCGGCTTACCCTTAATATCGCCGCGGCCGAAGAACGCCAGCAGGACGATCTGCTGGTGCATTGCCGGCATTACGTTAATGCACTCCTCGACCCATTTCTCGGCCTTCGGATCGGATGAGTAAGGCACGCCGTTGAGCACGCCCATGGCGAGCGAGGAAATCTTGAGGCCGTCTTTTGCGGCCGCTTCCTTGTATTGCTTTCGGACTTCTTCCTTGCGGAGATCGAACTTTCCGCCGGGCCCGCCGAAGCTGACCTCGACGCCGTCGAGCCCGACCTGTTTGGCCACCTCGAACGCGCGGAAGTTTCCGCCGCAGCCGATCGACCAGTCGCAGGAGCTTATCTTGAATTGCGGCTTTTTCTCGGCGGCCACAAGCGAGCGGAGCGCCGGCGAGAGACACAATCCGGCGGCGCCGCCGGCGGCAAGCAATTCGCGTCGCGTAAGAGTTTTCGACATGGCAGGGGCTTTCTGTGTGGATTTGGAGTTTGGAATGTGAACTAGAATGATTTTCGCGTGGCGGCGGGCGATTGTCAAGAAGTCAGGGGTTCGGAGTGTGTTCAACGGAATCCCGGCACGCAGTGCCGGGACTTTTGCTCCAATACGCCCCCCACCACCCACCACCCACTACCACTTCCCTTACACCGCGTTGCTCGCTAGACTGATGCTTATGATTTTCTCCGCCCGAATTACGCTGACGCGGCTTGCCGATCTTTGCGGGCGCCTGGCGACGGCGCTGGAGGCCGGGATCGACATGCGGGCTGTCTGGGCCCGGGAATCGGAGCGGGCCGCGGGCGCCGCGCGGCGGCGCTACGCCATCGTGGCCGAGGGGGTCGCCCGGGGCGAATCGCTCTACGACGCCCTGGCCCCCACCGGCAGCTACTTCCCCGAGCTGTTTCGCGAGTTGGCCCAGGTCGGCGAGAAGACCGGCCACCGGGCCGAGGTCTTTGGGCAACTGGCCGACCACTATCGGCAACAGCTCTCGCTGCGGCGGACGTTCCTGCTGGCCATCGCGTGGCCGCTGATACAACTCGGCCTGGCCATCGTGATCATCGGGTTCCTGATCTGGGTGATGGGCATTATTCGCGATATGACCGGCAACAAGGAACTCGATCCGCTCGGGTTCGGGCTGGTCGGCAACAAAGGGCTGATGATCTACTTGGGCTTTCTGGCGGCGGTCGGAATGGTGCTCTTCGTGGCAATCGAAACCCTGCGGCGGGGATGGGTCTGGTCGCGGCCGATCCAACGGGGTGTGATGCGGGTGCCGGTGCTGGGCCAGGCCCTGCTGACAATGGCGCTGGCGCGGCTGGCCTGGACGATGCACCTGACCATGAAGACCGGGATGGACGTGCGCCAGGCAATCAATCTCAGTGTGCGGAGCACCCGAAACGCCCGGTACCTCGATCAGATCGATCGCATCGACGCGTCGCTGGCCGAGGGCAACTCCCTTTACGAGGCCTTTTTTCACGCGGCCTCGTTTCCGGCCGATTTCCTCGACGCGCTGGCCGTCGGCGAACAGAGCGGAAAGCTCGACGAATCGATGGCCACGCTGGCCGGGCAATATCGCGACCGGGCCCGGGCCGCCATGGTCACGCTAACCATGCTCGCCGGCGTCGCGGTCTGGATCTTGATCGCACTGATCCTCGTCGCGCTGATCTTCCGGCTGTTTTTCGTGGGCTGGTACGGCCCATACAAAAAACTGCTCGATTCGATGTGAGCCACGCGCTTTTTGACGGGTGAGGCCTGCTATTGCCAAAGTAGCAGGCAGGCGCCGGAAGCGATACTCACCGGATTTCTCTCTTTCCCGGAAACGCAAACTCCTCTACAATCGTCGAGAGATCACCCGGCCCGGCGTCCCTGCGGAAGAAAAGAACCCTCGGACGCAGTCCGGGGGCTTTTGACACAGCACTACCCACTATCCACTACCCACTACTCTATGCGTACATTCTTAGTCACCGGCGGGGCCGGTTTCATCGGATCTCACATCGCCGAGGCACTGCTGCGGCAGGGTGATCGCGTCCGCGTGTTCGACAACCTCAGCACCGGCCGCCTCTCGAACATGGCCGGCTTCCGCGATGAGATCGAGTTCGTCGAGGGCGATTTGATCGACGCGAAGGCGGTGGCCGGCATCGTTGAAGGGGTCGACTGTATCTTTCACGAAGCGGCGCTGGCCTCCGTGCCGCGGAGCGTCGAGCGGCCGCTCGATACAAACGCCGCTTGCGTGACCGGGACGTTGATGCTGCTGGACGCCGCCCGGCGGGCAAACGTCCGCAGGGTCGTCTATGCCGGCTCAAGCAGTGCCTACGGCGATCAGCCGACCAGCAGCAAGCAGGAAAGCGCCTTGCCGGGCCCGCTCTCCCCCTATGCAGCGGCCAAGCTGGCCGGCGAGCACTATTGCCACGCGTTCACGGCGACCTACGGCTTCGAGACGGTCGTGGTCCGGTACTTCAACGTCTTCGGGCCGAGACAGGACCCCGACAGCCCCTACTCGGCCGTCATCCCGCTGTTCATCACGGCGATCCTTCAGGGCCGGCAGCCGGTGATCTACGGCGACGGGCGGCAGTCCCGCGACTTCACGTACGTCGACAACGTCGTCGACGCCAACTTGCTCGCGGCCGACGCCCCCGACGTGGCGGGCCGGACGCTGAACGCCGCGTGCGGCAGCTCGACCGACCTGCTCACCCTGCTCGATGTGCTCAACCGGCTGCTGGGCACGGACATCAAACCGGCGCACGCCGACCCCCGGCCCGGCGACGTCCGCGAAAGCCTCGCCGACATCACCCTGGCACGCAAGCACCTCGGCTATGAACCGAAGGTCGATTTCGAGGAAGGCCTGCGGCGGTCGATCGATTATTATCGGGGGTTGGTGGACAGTGGATAGTGGGTAGTGGATAGTGGGTAGTGGATAGTGGATAGTAAGAAGTGAAAAGCCCCGGTACTGCGTGCCGGGGTTCCACGAAGCACGTACCCCGTTTTCCGCGAGCACTGCCCTCTGCCCACTCCCCAATGAAATGCTATAGTTGGTTATAGCAACTTCCGACACAACGATTTATCCCCATGTCCGACGCCGGGAAAACGCTGGTCACCGTCGCCACGTACAACGAGATGGAAAATTTGCCCGATCTGGTCGGGCAAATATTTCAGTTCGCTCCGGATGTCGATATCCTGGTGATCGACGACGGCTCGCCCGACGGCACCGGCCGGTGGTGCGACGAAAAGTCCGGGGAGGACCCCCGGGTACACTGCATCCATCGTCAAGGTAAACTCGGGCTGGGTACCGCTCTGGTGGCCGGGATGAAATACGCGATCGACCACGGCTATCGGTACATGCTGAACCTCGACGCCGATTTCAGCCACCAGCCGAAATATCTACCGGACTTCCTCGCGGGCATGGAACCAGCCGGCGGAGAGCCGGTCGACGTGATGATCGGCTCCCGCTACGTGCCCGGCGGCGGCATCGAGGGGTGGGGATTGAAGCGAAAGTTCATGAGCCGCAGCGTGAACTTCTACGCCCGGTGGTCCTTGGGGCTGAAACCGAAGGATACCAGCGGTGCATTTCGGTGTTATCGCACCGCGTTGCTCGAGAAGATCGATTTCGACGCCGTCCGCAGCCGGGGCTATTCCTTCCAGGAAGAGATCCTCTGGCACCTGAAGCGAGCCGGGGCCACATTCGGCGAAACCCCAATCATCTTCATCGACCGCACCCGCGGCGCCTCGAAGATCAACTCGAAGGAAGCCGTGGCCGCCCTGTGGATTATCTTCAAGCTCGGGCTGCAAAACTGGTTCGGCCGGAAGCCGCGAGCACGGCCACTTGCCCTATAAAGCCGCGAATTACATGTCCCGAAGGGACAACAGCGAATAGCCCCGGGTTTCAACCTGGGGAAGACGGAGGGCAAACCCGAACGAAGTCCCAACGGGACGACGCAAGTCAGCGACCCCACAACCTAACGGAGTCGACCCAATGAGCACGTACACCAGCCTTACCTACCACATCATCTTCAGCACCAAGTACAGAAAACCACGTATCGATGCTGCCTTGAGAAACGAACTCTACCCATATATTGGCGGCATTATCCGAGGTGAAAAGGGACGCCTCATCGAGATTGGCGGAATTGCAGATCACCTCCACATTCTGGCGGGGTTCCACCCTACGATCGCAGTTTCCGAAATGCTGCAACACGTCAAAGGAAGCTCGTCGAAATGGATCAACGGCGAGAAGAAGACTCGAGAGCGATTCGAATGGCAAGCCGGCTACGGGGCATTCACCGTCAGCCAGTCCCAGGTGTCAACCGTCAGGAACTACATCCAAAGACAGGAGGAACACCACAAGAAGCTGAGTTTCCAAGACGAGTTCCTGGCCCTGTTGAAGCGGCATAACATCGAATACGATCCGAGGTACGTATTTGAGACCGAACACGCCGGCTGACTGACGCGTCCATCGCCGTCGTCCCTGCGGGACTTGCCTGGATGACGTTGGCCTTGTTTCCCCAGGTTGAAACCTGGGGCTATTCGCCTTTGTCCCTTTGGGACAGATTTCGCGGCACAAGAATGAACGAGCAACAGAATTCGCGGTCTGCACTACGAACTTGCCCACGCTTCGGCTGCTTCGTCCGCCCGCCACGTGCAGTGCGCGGGCTTTGCGGCAGAACACGAGTCCTACCGGAACTCATCCTCCAGCGTGAAGTTGCAGAAGTTGCCCATATCGTCCCAGCGCTCTTTTGTATAGCCGGTTGAGTCGGTCAACGATCCGCCGGAGCCGAACTTGCCGTCGAGACCCGGGCAGTGGATTTGGAACGACTTGGGATTCACGCCGGGAAACGGGTGGCAACTCCCCGAAGGTCCCGTGTAGTTGCCGTCCTCGTCCGGCCGCACGTAGACGTATGGGGCTCTGTTATATTTGCGCGGCTTGTAGATGTGGCCTTTCAACCGCTCCTGATCGAATTCGAAGAACGGCCCGATCCGGGCTCCCCCGGCTTCGAACGGGTTTTGCGAATTCGCCGACCAGCCGTTGCCCTTTGGGCCGCCTAACCAGAAATGGAGCGCTTCGTCAGGACTGTAGAACGTAGCTTTCATGCCGCCGGCATACCGTGGAAACGTTTGCCGGATGTGTTTCAGGGCGTCGGCCGGATCGGACGGTGGATACCCGCCCATCTCCGCGCGATACGTCTCCATAGCCTGAGCCAACCCCTGGATTTCGACTACAATCCTCGCGATCGGTCTGCCCCTGGGACACCCCGATTGAAGGATTGCGGCAATCACGCCAGCGATGAGGCCGGTGATCACGACGATTGTGAGCAGAAGAAGAAAGTTGTTGGAAAGGCGAATTTCCATAAGTTCATGATAGCAGGTTCCGGAAATACTGAAAAGGAAAATGTGGGGGTGCTTGCGAGTCGAATTCCGGGGTATCTTCGCGGTTTCCGGCTTGTTGCAATCCACTTGGGGACGTGGTATGGTGGTTTTCCGCCCGAACCCCCGCACGCAGTGCGGGGGCTTCTGGGCATAACGCAAGTAAATAGTACCTGCCCCTGTTTTGCAAAGGAGATCATATCCCATGAAGACTTCCCGCTTGCGAAAGTTGTTCCTGACGAGCCTGGTCCTGCTGATTGCCTGCTCGGCACTGGCCGCCGACAAGACGATCAAGTTGACCGTCAAGGCCGGCGACCACGACCGGAAAAATACGCCGGTCTGTGTGCTCGTCGACGCCGCCAAGTCGGCCACGATCACCTTGCCCGACGGCAAGAAGATCCCCGGCCAGTTGACCGAGCCGGGGCTGTTGAACGACTCGGCCAAGGGCAAGAAGGAATTGCACTTCATTCTGCCGGAGTTGGCCAAGGGCAAATCGGCCGAGCTGACTGCGGTGCTGTCTGCCAAGCGCCTCGGTGGCGGCGCGTTCTGCTGGTTTAAGTTACCGATCCATTGTATCGATCTCTGTTACGTCAGGGCGGGCAAGTTTGTCAGCGTGTTGCGCTACATGTGTCTGCCGTATGACAAGGAAAACACGCACGACACCTACAAAGTATTCCACCACGTCTACGCCCCCGACGGCAGCGCAATCATCACGAAGGGCCCCGGCGGCAAATTCACCCACCACCGTGGCATCTTCTACGGCTTCAGTCGAACGAGCTTCGAAGGCGGGAAGTGCGACATCTGGCACTGCAAGGGCGCCCATCAGTCGCACGAAGGAGTCATTGCCGAGGAAGGCGGGCCGGTGCTCGGACGGCACACGGTCGCCGTCGATTGGCACGCCGGCGATAAGGTCTTCGCCAACGAGAAGCGGGAGCTTACCGTTTACAACACGCCCGGCGGGCGTCTGATCGAATTCGCCTCGCGGCTTTCCAGCCCCGGCGGAAAAGTGAAACTCGACGGCGACCCCCAGCACGCCGGGTTCCAATTCCGCGCGTCGCAGAAGGTGGCCGAGGGCGATCAGAAAAACACCTACTACTTGCGGACCGACGGCAAGGGCAAGCCGGGCGAAACCCGAAACTGGGGCAAAGGAAACGACGAGTGCGCCAACCGCCCGTGGAACGCCATGAGCTTCGTGATCGACGGCAAACGATACACGGCCGAGTACATCGACAAGCCGACCAACCCCAAGGAGGCCCGATACAGCGAGCGGACCTACGGCCGGTTCGGGTCGTATTTCGTCGCCGAGTTTGACGAAGACAAGCCGTTGGAGGTAAACTACCGCATCTGGCTCCAGGACGGCGAAATGACCGTCGATCAGGCCCAGGCCCTGCGCGACGATTTCGTCGAACCGGTAGAAGTAGAGGTGAAGTAGCCGCTTGCGGCTTCGCAGAGAATACGCCCCACATAGGAGTCGCCAAATGAAATCCCTGTCTTGTACTGTTTTGTGCATTACCGTCTTATTGTGTCCAGCGCTTCACGCCGCCGAAACCTCGATCGAGGTAACGGTCGACGCTGGCGACTGCGACCGCGAGAACACGCCGGTGGTGGCCGTGGTGGAGGTCCCGGCCGATGCGGTTTCGGCGACGCTCGTCGACCCGGACGGCAAGAAGATCCCGGGGCAGTTGACGGGGCTCGGCGTGGCCATGTCGCTCAAAAAGCCGTCGCCCAATCTCCGGGAACTGCACTTCATCCTGCCGAAATTGGCCAAGGGCAAAAAGATGACGCTGAAGGTTGAGACGTCGAAGAAGCCCCCCGCCCCGCCGGTCTTCCATTGGAAGGACACGCCCGGCGAGCACGTGGATCTGCTGTGGGGCGACCGGCCGGTGCTCCGCTACATGTACCACGAGTACGACGACTCCGACAAGGACAAGCGGCACGATACGTTCAAGGTCTACCACCACGTCTTCAGCCCTTCGGGCGAGAGGATCATCACCAAGGGCCCCGGGGGAAAGTACACGCACCACCGCGGGCTGTTCTTCGGCTATTGCCACTGCACGTTCCCCGGCGGCAAGGCCGATACCTGGGGCTGCGGCAGCGGCCACCAGGTCCATGGCGAGTTCCTAAGCGACGAGGGCGGGCCGGTGCTCGGGCGGCATCGCGTCGCCATCCAGTGGCGGGCCAACAAAGAAAACAAGACTTTTGTCAAGGAGCAGCGCGAGCTGACGGCGTACAACACACCCGGCGGCAACCTGATCGAGTTCGCCACGCGGGTCTCCTCGGCCGGCGGCCCTGTGAAGCTCGACGGCAACGCCCCGCACGCCGGGTTCCAGTTCCGCGCCGAGCAGGAAGTGGCCGAAAAAACCGAGAAGCAGACCCAATACCTGCGTCCCGACGGCCGCGGCGAAAAGGGCCAGGCCCGGGCCAAGGCCGTGAACCTCCCCTGGGACGCGATCAGTTTCATCCTGGGAGACAAACGGTACACGGCGCTCTACCTCGACAGCCCCAAGAACCCCAAGCCGGCCGAGTACAACGAGCGGACCTACGGCCGATTCGGCTCCTACTTCGTCACCGAACTGGACGACGAAAAGAGCACCACGGCCAATTACCGAGTCTGGATCCAGGACGGCGAGATGACCGTTGAACAAGCGCGTGTCCTGAGCAACGACTTCGTCAACCCGGTCAAAGTCGAGGTGAAGTACAAGTAGACGGCCGCTTGCGGCTTCGCAATCCTATCCATCACCAATCACAATCGAACGACAGGAGCCACCAGATGAGAACCCCGTTTTTTCTTGCGCTGATGATCGTTGTCTCGTTGTCCATGTTTCTCCCCGCATCGGCCGCCGACAACACGCCGCCGGAGGGTTTTACGGCGATGTTCAACGGCAAGGACCTGACCGGCTGGAAGGGGCTGGTCAAGAATCCCAAGGAGCGGGCGAAGATGTCGCCGGAGGAGTTGGCCAAGGCCCAAGAGAAGGCCGATGAAACCATGCGAAAGGGCTGGAGCGTGGAGGACGGCGTGCTGGTCTTCAGCGGCAAGGGTCAGAGCCTTTGCACGGCCAAGGACTACGGCGATTTCGAAATGTACGTCGACTGGAAAATCCTTCCCCGCGGCGACAGCGGGATCTATCTCCGCGGCACGCCCCAAGTGCAGATCTGGGACCCCGCCCAACACAAGGTCGGCTCCGGCGGGCTCTACAACAACAAGAAAAACCCGAGCAAGCCGACCAAAATCGCCGACAAGCCGATCGGCCAATGGAACACCTTCTACATCAAGATGGTCGGCGACAAGGTAACGGTAAAGCTCAACGGCGAGCTGATCGTCGACAACGTCACACTGGAAAACTACTGGGAGCGGGACAAGCCGATCTACCCGACCGGCCAGATCGAGCTGCAAAACCACGGCAACCGCCTGGAGTTCAAGAACATCTACATCCGCGATATCCCGCAGTAACCGGGGTTGGTCGGCCGCCGGTTTCCGGCGTTCTGGCAGGTCCGAAAGACGAATTTCCGACAGATCCTGCGAAATAACAATAGCAGGGGACACCTGCCCCCGGCCTGATCGAGTCTTGGTAATGGTCCGGGGGCGGGTACCCCCTCCTTTATTCCTTGAATCCGGGAAGTTATTGACCGGCCGCGCCTAAGAAGAAAGGGCTTGCAGCAGACTCTGCAAGCCCTTTGTTTTATCGGACGCGGTCAACCGGTGAAGGTCTACTGCTCCTGTGATATTCTTCGCAGGCTCAGTGCGAACATCATCCACATGCAACCGACGAAGATCATTTCGATGCCGATAAACAGCCCGATGAGGACGAACGACGAAAAGGGCCATTCGTGGAGGATGAAGACGCCCAGCACCAGGGTAACGATGCCGTTCAGCAGCGCCCAACCCCATTGGTAGAATCGCACCTGGAGGGACCAGACGATTCCGATCACGCCTGCAAAGATGAAGAATGCTCCCATCAGCAGAGTGAGCGCCTCGGCGGCCTCGACCCAATGCTCGACGATGATTGCACCGAAGACGAGGTAGAGAATACCCATTACCAGGTGCAGGAAGACACCGTTCCACTTGGGCGACCAGAACGCGCCGACCGTTTGCACAAGGCCGCCGATCAGCAGGAGGATGCCGATAACGATGACTGCCACTTCGGTGACAAAGGCAGCGTAGCCGATGGCGACGAGTCCGAGAACGACGAGGCTTACGCCCATCGCGAGGAACCAGGCCCATTCCTTCAACAGGGGTTCCAGTTCGCCGGGCACTGCCGGCGTCAATCTGCCCTGCGATCGCTTGGCCATCATGTGAATCTCCTTGAGTTGGAATTACGTTGGTTTGGTTTGCGGTGCAGGCGACCGACTGCCGTGTGGCAGACGACGCGGCCCCGTGCAAACCGGAATACACCTTACACTTTCCCCAGTTAACGCTCTGTAACTATAACCCGTAAACCGGGTTGTGTCATACAAAATGCCGCATAAAACCGTCAAGCTCCCGACAAAACCGCTACAACCGGATTGTTATGCACACGAGCGAGGGGGCTGAGCGAGCGAGCCGGCCGGAAGAGGCGAAGATAAGACTGCCGCAGACCACAGAATTCACGACCGGCGTGTTTTGGGACGATAAGAATCAAAGACCGAAGATTGGTCGCGGATGGGCCCGGTGAGACAAGAGGTAGTCCGCGATTTCAATAGGTCATGCCGGACAGCCCCTCGCAGGCCCCCCTCCGTCTGCGAGGGGCTTGATTTTGCGCTCCGCACGCGGCGTTTCCCGGTTGTCGTTTCGTCGGATTTTCCGGCCGGTCAAGCCGTAACAGTGATGACGGGTTTTTCGACGGGTCCCTTCACCCCCCCCTGTATCTTGTGCCGAATTCTCCGGCTGGGGCCCCGGGCTTCTGGACACCCCTTCTTCGCGTGCTAGCGTGGTAATGCCGCGGCAGTTCCAAGGCGTGGTTGGGGGAAACGTTGCGTGAAGGGGCAACGGAATTGAAGAAGCATATCCTGTTCGTGGATGACGCACCACTGGTGCTCGACTCGCTCCGCCGTATGCTGCGCGGACAACGCGGCGTCTGGGAAATGACCTTTTGCCACGCTCCCGAGACGGCGTGGGAGCTGTTGCAGGACCGAAATTTCGACGCGGCGGTCGTCGACGTCAAGATGCCCGGCATCGACGGCTTGCAGTTGCTCGATCGGATGCAATCGACGGAGACTACCAAGCACATCCCCGTCGTTATGCTCACCGGATTGCTGGACCGGGCGTTGAAGCACGAGGCATTGAATCTCGGGGCAACGGACTTGCTCAATAAACCGGTCGAACCGGAGGACCTCCTTGCCAGACTGCAAAACGCCCTTCGACTCAAGGCATATCAGGATGAATTGCAGGCGTCGAACGACCTGCTCGAACAGCACGTCGCCGAACGGACCGAAGAACTGTTTCATTCCCGGATGGACATTGTCTGGCGGCTGGCAAAGGCCGCCGAACACCGCGACACGGAAACGGGTAACCACGTGATCCGCGTCGGTTGCTACAGCCGGGCGATCGCGGAAGAACTCGGGATGAAGCTCCCGTTCATCAAAAACTTGCTGCTTGCGGCCCCCCTCCACGATATCGGAAAGATCGGGATTCCCGATTCGATCCTGTTGCGGCGCGGCCCGTTGAGCGGCGCTCAACGGGCAAGAATGGAGCGACATTGCGTGATTGGAGAGAGAATTCTCCGCGAGGATTCCAAAATGAGGGCTGCGCTCGAACAATGGCGGGGTACCAGCTCGAAATCCGTGTCGGGAGACTTCGACAACCCGTTGCTCGAAATGGCGGCCTCGATCGCCCTGACTCACCACGAGAAGTGGGACGGGACCGGGTATCCCCGGGGCCTGGCCAACGGGAAAATCCCCCTGGAATCGCGCATCGTTGCCATCTCCGACGTGTTCGACGCGGTCACCTCCAAACGGCCCTACAAGCAACCGCAAACGGAAGAGCAGGCGCTGCAAATCCTGCGCAATACGGCCGTCGGCCATTTCGACCCGGAAGTATACGCGGCGTTCCTGAAGGCCCTGCCCGAAATCCGGGCGATCCGCCGGCAATTTGCCGACGATGGCGAACCTCCGCTGGAACCCGAGGAGGCGAGGGAGGAAGAAGGAGTGCTTCAATGACCAAGAGAATTCTCTGTGTGGATGATGATCTGAACGTCTTGGAGGCCTACCAGCGGCAGTTGGGGAAGCAATTTCCCATCGATGTCGCATTGGGGGGCGAAGAAGCCCTGGCCATCGTGGCGGACCGGGGGCCCTATGCCGTGGTGGTGGCCGACATGCGAATGCCCGGTATCGGCGGGATGCAACTGCTCCGGATGATCAAAGAACAAGCTCCGGACACGGTTCGCATGGTGCTCACGGGCAATGCCGATCTCCAGATGGCTCTGGACGCGATCAACGAGGGCTACATTTTCCGCCTGTTGACCAAGCCGTGCCCTCCCGATGTATTGGCTCGTGCCCTGGAAGCCGGAATCGCTCAGTACGAACTGATCACGGCCGAGCACGAACTGCTGTCGCAGACCCTCAGCGGCAGCATCAAGGTGTTGACGGACATCCTTGCGATGGCGAACCCGGCGGCGTTCGGCCGGGCCTCGCGCGTACACCGTCTCGCCTCACGGATCTGCGACGCACTGCGTTTGAGCAAGAAGTGGCCGATCGAAGTGGCCGCCATGCTCTCGCAAATCGGGTACGTGGCAGTTTCTGAGCAAACCCTGGCAAAGATCCACCGGCACGACGAACTCTCCCCCGGCGAAAAGGAGGCCGTCGCCAACCATCCCGAAGTCGCGCGGAAGTTGCTCTCCAATATCCCTCGGCTCGAAGAAGTGGCCGAAATCATCGCCTACCAGGAAAAACGATACTACGGCAACGGTCTTCCGCAAAACCAGGTCAGCGGCATGGAAATCCCGCTGGGAAGCCGAATCCTGAAGGCGGCAATCGACTTCAGCGACATGGTCTCCGCCGGAATCGACCGCGCCGCGGCCTTGGCCGAGATGCGACAGCGGCACGGCTGGTATGACCCGAACGTACTCGGCGCTCTCGAAAAGGCCGTCGACGCCGCCGAATCGCACGTGAACACACTCGATTAGCAGGCAAAGGTGCGAAATCATGGTAAGGGTGCTGGTGGTTGACGACGCGCCGGAAATTGTCCAGTTGTTGTCCTCCCAACTCACCGGGCAAGGATACGACGTTTCGGCAGCGCACAATGGCCGCGAGGCACTCGAAGTCGCCGCGGCCTCTCCCCCCGACGTAATCCTGCTGGACGTCAAGATGCCCGGAATGGACGGCATTGAAGTCTGCCGCCGGTTGAAGGCCGACCGGCAACTGGGGGCGATCCCCGTGATTCTCGTGACGGTGAAGGACGCGGACGAGGACGTTGTCGCCGGATTGGACGCAGGCGCCGACGACTACGTCATCAAGCCGTTCAACAACGAGATACTCTCCGCCCGGCTCCGGTCCGCCGCCCGCGCGAAGGGCGCCCACGACACAATCGCCCGGATGAACGAAGAGCTCCGTGCGGAAATCGCGGAACGAAAACTCCTCGAGCAGGAATTGGCCCAATCGCAGAAGATGGAGGCCGTCGGCCGTCTCGCCGCGGGTATCGCCCACGAGGTCAACACACCCATCCAGTATCTCGGCGACAACGCCCATTTCCTCCAGGGCGCCTTCGACGATATCGGCAAACTCGTGGCCATGCTCCATTGGCTCTTGGAAACCGCGAAGCACGGTACGGTGACCGGCGAAGTCCTCGACGACCTGGAAGAGGCCCTCCGCAGGGCCGACCTCGATTACCTGGCCAACGAAATCCCCAAGGCCATCGAGCAATCGCTCGAAGGCGTCGAGTGCGTTGCCGGGATCGTCCGCGCCATGAAGGAGTTTTCTCATCCCGGTTGCGGGCGGAGGGACGCCGTCGACCTCAACCGTGCCATCCGGAACACCTTGACCATTTCGCACAACGAATGGAAGCACGTGGCCGACGTCGTCACCGATTTCGACCCCGAACTCCCCCCCGTCGCCTGCCTGCCCGGCGATCTGAATCAGGCGATCCTTAACGTGATTATCAACGCCGCCCAGGCCGTTGCCGACGCCGTCCGGCACGGGCCGCAACCGAAGGGAACCATCACCGTCCGAACCCGGCGCGACGGCGACTGGGTTGAAGTCCGCATCGAGGATAACGGCGGCGGTATCGCCGAAGACGTCCGCTCCAAGGTCTTCGACCCCTTTTTCACGACCAAGGAAGTCGGTAAAGGGACGGGACAGGGGCTCGCGATCGCCTATTCCATCATCACCGAGAAACACGGCGGAACCATCACTTTTGAAAGCGAAATCGGCCGCGGAACGTGCTTCATTATCCGGCTGCCGGTTTACGATTCAGCGCCGTCAACCGCGGAACGTTCGATGTGCGCAAGATAAAGCCCCCGTCCAGCCGCTTGCGGCTTTGCACGAACAGCAGGCGCCCACCCGGCTCACGGCGAAGCCGCAAGCGGCTGGATCGGCGGTGGGGGAGCAACCAAGTGGCGCTGTCCACTCACTTTTTCCTCTTCGAGTCGGTCCGCAAGCCGCACCGTTTTGCCCAGTTGTTCCACGTCTCGATCATTTTCTCGACGCGATCCGGTTGTCCTTTGGCAAGGTCGCTGGTTTCGGTGCGGTCGGCTTCCAGATCGAAGAGTTCCCAACGTCGCAGCTCTTTGTCGTAAACGAGTTTCCACTTCCCCTGCAGGACGGCGCGGTTGCCGGCCCATTCCCAGCAGATCGTGTCGTGTGCCTCGCGCTGGCGACCCTGCAAGACGGGCATCAGGCTCTTGCCCTCACACGGGATGATCTCGCGGCCGTTGAATTCCTTCGGGTATTCGGTCTTGGCCATTTCGACGAAGGTGGGCATGAGGTCGATGATGTGACCGACTTGCCGGGTGATCGTCCCGGGCTTGACGACCTTGGGCCATCGTGCGACCAGCGGCGTGGCGACGCCGCCCTCGTGGACCCAGGCCTTGTAGCGGCGGAACGGCGTGTTCTGGGCGTATGCCCAAGGCCGCCCCACGGCGACGTAATACTCCTTCGGCCCGGGAATACGGCTGGTCACCGTCCCGCCGGGGTTTTCGGCACATCCGCCGTTGTCGCTGAGGAACATCACGAGCGTGTTTTCCTTCTCGCCGCTTTCCTCGACGGCCTTGAGGATCCGCCCGATGCCCTGGTCCATCGAGTCGATCATCGCGGCGTAGACGGCCATCCGCAGGTCTTCGTACTCCTTGTTTTTTTCGTCTTCCCAGGCGGGAGTCCCGCCGTCGCGGCCGGGCAGCTTCCATTTCGGATCGATGAGCCCCATCTCGATTTGCCGCTTGTGTCGTGCCTCGCGGAGCTTGTCCCAGCCGGCGGCGTACTTGCCCTTGTACTTGGCGACGTCCTCCGGCCTGGCGTGCATCGGATAGTGCGGGGCCGTGTAGCAGACGTGGACGAAAAACGGCTTGTCGCCCTTGGCGTACTGCCGGATCATCTTCGCGGCATGGTCGGAAAAGGCGTCGGTCGTGTAGTAGTCGTCTGGAAATTCCTTGACGTACTTGTCGTTGTGGCCGAACGTGCGGACGCGCCCGCCCTTGTACGGCGGGTCGGGTTGCACCGGGTTGAAGAAGTTGCAGCAGCCGTCGAGCAGACCGTAATACTCGTCGAATCCCCGCTTGTACGGATGGGTGGTGTCGCCGCGGCCGAGGTGCCACTTGCCGCTTAAGCACGTGTGGTATCCTGCCGCGCGGAGAACCTCGCCGGTAGTGACCATGTTTTGCCGCAGCAGGCCGCCCCCGCCGCGCCGCGGGTGCAAGCCGGTAACGATCGACGCCCGGGTCGTCGTACACTTCGCGCAGTTGTAGAACTGCGTGAACCGCATCCCCTCCTCGGCGAGCCGGTCGATGTTCGGCGTCTGAATCTCTCCGCCGTAGCAGCCGATATCGCTGAAGCCCATGTCGTCGCACATGATCAGGACGATGTTGGGACGTTCGTCGGCGGGAGCGGAAGCGGTAAAAACGACGAGTCCGGCGGCAAGGAGCACGGGTAAAGCGTATTTCATTGGGACACCAGGGGTTCGGCGAGTTCGATTCTCGGGGAAATTGCGGTCCAACGGTTTCTATTTTTTCGCTTGACGTTTCCCCAACAGCCACTCGGCGGCTTCGGGAATGCCTTCGCCGCGCACGGCCGCGAGCTGGAAGACGGGCGCGCCGGGCGCCAGGCGTTTCATGTCGGCGGCGATCCGCTCGGTGTCGAAGTTTACGTGCGGCTTCAGGTCCATCTTGGTGATGAACAGGGCGTCGGAGCCCCGGAAGATGGCGGGGTACTTGGCCGCCTTGTCGTCGCCTTCGCTGGTGCTGAGCACCACGATCCGCACATGCTCGCCGAGGTCGTATCCGGCCGTGCAGACCAGGTTGCCGACGTTCTCGATAAACAGCATATCGACATCGCCGCACTCGACTCCCTCGATGGCGGCGGCAATCATGTTGGCGTCGAGGTGGCAGGCGCCGCTCGTGTTGATCTGGACGACCGGCACGCCGAGGGCTTCGATCCGCTCGGCGTCGTAGGAACCGGCGATGTCGCCCTCGATGACTGCCGGGCGGACACGGTCCCCGATCGCGGCGAGAAGTCCTTCCAGCAGCGTGGTCTTGCCGGCGCCGGGTGAGCCGACCACGTTGACGCAAGTCACGCCCGAGGCGTTGAACTTCTCCCGGTTCTCTTCCGCGAGCTGATCGTTAGCCCTGAGGATTTTCTCCGCCGCAACAATTTTCATGGTTTTGCTCCCCATGTACGTTCCGCGCTAGTCTTCCAGCTCGATACTCTCCAGCAGGAGTTCCTGCCCGCCTTCGATCGTGATGTTCCGGCCGTGGCACTTGGGGCACTCGATCTCCAACTCGTCGATCTCGACCTCGGCGCCGCAGTCGTGGCAATGAGAGATTGCTTTCGGTTCGGCAATATGGATCTCGGCTCCTTCAATAATCGTATCCGGCGCGAGCAGCTCGAAAGCAAAGCGGAGCGAATCGCAGTTGACGCCCGCAAGCCGGCCGATGCGAAGGTCCAGTCGCCGGATTTGGCCGTCGTGGCCGGAGCGTTCGACCTCGTGTCCGACTTGTTCGATCAGGGCGTCGACGATGGATAATTCGTGCATGATTGGTAGTTGGCAGGGGGGCATCGCCCGCCACAAGCCGTTTCGTGCCGGCGGGCGATGCCCGCCCGGTGTCTCATGTGTCGGCGGGCGGTGCCCGCCCGGTGTCGAGCAGCTCGAGCACTTGCCGGACTGCGCGGGGAATGGCCGCACCGACGGCGGGCGTACACTGCTCGCTGAAGTTGACCACGTCTTTCGCTTCAATTCCCACAAGCCGGATGTCTTCGTTTTTCGGTAGATGTGCTCCGGCCCGGCGGCCGAATTCCAGCGCCGTGGGCAGGTTCAGGTCGTGGGCCGAGTTGCTCCGCTGGGTCGGAATGTCGTCGGGTGTCAGGTGGTGGATGGTTCCCGGTTCGGCGCCCGTACAAATGGCGTCGACAACGATTGCCCGGTCGAAATCGATCATGCACTCCATCAGCCGCAGACCTCCCCAGTAGTCTTCAACGACTTCCACCTCCGGCCGGTCGGCCAGCAGCGGTTTGAGATCCGCCACGACGCGCAGCCCGACACCGTCGTCGCTTACCAGCGGGTTGCCAAGTCCGATTACGAGGGTTCGCACGGGAAACAGCCTGTTGATTGGGTTATTCTAAAGCATGTGCGGGTTTCTTCGTGGTGCATGGTTCGACACTATCCCGGCGGCCACGTGAACTCCCGTCCGGCAAGCATGTGGAAGTGCAGGTGCATCACTTCCTGACCGGCGTCGGGGCCGCAGTTGGTCACCACCCGGTATCCGCCCGAAATCCCCCGTTCGGCGGCGATCTTCCGTATGACCGCAAACAGATGGCCCATCAGGGCTTCGTCTGCTTCGTCCACATCGTCGACCGACGCGATCTCTTTCTTGGGAATAACGAGCAAGTGCGTCGGGGCAACGGGGTTAATGTCCTCGAAGGCGAGGCACAAGTCGTCCTCGTAAACGATGGCGGCGGGAATCTCGCGGTCGATGATCTTCTTGAAAATGGTAGATTCGCTCATGGCACTCGCTCCAAGGAAATGGTCCCGGACAAACCTGTAGCATGCCGGATGCGGCCGGGAATTGCAAGCCCATAAGACCGATTGTCGCGGCGGCCGGTTCACACGGTCGTTCTCGTCTCGAACGAGAGGTCATCGAGTTCGGCGGGGTCCTCGCTCCTGCCGGCCGGTTCGGCTTGTTCGAGCGGCCCGGCTGCGCCGCGCCGGCTGCCAGGATAAAACAACTCGACCGTTGCGAGGAATTGTCTCAGATCGGGGGCGTCTTCCATCTCGGCGGCCTCTGTGAGTAACTTCTCTCGCAGTTCGTAGACTTGATGGCGACCGTCGGGCCAGCGGACGGTCATAATGTCGTTGATCTCGTTGAGCAACTGGTAGACGCGCGCGCGGGTGAGCCCCATGGTTCTGGCCGCCTGGCGGACACTGGTGATCGGACCGGCGATTCCCAGTCGGTTCTCGGCCAGGCTGGCAATCTGTTGCGTGGCGTCGTTGCGGACCTGCTCCAGCAGCGGGCTGACCAGGTTCTCGAAGATTTCCTGTTCGCTCGGGACGCCGGGCGTTTGCAGGGCCTTGCCGATCCAGCTTTCCGCCAGATCGATCGACCGCGGGACGATCCGCACAATCAGGTGCGGCTGTGTCCCCATCTCGGCAACCAGCGTATGTACCGCGTGAAAGACATCCAGAATCGCCCGGACACGTTTTTCTCCGTGCGTTTTCATGGAACGGACCTCGCCAAGCGTCAACTCGGTATACTCGCTCAGCGGTTTCTTCCAGACAACTCGGGTCACGTCCTTCAGCGTAGGGGCGAAACGACCGAGGGTTTCGTTCCCCAGGCCGTGTTTGAGGATGCTCGCCCGCCACTTGTTCCACAGCACCTCCGAAACATTGGCCGGATCGAAAAGATCGTCGCTGCCGCTCCCGTTGCCCTCCGCACAGGCCGGACTGCCGTCTTGAGGTGTTTGGACGGTCTCGATGGGCAAGTCCGCCGGATTGGTGTCCGCAGCTCGCGCCAGCAATTTCACGAAAGAGCACATCTTCTTATGACCAATGCCCGGCGTCTTCGAAAGCTCGGCAAACGGCGTCTCCAGGAGATCTTTGAGCGAACGCCCCAAAAAGGCCAACGGAAGCCGCCGGTCCGTCGGCAAGGCCCAGTAAGCCAACGGCTTTTCCAGGTGTTCGGTGTACTCTTCCGACGATAAGATCCTGCGCAGACCCTCAAAACGACTGATGACGTGGAGTTGTTCTACGGAAGAAGTCTTGCTGAGTCCCATTTCATGCTCCTTTGATTGCGGTCCGCCGTGTCTTCAGGGTGGTTTAACTCGATGAACGTGGGTGCTTGGTCGTGGTGGAAGCTTGAAACGGACGCATTTGCTCAGCAAACCATCCTGTTCAAACCCGATTCATGTGGGACCACGTGTTGGTGATCGGGGGAGTGATGTTCCAGTGCTGTATCATCAGCAGGTGGGTAACCGTTTCATCTCATTTTCTTCTGGGGCGTGTCGACACGTCAAGACGCTGAACAGACTTTTTTTGGAAAAACTATAGATTAAGTAGAAATTCAGGCCCATTTTTGGGTTTCCCCCCCTGCTTGGAAGACAGATGCGTCCGTTAAGCCCCTCATTCTGGTGGTAAAATCGGCGGATTCTCCCCCGTTCTGCGTGCAGGAGAATGGTCGCTGCGAAAAAAGGTTGAATCGGGTTACTTTTCCCCGAGTGCCATCAGGTGCGATCTCGTTCGCAGATACATCACGCCGTCAACAACCGTCGGCGTGGCGTCGCTCGGCTCCTCGAGGCTGATTTTGCCCAGCAGCCCGTACTTGACGTCGGCCGCGAGCACCACCATCTCTCCTTTGCGGGAGATACAGTAAAGGCGGTCCCCCACGCGAATGGGCGAGCCGAAAAACTGCCCTCCCACGCGCTGCTGCCAATGGAGTTCGCCAGTCGGTGCATCGAGGCACGTTACGACGCCCTGGTCGCTCCAGGTGAACAGCAACTTCCCGTGAGCAACGGACGTGGGGACATAAGGAAGCGAACCCTTGAGGTTGTAGGCGACTTCCGCTTTGGCGCCCTTTTCGGGCACACCGGGCCGGATGGCCACCATTTGCTTTCCCCCGCCCCCGGTACCCGCACTCGCGAAGATCAACCCCGATGCCACGACGGGCGATCCGACGATCCGGATCCCCTGGTCGAAGACTTCCAGTTCCCAGTTCTGTTTACCCGTCTTTGGATCAAGGCTCGTCACGCCGTGCGCGGTGCTGGTGAGAATCAACTGGGGGGCGCCGCCCTCGGGGCGGTAGATGCAAGGCGTCGAATAGGCGGTCTTGACGCTGCGTCGCGGAACCTTCCAGCGGGTCTTGCCGGTCGCCCGATCCAACGCGATTACAAAGCTCGGCCCGAGTTGGTCGTTGGGTAGTATTAAGAGGTCGTCGTAGAGCATCGGCGAGGCTCCGTAGCCGTGGCTCGACTCGAACGGCCCGAGGTCGCGCCGCCAGACCTCGCGGCCCTCCTCCTGCGTCATCGCCACCACGGTGTACTCCTTCGGTGTCGTCCAACTCGTATAGACGTGGTCGGCATCGAGCGCGGGAGTGGAAACACAATAGGTGTTATTTTGGTGCATCGGGTGAGTCGTCGACTCGAACGCCCGTTTCCAGATCAGCCCGCCGTCGGAAATTTTCAAGCAGCGGATGATCCGCGTGGCGTCTTCTTCGATGCCGCAGGTGATGAAGATTTTGTCACCCGAGACAACGGGCGAGGAACAGCCGATCCCCGGCAACTTCACCCGCCACGCATAGTCCTTGGTGGTCCACGTCGCGGGGATTGTACCGGCGTCGCTTTGCCCGTCGCCGTTGGGGCCGCGAAAACGAGTCCACTGTTGCCCGGCGGCCGGCGCGGTGATCAAAACCGATAGAAGAACGAGCAGCGAAAACGTGCGTGTGGAGTGTTTCATGAATATGCTCTCCGTCTTTACCTTTTTTTGCTTGCAGTCACGCGATCCCGATCTTCAACTTCGACTAATCCTCAAACAAGCGAAGCCAAATCGCGTTTCTTGCGCTGAAGTTGCCGA
>CAZJRB010000060.1:0-43118 GCA_964547995.1 uncultured Planctomycetaceae bacterium | reverse complement strand
GTTGCTGAAGAGCCGGTGGAAGCGGGGCCCGAGGAAACGCCGCCCGTTGCTGAAGAGCCGGTGGAAGCGGGGCCCGAGGAAACGCCGCCTGTTGCTGAAGAGCCGGCGGAGGAACCCGAAGCACCGCCCGAGGAAGAGAAATCGGACGAAATGGATTGGTATATCCTCAAGGTGCAGAGCAACCGCGAGGATTCGATTCGCGAGGGGCTGTTGCGTCGGGTGAAGATTGCCGGATTGGAACGTTTCTTCGGCGACGTGATCGTTCCGACCGAGAAGGTTACGGAGGTGAAGGCCGGCAAGAAACGGGTCATGAAGCGAAAGCTCTATCCCGGATATATCGTCGTCAACATGGAAGTCAACGACGACACGTGGTTCCTGGTGCGGGAGACGCCGGGGATTGGCGATTTCACGGGAGCAGCCGGGAACCCGACACCGATGGCGCCCCATGAAGTGGTGAAAATCGTCACCAAGGAAGAGGAGAAGGCCGAGAAGTCGCCCTTGCTGAAGATCGGCTTCAAGCTGGGGGACCGAGTGAAGATTGTCGACGGAAACTTCGAGAATTTTGAAGGGGACGTGGAACACATTGATCAAGCGAACGGGCGCGTTACGGTGATGATCAACATCTTTAACCGCAGCACGCCGGTCACTTTGGAATACTGGCAGATCGAGGCGGTATAATCACATCATGGCAAAGCAATTGCAGGGCGAAGTGAAGTTTCAGGTCCCCGGCGGCCAGGCGACGCCGGCCCCGCCGGTGGGAACCGCGCTGGGACGGTTCGGGATCAACCTGGGGCAGTTCGTTCAACAGTTCAACGAACGGACCAGGGACGCCGGAGGTATGCCGATTCCGGTGGTGGTTCGGGTGTACGCCGACCGCAGTTTTGATTTCATCACGAAGAGTCCGCCGGCTGCGGCATTGTTGAAACAGGCCGCGAGCATCGCAAAGGGCTCCGGGGTTCCCAACAAGGAGAAGGTCGGCCAGGTCACGATGGATCAGATCGACGAGATCGTGAAGATGAAGATGGCCGACCTCAACGCCCGGGATCTCGAACACGCCCGGCGCCTGATCGAAGGGACGGCCAGAAGCATGGGCCTGGAAGTTGTTGAGACATAAGAGGCCGAGAGGTACAAGATGGCAAAGCAATCGAAACGCATGAAGGCCATGGCCGAAAAGGCGCCGGGCAAGGAGCCGCTGCCGCTGGCAGACGCGGTTGCCTTGTTGAAGGAGTTCGGCGGAGCCAAGTTTGACCAATCGGTCGAGATTGCCATGAGGTTGGGGGTCGACCCCAAGCAGGCCGACCAGACGATCCGCGGTTCGATTGTTCTGCCGCACGGGATCGGTCGAACGTTGCGGGTGGTCGTGTTCGCCAAGGGCGACAAGATCGACGAAGCGAAAGAGGCGGGCGCCGACGAGGTCGGCGGCCAGGAACTTGCCGAGAGGATCAAGGAAGGCTGGATGGAATTCGACGTGTGTATCGCGGCCCCGGACATGATGGGGATCGTCGGCCCGCTGGGGCGAATTTTGGGCCCGCGCGGCCTGATGCCTTCCCCCCGCTCCGGCACCGTCACGCCCGAGGTGGCCAAGGTCATCCGGGAGTACAAGGCCGGGAAGGTGGAATTCCGCAACGACTCGGGAGGAAACGTACACGCCGTCGTCGGCAAGCTCAGCTTCGATGCGAACAAACTCGTTGAAAACATCCAGACCTTCATCGATCTGGTCGCGGGGATGAAACCGGTTGCGGTCAAGGGGCAATATCTGAAGGGTATCGCCATTAGCGCAACCATGAGCCCAAGCGTACGCATTCAAATCACCTGAGGCACCATGAGCAAGTACATCAAGAACCTGATTGCCGAGCATCTCCGCGGTCGCCTGAGCGAAGTACACGACGCGTTGCTGGTCAACGTGGTAGGGCTGGATGCGAATGCGAACAATCGTCTTCGCGGCGAGTTGGCGAGCAAGGGCATCAAGTTGATGGTGGTGAAGAACAGCCTGGCGGCCCGCGCGACGGCGGGTACTCCCTTGGGGCCCATGTTTGAGGGTCTCGACGGCACCGCCGCCGTCTGTTGGGGAGGTGAAGACGTTGTCAGCCTCGCTAAGGAAGTAACTCGCCTGGCCCAGGAGGAAGAGTACGAAGCCTTCACGGCCTGTGGCGGTGTCATGGACGGCGAAAAGCTCACGCCCAAAGGGGTGGTCGAAGTAAGCAAGTGGCCCGGTCGGGAGGAACAGCTCAGCTTGTTGGCGGGGCAAATCCTCGGACCGGGCGCCCGGCTGGCGGCCCAACTGAACGGACCGGGGGCCGCGCTGGCGAGTCAAATTGGCCAAAAGGCCGAGGAGGAGGAGGGAAACGCTCCCGGCACTGAATAAACCCGTACAGTTTTTCCGCGTCGTGGAGGCGGCAAAGGTGAAACAAGCCGCTTCACACCCAGAAGACGAGAAAGGATGAGAACCCGATGGCGACAGATGCAGTTCGCGAGTTTTCCAAAACGACCAAGGAATTCGGCGACAAGATCGCCGATATGACGCTCAAGGAAGCCAAGGAGTTGAGCGACTACCTCGAAGAGGCCCACGGCATCAAGGCGGCGGCCGGCGGTGTCGTCACGGCGGTTGCCCCGACAGGTGGCGACGTCGGCGGCGCCGAACCGGACGTGAAGACCGAATTCGACGTGGTTCTTGAGAGCTTCGGCGAGAAAAAGATCGGCGTGATCAAGGTGGTGCGTGCCAATACGGGGTTGGGTTTGAAAGAAGCCAAGGACCTCGTCGAAGGTTGCCCCAGCGCAATCAAGGAAGGCATCGCAGAGGAGGACGCCAAGAAGTTGAAGACGGATTTGGAAGAAGCCGGTGCAACAGTTTCGATCAAGTAGTCCTTTCGTCCGCGGTGGTTCCGTGCCGAGCCGCTCTCCGGGAGGGGGTTTTGTCCGTATTCCAGTTTCGCTTAGGAGGGTAAACCCCTATGGCCACCACGGCTGAACGACGTCTGATGCCCGAGGAGGCTCGTTTCTTCGGCACCACCCAGGTTCCCCATACCATCCCCGATTTGACGGATATCCAAACGCGCAGGTATGAGGAATTCCTTCAATACGAGGTGCCATCGCACAAGCACAAGGACCAGGGGGTGGAGGGGGTGCTGCGCGAGATTTTTCCGATCGAGGGCTACGACAAGACGCTGCGTCTGGAATACATCCGCTACGAGTTGGGCAAGCCCCGCTATGAGCCGGACGAGTGTCGCCAATTGCGCCTGACGTACGGGCGACCATTCAAAGTCTGGCTGCGGCTGACCAAGGAGGAACCGATCGAGGAAGAGGTCTACCTGGGTGATATGCCGATCATGCTCGGCGGGGGCGAGTTCATTATCAACGGAGCGGAGCGAGTCGTGGTCAGCCAACTGCACCGCAGTCCCGGCGTCGACTTCGTGCTTGATGTCGAGGGGGTCAGCGAGCGCCGACTGCACAGTTGCCGGATCATCCCCGAACGCGGTAGCTGGATCGAATTGAACATGACCCGCAAAGAGGTGCTTACCGTTCGGATCGATCAGAGCGGCAAATTCTCAATCATGATGCTGCTTAGGGCAATGGACCGGGCCTACAGCGACGACGCTGCGCTGTTGCGGGTGTTTTTCGACACCAGCACGGAGAAGATTGTCGATGGTCGCAGCGTGTCGAAAATCGAAGGGAAAATCTCGGTTGGCGACGTCGTTTATCCCGCTCAGAGCGACCGGGCAGGTGAAATCATCATCGAATCGGGGCAGAAAATCACCAAGAATCTTGCCGAGACGATCTGCACTTCCGGTGTCGAACAAGTGGAAGTCATGGAAGAGCCCAAGAACCCGCTGTTGCTGAATTCCTTGGCGGAGGACGGGACAGCCAGCCACGAGGAGGCGTTGTTGCGGATTTATCAGCGATTGCGTCCCGGCAACCCGCCGGCGCTCGAGAAGGCCCATGCCCTGTTCCAAGAGAAGTTCTACGACACGAACCGGTATCGACTGGGGCGCGTCGGCCGATTCCGCATCAACCGGAAGCTGGGGCTCGACACGCCCGAGGACGAGATGACGCTTCGTGCCGACGATCTCATCGCCGCGATCAAGTACCTGATGCGGCTTCGCGAGAACGACGCGATGGCCGAGATCGACGATATCGACCACTTGGGAAACCGGCGGCTGCGAACGATTGACGAGTTGGCGTCCGATGAATTGCGCAAGGGGTTTCTCAAGCTAAGGCGGACGGTCCAAGAACGGATGAACTTGAAGGACGTGGAGGACATGACGCCCCGGAGCCTCGTCAACCCGAAGAGCATCTCCGCGGCGATCGAGTACTTTTTCGGGCGGGGCGAACTGTCGCAAGTGGTGGACCAGACGAACCCCTTGTCGATGCTCACACACGAGCGTCGGCTTTCGGCATTGGGGCCGGGCGGTCTGAACCGGAAGCGGGCAGGATTCGAGGTTCGCGACGTCCATATTTCCCACTACGGCCGGATCTGCCCGATCGAAACACCCGAAGGCACCAACATCGGCCTGATCTCCAGCATGGCGATTTATGCGGGTGTGGACGAATATGGTTTCCTGGTCACGCCGTACCAGCGTGTTGAGAAGGGAAGGCTGACCGGCGAGATCGAATGGCTCCGGGCAGACCAGGAGCACGAGGCGTTTTTGGCGCCCGCCGACGCGCCGATCAAGAAGGGAAAGATCGAAGGCGAGACGATTATTGCCCGGCACCAGGGCGATTTCGAAATGATCTCCGTCGGAGACGTCCGATATATCGACGTGGCCCCGTCGCAAATGGTGGGCGTGTCGGCCGGATTGATTCCGTTCCTGGAGCACGACGACGCGAACCGGGCATTGATGGGATCGAACATGCAGCGTCAGGCGGTGCCGCTTCTGGTGACGGAGCCGCCGCTGGTGGCCACGGGGCTGGAAAAGACGGCGGCACGGAACTCGAGCATGCCCGTACATGCCCGACGCAAGGGAACCGTTACTAAGGTTGATGCCGGAAGGATCGAAATCGGCAGCGAAGTGTATAAGCTGCGGAAGTTTGTCGGGCTCAATGAACGAACCTGCCAGAACCAGAAACCGATCGTGTCGATAGGGGACAAAGTCGAGAAAGGACAGATCATTGCCGACGGGGCGGCAACTCATCAAGGCGAATTGTCCCTGGGGCGAAACGTTCTTGCGGCGTTCATGGCCTGGGACGGATTCAACTTCGAGGATGCGATTATCATCAGTGAAGAACTCGTCGAGAACGACGCCTACACGTCGATCCATATCGAGGAATTCGACATCGAAATCCGCGAAACGAAACTGGGCCGCGAAGAATTCACCCGTGACATCCCGAACGTGAGCGATAAGCAGTTGCGCAACTTGGACGAGAGCGGGATCGTCCGGATTGGTACGTACGTCATGCCGGGGGACGTGCTGGTCGGAAAGGTCTCGCCCAAGTCGAAGACGGAATTGACGCCCGAAGAGAAACTTCTGCACGCCATCTTCGGCCGGGCGGGTGAAGACGTCAAAAACGATTCGCTGGAAGTTCCCTCCGGCGTCGAGGGCATCGTCATCAACACCCAGAAATTCTCGCGGCGAATGAGTCTCTCCGAAGAGGAACGGCGCGAGTTCGAGGAGTCGCTCAAGCAGGCCGAATCGGAGGGAAACGAAAAAATCGCTGCGACCTTTGGCGAATTGGTCGAGCAGATCGAAGCCATACTGAAGCGAAAGCTAAGCGACGAGGACAGCAACCCGCTCATCGAAGGGCGGGACCACCGGTCGATCGCCGAGCTGGCGCGAATCTTCAATGTCGATGTGTTGGACATTCGTAGTCCCGACCGGCTCTCGGAAGTAAAAAGGACATACAAAAACCTCTGGCCCGCGGTGGAGGCCGCCGTAGACGCCAAGGAACGCACGCTCAACTCCATGAAACGGGGTGACGAACTCCGCAGCGGCGTGCTGCAAATGGTCAAAGTCTATATTGCCGCAAAGCGGGTCATCTCGGTGGGTGACAAGATGGCGGGCCGGCACGGGAACAAGGGAGTGATCTCGAAGATCCTGCCCAGGGAAGACATGCCCTTCCTGGCCGACGGGACCCCCATCCAGATTCTTTTGAATCCGTTGGGTGTACCGAGCCGCATGAACGTCGGTCAAATCCTCGAGACGCACCTCGGTTGGGCCGCCGCGAAATTGGGTTTTCAGGCGGTTACCCCGATCTTCGACGGGGCCAACGAAAAATCGATCCGGCAATGCCTGGAAGAGGCCGGGCTCCCCGCCAGCGGCAAAGTCCGGCTCTATGACGGCCGGACAGGCGAACCGTTCGAACAGCTCTGCACCGTCGGATACCTCTACATGCTCAAGCTCCACCATCTTGTCGACGACAAGGTCCATGCGCGGAGCACGGGGCCCTATTCCTTGATCACCCAGCAACCCCTCGGCGGCAAAGCCCGCTTCGGCGGACAGCGATTCGGGGAGATGGAAGTTTGGGCCTTGGAGGCATACGGAGCTGCCTACGCGCTACAGGAGTTGCTGACCGTCAAGAGCGACGACGTTGAAGGGCGCACCAAGATCTACGAATCGATGGTCAAGGGCGAAAATACCCTCGAAGCCGGTACCCCCGCCAGCTTCGACGTGTTGACCAATGAAATCCGGGGACTGGGACTGAACATGCAGTTGGAGAAGGCGCGGGTATAGAGAGGCGTAGCGGATACAACCGCTGGCAATAATACCAACCACTGATTCTCCCCGTGCCGGCAGCTTGCTTTTTTGCAAGCGACCGGCCAACCCCAAGGAGTACTCGAAGTGAGTATTGGTGACACCACTTACGATCGGATCAACGATTACGCCTCCGTCAAGATCTCTCTGGCACGGCCGCACGACATTCGCAGTTGGTCGTTCGGCGAAGTCAAGAAGCCGGAGACGATCAACTACCGCACGTACCGCCCCGAGAAGGACGGATTGTTCTGCGAGCGGATTTTCGGTCCGGAGAAGGATTGGGAATGCTCTTGCGGCAAGTATCGGGGGATGAAATACAAGGGGATGATCTGCGACCGGTGCGGGGTGAAGATCACGCACAGCCGCGTCCGCCGGAAGCGGATGGGGCACATCGAGCTGGCCGCTCCCGTCGTCCATATTTGGTTCTTCAAGGCCATGCCCAGCCGCTTGGGAGCCCTGCTGAACATGAAGACGACCAGCCTCGAGAAGGTGATCTACTTTCAGGACTACGTCGTCGTTGATGCGGGCGACACGCCTTTGAAGCCTCAACAGCTTCTCACCGAGCAGGAATACCAGGCTGCGCGGTTACAGTACCCCGACGGCGGTTTCGAGGCCGACATGGGGGCGGAAGCCATCCGGAAGCTGCTGGTGAACCTTGACCTGGTGGCGCTCTCCAGCGAGTTGCGCGTGGATCTGGTCGAGACCGGTTCGAAACAGAAGAGAAAGGATTTGACCAACCGGCTGAAGATCGTCGAGTCGATCCGGGACAGCGACAACCGCGCCGAGTGGATGGTGTTGGACGTGATTCCGGTTATCCCACCCGACCTGCGTCCCCTGGTGCTGTTGGATTCGGGCAACTTTGCGACCAGCGACTTGAACGATTTGTATCGCCGTATTATCAACCGGAACAACCGGCTGAAGAAGCTCGTGGACCTGAATGCGCCCGAAGTTATTATCCGGAACGAGAAGCGGATGTTGCAGCAGTCGGTCGATGCCTTGTTCGACAACAACCGGTGCAAGCGCCCCGTGCTCGGTTCGAGCAACCGCCCGCTGAAATCGCTCACCGACATGATCAAGGGGAAGCAAGGGCGTTTCCGCGAAAACCTGTTGGGGAAACGGGTCGATTACTCGGCCCGCAGTGTCATCGTCGTCGGTCCGTCGCTGCGGTTGCACCAGACCGGATTGCCCAAGAAAATCGCCCTGGAACTGTACCAGCCGTTCATCATTCGGCGACTGAAGGAACTGGGGCACGCCGATACGATCAAGAGCGCCAAGAAGATGCTCGAACGCAAAGACGAGGAGGTTTGGGATATTCTCGAAGAGGTAATCCAGAATCATCCGGTTTTGCTGAACCGTGCCCCCACACTGCACCGCATGGGGATTCAAGCGTTCGAACCGGTCCTGGTGGAGGGGCACGCGATCAAGCTCCATCCCCTGGTGTGCAAGGGATTCAACGCCGACTTCGACGGCGACCAGATGGCGGTCCACCTGCCCCTGTCGATCGAGGCCCAGGTCGAGGCCCATACCCTGCTGATGTCCACGAACAACATCTTCAGCCCGGCCAACGGGGCTCCCATCATCAGCCCGTCCCAGGACGTGGTGATGGGCTGCTACTACATCACGAGCAGCCTGGCCGATTGCAAGGGGGACGGCATGGTGTTCTCGTCGATTGACGAAGTGCTGCTGGCCTATTCTCTGGGCGTTGTCGATACGCACGCCTCGATCAAGGTGCGGTTGCCTGAAAATCGGGTTGTGAAGGGGGAGGATGAAACGAATTCGGGCGGATCGATCCGGACTACCGTCGGTCGGGTTGCCTTCAACAACATGTTGCCCGAAGGGATGCCATTCTACAACATATCCCTCCAATCCAAAGACCTGGCAATGGTAATTTCCGATTGCCACGCGGTTCTCGGCCGCCGAAGAACGACCGATTTGCTGGATGCAATGAACCAATTCGGCTTCCGACAGAGCACCCTCAGCGGTTTGTCCTTCGCCACGGATGACTTGATTACGCCGTCCAGCAAGACCAAGATCATCGCGGAAGCCGAGAAATCGGTGCTGCGCATCATGAAGTTTTACCAGCGTGGCATCATCACCGAGCGGGAGCGTTATAACAAGGTGCTCGATGTCTGGACTCACGCCCGGGAACAAATCACCTCGGAAATGATGTCGGCATTGGAGAACGACCGCCGTTCCAAAGGCTATGTCAACCCGATTTTCCTGATGGCCCACTCCGGCGCGCGGGGCGGCGTAGAGCAGATTCGGCAGTTGGCCGGGATGAGAGGGCTGATGGCCAAGCCGTCCGGAAGAATCATTGAAACACCGATCAAGGCAAACTTCCGCGAAGGGCTCAGTGTGCTCGAATACTTCAGTTCCACTCACGGTGCCCGAAAAGGTCTGGCCGACACGGCCCTGAAAACGGCCGATTCCGGCTACCTTACCCGAAAACTCGCGGATGTCGCCCAAAATGTCGTCGTGACGATGCACGACTGCGGTACGACCCAGGGCATCACGAAAGGTGTCATCTATCGCGGCGAGAAAGTCGAGGTCAGCCTGGCCGATTCGATTCGAGGCCGCGTAAGCCGAACCAACATCGTCAACCCGATTACCGACGAAGTCATCGTCCAGGAAAACGAGTTGATTACCGCCGAGATCGCCGAGCGGATCGAAGAGATGGGATTGGAGAAGATCCAGGTCCGCAGCCCGATGACCTGCGATGCGCCCCTCGGTGCATGCGCGTTGTGCTACGGCATGGATCTCGCCACCGGTAAGCTGGTCGAAGAGGGAATGGCGGTGGGAATCATCGCCGCACAGAGTATCGGGGAACCCGGCACCCAGTTGACGATGCGGACGTTCCATATCGGTGGAACGGTCGTCCGCACGTTGGAAGAAAGTGAAATCAAGGCCAAGAAGGCGGGTGTGGTGAAATTCACCCGAATGAAAGTCGTTCGAAACGACGAGGGCCAGCAAGTGGTGCTTACCCGGAACGGCGAGATCCTCATCTTGGACCCCAAGGGTCGCGAGTTGGAGAAGTACGAAGTCCCTGCCGGAGCCAACCTGGTCGTTGAAGAGAACATGGAAATCGCGGCGGGAACCACCCTCTGCCATTGGGACCCCTTCAACATCCCCATTCTCGCCGAAGTCGGCGGAAAAGTCCGCTACGAGGATGTCATCGAAGACAAAACCATGCGAAAGGAAAGGGATCCCAGCGGCCATATCCGTCAACTCGTCATGGAACACAAGGGCGACCTCCACCCGCAGGTCGTGCTCGAAGACGCCAACGGAAAAATCCTCGACTTCTATTACCTGCCCGAAAAGGCGCATATCGAAATCAGCGAGGGCGAGGAGGTTACCGCCGGCGCCCTGATTGCGAAAACCCCGCGCGAGGTCTCCGGAACGCAAGACATCACCGGAGGTCTGCCCCGGGTAACCGAAATCTTCGAGGCCCGAAGACCCAAGGAACCCGCCATTATCGCCGAAATCGACGGAATCGTCGAACTGCTCGGGGAAAAACGACGCGGCAAGCGAACGATCATCGTGCGCAGTGAAAGCGGCATTGAACGCGAACACCTCGTTTCCCATGGAAAACACCTCCGCGTACACGCGGGCACCTTCATTCGGGCGGGTGAAGCGCTCGTCGACGGCCCGCTGGTCCCGCACGATATCCTCCGAATCTCCGGCGAAGAAGCCGTCCAGCAATACCTCCTCCGGGAAATCCAAAACGTCTATCGCAGCCAACGTGTCCAAATCAACGATAAACACATTGAAATCATCATCGCGCAGATGCTGCGGAAAGTCAGTGTACAAACGATCGGTGATACCGGCCTGTTGCCGGGAGTCGTCATGGACAAATTCGAATTCCGCGCCGTTAATGATGAGCTCGCTAAATGCATGAGAATCGCCGAGAAAGGAGATAGCGACTTCGAGCAAGGCGCCATCGTGCCGGTCGAGACGCTCGAACAGGTGAACGCCCAGATCGAAGCGCTCGGCGGCGAACCCGCGCAAGGAACGAAACCCAAACCGGCAACCGCCGCTGCCCAACTGCTGGGTATCACCAAGGCGGCGGTCCAAAGCTCCAGCTTCATCTCAGCCGCCAGCTTCCAGGAAACGACCAAGGTGCTCACGGAAGCGGCCCTGGCCGGAAAGGTCGATCATCTGGTCGGATTGAAAGAGAACGTCATTCTCGGTCACCTGGTCCCCGCAGGAACCGGCTTCCGGACTTACCAGGATTCGGAGGTCCGTATCCGCCCTCAAGCCCTCGAAGACCTGAAAGTCGAAAAGGAAGATGTGCTCGCGCGGCATTTTCCGCTCCTGGAGGGTGGCATCGAAGAAACCGCCCAAGGTTGGGCCGAAGGGGAAGGCGCGGCTACCGGGGCCGCGGAATTCGCTGCCGAGATCCCCACCGAACAAATGCCCCCATTGGAAGAGTTGTTCGGCAATCCGGAGGACACCCCTCCGACGACAGAATGAGCCACATCGGGTAAGCAGCCGCCAGCCATTGACAATCCGAGAAAATCTGGGAAATTAAATAGTTCACGAAGTGATTGCACTATGGGTTCCATTTGAGATAAGCAATGCCCACAATCAACCAATTAGTCCGGAAAAAGCGCACGATGTCGCGGAAGATGAGCAAAACGCCGGTACTGGACCGCTGCCCCCAAAAGCGGGGAGTCTGCCTTCAGGTCAAGACCATGACCCCCAAGAAGCCGAACTCCGCCCTGCGAAAAATCACCCGTGTACGCCTCTCCAACGGCAAAGAGGTCACCGTGTACATTCCAGGCGAGGGACACACCCTACAGGAGCACTCGATCGTGCTGGTCCGCGGCGGGCGCGTCCGCGACCTGCCGGGTGTGCGTTACCAGGTCATCCGCGGAACCTTGGATACCCTCGGCGTCGAAGACCGCAAGCAATCCCGCAGCCGCTACGGGGCCAAAAAGAGCGAATAACCCCAAAGAAACGGAACCATGGGTCGAATCACTGCCAGTCGCAAACAGCTTGTCGGGGATCCCGTTCACAGGGACCGCGTGGCAAGTAAGTTCATCAACTGCATGATGTGGAACGGAAAGAAAAGCGTTGCGCAGAGGGTCTTCTACGACGCGCTGAAGATCGTCGGCGAGAAGGTCAAAGACGAAGAGCCGATTGCCGTTTTCAATCAGGCGCTGGAGAATGTGAAGCCGGACATCGAGGTCCGCTCCAAGCGGGTCGGCGGCGCCTCCTATCAGGTTCCCATGCAGGTGAACAAGGTGCGGCAGCAATCGCTGGCAATCCGCTGGATCCTGATGGCCGTCCGGGAGAAGAAGGGCAGGCCGACCCACGAAAAACTGGCCGCCGAACTGCTCGCCGCCTACAACCGCGAAGGCGCCGCCATGACACGCCGCGAAAACGTCCATCGCATGGCCGAGGCCAACAAGGCGTTCGCGCACTTCGCCTGGTAGAAACTTGTTTAGATCGCCGTGCCGGTCCCCCCCTGCCGGTGCGGCGTTCTCTTGCGCCGGTAAAAGGGGTTTTCGTTTAGCCGCCGACGGCATGTCGGCGAGAACGACGAGCAATTTTCCCTTTTTCCTTTGGACACCTGCGTCAACTCGCTGCTTGGCATCGCACCTATGACCACGGACCTGACCAAACTCCGCAACATCGGCATCATTGCCCATATCGACGCCGGAAAAACCACCGTCACCGAGCACATGTTGTTCTACTCGGGGTACAGCCATCGCGTCGGCGAAGTAGACAAGGGAACAACGCACACCGACTCCGATCCCGAGGAACAGGAGCACGGCATCACCATCCTCTCCGCGTGCGTCACGTTTCCATGGAAGGACTTCCGCATCAATTTGATCGACACACCCGGCCATATCGACTTTACCGCCGAGGTGGAGCGCAGCCTGCGCGTGCTCGACGGCGGGGTCGTCGTCTTCAGTGCCCGCGAAGGTGTCGAGGCCCAAAGCGAAACCGTTTGGCGCCAGGCCGACAAGTACCACGTGCCGCGGCTGGCGTTCATCAACAAGATGGACCGCGAAGGGGCCGATTTCCACGAGACGCTCGATGAGATCAAAGAGCGACTGGGCTGCACGCCGATCCCGCTCGTTTTGCCGATCGGCGCCGGCCCGCCGCACCTCAAAAACGCCTTCTGCGGACTGATCGACCTGATCGAAATGAAGCGGCTCCGCTTCACCTCCGAAAGCCGCGGCGCCGAGATCGTCGTCGATGATATCCCCGAGGAATTGGTGGACGAGGCCGAAACCTACCGGGCAGAGATGCTCGACCATCTCTCGATGTTGGACGATGATCTGACCGAGTTGCTGTTGGCCGAAGAGCCGGTCCCGGGCGAACTGATCCACAAGGTGCTCCGCAGCGCCGTCCTGCAATATGAACAGAACAAGATTGTGCCGGTGCTGACCGGTTCGGCCTTGGACGGGATCGGCGTCCAACCGCTCCTGGACGCCGTCGGCGCGTATCTGCCCAGCCCTCTGGACATGCCACCGGTCGAAGGGATTGATCCGAAGCAGAAGAAGGAAGGCACAACCAGGCGAAAGCCCGATCCCGAGGAACCTTTCTGCGGGCTGCTGTTCAAGATCCAGGCCGACCGGCACGGCGATTTGCACTACGTTCGCGTCTACTCCGGCAAACTAAAGGCCAACAGCCGCGTCTACAACCCCGGCAAGGACAAGAAGGAAAACGTCCCGCAACTCTGGCGGATCCAATGCGACGAGCGCAAGCGGACCGATCAGGTACAAGCCGGCGACATCGTCGGCGTGATCGGTCTGCGGCATTCGGTCACCGGCGATACGCTCTGCGACGCCAAGAACCCCATCCTGCTCGAATCGATCACCTTCCCGGAAACGGTTATCTCCATGGCCATCGAGCCCGAAACAACGCTCGAGCGGAAGAAGCTGGCCGACGTGCTCGATATATTGAAGCGACAGGATCCCACCTTCCTGGCCAAGCAAGACGAACAGACCGGCCAGACGCTCATCTGCGGTATGGGTGAACTGCACCTCCAAGTAATTAAGCGCTGGCTGCTGCGGGATTACAAACTCGACGTGAAGGTCCACAACCCGCGCGTCAGCTATCGCGAGACGGTCGCCGGCGCCGTCGAGGTGACCGGGGGGTGCCATCGCGCCATGGCAGGGCAAACCATTTCAGCCGAGGTGGCAATCCGGCTCGAACCGTTTGAAACAGGTGAAAAACCGGTGACGGTCACCGTCGGTGGGATCGACCTCTTGCCCGACGAACTCATGGCCGTGGTGACCGAAACCCTCACCGCCAAGGCCGAAGGCGGCGGGATGCTCGGCTTCCCGTTGATGCACGTGAAAGTCACCGTCATCGGCGGAAAAGTCCATGAAACCGAGTCGAACGAGCTGGCGTTCCGGATCGCCGCCGGCAACGCCTTCGACAACGCGCTCCGCGAGGCGGGGATCGTGCTGCTCGAACCGGTTATGCGCGTCGAGGTTACCACCCCGGAAGAAAGCCTGGGGGAAATTGTCAGCGACCTCCAGCAGCGCCGCGCGGTCATCACCCGAACGCACACCCGCGGCAAGACCACGATCATCGACGCGGAGGCGCCGCTGGCCAGTTTGTTCGGCTACTCCAGCGCGATGCGAAGTCTCACGCAGGGTCGTGCGACGTGTACTATGGAGCCGCACTCGTACGGTCCCGCCCCGCCGGAGGTGCTCCAGGGGTTCCTGTAAGACTATAAAGCCGCGGCGGTCGCGTTGAGCAATCGATGCGAAGCCGCAAGCGGCTAACTCCATAAAGCCAAGGTTCACATAACTACAGGAGGTCTGTCATGCCCATTCATGTCGTTCCTATTTCCCGGCGTCAATTCCTTGCCGGCACGCTGGCAACCGGGGCAGGAATGCTGCTGCCCTCGTCGGTCTGGTCGGCCGAATCATCCGGCGATGCGGACCGGTGGGCCCTGACTGCCGATACGCACGTCTGGGAAAACCGCGATCAAGTCCGCAACGGAGTGAAACCGGCCGAAAACCTCGCCAAGGCCGCCCGACAGATTATCGCGATGAAAAATCGCCCCGCCGGGTTGATCGTCGCCGGCGACTGCGCTTGCATGGAGGGGAAGCCGGGTGACTACGGCGTGCTGGCCGAAGAAGTGCAACCGCTCTGCAAGGCGGGCGTGCCCGTACACTTCGCTCTGGGGAACCACGACCACCGCAAGAACTTCTTCGCGGCATTCCCCAAAACCGTTCCCGAGGGTAAATGGCCCGTCCCCGATCGGCACATTTCGATCCTCGAAACGCCCCATGCCGATATCATTCTGCTCGATTCGCTCGAGAAGACGAACTACACACCCGGCCGATTGGGCGAGCCGCAACTCCACTGGCTGGCCAAGGCCCTCGACGCCCGGCCGGACAAACCGGTCTTGCTGGTTGCCCATCACCATCCGCTGTCGCTGGGCAAGCAGGGCCTGCTCGACATCGCGGCCCTTTACAAAGTGATTGTGCCGCGGAAGCAGGTCAAGGTATTCTTCTTCGGCCACAGCCACCGGTGGCAACGGGCGGAACACGAAGGCGTCCACCTGGTGAATCTCCCCGCCACGGCGTGGCTCTTCGACAAGTCGCAACCCCGCGGCTGGGTCGAGGTGCGACTGAAACCGCGCGGCGCCACGCTGGTGCTTCACTCGCTCGACCCGAAGCACCCGAAGAACGGCGAGACCGTTCCGTTGAAGTGGCGAAGTTGACGTCCGTTCGGCTACGGTTGATATGGCGGCGCTTCACCCGGCGGTTCGGGCCGGTCGTCGGACGATCCGCCCGTAAACCCCTTAAACAGGGCACTACCCACCGCGCCGGCGACTTTCTTGCCGTCCGGCTCACCCTCCGCAGGCGCCGAGGCCTGATCCGGTTGTTTATCCGGTTGTTTGTCCGGTTGGGCCTTGGGGGCGGCCTGAACCGGTGGAACGGGTTTGGCCTGCTTGGGCTTCTCGCAACCCGCGATCCAGAGCACTGCGCCCAACAATGCGATCATCAGTCCGATTCGTTTCATCAGAATCCCTCCGTTGTCTCAAATTCCCTGCACGTTGAGTAATGTGAAGTCCGGCACGAACCACCGTACGTCATCGGGCGGGTATGGGCCGTTGCATCAGGCACGACCAGCCCTTGTAGCCCGGCTCGTGGTAGGGGCTCTCAAACACAAACGGGCGCAAGCGCACGACGTTGAGCAATCGCCCCGGCTCGGCGTAGATATCGTCCTCGGCGACCTGGGGCGGCCCGCCCTCGGCCGCTTCGCCCGTCGCGCCGATCAAGGCGAAGTAGTACGACCCCGGCCGCGTCGCTCGCCAAAGCAAATCCAAAAACCGGTCCAGCTCGAACTCGCGAACGAAATGGTAGAAGCCGGCGTCGTAGACCAGATCGAACGGCTGCTCCGTCTGGATGAACTCGAAGACGTCGGCCAAAAGGAACCGGACCGGCTCGTCGGTCTCTTCCAGCCGGATTCTCGCGCGCTCGATCGCCATGGGCGAAGAGTCGACGGCGGTTACCTCGAAGCCGCATTGGGAAAGGAAAATGGCGTCGGCGCCGGTGCCGCATCCCACCTCGAGCACCCGACCCGGCGGGATCAGGCCTTCTTCCATCACCCGCACCAGCTCCCTGGCCGGATGGCCCGTTTCCCACGGCGGCGTGCCGGCGTGATAGATGGCGTCCCAATTGGATCCGTCCAGCGTTTTCGGTTCAGTCAAACGGCTCATGGCGGCCTCCCGAGGATTTGATTTCCCTCCAGTGTCGGCTTTGGAGCGGATTTTTGCAAGGGCCCGGGCCAAAATGGGGGGGATGTTGTCGGCTTGCTCCTGGATGCCGCGTGCAAAATCACCTATAATGGACTCGCGACGCCCGTCACGTAAGGAGGTTTCCCATGTTTGGCGCCTTGCTAACAGTCGGGGCCATGTTCATCGGCCAGACCGACGCCGGTGCCGGCCTTTCTCTCGAACGTCAAGTCCGCGGCCTGGTCCGCCAGCTCAACTCCAAGCAACTGGCCGAGCGCGACGCGGCCGAGGCGAAGCTGATCGGACTGGGCCCCAAAGTGCTCGACCTGCTCCCGCGGCCAACCCCCCGCACGCCCATCGAAGTCAAGCAGCGGCTCGGCCGGATCCGCCACAAACTGCAACAAACCGCCGCGGAGTTCTCGGTCCGGGCGTCGACTGTCACCCTGAAGGGCAAGGCCGTGCCGCTCTCGCAAATCCTCGCCTCGATCGAGCAGCAGACCGGCAACAAGATTACCGACATCCGCAAGCGATTCGGCCACGAGGTGATCGACCCGAAGTTGGACGTCGAGTTCGAGAAGACCCCGTTCTGGCAGGCCCTGGACCGGGTGCTCGATCAGGCGGAGCTGACGGTCTATCCCCATCCGGTCGAGGAAGAGAAAGCCGTGTTTCTGGTCGCGCGCGGCGAGACCCGGCGGCCGCGCTCCGAGGGCGTTGCCTATGCCGGGCCTTTCCGCCTCGAACCGCAAAAAATCATGGCCAGCCGCGATCTCCGCGATCCCGGGCAGAAGGCGCTGATGTTCCAACTGGAAGTCGCCTGGGAACCGCGATTGGCGCCGATCACCCTGAAACAGAAACTGGGCGAACTCCATGCGACCGACGAGGACGGCAAGCCGGTGGCAGTCGCCGACAACGAAGGCGAGATCGAGGTCCCCGGCGGCAAGGACTCTGCCGCCACCAACCTGATCCTGCCGTGGCAACTGCCGCCCCGCAACGTGGAGAAGATTGCCAAGCTGACCGGCAAGTTTACCGCCACGGTTCCGGGCAAGATAGAAACGTTCACGTTCGACGACCTCGGCGCGAAGAACGTCAAGAAGCGGATCGCCGGCGTCACCGTCATTCTGGAAGAGGTCCGCAAGAACAACCAGCTTCAGGAGGTCCGCATCCGCGTGCAATTCGACTCGGCCGGCAAGGCCCTGGCGTCGCACCGAAACTGGATCTTCAACAACGAGGCCTACTTGGTCGATTCCAAGGACGAGAAGGGCGAAAAAGTCGAATACGAAACGCTCGAAACCACCCGCCAGGCGCCCAACGAAGTCGGCGTTGCCTATCTCTTCTTCCTCGAAAAGCCGATCGGGGACTACAAGTTCGTCTACAAGACGGCCGGCGTGATCGTGGCTACGGAGTTCGAGTACGAGCTGAAGGACATCAAGCTGCCGTGAGTGACGCCCCCTTCGAGTTGCCCGACGCCGGCTGGCGACGACGTTTCCGGCGGCGCGTGCGGACCTGGTACAAGAGGAATGCCCGCGACCTCCCCTGGCGCGGCCGGCGCGAGCCGTATCCGGTCTGGGTCAGCGAAATCATGCTCCAGCAGACGCAGGTCGCAACGGTCAAGGCGTATTTCGACCGCTTCGTGCAGGCCTTTCCTACCATCGATTCGCTCGCCGCGGCCGAGGAGCGGGACGTCTTGCGGCTTTGGGAAGGGCTCGGGTACTACCGCCGGGCAAGACAGTTGCACCGGGCCGCCCGCATTATTGTGCGGGAGCACGACGGCGTCTTCCCGCGCGACGTCGAGACGGTGCGCGGCCTGCCCGGCATCGGGCGCTACACGGCCGGGGCCGTTCTCTCCATCGCGTTCGACGACCGGCTGCCGATCCTGGAAACAAACACCACCCGGTTGTTCAGCCGCCTGCTGGGTTGCGGCGGTGATCCGGCCTCGACGGCGGGGCAAAATCTGCTTTGGGAGATGGCCGAGGCCGTCCTGCCGCGGCGCGAGGTCGGGTCGTTTAACCAGGCCTTGATGGAACTCGGGGGCGAGATATGCCTCGCCCGTAAACCGCGCTGCGCTGACTGTCCCGCCGCCCCGCTGTGCGAAGCCAACTTGCAGAACCTGCAAGCGGAGATCCCGGCGCCGAAGAAGAAGCCTGCGTTCGAGAAGGTCCACCATGCCGCCGTGATTGTGCGGCGGCACGGCCGGGTGTTGCTTCTGCAATGCCCCGACGGCGGGCGCTGGGCCGGGCTTTGGGACTTCCCGCGGTTTCCGCTGAATGCCTCGAAACCGGCCGAACAGCGACGCGAGCTGATCGACCATGTGCTGGCGCTGACCGGCGTCGAAATCGAACTCGGCAAGCGGCTGAAAACGATCAAACACGGCGTCACGCGATTCCGCATCACGCTCGATTGCTACGAAGCCCGGTTCGTCGCCGCCGGCGCGAACGGCGCCAAGACAAAATGGCTCCGCCGGGCCGAGCTGAAAAACTACCCGCTCAGCAGCACCGGCCGAAAACTCGCCGAGATGGCGTGAAGCAGAGTGTCCCTCCGCCGCTTGCGGCTTCGCATAAACAGATATAAGATAGCGGCTGCGAGAACGAAACCTAATGAAAATACGGCTCTTCCGGGTTTTCGGTGGGTGATGCCAGGGCCCACGGGGCCAGAATCCCCCCAAATGGAGACGGGAGCCCCCGGATTCCCCGGAAAACGCCTCGATTCCGCTCCACGGCAACTACTCCTTTGTTCTGAAAACGCACCCTTCCAGTAAGTGAAACCGCCATCAGCCACCCAAATGCCGGAATACCCGAAAATACTCGGACCCGGAGCAGGACTCATCGTAGCATCAAACTTGCCACAGATCGTCCGGTGCCGGCACTGGGGCATTCTTGCCGTCTTGCTCCTCTGTCGGCCGGCCGGCGCCGCCGATTGGCCGCAATGGGGGGGAACCGACAGCAAAAATATGGCGGCCGGCGAAAAGGGATTGCCCGAATCGTTTGTGCCGGGGAAGAAAGACTCGCAAGCCGGCACCATCGATGTCGAAACCGCGACGAATGTGAGGTGGGCCCGCAAGGTCTGCCAGAGCACGTACTCCAGCCCGGTAGTGGCCGGCGGCAAGGTCTTCCTTTGCGGCAACGAAGACGTTGGGGTCATCGCCTGCATGGACGAGCAGACCGGCAAGCTGCTTTGGCTGTGGAAGGGCGGTTCCAAAGGGCATAATTTCGGAATCTGTTCGACGCCCGTGGTCGACGGGGATCGGCTGTACATCGTCAATCAAGATTCCGTGGCCATGTGTCTGGACGTCAACGGCGAGCCCGACGGCCCCGACCGCCGCAAACCGCGGGTGTTGTGGACGTTCGACATCCGGAAGGAGTTCAAGACGGAGCCGGCCGACGTCTTTTGCGGGTCGTGCCTTGTCGACGGCGACCTGCTCTACGCGCCCACCTCCAACGGCATCGACCCGTTGGGGGAAAGGCGGCACAAAATGTTCCTTTACGGGAACAGGCCCGGATCCAAAAAAGGGCGCATCATTATCGAGGACCCGGAGGTCTATCGCGTCACGTCGCCGGACGCCCCGAACGTGGTCGTGTTCGACAAGAAAACAGGGCGGCTGGTCGCCACCGACGAGATGCCCATCGCCAAGAACCTGCTCAAGGGGCAGTGGTCGTCGATCGGCGCCGGCACGGTTGGCGATCGGCGGCTGATCTTCTACGGCGGCGGCGACGGACGGTGCTACGCCTTCGCACCGCTCGCGGCGGTGCCCCGGGAACCGGTGAAATTGAAAACCGTTTGGTCCTGCGACTGCAATCCGCCCGAATACAAGGTCTTCGGCGACGTGCCCATGATCGTGCATTATTATCTCGGCGACTCCCGTTGGGGTGGCACGCTCAACAACAACGACGGCAAGTTCAAGGGCATGGGCGAGATCATCGGCACGCCCGTCTTCTATAAGAATCGGGTCTACGCGGCGATCGGCCGCGATACGGCCATGGGACGCGGACGCGGCGCGCTGCAGTGTATCGACGCCACCAAGACGGGCGACATCACCGGCGCCGGAAAAATCTGGACCTACCAGGGCCTCGACTGGACCTGTTCCACGGTGTCGATTGCCGACGGGCTGCTCTACGTCGCCGACGTGGCCGGACGCCTCCACTGCGTCGATGCCGAAACGGGACAATGCTACTGGGTACACGACACGAAAAACCGGGCCGTCTTGGCCTCGACCTTCGTGGCCGACGGCAAGATCTACATGCCGACCCCGAAGGGTTTGTATGTCTTCGCAACCGGCAAGGAGGAGAAACTGCTACACCGGATCAGTCTCGGCGCCCCGCTACACTCCACGCCGGCGGTAGCCAACGGCGCCCTCTACATCGCGTCGAGACAGGGCTGGATCTGGGCGGTCGCCAATTGACTTTGCCGGCTTGCTCCACTCCCTCGAAATCCCGCCGGCTTGCCCGGCGGAACCTTCGGTTTCTTACTACATCCCGGCCCGCTCCACCCCCTCGAAATCCCCAGCCCCCGCCGGCCAAGAGTCTCGCGCAAACCGGGGCTCGAACGCTTGACGACACCACCAAATCGGGCTATCCTCACTACCATTGTCCCCGGCCGATCTCCGGCAAATGGGGATTTTGGGTAGAAGAATAAGTTGGGCCGTTGGAGAACGAAAGGAGAGCAGATATGTCATGGACTCATGAACAGAAATCAGCCGCCTGGAACAAGGCAACGGTCGTGGCGAATAACGACCCAAATGAGTGGAGAAAGGATGAGTGCGGCGCGTGGATTAACTGGTCAGCCTACGGCAACAGAGACTCACAGTATGGCTGGGAGGTAGATCACATCACTTCAGAGGATCACGGCGGAACTGACGCCGACAGCAATCTCCGCGCGCTTCAGTGGCAAAACAATGTCTCAAAAGGCGCTGGCCGTCTCGAATGCGCCGTTACCGCAAACGGCAAGAATAACGGCCCTGCGTGATGATGGGCCAACAACGTCTTGCATACCTACAAGATGACCCGCGCCCGGGTGCCGAGGATGAGCTTTTCGCAGCGTTGGCGGTGTAGACCGTGTGGCACCGCTTCGGCGGAAGCGGTGTTGGTCTGTATTGTAGCACACGCGGCCGGGGAAAGAAAGACGTCCGTCAGTTTTCAGTAAGTTGCTCGGCTTCAATGAACATGCTTTCTACTTCCTTTACTGCCCTAGCAGCACTTGGTTCCGAGATATGTGGCTTGAGAGCGACAATTCTCTTTGCCTGTTTGTTCGTGTCTTTTGGGCATCCTTTTTCAAGCCGCACGTAGAGTGCCGTCGCAAGGCACTCCAATTGAGCAACTTTCTTATTTCCAAGTTTCTCCGCCACAAAGTCAATTCTCTCTCGAAAGCGGCCGATAGTCTTTTGGAAACGACCAATTACGAGGTCGCGCAGCTTCCCTGGAACGAAACACGGGCCGTATCTCGGATCGCGGACTTCAAGTTCCAAGATGGAGTCTGCCCGCAAAGCTGTGAGTTCGTCCGTCAACTCAAACGAATACGGACCGTATCTGTAGAGAACGAACTCAAAACCAAGCGGGACTTTGGTTAGTTCCTGAACGAAGTAGGTCGCCTTCTGGATATTCGTTTCGCCGCACCAGCTTTCTCGATCTCTCATCTCTTCGATAAGAGATAGTAGGACTGACGCTTTCTGTAGTCTTTTCATTGCTCATCCTCCTCTAATTGTGCAATGATTTGTTCTCGTTGCTCTTCGAGCCATTTCCCGGCTTCCCCGCGGATTTCGGGTGACACAAACACGTAGTCGATATTGACGAGCGGCAGATTTTTCAGCACTTCTGACACGGCAAGAGAAGAGACGATTCTCCCGTCTCGCTCCTTCACTGGAAAGACAGTCCCGCTACTCTTCTGCGTGTAGCGCTCATGCCGAAAATCATCGTTTCCGAACTTGTCACAGGCAGCTTTGAAAACTGCCGTACCTGCATCAGGATTTTTGTCAGCGTCGTTGGGGTTCCGCTCGTACAGGACCCGGAAGTGTTCCCGGCTCGCTATCCGCCGTGCGGGCTCGTGACCGGGGTGCGAGGGATCATTTGCAGCCTTGCTTAGCTCAACAAGAACCTCGTTGTCGGTCAGTGCAAGGAAAGCATTGAGGTCGGTAGGAACTTGTCCACCGAGCCAGGCAATCAGGAAATCCTGCAAGTGAAGATCATAGGCACGCCTTACCGGGTGGTAATACACCTGAGAATACATGAAATATCGTGCAAGAAGAAGCCCCTCGGCGGATTCAAGCCCGCCGGATTCCACTCCCAGAACGGACTCCTCCCCAGCCTCATCTGTCTCGGGCAGAATCCGCAGAGTATCAATGAGACGGTACTGATCGAATTTGCCGTATACCACTCCTGCGTGCAGCGAGTCGCGAAGGAGATAATCCATCCGATCCACTCCGAAACTGTCGCCAACGATGATCTCGGAGAGGATTCTCTCCCATTGGTTAAAGGGTTGGTCCTTAAGCTCCTTCTGCCCAACCGCGAGTTTGGCGATCTGCTCTGAACGAAGAGGAATGGTAAGGCTTCCCCAAATCTCTTCCATTTCCTCGCTCTTGATTATATCAACGGTTAGGCTCTCGTGGGTCTTTCCCTCTGGAAGCAACTCCTTCTCCGCAGAATGGGAAAAAGGTAAGTGCCCAATGTCGTGACACAACGCTGCCATCCGAAGGACTCTGCGCCAATAGACCAGGTCGTCGCCAGCCGGAACAACCTCTCTCACGCGGCTATCCAAGTTCTCCTCGGCCGTAATGATTCGGAACGCGCGCTCGGCAAGCTCCATCACGCCGAGTGAATGCTCGAATCGACGGTGCGTAGCACCGGGATAGACCAAGTGCGTTAGCCCTAACTGGTGGATGTGTCGAAGCCGTTGAAAGGGGCGGGAATCAAGAACCCGTCGTTCGTCGGAGTCGAGACGGGCAAAAACGTGAACAGCATCGCGAATTTCGTGAAAGCGCTTTGCCATAGTAAGCTGTCCGACAGATACCCTGGCTGCCACAGTCCGCCCGAACATCCGCTCCTGAAGGGGGCTCGCTGCAACCTAATTTTATGGTATTCGCTGCAAGATGAGTGGTAACTTAGCCAGTATGGCTGGCCCTGTCAACCACAGCAGTCCTGCATAGCCTGCATTATTGAAGTATACATGTATTCAGTATATCGTCAACGGCTGCTGGACAACTGGGGCAATTTTTCCTTCGTTTGGGACTCCTCTCCGCACAGGTCCCACTGCTGGCTTGTCCAGCAGTGTGGTAGCGGGTAGAGTAGATGCATGAAGAATACGTCCCACCGGAAGCGCGTTCGCCGGGTGGCACCTGTACGGGGATTCCGGCGACGGGCGATAACCCGCTGGACTACTACACTGGGAGGGTAATACCATGTCTCCAAACAACGAAGTGCGATTTGTGTCTGTCGGCGGCGCGTTGGCGGTGATCTTGCTTGGCGCCGGGGCGGTTGTGTCGGCAGAGCCTGGGCCGGTGAAGCGGGTTGTGCCGTGGGATGTGGCGGCGCTGTCGAAGACCCCGAAGGTCCACGCGACCGAGGAGCGGCCTGCCAAGGGGATGCGGGCGTTCTTCTATGAGGGCGCGCCCTACAAAGGCAAGCCGACCTGGGTGTTTGCCTACTATGCGACCCCGAAGGGCGAGCCGCCCGAAGGCGGTTGGCCCGCCGTGGTTTGCGCCCATGGCGGTGGCGGCACTGCCTATCCCGAGTGGGTGAAGTTCTGGAACAACAAGGGCTATGCGGCCATCGCCATGGATTTGGAAGGCCATTTGCCGGGCGGGAAATCCCATCACGTGGAAGGCAACTTTCCGACCGGGCAGGGACACGACAACGCCGGGCCGGCACGCATCGATTGGTTCGGCGACAGGGCACTGCCCGACCAGCAGCAGTGGTTCTATCACGCCGTGGCCGACGTCGTGCGCGCCAATTCGCTGCTGCGTTCGTTCCCGGAGATCAACAAGGAAAAGATCGGCCTGACGGGCATTTCCTGGGGCGGGACGGTCGTCAGCACGGTGGCCGGCGTCGACCCGCGGTTCGCTTTTGTGATTCCCGTCTACGGCGGCGGGTTCATCCACGAAAGCGACAACCCGGGGCTTGCGCAGTGGTTTCCGCCGAAGAACATGACCCCGGAACAGTTCAAGGACTACCGCACGAAGTGGGACCCGTCGGCCCATTTGCCGCACGCGAAGATGCCGATGCTCTGGGTGACTTCCGTGGCCGACCCCGTCTTTCAAATCAATATCTTTGGGAAATCAGCCCGCACCGCCGGCGGGCCGAGCACCTTGTGCATGCGTCCGTGGATGATCCATGCACACGGCAGCGGATGGAATGATGCACCGGAAATCTGGCAATTCGCCGACAGCATCGTCAAAGACGGTACACCCCTGCCGAAACTGGGGCGGCCGACCATCAAGCCCGACAGTCGCATAGTGCATACGCCGTACACGGGCAGAGACAAGATTACGGAGGCCTGGATTTACCTTACAACGTCCAAGGGCCCGTGGAAGGATCGCAAGTGGCAGTTCATTCAATGCAACATGGGCGAGAAGGAGCTGGTCTCTCAGAAGCCCCTGCCCGAAGGAACCACGGCGTTTATGGTCTACGTGTTCAGGGACAAAGGCGGCTACCGCGACAACCACGCCGCTACCGAACTTGTGGAGGTGACGAAGGACGATTGAAGACCGAAGACGCGCGGGTGCCCCCCGTGCAACTTTATACGATGCGGCATCCGCACCGTCCCCTATTTCGGCTGCACGATCCGGTAGAAGGCGGCTCCGATCGGGCCGAATCTTTTTGCGAGATCCTGATACTTCTTTTCGCCCGTGAAGACCTGGCGGAAGTTCTGCCAAAATGCACTGCCGGGCTTCATTAACCGTGGTACCCAAAAGGACGGGCCCAGGTTCAGCATCACACGCATCGTCTTGGCGATTTGCATCTCGGGTTGGATTTCGGCGTCGATCCGCCGCTGATACGTGATGAGGTGGCTTTCGCCCAGTCGCATTGCCTCGGCAACGGTTTCAGCCGCGATCTGTCCGCTTCGGATGGCGTAGTAGATTCCCTCGCCCGAGAGCGGCTCGATCAGCCCGGCGGCGTCGCCGACCAGGAGCGTCCGCCCGAATACGATCGGTTCGTTAAGCATCCGCACGGGCAGGCCGTGTGCCACCGTGCGCGTGTCACGAAATCCGGCGGCGGATTGTTTTCGGTTGTACGACGGCCTTCCAAGGCCGTCGAAAGCGGCGGATCGACGGCCTTGGAAGGCCGTCGTACGCAATTTGTAGTGAGCGACTACCCGGTCGCAGTAGGGCGCCATGTGGCGGGCCACGGTTCTCGGCCCGCCGGTTCCGACCGAGAAACCTTTCTTCTTGGGAAACACCCAGCCGTAGCCGCTGAATATATGGCCGAAATCCAGGGCGACGGTATCGTGCCAGTTTCGGGTGGTCTCGGGCGTCGCATCGATTTCCCTCGCTATCGCAACCCCAAAGTAGTGAAACCTGGGTGCGGCGATCAGCTTCCGCGTGAGGCTGGCGGCGCCGTCGCTTCCGATGACGTAGCGGCCCCGATACTCCGTGTCGGTTGTCTTCACCACACACTCGCCTTTGCCGTCAGCGATTTCGCGCACGGGCGAGCCCGCAAACACCACGGCGCCCGCCCGGCGGGCAACGTCGACCAGGTGGTTGTCGAACCGGTCCCTCATCACCATGTAGATCAAAGGCCGCGGCGATTCTGTTATGAACGGTGATTGAAGCCTCACCGTTACCAGGATTTTCGTGATTCTGTACTCAATGACGGGCTCAATCGAGAAGTCGAGAATCTGCTCGACGTGGGGCGGGACACCCCCGGCGCAGGCCTTGTATCGGGGCAGCGCCCGCTTCTCCAACAAGGCCACCGAGAGCCCCCGCTTCGCCATTTCATAGGCCGCCGTCGCACCGCCGGGGCCCGCCCCAATGACAATCGCATCGTAACTCGAATTCACTATCTTATTCCGTTTGCGGCAGGTCGTTGATCTCTTTCAACGGAATGTGCGAGACGTCGATAAGCGATCGGTCGCCGGCGAGCGCCTCGACGATGGCGTTAAAAACTTCCGTGGCGGCGTCGTTCGACTTGTAGGGGCCGATCCGCCGCAGCGAACCGTCGGTCAGAACACACATCACCGTGTCGCGCTCGGCCGAAATCTCATCGAGTAACTCCCGCGGAATGGAGACGGCCGTGCCCTTGCGGGTGATGACCAACAGGTTCGAAGTTCTCATGGTTCGGCTGCTTGGTTCGGGATCATTGAGGGTATAAAGCCGCGACCGTTGGTCGCGCCGGACTTGCCGATGATCGATACTCTCGGGAAACGCTTCTTGCTCTCGGGGAGTTTTTTTCAACGTTCGGCGCGACCAACGGTCGCGGCTTTATGTTCATGCGCGATCGACGGTCGCGGCTTTATGTTCATGCGCGACCAATAGTCGCGGTTTTATGTTCATGCGCGACCAACGGTCGCGATTCTACTCTCGATCGACGACGACGACGCGCAGGTCGCAGACGTTCGTGTTGGTCGGGCCGGTCATAATCAGTGCGTCGAGCGGCTCGAAGAAATGGTAGGCGTCGTTTCTCGCCAGGTAGTCGGCCGGATCGAGGGCCCTTTCTTGGGCGGCGTCGACCACGCCGGCATCGAGCAGAGCCCCGGCGGCGTCGGTCGGGCCGTCTTCGCCGTCGGTGCCGCCGGAAAGCAGGGCAATCCCCCGGGCGTCGCCCGAAAGCCGCTGGAGTGCCGCCAAAACCAACTGCTGAGAGCGTCCGCCAAGCCCGCGGATCGATTCGTCGGCCAGGGTGACGACCGGTTCGCCGCCGGTGATGAGGCAATCGGGCCCCGGCCCGTCGCGCATCTTGATTGCCTGGTCGGCCAGATCGCGTCCGATGTCTTCAGTGGCCCCTTCGCATTCGGTTGCACTCTCCGTCCTCGGCGAGTAACCCAGCCGCTCGGCTTCGCGGCCGGCGGCGTCGACCGCCGTGGCGTTGTTTCCGATGATCAGGTTGGTGACCTTGCAACTCGGCGGTTGTGGGGTTGTATCTTGCTTGCTTTTCAAGTAGTCGAACACCGCGTCCGAAATGCCGGCTGCCCGGGCGTCGAACTGTTCGAGCACGGCCAAGGCCCCTTCGGGCGTTGAGGAATCTTCGACGGTCGGGCCGGAGGCGATCACGTCGAGCGGGTCGCCGAGCACGTCGGAGATGATCAGCGAGACGAGTCGCCCGGCGCGGCACGCCCGCATCAGCCCGCCGCCCTTGATGCGGCTGAGCTGCTTGCGGACCGTGTTGAGCTGTTCGATGTTGGCCCCGGCCGCGCTGAGGTGGCGGGTGAGGGCCAACATGTCGTCGAGCGAGATCGCCTCAACGGGGGCGGGCAACAGGGCCGATCCGCCGCCGGAGATCAGGCACAGGCAAAGGTCGTCGGCCCCGAGCGATTCGACGAGGTGGATGATTTCCAAAGTTCCGGCGGCGCCTTCCGGCCGCGGCTCGTTGACGCCCGCGGGGCGTGCGGCGTGGAGCTTGATCCGCTTGAGTTCCCGAACGCAATCGGCCGGCACGTTGACCCACCCGGCAACGTCCTTGGCCTCCATCAACTCCGGTCCGAGGACATGTTCGACCGCGTCGGTCATACCCGCCCCGGCCTTTCCCCCACCGACAACGACGATCCGGCCGATCGCGGCGAGTTCAATACGTTCGTCACCAATACGAATCGCGGAACCGTCGACACGAATAGCCTCGGCGACAAGCCGCTCGGAGCGAACGGCATCGACGCCGGCGTTCCAAATCTGCAAGGCGTCACGGCGTAGTCGTCTTCGGTCCACTGTCTACTCCCGCTACTTCACGCGGAGGCAGGCGAGCCATTTTTCCGGCTCGTCGATGACTTGCTGGCCGTGGCTGCTGGCGGCATCGGTCCTCATGATGAGCGCGGCCATGACGGGCTGGCCCTCGATTTTGAGGATTCCAGCCGCGCAGCACCAGGGCGAGCCCTTGCCTCCCTCGCCGGGGAGCCTGCACGTCTGGAAGACGGTGTGGGCGAAACCCTTGGCGCTGACCTGCTGCTGCCAGCGGCGGACCAGCGGCTTGTGCCTGGCGATGACCCCGGCCAGGCCCGGCGTGATCGAATCGTAGATGTCGCCCATCTGGTTCACCGGCGGCAGATCGCGGACGCGTCCGGACGGGGCTACGATCACGGCGGATACCCGGACCGGCACGTTAAGGAACTCGAGGGTGGGCGATCCCGCCGGCGGGCCCTCGGCCGGCAACTTCATCACGTCGATCCCCTGCCCGGCACCGCCGGTGACCTTCTTCTTGCCCTTGAGAACTTTCATCACGACGTACAAGACCACGACGACCACGACCACGATGATGACCCACTTGATCAGGTCGCCACCGAGACTGCCGGCGGCCTCTTTGGCCTTTTCGGCAAGGTCTTTGGCTGCATCAGTAGCTTCCTTGGCCTTGTCACCGACCTGTGCGAACAACATGTTCAGATACCTCCCGTTTAAGTAGAACCACGTTCTGGATGTCGACGAGGACCCTGTGATGGTACCCGAGGGTGGTGTTTCGTGCAAGGCGGGGCAGGCGGGTTCATCGCGGCGGGGGCGCGGGATCCGGATGGCGGGTCATCTCGACCAGCTCGAGCACCCGGATGCCGACGTCGTCCAACCGCACCTCGCCCAACCCGGAAAGGACGAAACTGACGTGCACCTGCCCGGATTGGGGCGCCATGCGATAGAGCGTGAACTTCTGCCAGCCGTTGGTTCGGCTGATTCGTTCGGCCAGCGCTTCGCCCGCGAGCGAATCGATGATCATCAGGCCGTCGATGCTGCCGGTGACGGGCTTGGGGATATTGACCCATCCGCTGATGCAGACCATTTGCCCCGCTTCAACGGCGATTGCCGGACTGCTGATCCAGACCGGCGGTGTCTCGATCATGGCGGGCGACTCTTCGGGATTGTCGGGCCGGACGGTCAATCGCAGTCCGGAAAACCCGGCATGGGCGGCGTCGGGCACCAGGTCGGCGGCCGTCTGAATACCCGGTATCTCGTGCCGGCCGTGATACCAACCGGCCCGAAGCGTTGCTTGCAGGTTTTCGAAGTCGCCGCCGACGAGCCGGTTGGGCCCCAGTCGGGAGGCGTTGATCCGATCGGACCATCGGGCATGCCATGGCAAGGTGGCAAAGCTGACGTTGGCGGGAATGGTCACCGGCGAGGGCAGCCCGGCCAGCATTGCTTTCCACTGGGCCCGCTGCAACAGCCGCAACGGGCGCATTGCGCGCCGCGCGTGTACATACGTAGTTGGATAGTCCTTTACCGAGAGGGACCGATCGGCCGCTTGGATGCTCTTGACCGCTGCGGACAGCCATTGCACGACCTGGGCATCCGCGGATCGGCCGGGGATCCGATCGACGACCTGGCGTACGAGGTGCAGTTTTCTCACGGCCAGATGGCGTTGCAATTCTGCGGCCCGGGGGCCGATGGCTGCCGAACGCCGCGCGAGGCTGCCGACGACCAGCGGGTCCTGGGCAAATAACACCTGGGCGGTCAGGCCAAACTCTTCCAACGTCACCCGCACCCCGCCCATCACCCGCTTGTGTCGCAACGGCCGCAACTCGCCGGGCGTCAGTTCGTACACATTGCACGCCTCGGGTGTTCCCGGCACGACCAGCGAGAGGTTGTTGGCTGCCGATTGGCCGGGTACGCATTGGGCCCCGGCGGTCGACCAGACGGGCAAGAGCAAGCGGGCACGATCGGTCCGCAAGACCGCACCCGTCACTTCCCGCTTGCTCCCGTCGGCCGTTGTGACGAAACTCCCGGCGGCCGCCCACGGTTCGATCAGCTCCATTTCGAGATTGAGTAACTCGAGGACCATTGCCCTGTGACGGGTTTCCGGATCTTCGGCATTCAGCGGAGATTGTGACGTGAACAACAACCCCCGGCTTCCCGAGCCGATTGCCGTGTAGGCCAACAGGCGAATCTGCTCGCTGGACACCGAGACCGGGGGCGGCGTATCGGGCCGAGAGGCAATCAACTGCTCGCGCAGGGCGGCGGCCGGCTGGGTCTGGATCGTGGTCCAAACCGGTGTTCCGGGCCGGGCGAGCCGCGGCTGAAGGCGAATCCACTTGCCCCAGTCGGCCAATTCCAGGCTGGTCCCCAGAGGCCGGCGGTCGATCAACAAGAGATCGACGTGGCGGCTGTATGTTCGCAGATCGGCGCCGGCCCCACAGATCAGTGGCCGTCCTCGATGCTGATCGGCTGTGCGAACTTGCTCGGCCCAAAGCCGGGTGCGTTCGAGTTGCTCGCTCCCAAGTCCGCTGCCCAAATCCCATGCCAACACGTGATCGTATTCCGGTCCGACCGGCGCCAAGGCGGCGACCGGTTCGTCGGGCAAATCCAAGCGGACCGCGTGCGGAGGAGGGCAAACCAATCGCAGGTGCAACCGCTTCGTTTCCGCCAGAATCTCGGGCGAAGGAGGTTCCGGCAGCCAAACGGTATTGAACCCGACCTGTTGCAGGAAGGCCAAGGGCTCGCCCCGGTATTGGATGATGCGGGGAAAGAAAGGGCGATCCTCGGCAATCAGCACCGACCCGACCAGCCTGGCGGCGGGAGGTTGTACTCCGGCCGCCGTACGGCGGCCGGCCGAACCGCGTGAAATACGCTTCGAACCTGCATCGCCGGCGGAGCCCTTGCCGACGGTCCCCGGCGGTGTCGTCGATGATTGGACGGACGAAGCGCCGACGAATCCGGCGATGTCGAGATCGTCGATCCAGACGTTTGTCGTGCCGGGGCCGCCGTAGACGTTCAGAAAGACGGCGCCGAGAAATGCCTCGCGCCCGTCCACGTTGGGTCCCGACTGAGTGCGCAAGACCCGGACTTGCCGGGCCAGCAGCCGTGGCACGTCCTCGATACGAAGCTGCTGCCAGCGGCCGACGTCGGTGTAGGTGGAACCTCGCACCAGAACGAGGGCCGGCCGGCCGGTTTGCGGGGTGACGGTCCGCGGCAATAGGATCTGGGCCAGGAATTGTATGCCCGGCCGGTCCGACTTGACCCAGACCGTCGGCAACAACTCGTCGATCACCAACGCCCGACCGACCTTGTGGCTGAAGTGAACGAAGGTGCCGTTTTCGCCCGACAATCTCAGATGTTCGCAACCGTCGCCCGTGTGGGCTTGCTCTTGGACACGCTTGTGCCGTTCGGTCTGGTGTCGAACGTTTCCCCCTGCGTAGCACCAGGAAACATTAGGGCCCTCGAACCCCTCATACCAGGCATTTTGACCCCGGACCCCCGCGCAAACGGAATTGGCGAGCAGAATCGCCGTCACGACGATCGTCCATGATACAAATCGCGGCATGGCGACATTTCCCGCTGCCACGCGACGTGGCAGAAACGCAACACTTCGAGCCAACGGGCAACTTCGACGTAACGTGTGCTTGTATCAGGATTTGCGAAAAGCTTCCAGGTCAAACGTCGCGTTTTGTCACACGAGGGTCGGGGAAGGAAAACGGTTCGAATTACACAAGTGCTTGCGGCAAAACAACTTACGCAATCGTCCGATCCCCAACGAGACAACGGCACGCCGAATGCTTTTTGGCCTGGTGGCTACAACAACGGGAGGCCCCCATGAGCAAGCAAGCCCGCATTATCAAATCCGACAGCGACGAAATCCCCCAGGAAATCAGCGATCTGGTGACCGCCGTCCGCGAACTGCCGGCCGAGCACCGCCTGAAGATCGACCCTATCGCAGCGCAAGTCGTCGAGAGCACCAAGCGCCGCCGGCGGATACTCTCGTTGGTTCAGGATGCCCTGAGCCAACTGCGGCTGGACATGAAATACCTGGCGTTTGACCTCGAGGCCACTCGACGTGAACGGGACGAATACCGGCGGAACCTGGAGGAATTGTCGTAGCGCCAAGACGGCGATTCACCGCCCGATACCACTCTTTGGTACTATACGCGTCTACCCTGGTGTGTGTCTTGCGGTTCCAAGGCGTTGCCAATAGGATAAATGGCTAAGGAATGACTTTCGCCTTTCTCTGCGAAGCGTCTTTCGGATCGGATATCTGATAATTCTCCGGAACTGGCATGGCTCGTCCGTCTACTGAAAAGGTTTTGCACCGGGCTCGCGATCTTGGCTTGCTCAATGAGCGGCAAGTGCGGGAGATCTGGGCGAGTTTCGCCCAGCATAACGTCCCGATCGACGATTTGCTGCAAACGATGGTCCGCCGCGAGTTTCTGACCAATTATCAGATTGAACGCCTGATGCGGGGGGAACGGTCGGGGTATTTCTACGGGGATTACAAGATCCTCTACCTCGTCGGGACGGGTACCTTCGCCCGCGTGTTTCGGGCAGTGCACCGGGCAACGGGACAGATTACGGCGGTCAAGGTCCTTCGCAACCGTTACAGCGACACCCCGGCCCAGTACGAGCAATTCGTCCGCGAGGGTCGCCTCGGACTGGCTTTGCGGCATCCCAACATCGTTCCCATCCATGAAGTCTTCTCAGAAGGAACCATGCACTTCCTGGCGATGGATTTCATCGAGGGGCAAAACCTCCGCGATCTCGTCAAGATCCGGGGAAAATTCAATCCCGAGGACGCCACGCAGTTGATGATCGACGTTACCAATGGATTGGGCTATGCCTTCGAAAACGGTCTAACCCATCGCGATCTGAAAATGAGCAATGTGCTCGTATCGAGCCGGAGACAGGCAAAGCTGGTCGATTTCGGTCTGGCCGCGCTGGACGAAGGCTTCCTCCGCAATATGGATGTGGCGGAAGCGGTCAATGCCCGCGCCGTCGACTACGCGGCACTGGAGCGGGCAACCGGTGTCCGAAAAGACGACACCCGGAGCGACCTCTACTTTCTCGGCTGCATGTTCTACCACATGCTCACCGCGCAGCCCCCGTTGAGCGAGACCCGCGACCGGTTGCAGCGGCTCAGCAAGCAACGTTTCCTCGAAGTCGTCCCACTCAATAAGCTCGATCCGTCCCTTCCCGCACCGGTCGTTACGGTCGTCAACAGGGCAATGTCGCTCGATCCGACGCATCGTTACCAGACGCCGGCCGAGATGCTTCAGGACCTCGGAAACCTGGCCGAGAAGCTGGCCGAGATGCCCGAGCAGGCCGAACCGGTAGAAACCGAAGCGACGGAAGCAACGGAAGAGGAACCGCCCCCCGAGGCCAAACCCGAGTCCGCCAAACCGCATCACAAGATCATGGTGGTCGAGTCGAACACCGCCTTGCAGGACGTCTTCCGCGAGGGGTTCAAGCGGGCCGGCTACCGCGTTCTGTTGACGGGCGATCCGGCCAGGGCCATCGAACGCTTCCGTCAAGATCCCTATGTCGTCGACTGCGTCATCTTCAACGCCCAGGAGATCGGCGAACCCGCACTGGAGGCGTTCAACCAGCTCGGCAACGACCCGGACATCGACTTCATACCGGCCATGCTGCTCTTGGATGAAAAGCAGCACGAGTGGGAAGAGAAGGCTGAAACCGGCGCCCACCGCATCGTCCTGCCCATGCCCATCACCATGAAAATGCTCAGGGTCAATTTGGCCAAGCTCATTGCCATGGAAGTGGCCCGGGAACAGAAGTAACCCAAACGTTGCAGAAAATGGCCGGTAGGACGGGCTTCCAAGCCCGTCCCGTTCGGTTCGAAACGCTCCCAGGAGTCCGGCCTGCGATTTCACCATTGGTGAAATCAAGAAACAGACAACGAAAGGCTGTTTTGTGCTGCAGTGGACGGGCTTGGAAGCCCGTCCTACGATGATTGCTTGCAACTACGGGGGTAACTTGGATTGAACGAGGACACAAAGGAGGGGGCACCCGCCCCCGGACTTGGTTCGTTTTGTTGTGGGCCGGGGGCAGGTGCCCCCTCCTTTATTCTTATAAAGCCGCGACCGGCGGTCGCGGCTTTATAGTGGATGAAAAAAACTGCTGCTCCCCGCTCGGGAGAGCAGCAGTTGACGGTCAAGCTCTTGTTGACACTTCCCAATCCGGGAAAATTACGGCTTCAGTGGTCCGTTGGGGTCGCCATTGACGCGCGTGAGGAGGAACATATAGGTCGCCACATCCATGTCCTCACTGATACTCTGCACGCTCCCGTCGGCCATCCCATGGTTGATCACCCCGCTGTGCATGCTGCTCGGCCCATATACGATGTTTGAGACGGTGGCCGGTTTGCCAACAGGAGCAGGACAAACTGTAGCGTCAGCAAAATCGGGGCAGTCAATATAATTGCAGTAGTTGACGGTATCCTCGTAATCCCACATCAGGTAGGTATAGTTGGTGGTACACGTGCTACTGTCCCAGAACTTACCCGCGGTGAAGTTCGTAGGGTACGCATACGGAATGCCGCCGACGCCGCCGTTCACAAAGGTGACCGCCTTGCCACCCGCAGCAGCTCCAGTTGGAAGTCCGACGAGTAGCATTTCCGAACCGACCGTCCACCGGGCATAGTATTGCTCACAGCTCTCGACCAGGATCGCCGTGTGGGCGGTCCCGTCCTTGGAGAAACCATCGGTCCCGTGCGACGACCCGGGATAGATGCCGCCGTCAGGATGATACGTGGGGTTCGTGTACGAACCTGGCGTAGTCATTGCCACTGGGGTTATGGTAGCCTGCGACAGGCTTTCCATGTGGGTAGCGCCCAACGCCTTGTAGTTGCTGATGTACTCGGTTTCGGCCACCGACGTGTACCGCTCGCCACTGAAGCTCGGGCAAGAGAACTCCTTGACCGATTCCTTCATGGCATTTTGCGGTCCGGTAGCAGCCTGTCGCGGCCATTGCATCTGCAAGTCCAGCGTATCGTAGAGCGGCTTAAGCTCCATGAACGGGAGAATGTCGACTGACCACGCCCACCCGACGCCTTGCTGCTGCGGGGCCGCGGCCCCGACAGCCCCTGCCAATCCGTCGATAGCCCCGGTGGCATTCCGGCTCACATGGATACCGGGCGGGAACCGGTTTTTCGCGCTGTCCATGTTCTGGAAGCCCAGCCCGATCTGCTTCAGGTTGTTCAAGCAGTTCGCTCGGCGAGCTGCTTCGCGTGCTGCTTGAATGGCCGGCAGCAGCAACGCGATCAAAATGCCGATGATGGCGATCACCACCAGCAATTCGACGAGGGTAAACCCTCGCTTCCGCGATCTAGTGTTCATAAGAACACCTCCTTCGAAGAAAGAATAAAAAAACCGTGCGACGAACGCCGCCGCAACATTCGCTCCTGTACATATGAGGCAAACAAAATATCGCGCGCAACCGAAGTTGCCGCCTCTTTCTGTCCGGACGAGCTGATGGGGGGTTGCGAAAACTCCCCCGACCTGCATTTATGATTCTAGCAGAATCCCGATTCCCTTGTCAAACACTTTGTCGACAATATTTATACTGCTATCGGGTGGGTTCGTGCGGCCCCGGATAATATCCATTGTACGACGGCCTTCCAAGGCCTCTGCTGTAAACATCTTCCCAGACCGGAAAACGGGGTTTTCCCCGGGAAACTGTAGGGAACGGCCTCTGTGCCGTTCCGTGTATCGGGTGGGCAACGTTGGTTACCATCGCCCTCGGAACGCCACAGAGGGCGTTCCCTACAGAGTGAATCCCCTCCGAAGAGTTACTTCTTGACTTTGCCGCCAAACCGGGCAGAATGTGACCGTTGAAACGGATTCCGTGCAAGACTTGGAAGTCTGCCCATGCCGGCACAATTGACCCTCATTGCCGGTCCACCCCACAGCGGGAAGACCGAGCGTTTGTTGGTGCGGTATCGGCGGGTCGCCGCCGAGAATCCACCCGGCGCGGCGGTCTGGCTGGCGCCCACCTGGCGCGCGGCGGCCGAAGTGCGGCCGCGGCTGCTTTCGGGCCAAACGGACGGCTGTTTCAGCCCCGGCGTGATGACGTTCGAGAAATTCGCCGACGCGGTGCTGGCGGTCGCGCCGGTCGCCATTCGCCCGTTGACGCGGTTGATGAAGCGGCAACTCGTCCGTCACTTGATCGATCGGCAACGCGAAGCGGGGCGCCTGAACCATTTTGGCCCTATTGCCGGAACGGGCGGTCTGGTCGACCTGGTTTGCGAGTTCCTGAGCGAGTTGAAACGACTGGAGATCTGGCCGGAGCAGTTCCGCGGCGCGTGTGAAGCCAGGGGGCTCGATGCCAGGGACGTCGAACTGGCGGAGATCTACGAGATCTACCAGCAGCGGCTTCGGGAGCATCACCTCTACGATGCGGAGGGGCGGTTCTGGTCGGCCCGCGATTGGCTGCAAAAGGGCGTCCTGCCGGGGTTGCCCTCCGGCGCCTTCGGGCGCCTGCGGCTGGTTGTGGCCGACGGCTTCACCGACTTCACCCGCACGCAACATGAAATTCTCGAAATGCTCGCCGGGCGGGTGGACGAGCTGCTGATCACCCTCCCGTTGGAAGGCGAGCCGCGTCGAACGGACTTGTTCGCAAAGCCCCTGAAGACGCTCGATGAACTCAAGCGGCGGCACAAGCAGCTTCGAGTCGAGGAAACAGGCCGCGACGAGACGCCCAACTGGCCTGCAATGGCCCATCTCGAGCGGGCGCTGTTCGGCAACCCGCGCCATGCCCGCCCGGCCGACGACACAAAAGGGATCGAGATCCTCGCGGCAGCACGCCAGCTCGGCGAAATCGAGCTGATCGGCGAGCGGATCAAGCGGCTACTGAGCGAGGACGGGGTAAAGCCGGGCGAAATCGCCGTCGTGTTCCGTTCGCCGCAGGAAGCCGGGTCGCTGATCGGGGAGGTGTTTGGGGCCTTGGGAATCCCCGTTGCCGTAGAGACGGGCGAGTCGTTGGACCGCTCGCTGGCCCTCCGCGCATTGGCGGCGCTGTTGCAATTGGATCTCGAGGATTGGCCGTTCGGCAGACTCTTGGCGGTGCTGGGGAGCAACTATTTTCGACCCGGCTGGCCCGAGTGGCAGGAAGAAGGGGCCGTGGTCGCCGTGGAAGGGGCAATCCGTTACCTCCAGGTCCCGCGGGGGCGCCGGCAGCTCCTCGAACAGCTCGAAAGGGCCGATGGCGACTCGATCACCGGCGTTGCGGCGCAGGACGACTTCGTTGATGAACTCGAGGCGCAGCAAGACGCCTCGGCGAAAGTCGCCGCGTGCCGGAAAACCCTCTCGGTGCTGAAACGCCTGGAAACCGTGCTCGACGCGCTTCCGAAAAAGGCCACGCTTGCCGACTGGGGCAAGGCATGGACCCGGCTGGCCGGGGAGACGGGCCTGCTCGCGGCGATCGAAGCGGATCCGCCTGCCGGCTCGGCCGTGCGGATTCCGGACCGGCTTGCCTGGTCGCGGTTGACCGGCGCGTTGTCGGCCGGCGATACCTTGTCCGAATGGCTCGACGAGCGGCCGGCCGAGCTGGATCGCCGCGACGCCCTGACGGCCCTGCTCGATATTCTCCGCAGCGAGCGGGTTTCGTCGGGAGACGACGAGCAGGGGCAGGTCCGGGTCCTTTCGGCCGCCAGCGTCCGTGCGCTGCAAATCCCTTACTTGTTCGTGGCGGGGCTTTCGGAAAAGGCCTTTCCACCACCCGACCGCGAGGACCGGCTCTACAGCGAGGCGGACTACCTGCGGCTGATCGAAGAGGGGCTGCCGCTCGTTGCCCGGACGGAGCGAAACCGTGAGGAAATGCTGCTGTTCTACGAGACGATAACGAGGGCCGGCAAGCGGCTCCTTTTGAGCTACGCGGCGCTGGACGAAAAGGCCCAGCCCCTTCCGCCAAGCCCCTATCTCAAGGAAGTGGAGCAGGCGTGCGGGCGGATCGAGCGGACGGAGCTTACGGATCTCAGCCCCGTTCCAGCGGGAGAACCCCTCTCGGAACGGGATTTTCGGGTCAAGGCCGTCGCCACAGCCCTTGGGGGACGGGAATCGCTCCTGGCCGGGTTGCTGAGGTATTATCGGGAGGACGGGCCGCCGCAAGAACACGAGCAGAGTCGCCCTGCCGAAGAAGAGGAGACCGGGCCGGACGGCTATCGCCAGCGGATGCTCTTTTCAACGGAGGAAAACGACGTAGGACGGGTCTCCAGACCCGTCACTGAAGATATCCAGACGGGTCTGGAGACCCGTCCTACGGGCAATCCGGCCGAGAACGTGCTTGCCGGATTAGGTCAAGTTCACCTTCGCCGGGACCGCGTGCTGTTCAGCGCGGCCGAGGGTGTGCTTTCGGGCGCGGCCGTGAAAGGCGTCGCCGCGAAGTACAACTTCGGCCGGACCTTCAGTGCCACCGAGCTGGAATCGTACGCGACTTGTCCGTACCGTTTCTTTCTCGACAAGGTGCTGAAGCTCAAGCCGCCGGACGACCTGGGGCTGGCGATCGACTACCTCAAGCGCGGTCAGGCCGCCCACGAGGTGCTGGCGGTGTTTCATCGCCGGGTGAACGAGGCGCTCAAGCGCCCGGCTTCGCCCCTGGAACTCCCCCCGGAGGAGTTCGATCGCCTGTTGAACGAGGTCATTCGGCAACGGTTCGAGAAGGCGCCGTCGAATCCGGTTTCGGCCGCGCTCCACGAAGTGGACCGCCGGATGCTGACACAGTGGCTGGGTGAATATCGCCGGCAGTGCGAGAAGTACGACGACTTGTGGAAGAGGGACGGCACGTCGCAGGTGCCGGAATTTTTCGAGGTTTCGTTCGGCCGGCCCGCACGCCGCGATGGGCCGCCTTCGACCGCCACGCCGCTGGAATTCCCGGCCGACGGGCGGACGATCCGCCTCTCCGGACGCATCGACCGGATCGACTCGGGAAACGCGGCAGGGACGCCGGTATTCAATATTCTCGACTACAAGACGGGTGGAAAGGCGGAGGTTACGCTCGACTCCGTCCGCCTCGGCACGACCCTGCAACTGCCGATCTACGCCATCGCTGCCGCGGAATTGTTGCTGCACGGCCGCAATCCCGTGCCGTGGCAGGCGGGCTACTGGCGTGTAAGCGACAAAGGCTTCGGAAAGAGTCGGGCATTGAAGATGTACAAGGTTGAGGGCAACCGCGTCGAGCCGCTGCCCAAGTGGGAAGAGATCCGCGGTATCCTGGGTGAGGTCGTCTTTGCCCTGGCCGAAGGGATGCGCCGGGGGGAGTTTCCGGTGTTCAGCCGGAATGAGGACTGTACCGGCTTCTGCCCCTTCAAGACCGTTTGCCGCATCAACCACGTGCGGTCCCTGGAGAAAGTATGGCAAGCCCCGCACCGGAACGACTGACGAACCTCACCGACCAGCAGCGCCGGGCCGTGACGGCCGGGGATGTCTCGGTGGCGCTCTCGGCGGGGGCCGGATGCGGGAAGACGTTCGTCCTGACCGAGCGGTTTCTGGCCGAACTCGAGCCGGACTCCGAAAACCCGGCTCGCTTGAACCAGTTGATCGCGATCACGTTCACCGACCGCGCCGCCCGGGAAATGCGCGACCGGATCCGCGCCGCCTGTGCCGGCCGGTTGCGCGAATGTCCCGAAGAACAGGTCGGCCCTTGGCTCGAATTGATCCGCGGGCTGGACTCCGCCCGGATCAGCACGATCCATTCCTTCTGCGGTTCGCTGTTGCGGGCCCATGCGGTCGAGGCAAGGCTCGATCCGCGATTTCGCGTACTCGATCAGACGCAAGCCGACACCCTGCTTTACGAGTTGCTCGATGAACAACTCCGCGGCCGGCTGGCCGAACGGGATGAAGACATGATCGACCTGATTGTGAAGTTCGGCCTCGACCGGCTGTGCGCGATGATCCGGAAGCTGCTCGCCCGGCGGCAGGAAATCGACTGGGAGCGGTGGCGGGGCGAAACGCCCGAGGGCCTGGCCGCCATTTGGGAAGACTACTGTCGCCGCGACACGGCGCCGCGGGTGGCGAGGCAGATCGCCAAGTCGCAGCCTGCTCAAACCCTGCTGCAAATCTGTCGCGAGCACCCGCCGACCAATCCAACCATGCTCGGCCGGTGCCGGTTCCTGGCCGAACACCTTCCCGGGCTGTCCGAAAGCACCGATCCGGTGGCCGACTTGGGGTTCATCTACGACAACGCCAAAGTGCAAGGCAGCGGGCTGGCGAAAGCGTGGCCAAGCGCGGAAATCTACGAGCAGTTCCGCGACACGGCAGAGACCTTTCGCAACTTGATCAAGAAGCGGAAGGAGGAAAGGGATTTCGACGCCGCCGCGGCGCGCCCGGCCGCCGAAACCGCCTTGCGACTGCTGAACCTGACCGCCCACGTCGCCGACGCTTATGAAGAAAAGAAACAGGAGGAAACCGCTCTCGATTTCGAGGACCTGTTGATCCGCGCCCGAGACCTGCTCGCCGGGCCCGACGGCGAGAAGCTGCGAAAACGCCTCGCCGCGCAGACCCGGTTGCTGCTGGTCGACGAGTTCCAAGACACGGATCCCTTGCAGGTCGAGCTGGTCAAGGCCCTGTGCGACTACGAGATCACCGGCGGCCGGCTCTTTTTCGTCGGCGACTACAAGCAGTCGATCTACCGCTTCCGCGGCGCGCAGCCACATGTGTTCCGCGAGCTTCGCGACGGGATACCCGAGCGGGGCCGGTTGCCGCTGTCGCTGAACTTCCGTAGCCAGCCGGCCATCCTCGATTTTGTCAATGCCCTGTTCCGGGACGAGATAGGACCGGATTACGAGGCGTTGCGGCCCGACCACGCGCAGGTCGGTCCCACACCGGCGGTCGAGTTCCTTTGGGCGCAGGAACCGGAGGGGGGCGATGCGGCCCCGGAAAACGCCGGTCTGCAAGAGGAAGGCGAGACCCGGCGATTGCGGCGGCTCGAGGCCGATTGGATCGCCCGCCGATTGCGAGCGATGCTCGACGCGCCCGAGAAGATCGTCTGGGACGACGAGGCCACCCGCGAAGTCCGCCCCGGCGACGTCGCCATGCTGTTTCGCTCGCTCCCCGACGTCGACCTCTACGAAGACGCCCTGCGGCGATACGGCATCGACTATTACCTCGTCGGCGGCCATGCATTCTACTCGCAGCAGGAGGTCTTCGACCTGCTCAACCTGCTGCGGGCCCTCGACAGCCCGCTCGACGCGGTGAGCCTTGCCGGCGTGTTGCGAAGCCCCTTTTTCAGCCTGCTCGACGAAACACTCTACTGGCTGGCCGGACATCCCGGCGGTCTGAGCGCCGGACTGGTGCAAGACGACCCGCCGCCGGAGATCGAAGGCGATCAGCGCGTCCGCGTGGCGTTTGCCGCGCGGACCCTGCACGGGCTTCGGTCGATCAAAGATCGGCTGCCGGTCGCCGCACTGATTAACGAGGCCCTGGCCCGCACCGGCTACGACGCGACGCTGCTGGCCGAGTTTCTCGGCGAGCGGAAGCTGGCCAACCTGCACAAGCTCATCGAACAGGCGCGGAGTTTCGACCGGTCGGGCATCTTCACCCTGGCCGATTTCATCACGCAGCTTTCGGAGTTCGTCGCCCAGCAGCCGAAGGAGGCCCTGGCCGCGACGCATCCCGAATCGATCGGCGCGGTACGCTTGATGACGATCCACCAATCGAAGGGCCTGGAGTTCCCGGTCGTGGTCGTACCCGACGTGAGTCGGCAGCGGCAGAGGCCGACCGATTCGGTTGCGTTCACACCGGAGTTGGGACCCATGGTCCACCTCCGCGACGTCCCCAGCGGCCTCGATCTGTACCGGCTGGCCGAAGATGACGAGGATTTGGCCGAGCTGGTCTGTCTGTTTTACGTTGCTACCACCCGCGCGGCCGACCATCTGATTCTCTCGTCCGGCGTCAAGGATTTCGAGAAACCGACGAGCCCGTGGATGGAACTGCTCGGTCGGCGGTTCGATCTGATCTCGGGAGCGCTGCGAGATTCCTCCGGCGTCGATCCAAAACACGTCCCCGTGATCAAGGTCACGACGTCCGAACCGCCGTTGGGGTCAAAGACGACACGCGGGCCGCGTCGTGAAAATTTGCCGAAGCTCATCGAAAAGGCCCGAAAGATGGCCGGCAACGGCGAGGGACGCATCCCGCCGCACCTCGCTCCGATCCCGCGCGATGCCGCGGCCCGGCGGCAGTATTCCTTCTCGCGGCTGACCGGCGAGTTCCACGCGGTCGATGCCGCGGCGCCAAGCGACCCGCACGAAGACGAGCCCAAACCGGCCGGCATTCCCCCGCAGAAGCTCGGCGACCTGGTCCATGCGGTGCTGGCGGAGGTCGATTTCCGCGACGCCGGCGACGTCACCGAATCGGTCCGCCGCCAGGCAGCGATCCTCCTGCCTGACGTAACGGAAGAGCTATCCGAGCCGATCGAGATGATCGGGCGGTTTCTCGCTTCGCCCCGGGCGGGCGATATCGCCGCCGCCGGCGAGGTCTATCCCGAACTGGAGTTTCTGCTCGCATGGCCGCCGGGTAGCAATGACCCCGGCGGGCGCTACCTGCAAGGCTTCATCGACTGCATCTACCGTGACAACGACGGCCGTTGGCACCTGGTCGATTACAAGACAAACCGCGTCAGCGAGGAGACGCTCGCGGCGGTGGCCGCCCCGTACGAGATGCAACTGCTGATCTACGCCCTGGCCGCCGAGCGGATTCTCGGCAGCCGGCCGGTCGAGCTGGTTCTCCATTTTCTCCGCCGCGGCCTGGAATACGGTTTCGATTGGAACGACGGTGCCCGGCGCCGCGTGGTGGAGTTTGTCGAGACGGCGATTCGGCGAACCCTATAAAGCCGCAACCGGTCCTCCTATAAAGCCGCGACCGGTGAGGCTGTGACTTTTTGTAGGGAACGCCCTCTGTGG